>CAJUTL010000035.1 GCA_910589395.1 uncultured Oscillospiraceae bacterium
GAAAGAGGACACTAAAAGACATAGAAAGACACCCTGAAAATCTGGTAGTATTACAATAGCAACAAAAGCAGGAATACAGGACGGCCTTCGCAGGAGCAATCTGCGGGGGCTTTTCTTATGCCCGAAAGGAGGCGGCAGCTTATGCCATACAAACCCAAGCGCCCCTGTTCCTATCCCGGATGCCCGCGCCTTACGGACGGGCGCTATTGTGAGGAACACCAGAAAATTGTCACGGCGCATTATAACAGGTACGGGCGCGACCCGGCCAGCAAGCGGCGTTATGGCCGCGCATGGAAGCGGATTCGTGACCGCTATATCAGCGAACACCCGCTCTGTGAGAAATGCAAGGAGGCCGGGAAGCTGACCCCTGCCGAGGAGGTTCACCATGTAACGCCATTGTCGCGCGGCGGAACCCATGACCGGAGCAACCTCATGGCCTTATGTAAGAAATGCCACTCTGAAATTACTGCGCGGGAAGGCGGACGCTGGGAACGCCGACGGTAAGCAGGGGGGGAAGAAAATCTCTACGCCGGGCCGGGCGGGCAGCGGGCGTGGGGTATCGCGTGAAAAATCGCGCTTTCAAGTTGGGTATATGCCCGCAGTTTCAAGGAAGGAGGTGGCGGCCCTATGGCAAACGGCCACGGAGGTGCGCGGATCGGCGCGGGCCAGAAGAAAAAAGCGTTGTCGGACAAAATCGTGGAAGGCAACCCCGGCAAGCGCAAGCTGACAGTCATGGAGTTTTCGGATACCGCCGACCTTCAAGGGGAGCAGATGCCGCCGCCCCGTGATTTTCTGGCGGCGCACCAAAAGAGCGGCAGGGAGCTTCTGGCTGTGGAGGTTTACGAGCGCACTTGGACGTGGCTCCATGAGCGGGCCTGCGACCACCTGATACCGGCGCAGATTATAGAGCAGTACGCTATGGCGATCTCCCGCTGGATTCAGTGCGAGGAGGCAATCTCGGAGTTTGGTTTCCTTGCCAAGCACCCGACCACGGGGAACGCGATCCCGTCGCCCTATGTTTCCATGAGCCAGAGCTTTTCCAAGCAGGCCAACAACCTGTGGTTCCAGATTTACCAAGTCGTCCGGGAGAACTGCTCCGCCGAGTACAAAGGGGCAACCCCGCACGACGATATGATGGAGAAGCTCCTTTCCGCCCGGCGCGGCGGTTAAAAGATAATTTTAACGGAGGTTTAGCATGAATATTTTACAGCTCCCTTTGGAGGAGGTACACCCTTACAAGAACAATCCAAGAAAGAATGATAACGCCGTGGACGCGGTGGCGGCCAGCATTAAGCAGTATGGCTTTCTCGTCCCTCTGGTGATCTCCGCCGGGCATGAGATCATTGCCGGACATACCCGGTACAAGGCGGCGGGCAGGCTTGGCCTTTCCACGGTTCCCTGCGTCATTGCCGACGAGCTGACCGAGGATCAGATTAAAGCCTTCCGGCTGGCGGACAATAAGGTGGGCGAGCTGGCACAGTGGGACGTTGACCTGCTCCCGTTGGAGCTGGCGGACATTGCGCAGGATATGACGGTATTCGGTTTTGAGAGCATTTCCGAGGAGGAGTTTGGCGAGGAATTTACGCTGGATTCCGGCGAGAAAAAGCCCTACCAGCAGATCAGCCTTACCCTGCACGACAAGCAGGCGGAGCTTATCATGGCCTGCATTGATTACGTCCACGACCACGGGGAGGTGGGGGAAACCTTCGGCAATGAGAACCGGAAGGGCAACGGCGTGTATGAGGTGGTGAGGCAATGGGCCGAGCAAAAGAAATTAGTCTGAAAGTGATACCGGGGAAGGTGGCAAACCCATTCATGCGGCGGCACCATTACAGCGGTACGGTGGTAAACAATAGCTGCCTGCATTTTGGCGTATTTTTAGACGGGCGGCTTCATGGCGTTATGAGCTATGGGCCGAGCCTGAACAAATCCAAAATCCTGCCGCTGGTGGCCGGGACTGGCTGGAACGAGTATCTGGAACTGAACCGGATGGCCTTTGACAGCGTCCTCCCGCGCAATTCCGAAAGCCGGGCAATTTCCCTGAGCATTAAGCTGCTCAAAAAGTATGCGCCCCATGTCAAGTGGATCATCAGCTTTGCCGACGCTTGTTCCTGCGGCGACGGGGCGATCTACCGGGCCAGCAATTTTATCCTGACCGGCATTAAGGAAAATGAGGCGCTCTGTCTTTTGCCGGACGGCACGAAGATACACAAGCTGACACTGGAAGCAAACCCGCTGGCCCCGCGCAGGGAGCTGGGCGGGCGCTCCTTCTTTGACGTGACCGACGGCAACTTTAGCTGGGGCCGGTACATGGAAGCGGCAGGCGGCACATTGCTCTCCGGCTACCAGCTCCGTTATATCTATTTCATAGACAAGGCGAAACGGAAAGATTTGACCGTCCCGGAAATCCCCTATTCCCGCATTGACGAGCTGGGGGCCGGGATGTATAAGGGCGAAAAAATGACACTGGCCGAGCGCCATGTGGGAAAGGAGGCGTGAAGATGGGCCGGGCAAAAGAGATTGTGATGAAAGTGATCCCCGCAAAGGTGGCGACCCCGTTTATGAAGGCCCACCATTACAGCGGCAAGGTGGTGAATAACAGCACACTCCATTTTGGCGTGTTCTTGGACGGCCAGCTCCACGGCGTTATGAGCTACGGGCCGAGCCTCGATAAGTCAAAGATAATCGGGCTGGTGAAGGATACCGGCTGGAATGAATTTCTGGAACTGAACCGGATGGCCTTTGACAGCTACCTTCCCCGCAATTCCGAAAGCCGGGCGATCTCCATGAGCATTAAGCTCATAAAGAAATATGCGCCGCAGATCAAGTGGATCATCAGCTTCGCCGACGCTTGCTCCTGCGGGGACGGCACCATTTACCGGGCCAGCAACTTTGTCCTGACCGGTATTAAGGAAAATCTGAACCTTGCGGAGCTGCCCGACGGCACCCGCGTCCATAAGATGACGCTGGCGAGCAACCCCACTTCTCCCCGGAAGGAGCTGGGCGGCCTGACCTTTTTTGATGTGACGGGCGGCACCTATAATTTCAAGAAGTATCTGGACTATGTGGGGGCCACGCCGATCCCCGGCTACCAGCTCCGCTATATCTATTTCATAGATAAATCAAAGCGGCAGGATTTGACGGTGCCGGAGGTGCCGTTCTCCATGATCGACGAGCTGGGGGCCGGGATGTATAAGGGCGAGAAGGTATCGCAGGCCGAGCGGCACAGCAGAATTACGCCGGAGTAACGCTCCGGCCATCATGCGCGGATAGGTTAAGGGTAGACCGCCCGCCAACCGGCGGGAAATGGCGGTTCGATTCCGCACTCCGCGCTCTAACATTTCCGCCCTTGCTTTCCACGGGCTTTCAGGGTAATCTGTCGTCACATTTTGAAAGCGAGGGATTTACTATGAGCGAGCAGTATTTGAAAATCGGCAGCTATACGCCGGAAACGGACGAGGTAGAGGCAGTTACCAGACGGGAATATTACCGGCAGGGCTTTGTATTCAAGGATGAAGAAGCCTTCCTGCATTGCCCGGATAAGGTCTGCTATGTGCCGGAGCTTTCCGACGAAGGCTATACCCGGCAGAGTTTTCTGGATATGTGTAACGGGCAGGAGGAATTTGCCCGCGAGTGTTTCTATGCGGTAGACTGGCAAAGCCCGGAAACATGGATTGACGAGCAGTACCGCCATAATGAGTGGCAGTATTGCCCGCATTGCGACAAGATTTATGATATGGCTGGCGAACCATGCGCCTGCCCGATATGCGGGAGAAACCCGGAGGAGGTAGAACATGCAGATACAGAAAGTGAGCGCCGACCGTCTGAACCCGGCGGCCTATAATCCGCGCCGGGATTTGAAGCCCGGCGACAAGGACTATGAAAAACTGAAACGCTCCATTGAGGAGTTTGGATTTGTGGAGCCGGTGGTCTGGAACAAGGCCACCGGTTTTGTAGTGGGCGGCCACCAGCGGTTGAAGGTCTTGCTGGATATGGGCGAAACCGAGATCGACTGCGTTGTGGTGGACTTGGAGCCGGAAAAGGAAAAAGCGCTGAACCTTGCCCTCAACCGGATTCAGGGCGATTGGGACGAGGGGAAGCTGGCGGAGGTGCTGGCCGATCTGGACGCTTCCGCCTTCGACGTATCCTTTACCGGATTTGACGCGGAGGAGATCGACGCACTGATGAACAAATTTTACTCCGCCGAAGCGCAGGAGGATAATTTTGACCGGGAAAAAGCGGCGGCGGAAATGGAAGCCGCTGGCGGCACGTCTGCCCGGCCCGGCGACCTTTGGGAGCTGGGGGATCACCGCCTGCTGTGCGCCGACGGGGCCTGTGCGGAGGATATGGAGCGGTTCATGGGTAACGAACTGGCCGCCTGCGCCATTACCGCGCCGCCCCTCGGCTCCCGGAAGGAATACGTTAAGGAAGGGCTGGCCCCGTGGCTTTCCCGCATGGGCGAGGCCGCAAAAAACCTCTGCCGCCATGCGGAGATTATCTGCTGGAACATGGGCGACCTGTTCGCCACCGGGACGCAGTATGTGGAACCCACCGGCTTTTACAGCATGAAGCTCTTTTCCGACTGCAATTTCCGCCCGCTCTGGATACGGGTGTGGAAAAAGCAGGGGCAGCAGGCCCGCGCCGGTTCCACGCACCTAAACAGCGCAAAGCCCCAGCGCCAGTTTGAATATCTGGCCGCCTTTGCCGGGGAGCAGGCGGAGGAATACAACCTGCCGGAATATGCGTGGGTGTCCGCCTTCGCGGCCCACAATTACCATTTTGTGAAGCGCCTTACCAAAGAGGAGCGCCGCAAGTGGGGCTATGCCGGAGTATGGGAGATTTCCGCACCTGCGCCTGATACGGACGGGACGCTCCCGGTTCCCGTGGAGCTGCCGTGGCGGTGTATGAAGATGCACTCCGATCCGGGCGGCCTGATCCTCGACCCCTTCGCCGGGGGCGGCTCCACGCTGATCGCCGCTGAACAGAGCGGGCGGCGGTGTTTCTGCATGGAGAGCGACCCGGCCTCCTGCGAGCTTATCGTCATGCGCTGGGAGCAGTTTACCGGGGAAAAGGCGGTTAAAAAATAAATTTAAGAATTTTTGTTTTTGAGCTTGTCTTTTGAGGTGTTCCAGAGTAATCTCTGCTCACATCAAACGAAGGAGGTCATCCACATGACAATGATAGAAAGAGTAAGCAGCTTCAAGAACGAATATTTCAACGCCTTAATTGAGAAATACACCGACAGAAAGCAGGCCCCGGAAAGCCACGGCATGAACCGCGCCATCCGCGCCTATCTGGAAAGCAACGACGAGAACCTTTCCGAGCTTATGGTAAGCGATATGCCTTTTATGCAGGATATGGACGACTTCATGGGAACCATTGAGGCGGCGGGCATTACGGAATTTCTTCTCTGCGATACCTCCACGGCCCTTATGGAAACCCTGCACTATCTCATGGGGCATGGCTGGCAGATAACCGGAACCTGTGAATTTTCCACCAGCCCTTACACGAAACGGCAGGGGCTGCGCATGAAAAAGGCATAAAAAGAAAAGGCCCGGAAACGGGCTTTTTTCCGTCGTGAGCCTTGTCTTTCAGGCGGTCTAAGGGTAATCTGTGTCACACCAAAAAGGAAGGAGGTTTGGCATGGCACAAAGAACAGACGAAGGAGGTGCGCCTATGCTGAGTAAGGAACAGTACCGGGATGTGGTGGCCGGTATCCGAAGGATACACCGGATCGCCCGCCGCCTTGCCCGGATACCGGAGGGGAGGCTTTCGGTGGATATGGATACTGCGCTGGACGTGGACTATATCAACGAATGGCTTGACATTATCCTCTGCCGGATTTGCAGGCAGGAGGCGGTCAAAATGCCCGCGCTTCCCGAAAATCCCGGCCCGCAGGAGCTGTACCGGTACTGCATGAAAAAGGCAGAAAAACAGGCGGGGCGCATCCGCTTCGGGCTTTTTACCGGCAGGATTGGCCGGGGGCTTCTCACGCAGAACGCATGGGAAGGAGTAGACAGCGCGGTATCCATGCTGGAAAGCGTGGCCGCAGAGCAAAGGAGGTAAATTTGATGGGATTCCCAAGAAAAGAGATTGTGGAGGCGGTACGCGCCCGGTATCCGAAAGGGACGCGGGTGGAGCTGGTTTCTATGGATGACCCTTACAGCAGGTTAAAGCCCGGCGACCGGGGAACCGTAAAATCCGTGGATGATACGGGGACGGTTCATGTAAGCTGGGACTGCGGCTCCGGCCTCGGTGTGGTTTACGGCGAGGACGAAATCCGTATCTTGGAGGGCGGTGATTTTGAATGAGCGGGATTTTCCATGAGGGACGCTTCTACGAGAACACGGATATGGTCTGCCACCGCTGCGGCCATCCGGTGTATGAATCCGATAACCCGGAGTACCGCTATCAGTGCTTTTACTGCGACGAGGATCTGTATAGCTTTGAGGTAAGGGAGCAGGACGGTCTATATCTGCCGCCGGTCATGGTGGCCCGCCCGGTGGACGGCATTACCGTGAATGAGGCGTTGGAATACCTGCTGGATGAAAACGAAAAGCCCCGCATATTTGCGAACCAGCCGGAAGCGGAGTGCTTTCTGCTGGCACAGGGCATGGACGCGGAGGCTTTGGAGCATTTTTATTTTGTGGAGGTGACGGAGGATGAAGAATAAAGGGTGTGCTTTTGAACTGAAAGGCGACGGGAAATCCCGGTATTATTCCTCCCCGGAGGTTTCGGGGCTGGCGGATTTTGCACGTTTCCTATATGAGAACCGCGCCGGTGCAGCCGGTACTCCCCTGCCGCTTGGAGAGCGGATACCGCAGGCAGAGGAGATTTCCGAGACAGCATGGCAGAAAATAGCGGATCACAAAGCGGCGGCCTGCGCCTGCTACTTTATATTGGATATACGCGAAAACCAGATGTGGGTAAACGAGGATACAGGCGCGGGGTTGGCGCTTTATCTATTCCCATTTACTGCGGTCATGGAGGAAGCGGCCACCGGAACCGGCGATATTTGGGAGCGGCTTCTTGCCCGCTTCCCCGGTGCAAAGCTGGGATAATACTTAAAAAGAAAAAAGCTCGAAACCGGGCTTTTTTCGTCGGTGAGCCTTGTCTTATGGAGCGTTCCAGAGTAATCTGTGTCACACCAAAAAAAGGAGGAGCGAACCATGATAGATTTGAGAAATTATAAGGACTATATCCGGGAACTGGTGGCGGAGCAGGATAAGAAGGATACGAACTGGCATTGGTCGGTGAAAAGTATCGGAAAGAGCCTCGTCCGTATCCGCTGGGGCTATCTGGACTACTTGGAGGAAAAGGAGAACTGCTTCCTGCTTTCTATGGACGAAGCCGCAGGCGACTGGCTTTGGGCCAAGAGGCCGGACGGCGAGCTGATCGAATGTTATCTGGTAGTAGAAGGCAGGCCGAACCCGCAGATCGGCGCAGAGCAGACAATCAAAAGCGGCCTGCAGGACGCGGTTTGGGAGATCGCCTACACCGCCCACAACTGCTATTAAGAATACGCAAAAAGCCTGAATTTCCGGGCTTTTTTTGTTGTGAAGCCTTGTCTTTTCGGGTGTTCCAGAGTAATCTCTGTCCACATCAAAAAAGGAGGTTTTTCAATGAAACAGACAGCAGAAATGAAGCAGGCGGCCTTCGTGGAACTCATGCACGACAACGGCTTTCAGTATCTCGGAGCGACTGCCCGCGACGGACAATTTATCTATGAGCGCACATGGCGGCATACCGTACCGGTGGCCTTCTATGGCGAGCAGAAGCGCACCTACCGGATCGCGGCGTATATCAGCTTCGGTGTACCAATCGTCCAGCTTTTCGAGGACGGGCGGCATACCGGAACCCGCGACTATTCCAGCCCCAAGCGGGCCATGAACGCAATTAAAGAAATCATCCGGTGCGCCGGGTATGCCATGTAAGGAGGGGCGGCTATGAGCGATTTTAGAGAAGAATACGAGAAAAAATACAGCCCCATGCGGGCGGCGAGAAAGGACATATCCCCGGAACTGCACGAAACGCTGGTGGCCCTATGCCAGCGCAACTGCTGGGTAAAGCGCCACGGCATCCCCTTCCATGACGACCCCTGCTTGGAAGCAGACAGCCCCTATACCTTCTGCGAGTATGAGGACATTGCCATGTTGAAGTTATTCTTTGAACATGGGAATTGGAGCATCCGGCAGGGCGTGGTATACAAGGACTTGTTCTTCTGCAATCAGGTCAACGGCGGCGACGAATGGTGGACGTGCCGATACGACCATGAGGCCGGGGCCTACTTCCCCTTTGAGAGCGTAACCATGAAAGCGGTGATCGCAAAGGGGGAATTTGAAACCCTGCTGGCGGATATGCTGGCGGCCACGGTGGAGCAATGTAAACATCTGGAATATGGGGGAAGGAGTAAAGAGCATGAATGATTTATTTTCAAGCTGGCTGGCCTCCGGCGACGCTGGCCCCTGCTGCTTTCAGGAAGGCGGCCACGCCTATATCGTGGTGCGGATAGAGAAAAACGCGGACTTTGAATATCTGTTCTACCAGCAGCTCTCCCATAAGGAAAACCTGACAAGGAGCGGCACTTTCAAATATGCCGGAATTTACTGCAGGAAGGACGGCCTTCTGTATGACATACAGTATAGCTTTTCCGATATTGCGGAAGGCCCGGAGGCCATTAAGGAGCGGTCTTCGGAAACGCTCCGGGAGAAGCTAAAGGCGGCTGTCCGGGAAAAGGTGGAGGCCGCTATCGGCAATGACCGGAGCAATCTGCAGGTTGCGGAGCTTACGGACAGCGGGCTTTTGAGCCGTCTGGAATATACCCTCAATTACGATGCAAAGGAAACTGCCCGCAGGCGCTATCTGGATACGGTGGATTTTGAGCCGCAGGCATTTTCCTGCCACTACGACCCGGATCACTGGAAGGAGGATTTGCTTCTCTCCTATATCGCCGACCCGGAGGGCTATGCACAGAAGCAGGCGGAGGATTTTATCGCGGAAAATCAGGAAAGTATGCTGTTCGATTTCCTGTATAATGACGCGCTTTTGAAGGAATACCGGGCCATTCTGGCGGATACCGAAAACCCGGTACACCTCATTAAGAAAATCTCGGCGGCAATGGCGGCGACCTCGGCAAAGACGGTCAATGTCACCATTTCCAAAAACGGCACGGAATTTACCTTCAAGACGGAAGCGTTCTCCCTGCGCGGGGACTGCGGGAGCCACTATAATTCATGGAGCATTGTGGCGGCAGACCGCCGGAAGTTTGAGGAGCTTTTTGGCCGGAGCGCGGACTATACGCCGGAGGAAATCCTCCGCATCACCTACGCCAGAAACGTATTGTATGAAGCCGGGAAATAGGCCCGGCCAGTAAAACTTAAAAATTATCTTTAAGGGGCTTCCTTCCGGGGAGGTTCCTTTTTTGTTCCCATTTTCGCAGAAAGGAGGCGTTTGCCGTTGCGAAAGTTAAAGACCTACAAGCCGACCCGCTTCATGGCGGACGGCTCCTCCTATAACCGGGAGCTGGCCGATCTGGCGGTGAATTTTATCGGCTGCCTGAAACATACGAAGGGCGAATGGTACGGGCAGAACTTTGACCTCATTGACTGGCAGGAACAGATCGTCCGCGACCTGTTCGGGATTGTGAAGCCTAACGGATACCGCCAGTTTAATACGGCCTATGTGGAGATTGCCAAGAAACAGGGGAAATCGGAGCTGGCCGCTGCGGTGGCCCTCCTGCTTACCTGCGGCGACGGGGAATACGGCGGCGAGGTGTATGGCTGTGCCTCTGATAGACAGCAGGCTTCCATTGTATTTGACGTGGCCTGCGGCATGGTGGAACAATGCCCGGCGCTCAAATCCCGTATTAAACCGGTGCTGTCCCAAAAGCGCCTGATCTATAAACCGCTGGGCAGCTTTTATCAGGTATTGTCGGCGGAAGCCTACACCAAGCACGGCCTCAATGTCCATGCGGTGGTATTCGACGAGCTGCACGCCCAGCCGAACCGCCAGCTCTACGACGTGATGACCCACGGCTCCGGCGACGCCAGAAAGCAGCCCCTTTATTTCCTCATTACCACGGCGGGCAATGATACCAACTCGATCTGCTATGAGGTACACCAGAAGGCGCAGGACATTCTGGACGGGCGCAAGGTGGATGCCACCTTTTATCCGGTAATCTATGGGGCGGACGAGGGCGACGACTGGACTTCCCCGAAGGTGTGGAAAAAGGCCAACCCCTCCCTCGGCATTACGGTGGATATAGAAAAGCTGGAAGCGGCCTGCGAGAGCGCAAGGCAGAACCCCGCCGAAGAAAACCTGTTCCGGCAACTCCGGCTTTGCCAGTGGGTGAAGCAGGCCGTCCGGTGGATGCCGATGGAGGCGTGGGATAAATGCGCCTATGCGGTGAACCCGGAGGCCCTGCGGGGCCGGGCCTGCTATGGCGGGCTGGATTTGTCCTCTACCACGGATATAACGGCCTTCGTGCTGGTATTCCCGCCGGAATACGAGGGCGACAGATATATCCTCCTGCCCTTCTTCTGGATACCGGAGGACAATCTGGATTTGCGGGTGCGCCGGGATCACGTTCCCTATGACGTGTGGGAAAAGCAGGGCTTCTTAAAAACCACCGAGGGAAATGTCGTCCATTATGGCTTTATCGAGGCGTTCATTGAAGAACTCAGCATGAAGTACAACATCCGGGAGATTGCCTTTGACCGCTGGGGCGCGACGCAGATGGTGCAGAACTTGGAGGGCCTCGGCTTTACGGTGGTTCCCTTCGGGCAGGGCTTTAAGGATATGTCCCCGCCCACAAAGGAGCTTATGCGCCTGACGCTGGATGAAAAAATCGCCCACGGCGGCCATCCGGTACTGCGCTGGATGATGGACAACATCCATGTGCGCACCGATCCGGCGGGTAATGTGAAGCCGGATAAGGAGAAATCCACGGAAAAGATTGACGGCGCGGTGGCTGCCATTATGGCGCTTGACCGGGCCATCCGGGGCGGCGGGGATACCGGCGCTTCCATTTATGACGGAAGGGGGCTTTTGATCCTATGAATATTTTCTCCCGTATGTTCAAGGCGCGGGATAAGCCGCAGGATTCGCTGGGCGGCAGCCAGTACAGCTTTTTCTTCGGGCGCACCACCAGCGGCAAGCCGGTGAATGAGCGGACGGCTATGCAGATGACGGCGGTCTATTCCTGCGTCCGTATCTTGTCCGAGGCGGTGGCCGGGCTTCCGCTCCACCTGTACCGCTATACCGAGGGCGGCGGCAAGGAAAAGGCCCTTACCCATCCGCTTTACCGCCTGCTCCATGACGAGCCCAACCCGGAAATGACCTCGTTCAATTTCCGGGAAACCCTGATGGGGCACCTGCTCTTATACGGCAATGCTTACGCGCAGATCATCCGAAACGCGCGGGGCGAGGTGGTGGGGCTGTATCCGCTGATGCCGAACAAAATGACCGTTGACAGGGACAGCGCGGGCCGCCTCTATTACCTTTATACGCGCGGCTCCGACGATTCCCCGGTGGATACGGAAACCGGGCAGGTCTACCTGCCGCCGGAGCAGGTGCTTCATATCCCCGGCCTCGGCTATGACGGGATTGTGGGCTATTCGCCCCTTGCTATGGCAAAGAACGCGGTGGGGCTGGCTATCGCCACCGAGGAATACGGGGCGAAGTTTTTCGCCAACGGGGCCGCGCCGGGCGGCGTGCTGGAACATCCCGGCACCATCAAAGACCCCCAGCGGGTGAAGGATAGCTGGAACGCGGCCTATCAGGGGAGCGGCAACGCCCACCGGATCGCCGTTCTCGAAGAAGGGATGAAATACCAGCCTATCGGCATTTCCCCGGAGCAGGCGCAATTCCTCGAAACGCGGAAATTCCAGATCAACGAGATCGCCCGCATTTACCGGGTGCCGCCCCACATGGTGGGCGATCTGGAAAAATCCAGTTTCAGCAATATCGAACAGCAGAGCCTCGAATTTGTCAAATATACCCTCGACCCGTGGATATGCCGCTGGGAGCAGTCGCTGAAAAGGCGGCTTTTCACGGAGGAGGAAAAGCAGGAGTATTTTGTCAAATTCAACGTGGACGGCCTGCTGCGCGGGGACTACCAGAGCCGCATGAACGGTTACGCGGTGGCGCGGCAAAACGGCTGGATGAGTACCAACGATATAAGGGAGCTGGAAAACCTCGACCGTATCCCGG
Source organism: uncultured Oscillospiraceae bacterium (assembly GCA_910589395.1). Lineage (GTDB taxonomy): Bacteria > Bacillota > Clostridia > Oscillospirales > Acutalibacteraceae > Acutalibacter > Acutalibacter caecimuris_A. Next base: position 12,211 of record CAJUTL010000035.1, read on the forward strand.
CGGAGGAAGGCGGCGACCTGTATCTGGTAAACGGCTCCATGACGAAGCTGGCCGACGCGGGGGCCTTTGCAAAACAGAAAGAAACGGAGGGATAGACAAGTGAACAGATTTTGGAACTGGGTGCGGAATGAGGATAACCGCACGCTTTACCTCAACGGCACCATTGCCGAGGAAAGCTGGTTTGACGACGACGTGACACCGGCGGCCTTCAAAGCGGAGCTTTTATCCGGCGAGGGCGACATTACCGTATGGATCAACAGCCCCGGCGGGGACTGCGTGGCCGCCTCGCAGATTTACAGTATGCTCATGGACTACAAGGGCGCGGTCACGGTAAAGATTGACGGCATTGCCGCCAGCGCGGCCAGCGTGATCGCAATGGCTGGCACCACCGTCCTGATGGCTCCCACGGCCTTAATGATGGTGCATAACCCGCTGACTATGGCAATGGGCGATTCGGAGGAAATGAAAAAGGCCATTGCCCTTTTGGACGAAGTAAAGGAGTCGATTATTAATGCCTACGAGATCAAGACCGGGCTGTCGCGGGCGCGGCTCTCGCACCTTATGGACGCGGAAACATGGCTGTCCGCCCACAAGGCCGTGGAGCTGGGCTTTGCCGACGACCTCTTATTTCAGGCGGCGGGAGATCCCGTCCCGCCCCAGCCGGAGAGCTTCGTGTTCTCGCGGCGGACGGTGACAAACCGCCTGTTAAACAAGCTGCCCCTTGCGGCAGAAAAAACCGAACAGAAACAACCTGCAGAGCCGCTTTATGAGCGGCTTAATTTATTGAAATTTTAAGGAGGAAAACATTATGAGCATGATTTTGGAACTGCGCGCCAAGCGCGCAAAGGCGTGGGACGCGGCGAAGGCATTTCTGGATTCCAAGCGCGGGGCCGACGGCCTTTTGTCCGCCGAGGACGTGGCGACCTATGAGAAGATGGAGGCCGACGTGGTAAACCTCGGAAAAGAGATTGACCGCTTGGAGCGCCAGCAGGCATTGGACGCGGAGCTGAACAGGCCGGTCAATACGCCGATCACCGGCAAGCCTGCGGCCCCTGCCGGGGAGGAAAAGACGGGCCGGGCCACGGAGGAATACCGGAAATCCTTCTGGAATGTGATGCGGAGCAAAATGCCCTCCCCGGAGGTAATGAACGCCCTGCAGGTGGGGACGGATTCCGAGGGCGGCTATCTGGTGCCGGACGAATTTGAGCGCACGCTGGTGGAGGCATTGGAGGAGCAGAACATTTTCCGCACGCTGGCCCATGTGATCCAGACCAGCTCCGGCGACCGGAAAATCCCCGTGGTTGCTTCCAAAGGGAGCGCCTCTTGGGTAGACGAGGAAGGGGCGATCCCGGAGAGCGACGACAGCTTCGGGCAGGTTTCCATTGGGGCCTATAAGCTCGGCACCATGATTAAGGTGTCCGAGGAGCTGTTAAATGACAGCGTGTTTGACCTTGAAGCCTACATTTCCCGCGAGTTTGCCCGCCGGATTGGCAACAAGGAGGAGGAAGCCTTCTTTACCGGCGACGGCACCGGAAAGCCGCTGGGCGTGCTGGCGGAAACGGGCGGCGCGGAGGTGGGCGTTACCGCTGCGGCGGCTGCGGCCTTTACGGCGGATGAAATCTTTGACCTGTTCTATTCCCTGAAAGCGCCTTACCGCAGGAGCGCCGTATTCGTGATGAACGACGCGAGCGTGAAGGCCCTGCGCAAGCTCAAAGACAACAACGGCCAGTATCTGTGGCAGCCCAGCCTGACCGCCGGTGCGCCGGATACCCTGTTAAACCGCCCGGTCTACACTTCCGCTTTCATGCCCGCCCTTGCGGCTGGCGCAAAATCCATCCTGTTCGGCGACCTGTCCTATTATTGGGTGGCCGACCGGCAGGGACGCTCCTTCCGCCGCCTCGGCGAGCTGTATGCGCCCACCGGGCAGGTGGGCTTCCTTGCAACCCAGCGCGTGGACGGCAGGCTCATTCTGCCGGAGGCCGTGAAGGTCATGCAGATGAAGGCCGCTTCCTGATTGTGAGGTGGCGGCATGGAGGAATTACTGCAGAAGGTAAAAGAAAACCTGATCCTTTCCCATAGCGAGGACGACGGGCTGCTGCGCGGCTATATCGCGGCGGCCCTTTCCTATGCGGAGAGTTACCAGCATATCCCCACGGGCTACTATGCCGACAACCCCATGCCGCCCACCACCGAGCAGGCCGTTATCATGCTGTCGTCCCACTTCTACGAGAGCCGGGACGGCAGCACCGGCGGCTTTTTTGCGGATAACATTCAGGCCGGGCAGCAGGTATGGAATACGGTCAACCTGCTTTTGCGTCTTGACCGGGATTGGAAGGTGTAGCTTATGAGTTTTGGAAAAATGCGCACGCCCATCCAGCTAATCCTTACCGAGAATGTGAAGGACAGCGAGGGCTTTTCCTCCCCGCAGGATACGGTGGTGGCGGAGGTTCGGGCCTACCATGAGGCCCGGCATGGAAGCGAGCGCTGGGCCAACCGGGCGGCCTTTTCGGAGGCCACCGACCTGTTCCGGTTCCGTATCATTCCCGGCCTGCAGGTGACGACAAAGCTGTTTTTGCGCTGTGAGGGCTGCCGGTATGACATTACCAGCGTGGAGGATGTGAAGGGGCGCGGGATGTATGTGGAGATTTTAGCGAAAAAGGTGGTGGGCTCCGGGGCTCCCGCAAAGCCGCAGGGCTTTGTGGGGAAAGGAGGAGCAACGGATTGAGTGAGCTTTCGCATTTATGCGGAAGCGAAGGATAAGGAGTGTGTGACGACGTGGGTAAGGTGCAGGTAAAAATGCCGGAGGAATTTCTTCTGCGGCTCTCCCGGCTGGGGGATAAGACCGACGAGATCATCCCGAAGGTGCTGGAAGCGGGCGGCGAGGTCGTGGAGCAGAAAGTAAGGGCGAATTTGAACGCGGTGATTGGCCGGGATACAAAGGAAGAATCCCGCTCCACCGGCGAGCTGCTTTCCGCCCTCGGCGTATCCCCGGCCAAGATTGACCGGGACGGCAATTACAACGTGAAGGTGGGCTTTTCGGAGCCGCGCCCGGACGGGCGCAGCAATGCCATGATTGCCAACGTCCTCGAATACGGGAAAAGCGGGCAGCCTGCCAAGCCTTTTCTGAAACCGGCAAGGTCGGCGGCACGCGCCCCGTGTATCGAGGCCATGAAGGCCGCTTTTGAGAGAGAGGTGGAAAAGCTGTGAGCCTGCTGGAAGATTTGAACGGTACGCTTGGCCCTTTGGGTATCCCCATAGAAACCGGCGTGTTTCAGGATACGCCGCCGGAGGAATATCTGGTCGTCACGCCCCTTTCGGACGGCTTCGGCTTCCATGCCGACGACCTGCCGCAGTATGAGGTGCAGGAGGCCCGGCTTTCCTTCTTCAAAAAGGGCAGCTATACCCGACAGAAAAACCGGATCGTCCGCGCCCTTTTGACGGCGGACTTTACCATTACAGACCGCCGGTATATCGGCCATGAGGACGACACCGGCTATCACCACTATGCCATAGATGTGGCAAAACATTATGAAATGGAGGTTTAGATCATGGCGACGATTGGACTTGACAAGCTGTTTTATGCCCCGATCACCGAGGGCGAGAACGGCGACGAAACCTACGGAACCCCGGTCATGCTGGCGAAGGCAATGACCGCCGAGCTTTCGATTGAATTAAACGAGGCCACGCTGTATGCCGACGACGGCGCGGCGGAGATCGTAAAGGAATTTAAGAGCGGAACCCTGTCGCTGGGCGTGGACGATATTGGCGTGTCCTCCGCCGAGGCACTGACCGGGGCGAAGGCGGATAAAAACGGCGTCCTCATTTCCGCCAGCGAGAACGACGGCGCACCGGTGGCCGTGGGCTTCCGCGCCCGCAAGGCAAACGGCACTTACCGTTATTTCTGGCTGTACCGGGTAAAATTTGCGGTTCCCGGCACGAACCTGCAGACGAAGGGGGATTCCATCACCTTCTCCACGCCCACCATTGAGGGGACGATCCTGCGCCGCAATAAGATGGACGGGAAGAACGAGCATCCGTGGAAGGCGGAGGTCAACGAGGACGACAGCGGCGTGCAGGCCAGCACCATTTCCGGCTGGTATCAGGAAGTATACGAGCCGGTCTATGAAACGGAAGGAGGCGCGGCATGATGGTGGATCAGGACAGGGCCGCTACAATTACGATTGGCGGCGAGGAATACCAGCTTATTTTAACCACAAGGGCCACAAAGGAGATCGCGGGCCGCTATGGCGGTCTGGAAAACCTCGGCACGAAGCTGATGAAATCGGAAAATTTCGAGATGGCGCTGGATGAGATTATCTGGCTGATCGTCCTGATGGCGAACCAGAGCCTTTTGATATACAACCTACGCCACAGGGAGGAGCCGAAGCCTTTGCTTACGGCGGAGGAGGTGGAGCTTCTCACCTCCCCGCTGGAATTGGCGGCCTATAAGGACGCGATCATGGAGGCCATGTTCCGGGGAACCAAGCGCCATATTGAGAGCGAGGCAGACCCAAAAAACGTGCCGGTCGGGTAAGCGACGAAGAACTGTTTACCCGGCTAATCTATTATGCGACGGTTCCGCTCCGGCGTTCCGAGGAGGAGGCGTGGCTTATGCCTTTCGGGTATCTGCTGGATTTGTGGGAGTGCCATAAGCAGTTTACCGGCCTCGCAAAGCCCAAGCGGGAGCTGTTCATTGACGACATTATCCCTTACGGGATTTGAAGATAGGGGAACCCCGCAAAGCCGGATGGCTTTGTGGGGAGAGGAGGAACAACGGAATGAATGAGCTTTCGCGCTTGCGCGGAAGCGAGTGATATGCAGTTTGTGACGACGAGGAAGGAGGTGGCGGAAACATGGCGGACAATTTTGGCCTGCGGATTGGCGTGGAAGGCGAGAAGGAATTTAAGAAGGCCCTCGCGGAGATCAACCAGTCCTTTAAGGTGCTTGGCTCGGAAATGAACCTTGTGGCCTCGCAGTTTGATAAGCAGGATAAATCGGTGGAGGCGATCACGGCCCGCAACCGCGTCCTAAACAAAGAGAGTGATACCCCAAAACAGAAAATCGGCACCTTAGAGCAGGCCCTTGCCAACGCCACCGCCTCCTTCGGGGAAAATGACCGGCGCACACAGCAGTGGCAGATTCAGCTCAACAATGCCAGAGCGGCCTTAAACGATATGGAAAAGGAGCTGGACGAGAACAACCGGGCGTTGGAGGAAGCCGGGGATCATCTGGATGAGGCAGGCGGCCAAGCCGACGATTTCGGCGATTCGCTGGAAGAAAGCGCCGACAAGGCGGAGAATGCCGGGAACCGGTTTGAAAAGCTGGGCGGCATTGCAAAAACGATTGGCGCGGTGGTGGCCGCCGCCGTTGTGGCTATCAGTGCCGCCACTGTATCCGCAGACGTGGGGCTTGTGAAGCTGGGCGACGAGTACAATCAGGCGGTCAACCAGATTTCCGCCTCCACCGGGGCCACCGGCGCGGAATTGGAGGCGCTTGGCGAAACGGCCCGCCGGGTATACACAAATAATTTCGGCGACAGCCTGGAGGATGTGGCGGAGGGCATTTCTGCGGTGCAGAAAACCACCGGCCTTATGGACGAGGAATTGCAGAAAGCCACGGAATCCGGATTCGCCCTGCGGGACACCTTCGGCTATGACCTGCAGGAATCCGCCCGGACAGCCAACGCCTTAATGAAAAATTTCGGCCTTTCCGCAGGGGAAGCCTATAACATAATCGCCGTGGGCGCACAGAACGGCGCAGACCAGAACGGCGACCTTTTGGATACCCTCAACGAATACTCGGCACAGTACGCTGCCCTCGGCCTCTCCGCAGACGAATTTGTGAGTGGGCTGATCAGCGGTTCCGAAGCCGGTGTCTTTTCGATTGACAAGGTGGGCGACGCGGTAAAGGAATTTAACCTGCGGGTGATCGACGGCAGCAATACCACCACCGAAGCCTTTCAGGCCCTCGGCATGGACGCGGACGCTATGGCGGCCCGGTTTGCCGCTGGCGGGGATTCGGCGCGGGAGGCGTTTTTCGAGGTCGTCAATGCGCTTGACAGTATGGACGATCCCATTGCCAAGAATACGGCGGCGGTCAACCTGTTCGGCACGCAGTTTGAGGATTTACAGAGCAATGTCCTCCCGGTGCTTGCCAGCATGGAGGACGGCGCGGGCAAGACCTACGACGCGCTCTCGCAGATCAACCAGATTAAATACAATGACCTCGATTCCGCCATAGAGGGGACAAAGCGCTCCATTCAGGGCGTTTTCCTTCCGCTGGCGAGTGAAATGTCGGCGGGGATCACCGACGTTTTTTCCACACTCAGCAATGAGATCAACGCGGCCAACGGGGATTTCGAGCAGATCGGTGTGGCTATCGGGAACGCCATAGAGGGCGTTTCCAACGTAATCTTAGAGAAAATGCCCATGTTTCTGGAATTGGGCTTAAATATCGTGACGAGTATCGGCGGGGCCATTTTAGACAACCTGCCCGTGCTGATCGAATCAGCGACGAATATCGTCTTAACGCTCCTTAATGCGCTGGTTTCGGCCCTGCCTCAGCTTTCCGAGGGCGCGTTGCAGTTGGTGCTTACGCTGGCGCAGGGGATTTTAGACAACCTGCCGCAGATCGCAGAGGCCGCCATTCAGGTGATCGTCACGCTGGCGGCGGGGCTTGGCGAGGCGCTGCCGGAGCTGGTTCCGTCTGTTGTGGAGGCCATTATTTTAATCTGCTCTACGCTGCTCGACAACATGGATCAGATTTTAGCGGCGGCCTTCTCCATTATCGAGGGCTTGGCACAGGGCCTTCTGAACGCGCTGCCCCGGCTGGTTGCGGCATTGCCGCAGATCATTACGTCCATTACCAGTTTTATCACGAACAACCTCCCGAAAATCGTGGAGATGGGGATAAAGCTGGTGGTGCAGTTGGCCGTGGGGCTGGTGCGGGCCATCCCGCAGTTGGTGGCCTCCCTGCCGCAGATCGTTTCGGCTATCCTGAAAGGGATCGGCCAAGCGGCGGTGTCTATCGTACAGATCGGCAAAAACATTGTGCAGGGCCTGTGGTCTGGCATCCAGAGCCTTGCAGGCTGGATTTGGGATAAGGTGTCCGGCTGGATTTCGTCGATCTGGGACGGTATCTGCGACTTCTTCGGCATCCATTCCCCGTCCACGGAAATGGCGTGGATCGGTGAAATGATGGTGAAGGGCCTTGCCGGTTCCATTGATACCAACGGGAAGGACGCGGTTACTGCCGCCGAGAAAATGAGCGCCGATATTGACGGCGTGATGAACCAGCTCGCCGAGGATATGCAGACCGCCATCCCAACGGATTTCTCGGTCAATGCAAACGCCAACGTGTCCGGCGGCGTATCCGGCGGGGCCGGTTTCATGGCGGGCGGCGGCCCGCTCGTCATGGTACAGCAGATGATCGTGCGCAGCGAGGAGGATATACGGAAAATCTCGCAGGAGCTTTATAACCTCATGCAGACCGGCTCCCGCGCACAGGGCCGCATTATCACAGCATAAAGGAGGGCTTTTGTATGGGCTTTCAATATGGCGGAGTATCTTCGCAATCCATGAAGGTCAAGGCCCGCCTGACGGGCTGGCAGGCTTCGCCCCCGGTGCGGAGCAATACGGAAACCGTCCCCGGCAAACCGGGCCTTGCCGATTTCGGGGCCGACAGCGGGGAGCGGTACATTGACATAAGCTGCAATGTTTTCCCGCAGAAAACCTTTGCCACGCTGGTATCCGTCTTAGACCGGGTATCCGCGTGGCTCGACCCCACGCAGGGGCTGAAACAGCTTATCTTGGACGACGTTCCCGACCGGTATTTTCAGGCGCGGCTGTCGGATACGGTGGACTGCGAGCGGCTCCTTCGGGCGGCTGGCTCCTTTTCCCTGCGCTTTCTATGCCCCGACCCTTACGGGTATGCGCTGGATGATGAAGCCTTTGTGCTGACCGGGGCCGGGCCGCAGGAGGTCATGCGGCAGGTGGGGAATACGGACTCGGAGCCGGTATATGTCCTGCAGGGGGCGGTTTCCTCCGGCTATATTTCCATAAAGACAAACGGCGAGGAGCTTCGCATTGTCGGCCCGCTTTCCGCCGGGGAAGTGCTGGTGATAGACACCGGCATGGTAACGGCAAAGGTAACGGACAGTGCCGGGAATACGTTAAGGAACGGCCTGCCCTGCCTGCAGGAGCTGAATTTCCCCGTCCTGCGGCGTGGCCTGAACGTGGTGGAGATTGGGACGGCTGGGGGCGCGGCATTTTCCGAGCTTCGCATACAGGCCAAGAGCAGATGGAGGTGAGGCTATGGCGGTGAAAACAATACTGACGGCGCAGGAGGATTTTACCGGGGAATTTCCGGCGGAATATGCGGCTTCCGGCCTCTGGCGCTTCAATGAGGCCGCCCCGGATGGCAATGACCGGCTGGCCGATTCCTCCGGCAATGGCCGGGATTTTACGGTGGTGCATTGGAGCGGCACCACGGCCAGTATGCGGCAGGGCCAGAAGGGCCGGTATTTCCGCATGAATATCACAAACCCCACCAGCGAGAAAACCTGCCTGCGGGCGGTCAATGACGGCTTCATGTTTGCCCGGCTTGGGGCGCGGCTCATTGTGGGCGGCTGGATGAACCCCACCACCTACTCGGTGGGAAATACCTACTGCCCGATTTTTAACACAAGGCAGGGGCCGGGCCAGCCCATTTTTTACCTCTCCCTGATCCGGGGGAAGCCGAGGCTCATGCTCTATAATGCCTCCGGCTCTTTGATACTGGATGAATCGGTCACGCCGCCTTTTTCCTTTGTGAACAATGGCTGGTATTTTATCGCGGCGGTGATCGAGCCGGACAATAAGCGGGCCTTTTATGTGGTCGGCGACCGGGGAACCGGTACGGTATGGACTTCTGCCGCCCTTTCATGGACGGGGGAATTAAACCGCTCCTGCGTGGCCGATCTGGTGATGGGTATGCACGCGGAGCAGTATTATTACGCGGGCGGTTTCGACGACTGGTTTCTGGATACGGATTCTCCCCTTACGGCGGCGGAGCTGGCGGAATATTTCAAAGCCTCACTTTCCGCCAACGGCGGCGATATGGGTGGTTTGGTGGACGCGCTTTCGGAGCCGGGCGGCGTAACTCTGCGGCAAGGCACCGACGGGGCGTATCCGGCCACCGGCCAGCTTGTCACGAAGGCTGCGCCCTGCGCCCTTTCCGGCACAGGCCGGATATCCGTCACCAGCGAATATACGGCGGGCGTGACTTCCATTGCGGAGATTGAAACGGCCACCTCGGACGACTTGGAGGAATGGTCGGCGTGGCAGACGGTGGGCGTGAACGGCGAGCTGCAATCCCCGAACCGGCAGTATATCCGGTTCCGGGTAACGCTTGCCACAGAGGATACGTCCCGCAGCCCGAAGGTGCTGGAAATCCAGCTCCATGATATACCAAAGGCCCCTTATGAAAAGCTGGGCTTTGCCCGGCCTGTGGTGCTGGATACAAACGGAGCATGGGAGGTGGTTTTGGAAAATGCCTTTGATATTGTGGTGACGAGCGAGGTCAACGGTTCGGATACGCTGGAATTTTCCCTGCCCTTCCATGACCCCAAGCGGGCCATGCTGGATAATGAGAAGCAGGTGCAGATCGTCAACGATATTTACCGAATCCGAACCCTGACGGATACCAAAGACAGCGACGGGCGCATTGTGACGCAGGCGTATGCGGAGGCGGCCTTTTATGACCTTTCCTTTTCGGAGGAAAAAGGAACCGTGGACTTCAATGCGGATACCGCCGAGGCCCCTATGCGCCACGCGCTGGAACATACCGGCTGGGCGGTGGGGACGGTGAACGTCACCACAAAGCGCACATGGCAGTGTACGGAGAAAAACGCCCTCTCCATCCTACGGGCCACGCAGAATATCCACGGTGGCGACCTGATTTTTGACTGCCCGAACCGCCTCGTCCACCTGCTGACCTTTGGCGGCAGGGATACCGGGGCGCTGTTCGCCTACAAGAAAAACCTGAAATCCATCCAGCGGGTGGTGGATACGAGGAGCCTTGTAACCCGGCTCTATGCCTACGGCAAGGACGGCATGACCTTTGCCTCCATCAATAACAACCGGGAGTATGTGGAGGATTTCACCTATACAAATGAGGTGCGCATTTCCACGCTGGACTGCTCGAATTTCACGAACCCCTATCAGATGCTGGAATTTACGCAGATGCGACTGGCGCAGTACGCAAGGCCCCGGATTTCCTATGTGCTGTCGGCTATGGACTTGTCGGCCTTAACCGGCTATGAGCATGAGGCGTGGGATTTGGGCGACATTGTGACGGTGGACGACAAAGACCTGCATTTATCCGTGAAAACCCGCGTGGTGCGCCGCCAGTACAATCTGCAGGAGCCGTGGAAAACGGTGCTGGAATTATCCACGACTTTGCGGGAGCTGGGGGATTCTTCTGCGCAATGGGATAAGGCCGCCGACGTGCTGGCCTCTACCGACGTGATCGACCGGCAGGAGGTGAAAGACCTTGTTCCCTTCAACCACCTGCGCAATTCCCGCGCGGACAGCGGCATGAACTACTGGCTCAATTCCGGCTTTGAGGTGGACGCGGAGAACGGCGTTTCCGGTACGGCCTGCTTTAAGGCGGCGGGCGTGCTTGGCATGACAAAGAGCCTCGCGCAGACGGTTTACCCGGCCAGCCGCCGCAGCTATACCTTCTCGGCGCAGATCGCTTCCGAGGATTTGAAGAAAGGCCCCGCCGGGCAGGTGGGGATCGAGGTTACTTTTGAATATGAGGACGGCTCCACGGAAACGCGGTTTATCGACCTCTTTTAAGACAGGAGGCTTTCTATGGCATTTTTCACACAGGTGGCCGCTGACGTTTCCCCGAAGGGCTATGAACGCCTGCGCTCCATTACCGTCCGGCTCTGCGTCACCGACTGTACCGGGCAGGTGTATTTCACGGATATGCTCCTGCAGGGCGGCTCCATTGCCACCGGCTGGGTGGGCCATGTGAGCGAGATACAGTGGACGCAGGACGGGTAAGGAGGTGGGCATGGCGGCAAAATTCACAAGGTTTTCGGAAACCATTCTGACAAAGCGGGATCGGCGCGTGGTGAGCGTCACCGTGAAGCCTCTCGTTTCCGACTGTACCGGCACGATCTATTTCACCGACCTTATGGTGCAGGAGGGCGACCGGCTGACGGGCTATGTGATCCATACGGAAACCCTGCTGCAAAAATACCGGGAGGACGGGGCCATTGTCCCGCCCCGGTTCTATAACGGCGTGGTGCGCTCGGCGGAAACGGTGGTGCTGTTTAACCTCGGCTCGGATACGGCGGGGCTGGACTGCTATCTGTACCCGGTGCAGGATATGGCGGCGGGCAGCGTATCCGTGGGCCTCGGGGCCGGGGCGCATAAGGCGGCGTTTCCTATGGCACTCGCCGCCGGGGACGAAGTGGCCCTTTTAGCTTCCTCGCGGGAATGTCTGAGGAACGGGCAGCCTGCCGGTAAGCATGGATTTTTCCAATACAGCGCCGCCGGGGACAGCAAGCATCCGGTCAGGCTGGAAGATAAAAAGTCGGCAAGGCTTTTGTTCTGGTTTCAGGAAATGCAGGAAGGCGGTGATATACTGTAAACCGGATTGAAAAAATACGGTTTTTGAAGTATACTTTTAACCAACGGAAAGGCAGGGAACAAAGGAGGTATACAGTTGCTATGACTAAGTGGGAGCTGGCAAGGTACTTGATAGATGCAAAGAAATGTGTAGACAGTATTATGTATATAGACGAGAACCTTGCAGCATTAAGAAATATAGGTGTTCGTGAAAAGGTTGATTCAAAGAGACGGGAATTATATATAAATTGTTGTGTTATTTTGGATAAGGTTTTTCCAAAGAAAAAGAAAGAACTTTGTTCCACAGATGCCGTTGTTCAGCGGTTCTACTATGAAAGGGATAAAAATTTTGCTCATAAGGATTCAGATTACAAACCTGCAGAATATGCTTCACTTTCAGAAATGTCAACTGAATTACAGAATCAACTAATACATCTGAGAGAATTATGTAAAGAAGCCCTTCCAGATGTAATAACATTAGATTTTGTTCCACATGATAGAGAGCTGTTCCGATTTGTGAATGGACTTACAGCAGAGCAGGAGGCGGAAGTTGAGGATAGAAAATATCCATTGCGAAAAAATTATTCTGGCGAGCAACAAAGTGGAAAAACTTTTCAAATTCTTCACGATACTGAGGACATTAGAAGTATAGATGAAGCCGATATAAAAAATTATGCCACTCTTATAGAAAATGGTATCAATAATTATGAAGGATTGCAAAATAGACAGGATTCGTGTATTAGGACAAATGTGCTTTTTGGATTAGATATGTGGTGTACAATAAATAGAGATGTGGTCGAGGAATTAGAGGAGCTTAGAAAAATCGGTGTTATAGATAAATATAATGTTCCAAATTTTGAGGCGTTGTCTGATCCTATCATACAAAATAGATTTGCAAAGATTATTGAGGCGGCAGAAAAACGAAAAAAATAACTTAATGCTGTTAAAGCGTCTGGAAACAGGCGCTTTTTTACTGCCATTTTTTCAGGAGGACATATTTATGCGCGATTATCTGAAAGGCAAGCGGTGCATGGTCTGGTCGTTTATGGGAAATTCCCGGATGTATCAGGCCCTGCGGGATTACGGCGACCGGCTGGATACGGTAGGGATTTTCACCTTTGAGGTGAGCGCTTCCGGCACGATCTCCGAAACCGGCACCAGCATTTCCTCCATGATGACCTACATTAACCGCTGGCCCCATATCCACTGGCTCCTTACCATTATGAACCACGGAACAGCCAGCATTTTTACGGCCCTGCGCAACAATACCGGCGGGGCGAAGGATACCTTTCTGTTCGAGATTGTCCGTATCATGGAAAAATACCCGTGGTGCGCCGGGATCGACATTGACTTGGAGCGGGGCGGCGGGTATGAAAACCGGGCGGCGGCAAACGCCCTGTTCCGGGATATTTACCAGACCGTCAAAGCCTACGACCCGGCCAAGCGCGTCAATATCTGCCTGCCGGGCATGACCGGCGTGCAGGGCTCCGTGGGCGGGGAGAACTGGTGCGTCTATGCCGACCTCGACGCTTACTGCGACACGGCCTCCATCATGTCTTACGGGATGGCGTGGGCCGGAAGTGCGCCCGGCCCGGTATCGCCCCGGAGTTGGCTGGAAGGCATTTATGATTATGCGGTGCGGGCCATGAACCCGGAGAAGCTGTTCATGGGCCTGCCGGGATACGGCTGGAACTGGCAAATATACGACACGCCGGAGAACCTCGGCAAGACCTACCGGGGAACCTCCAACACCTACTATGCCGCCAAACTGTGGATGACCGGCGGCTACAACTTTACCGACGACAAGCCGCCCCAGCCCTTTATCCCCATTGTGGCCTATTGGGATGATTACGACAAGGTGCCGTGGGCGCTCCCGCAGGTCTATGATTACATGGAGGGCCGGGACGCGGTGAGTTATGAATATCCGCTGCTTGCGGGAACCTACAACCGCAGGCATTACCTGACCGCCTACGGTAAGGAACAGAAGGCCGCCTTTGGCACGGTATACCTTGACCGGGGCGGCGGCACGCCGGACAGCCATTCCGGCATAGTGTCGGTTTCTGATTTTATGACGGTGCTGGGGGAAGGAAGCTCCGCCACCTACCGTTTCACCATTGCGCAGGGCGGGTCGTATGATCTGGCGGTGCGGCTGTGCTTCCCCTTTTGGGATAAGAACGCCCTGCGGGTGACGGTGGACGGGCAGGCAAAGACATTCTCGGAGAGCCGGTTATGGTGGCCCTACTGGCGGCGCACCTGCTGGCTCTCCTTTGCTTCCGGTATGAGCCTTTCGGCGGGGGCGCATACCCTGACAATCAGCGGCGGCGTTCCCGGCGTGCAGTTTTACGGCTTCCGGGTATGCAGCGGCTTTTCCGAATCCGCCAGCGCCGGGGAGGCTTCCTTTGCCCTTTCGCCCCGGCAATTCTTGGATGTAAACGGCAACCCGGCCACGCCGGACAAGGGCTTTAAGCTGACCTGTGAAATGCTCCGGCGAAAGCCCGATTCCGCCCTTGTCTGGTATGAGGACTTCCGGGACGAAACGCCCCTGCCGGACAGCTACTGGACGACGCTCTCCGGGAAATGGGAGGTCTGGCAGAAGGGCTATTTTGAGAGCCGCCCTTATTCCCTGCTGGAAGGCTCCGGGCGGCTTGCGTGGAAATACGAGGGCTTTTCCGACCTGCATATCCGGGCGCGGCTGGGCTTTGCGCCAAGCGGCGGCGGGCGGGCCGGTGTCTTTATCGGGAATATCTTCTGCTGCTTAAACTATGATACCCAGCGGGTGGAGCTGTATCAAGGCTCCTCCCTGCTTGGAAGCTACCCGGCCAGCTTTTCCAAAACCCCGGCCAGCGCCATCCACAGCGACCCGACGCTCTACACGGTGGAAATGCGAAAGCGCGGGAACCGCGTCCGGGTATATTCCGGTTCCAGTTATACGCTGCGGTTTTCGGCCACGGTGAGCGCCACTTCCGGCTATGCGGGCATACAGGCGGATCGGGCCATTGTCTGCGACCTTCTGCGGGCCGGGGACGCTTGGGCGTATGAGCCGTATGAATGTTTTGACGTGGCATACCCGGACGGGCGGACGGCCAGCTTCGGGCGCATTGCCCGCTCCGGCGTGACGTGGGACAGCGAATTTCAGGTGTTCTCGGTAAACTCCGACGTGGAGGAATCCGCCACCAGAAGCGAGGAGATTTCCCTCGACTATGACTTTTTCCATTCCCATCTGCTTCCGCTTTCCTGCGGGCAGGACTATACGGCGAAGATCGTGCCGAGGGACATAAATGTCTGGATTTCCCGGCTGTTCCTTGGGGACGCGGACGGCTTTTCCATCCTGTATTATCAGGACGTGGATTCTCTGGTCTATTGGGCCAACGAGGCGGCCTACCGGTGGAAGCTGCGGGGGATCGCCATCTGGTCTTTGGGGCAGGAGGATATGCGGCTGTGGGAGGCTCTGCCGAAGCAGATTGAATGAATACCGGAAACAGGGACGCGGCAAGCGTCCTTTTTTCAATATCAAAATTTGAAGGAGGATTTGAAACATGAAGAATGTATGGAACTGGATGCAGGTGGCGCTGGCCGCCATCGGAGGAGGGCTGGGCTGGTTCTTCGGGGAGCTGGACGGCTTTTTCTATGCCCTGATCGCCTTTGTGGTGATCGACTACCTGACCGGCGTGATGTGCGCCATTGTGGATAAGAGCTTATCCAGCGAGGTGGGATTTAAGGGGATTTTCCGCAAGGTGCTGATTTTCGTCATGGTGGGGATCGGCCATGTGATCGACGCACAGATTATTGGCTCCGGGGACGCGCTGCGCACGGCGGTGATCTTCTTTTACATTTCCAACGAGGGTGTGAGCCTTCTGGAAAATTCCGCCCGGATCGGCCTGCCGATCCCGCAGAAGTTGAAAGACGTGCTGGCGCAGCTCCATGACCGGGACAGCGACAAGGGCGGTAAGGAGGACAGAGAATGAAGATCAGCGTAACCATGACCCGCGCCGAGAATGTGGCCTGCTTCGGCGCGGGGCCGGTTTCCTTCGACTTGGAGGAATACCTCTGCGGCGTGGTTCCCGCCGAGATCGGCGAAGGCTCCCACATGGAGGCCCTGAAAGCGCAGGCCGTGGCCGCCCGCACCTTTGCCGCAAAACGGGCAGCGGCGGGGGCCGTGATTGATGATACCACGCGCTTTCAGGCGTTCCGGGCTTCCCTTATGGATACCTGCCCGCGAAGCCGCCGGGCCATAGAGGCAACCGCCGGGCAGGCGCTTACCTATGGCGGCGCTTTGCTGGACTGCTTTTATTCCGCCTCCAACGGCGGCACCTGCAAGCGGAGCGGCGAGGTTTGGAGCCGGGACTATCCCTATTATGTGCATAAAGCCGACCCGTGGGATGAAGCCGCCCGCATGGAGAACCCCAAGAAGGCGAGCCACGGCGTGGGAATGTCGCAGGTGGGCTGTATGTGGGCGGCAAAAAACGGCGTTCCCTATCATAAAATACTGGCCTTTTATTATGACGGCGCTGCTCTGGTGCATGGATACGGCACCGGCAGCGCCGTCGCTTTTGAGGCAGAAACCGAAGGAGGTTTTTCTATGAATCTGCACAAACGGATACTGACGGAAAATGCCTGCTACAAGGCAGGCCGCACGATTACCCCGAAGGGGATCATGGTTCATTCTACCGGGGCCAACAATCCCAGCCTGAAACGCTATGTCGGCCCGGATGACGGCCTTTTGGGGAAGAACCAGTACAACAACCACTGGAATCAGGATCGGCCCGGCGGGCGGCAGGTCTGCGTCCACGCTTTTATCGGGAAGCTGGCCGACGGCACCGTCGCCACCTACCAGACGCTCCCGTGGAACCACCGGGGCTGGCATTGCGGCTCCGGCCCCAAAGGGAGCGGCAATGATACTCATATCTCCTTTGAGATATGCGAGGACAATCTGGCGGACGCTTCCTATTTCGGCAAGGTATACAACGAGGCGGTGGAGCTTTGCGCCTACCTGTGCAAAGAGTACGGCCTGACCGAGAAAAATATCATCTGCCACAGCGAGGGCCATGCGCAGGGCATTGCCTCCAATCATGGGGATGTCATGCACTGGTTCCCGAAGCACGGGAAGAACATGGACACCTTCCGGGCGGCGGTAAGGGAACGGCTCTCCGGTACTTCCGGCGGCAATGGCGGCGGCTCCGCTTCCGGTATCCTGTACCGGGTGCGCAAAAGCTGGGACGACAAGGCTTCGCAGAAAGGCGCGTTTAAGGTGTTTGACAACGCCAAGCGCTGCGCCGACGAAAATGCCGGATACTCGGTCTTTGACGAGAGCGGCAAAGCGGTTTATACCGGTAAGGCGGCTTATGCCACCTATACGGTGAAGAAAGGCGACAGCCTGTGGGCCATTGCGGCGGCGAAGCTGGGGAATGGCTCCCGGTATCCTGAAATCAAGAAATTAAACGGCCTTACCTCGGACGTGATCTATGCCGGGCAGGTCTTGAAAATCCCGGACTAAGCGGATGGGCGGCTCTGCGGGGCCGCCTTATTTTTTTAGAAGGAGGCGGAACATGACAGACGCACAAAAAGAGAATATCCGTTATCTGCGCGGCGAGGGGCTTGGCTATCGCGCCATAGCGGCCCGCCTCGGCATTTCGGAAAATACGGTCAAGAGCTTCTGCAGGCGCAATGACTTAACCGGCGTTGCCAGCAAGGAGCCGCCGCAGGTCTGCCGCCAGTGCGGGCAGCCTCTGGCAAAAGCCCCAAAACGGAAAGAGAGAAAATTTTGCTCCGAAGCCTGCCGCCGCGCATGGTGGAAGGCCCACCCGGAGCTGATAGATAGAAAAGCATTTTACACTTTGGCCTGCGCGGAATGTGGGAAGGAGTTTTCAAGCTATGGGAACCAGAAACGGAAATATTGTTCTCATGCCTGCTATATCAAAGCACGTTTCGGGAAAGGGGGCTGCCATGACGAAGGAACAGTTTGACCGGGAGAAAAAGTATCAGGCGGCCCTTGCGGTGGCCCGCTCCATGCTCCGGCAGAAGGTGATAGACGAAGAAGATTTCCTGCGCATTGAAGCCCGGTTAAAAGAAAAGTTTAACCCGGTTTTAGGCGGTTTTTTATTCTGAAAAG
>CAJUTL010000036.1 GCA_910589395.1 uncultured Oscillospiraceae bacterium
TTGCCGCCCAGTTCCTCAAAAATCGTCTTTGCCATTGTTTGTTACCTCCACATTCATTTTTATTTTGAATGTCCGCAAAATCCGTCCTACATCATAAGGACAATCATCAGAGTCAACAGAAGGACGATTGCACCACGCAAAGCATAGAAGGCTGAAGGACGGGCGTGTTGAAATTTCCGGCGTTCAGAATACATTCCGCATGCTTCTGCGTTAGCACCGTCCTGAAGAGAGAAAGGCCTTCCTCAGAGAACCGAAAGAAGAATAGAACACGGCGGGCCGAAAGGCTCCGCCGTGTTTTTCCGTGTAAAGCTTCCGCCCCCTCCCTTTTTCGTTTGGCATCAACTTCGGAGGCTCCGCGGGCCAAGACGAAAAGCACTTGACGAAATGTAAAATTTGAGGTACATTATTACCAGAAATGAGTCTAAAAATTCCCGTGATTTTATAGAAAAAGGCGGCGATGAAATGGAAGTATTGAAATTTTTGAACGGACAGGGAGACTTTTTGCTGACGGAAGCGGAGCGGTGTCCGGAGGCCTATTTGCCACTGGTGAACGAAGGGGGCATGATGTCCAGCATTACGCCCTTGCTTGCGGGAGACTGTAAAACCGATCAAAATACTTTCCTGCTGGCTCCGGCCAGCGCAGAGACTCTTCAGGAGAGCACGGCCACCCGGAATTTTTGGGTCTGCCGGACGGGGGAAAGGCCCTGGTCCGTTACCGGAAAAAGCGCCGCCCAGCGGGCGGACGGCAAGGAGACCTCCACGCTGACCGGCGGTCTGCTGTGGCAGAAGCTGACGAGAGAAAGCCCTTGGGGACTTCGGGCGGAGACGCTGAGCTTTGTTCCGGCGGGAAAAGAACGGATCGAGATCATGCAGGTCTCTCTGACCAATACGGGGGCGGCTCCCGCTGTTTTTTCGCCGGTGGCAGCGATCCCCCTGTATGGGCGTTCCGCCGACAATATTCGGGATCATCGCCATGTTACCAGCCTGCTGCACCGGATCCGGCTGACGAAATTCGGGGTAGACCTGCGCCCTACCCTGACTTTTGACGAGCGGGGGCACCAAAAGGGAGAGATCACCTACCGCGTTTGGGGTGCGGAGGAAAACGGCGACGCTCCTCTGGGCTTTCTTCCCTCCGTGCGGGATTTTGTAGGCTGCGGCAGCTACGATTGGCCCCAGGCGCTGACAGATTCGGACGGCGTTTCCCTGCTTCACGAGGGAGACGGTGACCGGGGCGGGGAAGCGGTGGCGGCTCTGTTTTTCCGGGAGACCACCCTTGCCCCCGGGGAGACTCGGCGCTATCAAATCGTTTTGGCGGTGGACGACGACCCAGCGCCCTATCTGACTGCCGCCGCGGTGGAAAAGCGGCTGGAGGAAACGAAGGACTGGTGGCAGAAGGCCGCTTCCCAGCACTTCCGCACGGGAGACGAGGAATTTGACGCCTGGATGCGCTGGGTGGGCATTCAGCCTCTGCTGCGGCGGATCTGTGGGTGCAGCTTCCTGCCTCATCACGATTACGGCAGAGGCGGCAGAGGCTGGCGGGATCTGTGGCAGGACAGCCTTGCCCTGCTCCTGACCGACCCGGCCGCCACTCGGAACGACCTGCTGTGCTATTTTGCCGGGGTGCGGACAGACGGCACCAACGCCACTATTATCGGCACGAAGCCCGGGGAATTCAAGGCGGATCGGAACAATATCCCCAGGGTGTGGATGGATCACGGCTTCTGGCCGCTGTTGACAGTGAACCTCTATCTGGACGAAACCGGGGACGATGAGTTCCTTTTGGAGGAGCAGCCCTATTTTGCCGATACCCTGGCCTTCCGGGGAGAGGGCGGCCCCCGGGAGAACGCAGGCATGCCTCACAGCGGCACGGTGCTGGAGCATTTGCTGATCCAGGCGGTCACGGCCTTCTTCGATGTGGGCGAGCACGGGCACATGCGGCTTCGGGGCGCCGACTGGAACGATGGACTGGATATGGCCCGCACCCGGGGAGAAAGCGTGGCCTTTACCGCCGCCTATGCAGGGAATTTTGATACGCTTTCCGTTTTGCTGAAGCGGCTGGAACAAAAGGGGCGGAACACCGTTTCTCTCTTAAAGCCCCTTCTTTCCCTGCTGGAATGTGAAGCCGGTTCGCCGGAGGAAATGCGGAAGGCGCTTGCCGCCTATTGTGCCGCTGCCAACGAAAGCACGGAAAAGGCGGAGGTTTCCCTTTCTGAGCTTTCCCGGCGAATGCAGGCCATGGGAGACCGGCTGAAGGCTCATATCCGGGAAACGGAGTGGACGGGAGATCAGGAGGGCCGCCACTGGTTCAACAGCTATTACGACGATTCCGGCAGGGCTGTGGAGGGCGTTCTCAACGAAAAGCCCCGCATGATGCTGACCGGGCAGGTGTTCTCCCTGCTTTCCGGCACGGCGGACGGCCCGAAGGCGCGGGAGATCGTTCAGGCAGCGGATCACTACCTTTATGATGAAAGCAGAGGCGGTTACTGCCTGAACACGGATTTCGAAGAGGTCAAGCTGGATATGGGCCGCATGTTTGGCTTTGCCTACGGACATAAGGAAAACGGCGCGGTATTCTGCCATATGGCGGTGATGTATGCCTATGCCCTGTATTCCCGGGGCTTCGCGAAGGAGGGCTTCCGGGTTCTGGAAAACCTGTACCGGCAAAGCGTTCGTTTTGAGAAAAGCCGCATTCTGCTCGGGATCCCGGAGTATTTCGACGACCGGGGCCGGGGCATGTACCCCTATTTGACCGGCGCGGGCAGCTGGTGGCTTTTGACTCTGCAGACCCAGGTCTTCGGCGTGCGGGGCAGGGCGGGAGACCTGGTGCTCTCCCCCAAGCTTACGGCGGAGCAGTTCACGGCGGACGGCAGGGCGGAGATCTCCTGCGTCAGCGCTGGGCATTCCCTGCGCGTTTGCTATGAGAACCCCTACCGGCTGGATTGGGGAGAGTATGAGATAGAAGCCGCCATCTGCGGGAAGAAACGCTGGGAAGGCCGCGGTGCGGAGCTTGTACTGCCTGCCGGAGAGCTGCCCCAGGGAGAGCTCGTGATCGCCGTAAAGCTGAAGAAGAAAGGATAGAGTGCCCATGTTTGACGGAAGAAACAGGTTCGTGATCTCAAATTATCAGGAAAAGCCCACCTTTTCCAGCTTCCTGCCAGGAATTGGCGGCGAGCTGGGCGTGCCGATCTGGTGTTATTACAACAACCGGGGCCAGGCGGTGTGCAGCTTCGGCGTATCGGATAAGGATCACCCCATTATGGAATTCTGCCCTGCCCATGTGTCCTACCGTGACGTAAGCCGTACCGGCTTTCGTACTTTCTGTAAAATTGACGGAAGCTATGAGGAACTGTTTACCCGGCAGTGCGATATGCACATTGGCATGAGCGAGGTGGAGATCACCTGTCAAAGCGGGCAAATTTCTGCCTCCGCTCTCTATTTTGGCGTGCCGGGAGAACGCTCTCCGGCGCTGTGCAGGGTGCTCACCCTGCGAAACCAGGGGGAAAAGCCCTTGTCCCTGGAGCTTTTGGACGGCATGCCCGCTTTGGTGCCTTATGGGATCAGCCATGATACGTTGAAAAATGAAGCCAATCTTGCCAAGGCCTGGATGCAGGTGGAAGACGCCGAAGCAGGCCGCGCCTATTTCCGGGTGCGGGCGTCCATGGCGGACAGCGCCATCGTGACCGAGGTGGAGGGCGGCAATTTCTGCCTGGCCTGGGACGAGGCGGGAAGCCTGCTGCGGCCCATTGTACAGCCCGCTTTGATTTTCGGGGAAGACACCTCCTTTGCCATGCCCCACGGCTTTTTGGAGCATTCTCTTTCCGAGCTTTGCCGGAAGCCCCAGATCACCCAAAACCTGTTCCCCTGCTGTTTCCTGCCAAAGGAAGCCGTGCTGGGGCCGGGAGAAGCTTTGCGGCTTACCTGCCTTTACGGCCAGGCGGAGGAAAAAGGCAGAGTAGCGTCTCTGGCGAAAAAGGCCTCCGGCGCCCATTGGGCGGCGGAAAAGCGGGAAGAAGAGATCCTGGTAGTGGAAGCCCTGTGCGCCAAGGCAGCCTGTAAGACTTCCGATCCCGTATTCGACGCCTACAGCAAGCAGGCCTATTTGGATAATCTTCTTCGGGGCGGCGCGCCCATGCTCTTCACAGACGGGGAAAAGGAAACCCCCTTCTATCTCTATTCCAGAAAGCACGGAGACCCGGAGCGGGAATACAACTATTTCTCTCTGGGCCGGGAGTATTACGCCCAGGGCAATGGCAATTTCCGGGACGTAAACCAGAACCGCCGGTGCGACGTGCGGTTTACGCCCAGACTCCGAAGGGAAAATATCCATACCTTCTTTGATCTGATTCAGACAGACGGCTATAATCCTCTGGTGGTCACCCCCAGCACCTTTACCCTTTCCGATGAGGCAAGAAAAGTCCTTCTGGCTGAGGCACCTCAGGCGGAAGCTGTTCTTTCCCACCCCTTTACTCCCGGAAAGCTTGCCATGGCGGCAGAGGACTGGGGCATGAGCAAGGAGGAAGCAAAAGGCTTTACGGCAAGGGCGGTGTGCGCGGCGGACAGCGAGGCCAATGCCGAGTTTGGCGAGGGCTATTGGAGCGACCACTGGACCTATAACCTGGATCTGATAGAATCCTATCTCAGCGTGTTCCCGGAGGAAAAGGAGGCCTTGCTGTTTGAGGACCGCCGGTATCGCTATTATGAAACCAGGGTGCGGATAAACCCCCGGGCAAAACGGTACGAAATGACGAAAAACGGGCTGCGGCAGTATCACGCGCTGGCGCCGGAGGAACGGAGAACAGTGCGCAAATGGATGTGCACGGCGGACGGGCAGGAGGCAAAAAGCACCTTGATAGAGAAGTTGATCCTCCTGTGTACGCTGAAAACAGCCACCCTGGATCCCGCCGGTATGGGCGTGGAGATGGAGGGCGGAAAGCCCGGCTGGTACGACGCCCTAAACGGCCTTCCGGGCCTTTTGGGCTCCTCCATGGCCGAAAGCTGTGAGCTGGCCCGGCTGCTGCGGTTTACCATTGAGGCGCTGGAGACCCATGAGGGACAGGTGGATCTGTATGAGGAAGCGGCCGCCCTGCTTTCCGAGGTAGATCAGATCCTTTCTTCCCAGCAGGAGAGCTATGCCCGCTGGGACCGGCTGAATACCGTAAAAGAGGCTTACCGGGCAAATACCGAGATCGGTTATCAGGGAAAAAGAACAGCGGTAGGCCGCAAAGCGCTCAGCGCTATGCTTTCCCGCCTGGAAGGGGCGGTTCAGGAAGGTATTGAGGCGGCCTGCGGCTTTGGCGGCGGAGTGATCCCCACCTACTTTACTTTCACCGCCTCCGCCGTACAGAGCACGCCGGAGGGGCCCATGCCCACAGAACTTCAGCCGGAGGCCATGCCCCTGTTCCTGGAAGGACCGGTACATTATCTCAAGCTGTCGAACGGGACGGAGAAAAAGCGGGCGCTTCATGAATTGGTAAGAAAAAGCCCGCTGTACGATGAAAAGCTTCACATGTATAAGGTGAACGCCAGCCTGCAAAACGTGAGCTTCGAGGTGGGCCGCGCCAAGGCCTTTACGCCCGGCTGGCTGGAAAACGAATCCATCTGGCTCCATATGGAATACAAGTATCTGCTGGAGCTGCTGAAAAGCGGACTGTATGAGGAATTCGGAGAGGCGCTGCACGACGCGGCGGTCCCCTTCCTGAATTGGGAGCAGTACGGACGCAGCCCCCTGGAAAATGTTTCCTTCCTGGCTTCCTCCGCAAACCCGGATCCCGCCGTTCACGGCAGGGGCTTTGTGGCCCGGCTTTCCGGCTCCACAGCGGAATTTTTGCAGATCTGGCAGCTGATGTTCTTTGGGGAGCGCCCCTTCCGCCTGGAAAACGGCCGGTTGTGCCTGGAGCTTTCCCCCTGTATTCCCGCTTACCTGATGCCCGAAAGCGGCAGGGTGGAAGCGGTATTCCTGGGCAGTGTCAGGGTGGTTTACAACGCGCCGGGCTGTAAAGCGCTGACCCCCGGCCAAACCAAGGCGGTAAGCTACGAGCTGATCTATCAGAACGGTGAGCCGGGGCAAACGGAAGGCGGCCTGTTGCCGGAGGCTCAGGCCCGCGCAGTGCGGGACGGCAAAGTAAAAGAGCTGCGGGTGACGATGCGGTGATCTGCTGTTAGAGAAGCAATGTGAGAATAAATACTTTTGACTTTCCTGTTGGAACTTTGGATTTTTTTGCTTAAATAGAACACCGGACCTCGCAGAGCATTGTGTTTCGAGGTCCGGTGTTTTTATGCGTTTTCCGCTGTCCATCGCTTTACCGTACGAAGCAGCGCTTGGCAGAGAAAAGAAAGGGCAAGGTATGCGGGAAGGCAGAGCCACAGCAGGCGATCCTTCGCCAGAGCCGGATCGAGAAAGAGGGAGGCGAAAAAGGGGAGAAGCAGGGCGAAGGCGCACCACAGCCACAGGCCGCGGCCTGTTTTCGGTTTACCTTTTCGGAGAGAAAAGGGGAACAGCATGAGGGAGAGCAGGCCAAATAAGAGAGCCCGCAGAGCTGGAAGCAGCAGGCGGAGCTCAAATTCTGTTTTTTCCATGGTGAGAAACAGCAGGAGCTCCTCCTTTTTCTGCTGCCACAGGTCGCCCCAAAAATCGAAGTCTGACCATTTGTTGGGAAGAAACTCCTCCGGAAGCTGAAAGGACGCCTCCGTGATCCACAGCATGAAAAACCACACGGCCCCGGCCGTGAGCAGGCAGAGAAAAAAGGAAGCGGGAAATTCCGTGGAGGAAAAGGCCGCCTTCAGAAGGGGAAAGAACAGGGAAAGGAAGAAAAGAAAGGGAGAAAGCAGGGAGCAGAAGCGGGCAAAGCCCTTCCAGGTATCGGTGGAGGCCCAGCTGCCGGAAAGCCCGTGGCGGCTGCTGAATTCCGCGAGAAAGTTCCGAATGGGAGCACCCTCCGGCGGGCGCAGGGTCAGGCGCGTAAGGCCCTCCGTTTTTTGCTCCGCCTGACAGAGCAGAAGCGGGCGCTCTGTTTCTATAACGCCCCGCACGGTCAGGCGGCGTCCCCCATAAAAAAGCGCCGCACCTACAGGATCAGGGCTGCCAAACAGACTTTGCGCCGTGATCTCATCTAACAAGCAGCCCTCCGTATCCCCGGAAAGCAGCGGGGCACTGGAAGAAAAAAGCAGGGTGGAGCTGCCGGAAAGGGAGATCACGCTGGCAGCGGCAGAGCGGCTTAAGTCCGGGTTTTCCAGGGCCTGCTCTTTTTCCTCCTTCCACAGGGTAAAGGCGGCGGGGCGCTGCTCCTCCGCTTCCCGCTCTTCCATAGCGTGAGCCGCTTCTCCGGTAAGGGGAAAGCCGGAGAGAGAGGTCGTGTAAAGCCGGGGGATCAACTCCAAACGTTTCGCGGCGGAGCGGGAAAGGGCAAGGCAAAGGAAAAGCAGGGCGCACAGCACCGGGCGGCCCCAGCGTCGAAGGGCGGTCACGGGTTTTCCAGGCGGATCCTGTCGCCTGCCTCCACCGGCTTGCTGGTGCTTGTGAGAAATTTCTGGTCGGAGAAGAACAGGCTGCCGTCCAGGGCGGCATAGGAATCGTTCTTTTCCAGCACTGTTACGTCCATACGCCGGGCCACCGGCTCTGTGCCTAAAATTCCCTTCTCCTCCTCGGGAACCAGCAGAAAATACGCACCGTTTTCTCCCCGGAGCGCGCTGAGCGGCACACAGACAGGATATTCCTGAGACTTGTTCAGGATCTCCAGCTGGGCCGTTTCCCCAATTTGCATGGCGTCCTTCGGCAGGCGGACCGTCACGTCCAAAAGCTCCGGGTCGCCGGCGCTTTGTCCTACTGTATCCACGGTAAGGCCGGTTATGGGCTCCTTGCCTCCGGAGAGCTTTAGAGCGACCTCCGTACCGGGGGTAACATAGCTTCGCTGCTTGGCCGGAACCTGAGCGATAAACACCGTGCTTTGTCCGCTTTCCGCCAGCAAAACGGCGGCGCCCTCCGGCGTGGGGGAACCTACCTCCACGGAAAGACCCGTCACGGTTCCCGCCCGGGGAGAGCGAATGACGCCGTGATCGGAAAGCAGGGCCTCCAATTCCGCCACCTGCTCTGCCTGGGCAGATCGGGCCATTTGGTTTCTTTCCCCGGTGCTGTCGGAGGCCTCCCGCTGCCGTGCGTCCTCCACGGCCCGTTCCGCGGCCCGCAAAACGGATTCCCGGTTTTCCACAGCCTGGTCATAGGCCTGCCGGGCGGATTCCACCGCCTCTTGCAGGGCTTCCTTTTGAGAAGCGCCGTCTTCCTTTTGAGCAAGGGAAAGGGCCTCCTGTGCCTCCTGCTTTTCCTTTTCGGCAAGGGCCGCTTTGTCTTCTGCTTCCTTCAGCGCCGCCTGATATTCGGCGCGTGTTTCCCGTTCCGCCTCCTCCGGGCTTTCTCCGGACGCTTCGGCGGCTTCCCTTGCCAGGCTTACCTGCGCCTCTATTTCCTCCCGCAGCAGGGAAAGGGCGTTTTCTGCCTCCTTCAGGGCGGCTTCCTTGGCGGTGCAGGCGGCTTGCAGGGCGGAAAGCTCGGCGGCCGGAGGCGGAGAATAGCTTTCCAGCGCTTTCTGGGCTTTTTCCAGGGCCTTTGCCGCGTCATTTACCGCCTTGTCGGCGCTTTTTTTGGCGCTGGCCAGATCCTGCTGTGCTCTGCTGAGGGCAATGCTCCGGTTTTCCGCGTTCAGCGCGTCACGACTTTCCTGGTCCCGAATTTCCAGATCCAGCTTTGTAAGCTCTTCTCTGGCGGCTTCCAGCTTTTCCTTCAGATCTGCTTCGTCCAGCGTGAAAAGCGGAGCATTTTCCTCCACCCTTTCTCCGGTTTTTACGGAGATCCCCGCCACCCGAAGCCCCGCTATGGCAGTCACGGAGGAAGCAAAGGTTTCCTCCACTTTGCCGGAAGCGGTGATCTTTCTGTCGATAGTGCGGGGCTCCGGCGTTTGCAGGGAGACCTTGGGAATGGTCAATTCATCGGCGGCCCGGGAAAGCAGAGTCAAAAGAAGCATCAGCGCGAGAAAGCCCCCGAGGCCCCGCAGCGCCTTTGCCCGCAGCGAGGAGCTTTTGCGAACGCGCTTTTGCAGCAGCTCCTCCAGAGTGACCGGCACAGAATGGGGAAGAGAGGGGGTGGTATGTTTTCCTTGAGATCGTTCCATAAAGCAGGCTCCTTTCTTTCTCATTCCTTCATGGCGGCGGCTGTAATGCCCTGTTCCAGATAATCCCTGCCGCTTAAAAACACCAGGAAAGCGGGAACCAGGGCCAGGAGCGACCCGGCGAAGGCGGGCCCCGCCCGTTCCAGGCTGATATTAGGCAGATAAAGGGACAGCGGCCACAGGGCTTGTTCCTTCAAAAAGGCCAGGGGCTGCTCGATCAGGTTCCAGCTTTCCAGAAAGCCCAGCACCAGCGCCGAAACGATCCCGGCTGAGCCCAGGGGAACGCCGATATACCAGAACACCTGAAGGGCGTTTCGCGCGTCCAGCCGGGCGCTTTCCAGAATGGCTTCGGGAATGGAGCGGAAAAAGCGGTACATGAGAAACACCGGAAAGGTGGAAAAGGCGCCGGGCAGGATCACCGCCCAGGGCGTATCCAGCAGGGCAAGGCGGTCAAGCACCAGAAAGCTTGACAGCATGGTGACCTGAAAGGGCATGAGCATCAAAATCAAATACAAGGTGAGAAGGGTCTTCCGAAACCGGAAGCGAAACCGTGCCAGGCCCCAGGCCGCCGGCGCGCCCAGAAGCAGCTGTCCCAGCAGAATGCCGCCGGTGATCTTCACTGAGTTCCAGAACATGTGAAAAAATTCCGGGGAATCCAGTAGCAGCTCCACCTGAGAGCGCAGGGTGGGGGACCGGGGAAGCAGGCTCCAGCGCACATAGCTCCCGCTGTTTTTCGAGAGAATGGGCGCGAGATTTTGGGAAAGCTCGCCGGCGCTCATCAGCGAGCCGGAAAGCAGCACGATCACCGGGCTGCACACCAGAAGGCCTAAAAAGCACAGCGGCAGTACGGAAAAATGGCGGAGCTTCACAGACATCACTCTTTTTCAAGGCTTTTTTGCATCAATAGGATCAAGGTGAGAACCACAAGGCATACCAGCACAGCCCCTGCCGCCATGCGGTCAAAGGAGAGATCCCGGAACCAGTTGTTGAACAGGTGCTGCAGCAGGTACATGCTGTTGTGGGGGTAATCTCCCGCCACCAGGTAGGCTTCCCGGAACACCTTAAAGGAGTTCAGAAGGGAAAGCACGGAAACGGTAAAAAGGGTGGGCAGCAGGCAGGGCAGGGTGATCCGGCGAAACAGCGTCCATTCCCCGGCCCCATCGATCCGGGCGGCTTCGTAGATCTGGTCTGAAATTCCGGAAAGCCCCGCCATCCACAGCACAATATCGTACCCCAGGTTTTTCCACAGGTAGCTCAGTACCAGCACCCAGAAGGCCATGGGGCTGTCCATCCAGCTGACGGGAGAAAGGCCCAGGCCGCTGAGAAGGCTGTTCAAAAGCCCCCGGTCCTCAAAAAGCAGCTTCCACACCAGCGCGATGGAGGCCACCGGGATCGCCATGGGAAAGAGGAAAGCGGTTTTTAAGAAGCCGCCCAGGGTTTTGAGCCTTTGCAGGAAAATTCCCAGCAGCAGGGAAAGGGCCAAAAGCGCCGGAATACAGATCAGGGAAAACCGCAGGGTGTTCCGGGCCGCCAGCTGAAACGCCGGGTTTTGCAGGGTGCTTTCATAGTTTTTGAGTCCCACCCACTCCTCGGTGACAGCGCTTGCAAAGGAGCGCCGTACCACATCGAGAAAGGGCAGCAGCACGAAGAAGCATACGCCGGAAAGACTGGGCAGAAGAAAGAATAGCCCAGTCCATTGGCTTTTTCCCGCCCGCCGCTTCATGACTCGGAAAGATGGAGATCGACCTTCCGCAAAATAGCTTCGCAGGCTTCCGCCTCGCTTTTTTCTCCCGCAAGGCAGGCGGCGGCCTCCTCCAGCACGGCTTCCTTCAGAATGGGGTCCTCCAGGAAGGGGGTGGTAAGGCTTTCTGCCAGGGCGAAGAACCCGGAAATGTCCTCATCGGTCAGAGGGAGAAGCTCCAGGTCCAGGTTGTAGGAGCCGCCCTCCTCGCTGTAAACGCTGATAATGCTGGTTTCGGCTTTTTCCAGCGTGCTTTTTTCTTCTTCCAGAATGGTTTTCAAGGCCTCGCTGTGAACCGGGAAATAAGAGCCCAGCGCTTTTTCCTGGGTTTCCCTGGAAAGCAGGAATTTCACAAAATCTTTTGCCGCTTCCTGCTGTGTGCTTTTGGCGCTGATCCCCACGGTGTTTTGGGGAAGAAATACATTTTCCGCCTGTCCCGGCAGGGGCTTGTAGAAATGGCCGGAAAGCTTTTTGGTCACGGTGCTCAGGCAGGAAAGGTCGCTGTAGCCCAAAAGCGTACCCAGTGTGATAAGCTCCGTTTCCTGTAATAGGCCAACGCCGAACAGACCGCCGAGGTCAGCACCGGAGAAGTAAAGGGAATCATCCTTTTCAAAGCCCTTGCGCTCCGCGGTATAAAGGCGTTTTCCTTCCTTCAAAAATTGCAGGAGCTTTTCTTCACTCAGGGAGCCGTCGTCCTTGCTCCAAGTGGGGGCGCATACGGGATACAGGGCCTCCAGCAGGGAATAGGGGCGGTTCAGGCCGGTAATGGAGGTCTGCTTGGGGTTTTCCTCCCGCAGCTTTTCCACCGTGTCCGCCAACGTGCTCAGATCGGAAGCGGAGGAAAGCAGGGAGTCAGAGGCCACCATCAGAGGCAGGGAAAACCGGGTGGGGATCGCGCAAAGGCTGCCGTCCTCACCGCGATAGGCGGAAATGATGTTTTCAAACAGAGCTTCTCCCTCTGTCAGCTCACGAAGATCCAGAAGCAGGCCCTTTTCCAGATAGTTACTTACCGGCATATCGTCCAGGAACAAAACATCGGGGCCCTTTCCCGCCATAATGCTGGCGTTCAGGGTGCGCAGCAGATCTGATTTTGAGGTGGAATCGGAAATTTCCGTGTTGGCAAGCTCCAGGTTCACATAGACGTCAGGATGGGCCTTTTGGTAAGCGGCAATGCTTCTGCGCAGATCGTTGCTTTCCCGGAAGGCGAAAACCTTCAGTTCTGTTTCCGGGGTGGAATCCAGATCTGGGTCATAGTCGTACCGCAGCAAAATGCTGTCGTTGCTTTCATTTTGATAGCACACATTATAGAAGGAATCGGAGGAGGTCAGAAAAACCTTCTGGGGCTGATAGGCCGGGTCAGACAGGGAATTCAAAGCGCCGTTTATCACCTGCTCTACCGCGCTGCCGCCGGGAACATGGCGAAATACCCCGCTGTTCGTGCACAGATACAGCGCCTCTTCCTGAGGATCGGAAAACAGGAGCACGTCTCCCGAGCCGGAGAGAATGCCGCCGGAGGACCCTACGGTGAAGGAAATTCCCAGGGCGGCTTCCGTGCCATCGCTTTCCTCGCCGCCTAAAAAGCTGCTTAAGGTGGCGTCTGCCTTTTGCAGGCTCCAATCAGCGGTGCTGTAAAGCTCGATCCTGTCGTAAGCCATGGCGTACAGCAGCTCCTTGACCACGGCAAAGCTGGTATAGGAACCTGAGGAGCCGTTTTTCAAGGTGTGCAAAACCTTTCCGGTTTGAAGATCCAGGTGAAGCAGCCGGCCGATGAAATCCAGCCCCAGCAGAGAGCCGTCCGGCAAAAAGTGAAAATTGGAAAGCGTGTTTTCCAGGGTGAAATTTTCCGGGTCGTAAATAAACTCGGATGAGCTTGTAACGTCTGCGCCGGTTTCTTCCCCTTCGGCGGCGGGAAGGCTGCTTGTATCTCCGGTTTCCGTCGGGTCGCTGACATCGGCGGCGGAACCTTCCTCGTTCTGCCCCCAATCTACCTCCGGAAGGGAAAATTTGATTTCCCGCTCTGTCCCGTTTTGATCCGCCAGAATATAGTGGGTCTCCTGTTCGTTGGTATTCACGTTTGTCTCCGCATAGGAGAACAGGAGATCTCCGTTAGGAGCCCACGCGGCGGAGGACAGTCTGGAAAGCCGCTGGGTGTAATCGGTGCTGAAATGCTTTTGCAGGGTGGGGGAGGAGACGGTTTCCTCCTGCCAGCTTGCGCCGTGATCGCCCGAAACGAACAGGCCGCTTTCACTGAGCAGCTTCAGCTTGCCGTTTTCCTCAGAAAGAGCGATGGGGGCTTTCGTATACTGATCTCCCGGCAGGGAAAGCGCTGTTTCCACATAGCGCCCCTTGGCCGGGGAAGAGCCGGAGGCGCTGTTCTTTTCGGAGGAGCAGCCAAAAGCGGAAAGTAACAGGACCATAGAAAGGCCCATGGCCAAAATTCGTTTTGCGAAAAGCTTGTAGCGTGCCATAAGTAACTATCCTTTCTGAAAAGAGATTCTGGAAAAAGGATAGCACAGCAACCTCTAAAAAACCTCTAAAAATTAAATGTTTTTTAGAGATTGCTATGATATAATATCCGCGAAAGACATGCGGATATTATAAAATTAAAATTGCCTTGCCCAGTTCTTCGCTTTGCTCAGACGGGCAATCGGCACATTATATCAACGCGCCTTCGGCGCTTATGATATAATATCCGCAAAGGACATGCGGATATTATAAAATTAAAATTGCCTTGCCCAGTTCTTCGCTTTGCTCAGACGGGCAATCGGCACATTATATCAACGCGCCTTCGGCGCTTATGATATAATGATCACAAAGCGATCATTGCAGTTGGCGCCTTGGCGCTTTATATATTAGATGCTAGACGGGAGGAAGGGCATGCGTATTTTATTGATAGAGGACGACCGAAGGCTGGCGGAATCGGTAAAATTTCAGCTGGAAAAGGAAGGCTTTACGGTGGATCACTGCGAAGCGGGGGACGATGGGCTGCAGTTGGCCCTGGAGCAGGCTCATGACCTGATCCTGCTGGACCGCATGCTGCCGGGGCTGGACGGCGTGGCGGTGCTGCGGGAACTGCGAAGCAAAAAGGTGGTCACCCCGGTGGTCCTGCTGACGGCGCTGGGAGAGCTGGGGGATAAAATACAAGGGCTGGACGCCGGGGCCGACGATTATCTGGTAAAGCCCTTTGCCTTTGGGGAGCTTCTGGCACGGATCCGCAGCATCAGCCGCCGCCCTCAAACCTGGGAGCAAAGCGATTCCCTGCACTTTGAGGATCTGCGGTTCTTCCCCTCGGAAAAGCGGCTGGAGGGTCCGGCGGGGAGCTGTGAGCTTTCCAAAAGAGAGGCGGATCTCCTGGAAAGCTTTTTGAAAAATCCGGGGCAGACCCTGCCACGA
Source organism: uncultured Oscillospiraceae bacterium (assembly GCA_910589395.1). Taxonomy (GTDB): domain Bacteria; phylum Bacillota; class Clostridia; order Oscillospirales; family Acutalibacteraceae; genus Acutalibacter; species Acutalibacter caecimuris_A. The sequence goes on from CAJUTL010000036.1 coordinate 14,293, forward strand.
GCCACGCTGCTTCTGCGGGTTTGGGGGCCGGACGCGGAGGTGGAGGATGGCAACCTGGACAACTATATCCATTTTTTGCGCCGGCGGCTGCGGGCCCTGAAAAGCGGCCTGCGCCTTGCTACAGTCCGGGGCGTAGGCTACCGGCTGGAAAAGGAATGAGGTGACGGCGATGTTTCAAAAGCTGCATCGGCAGATGACCTGGTTCTGTATGGCGGTCACAGGCGTTATTTTGGTGGCGATGACTCTTTTGTGTCTGCTGTTTTCCGAAACCTCCGTTCGCCAAAATGCCCGGCAGAGCTTTTCAAACGACCTGAATTCCGTGATCTCTTATCTGGAAAACCAAACGGTGATCTCCCATCAGTGGCTTTCCAAGGCGGAGGGAAATGAACGGTTGTATCTGGATCTGTACGATAACGGCGCTCCTCTGCTGCACAATTCCCTGGCCAAAACAGAGGAGCGCAGAAGCCTTACGGCCAGGGCCCGGGAGCTGGCCGCCGGGGAGCATGGGCTGGACGTGCTTCTCCCCATGACGAATTCGGTGCTCTATCAGTCGGTGGAGTTTACCATGGAGGACGGCGAGGGCCGTGAATATTACGCCGCGGCGGCGGTATTTCCCAAGCAGGGAGGAACGCTCAGCGCCGTGGCGGTGTATCCCCTGGCGGAGCGGGACAGGCAGCTCCTTGTGCAGCGGCTGCTTTTTGCCGCCATTGACCTGCTGGGGCTTCTTTCTCTTCTGCTGTTTTCCTGGGGCTTTACCGGGCGAATGCTCCGGCCCCTGGAGGAGAGCCGGCAGAAGCAGGCCCAATTTGTGGCGGCGGCCTCCCACGAGCTGCGTTCCCCTCTGGCGGTGATGCTTTCCAACCTGTCGGCGCTGGGAAAAGCGAAGCCGGAGGAACGGGAGCGGTTCGAGGAAAATATCCGCGCCGAGGGAAGCAGAATGTCCCGCCTGGTAGACGATATGCTGGCCCTGGCCAATGCGGACAGCCATTCCTGGAGTATCCGCAAGGAACCGGTGGAAGCAGACACATTGGCGCTGAGGGTATATGAACGCTTTTTAAGACCCGCCGGTGAAAAAGGCCTTCGGCTGGAGCTTTCCCTGCCGGAGGAAGCTTTGCCCCGATACCAGTGGGACGGGAGCAGGATAGAGCAGGCCCTTTCCGTGCTTCTGGACAATGCCCTGAGCTATACGCCCGCAGGGGGAAACATCGAATTGATTCTGGAACGCCAGCCGGGAGGCCGGGCAAAGTTTACCGTGCGGGACAGCGGCCCCGGCGTGCCGGACAGCGAAAAGGAGCATATCTTCGAACGCTTCTATAGAGCCGATTCCGCCCGGCGGGACAGAGAGCATTTCGGCCTGGGCCTTTGTGTGGCAAAGGAGATCGCCACGCTGCACAAGGGAAGGCTTTGGGTAGAAGACGCCCCCGACGGCGGAGCGGCGTTCTGCCTGGTGGTATAAAAAAGCGCGCCGCGGAAAAAACGCGGCGCGCTTTCTAGATTCTGGATTCTAGACGGTGGCGGCACCTTCGGCGCAATAAAAAAGGGCCAGATACAATGGGGAATGAAGGGCAAGAACAGAGCGATAAATGATAGCTTATTTAGAGAAAGGGCAAGCCTCTTTATTGTCGTTCTTCGCCGCCTTCAGCGGTTCAGGATGACAACTGAAAGCCCCTTCCTTTTTCTAACAACTAACAGCTCACGACCAGCAATTTGTATGGCGGGCTTTCAGGTTACGGAAAGCTCAGAAGAGGCCTGGTAGAGGGCGGCGTATACACCGCCTTGGGCAATCAGTTCCTGGTGAGTGCCCTGTTCGCAGATGCCGGTTTCATTTAAAACTAAAATACGCCCGGCGTTTCGCACTGTGGAAAGGCGGTGAGCGATCACCAAAGTGGTGCGGCGCTGAGCCAGCTGTTCCAGAGAGCGCTGTACTGTTTTTTCACTGTGAGGATCCAGCGCGCTGGTGGCTTCGTCTAAAATCAGGATCGGCGGGTCCTTCAAAAGACCCGGGCGATGGAAAGCCTTTGCTGTTGGCCGCCGGAAAGCTTTACCCCATGGGGGCCGATAAAGGTATCGTAACCGTCGGAAAGCGCTGTAATAAATTCGTGAGCACCGGCCTGCTTTGCCGCCGCTGTGATCTCCTCACGGCTGGCGCCGGGCCTGCCATAGGCAATATTTTCCGCCACTGTGCCGGTGAAGAGATATACGTCCTGCTGCACTACGCCCACGTTTTGCCGCAGGGTGCGCAGCGGGAGCTGTTCTATAGGGGCGCCGTCCAACAGAATATTGCCTTGCTGAGGCTCGTAAAAACGGGGGATCAAAGAGCACAGAGTGGTTTTTCCCACGCCGGAGGCGCCCACCAGCGCCACATATTCCCCGGCGTGCACCGTCAGGTCTAAATTCCGGAAAATCTGTCTATCCTCCCCATAGCGAAACTCTACCCTGCGAAATTCCAGCTTTCCGCTGATTTTTTCCGGGGCCCGCGCGTCCGGAGCGTCCTGAATTTCGGGCTCTGTTTTCATCAGCTCCTGATAGCGCCGGAAGCTGGCTTTGCCTTCTTGTAATAAGCGGGTAGTGTTCACCAAACTCTGCACCGGCCCGGTGAAATAGCCTATGTAAAGTAGAAAAACCAAAAGATCTGTCAGGGCCATGGCGCCGTTCAGGATCGCCAAGCCGCCGAACACCACCACGGTAATGGGGAGCAGCGCCCCGAAGGCGTCCATACCGCAGTAAAGGCGGGCCTCGCTCTGGTAGCCGCTGCGGCGGTCCTCCAAAAACTGCCGGTTCTGGCGGGCAAATTTTTCATTTTCCAGGGCTTCCCCGGTGAAGGATTGCACCACCCGAATACCGGAAAGAGAATCCTCCGCCTAGGCGTTTATTCTGCCCATGCTTTCCCGGGAGCGTTTCAGGGCGTCCCCCATTTTTCGGTTAAAATGCAGTGTGTAAACTGCCATGAAGGGAAGAAAAGCCAGCAGAAGCAAGGCGGTTTGCCAGTGAATGGTAAGTAAAATCGCAGAAGCGCCGATCAGCTTCACTCCCTGGACCAGCAGATCCTCGGGAACATGGTGGAAAAATTCGGATAACGACAGGGAATCGTTACTGATGCGGGACATCAGGTCTCCCACGGTATGCTCGTCATAGTAACGGAAGGAAAGCCTTTGACAGTGCCGGAACATTTGCTCCCGCATATCCCGTTCGATCTGGGCGCCGAGAACATGGCCCCGGTAGTCAAAGAAATAAGTACAAAGCGCCTGAAGCACGACCAGTATGGTAAGGATCAGCCCGGCCTGTAAAATACGTGAGACCTGAGAAAAACCGCCCTCCAGCAGGTGATCGGCAATGTACCGCACGCCCAGCGGCAGCACCAGCGCAATAGCTGAGGCTGTCAGGGCACAAAACAGATCGGCGGAGAAAAGCCACCGGTAGGGCTTGTAAAACGAAATCAGCTTTTGTAAATCTTTTTTACGCAAAATTGTGAATCTCCTTTTTTTAGAAAGAGGCCTTTTTACCTCCCGAAACTTAGAATGGGTTTTTTTGAGTTGACTTTCATAAGAAATCTTCCTTTCTATCCTGAAGTATTTATGAAATATCCGAGCTGGAAGCGCGGGAAGGCTGTTGAAAAATCAGCTTCCGTGTTTATTACTCAGTGCGCCTCTCCTTTTTTCGGATATTTTCTCTGGAATAGGCGATATTGGCAAGCTTTCCGTCCAGCCGCCGGAAATGATCGTCCTTTGCCTTGGCATACAGGCAGGGCTTGCCAATACTGGCGCCCTCGATCTGGTCGTCGGTGCCCTTGAGGATCTCCTCGCAAAGCTCGATGGCCTCATCGATAATGGTGTTGGGCACCGGCCCGGGACCATGGCCGCCGTACATGCCGTCAAACTCCGGCTGGAAGCTTTTAAAATGCAGCAAGCTTTCCCGGTATTCCTCAATGGAGGCGGAGCCCTCCAAAAACAGCAGGGTGTTGGCGTTGCAGGCGTCTCCGGAATAGACCACCCGGCGGGCTCTGTCCAGCAGCACGATGGTGCCGAAGCTATGGCCCGGTACGCCGATGACTTCCAGAGTTACGCCGCCCAGATCAAGGCTGTTCCCATCGAAAACAGGGAAGGTTTTTACCGCCCGGGGCGGGATCACGTCCTCCAGGGTAGGCTCTACCGGAAGGGGACGGAACATAGCGCCGGATCTGGCGAAATTCAGCCGCATCAAGGGATCGGAATGGTCGTACATCAGCCGGATATCCGCCGGGTGGATCAGGCACTCTCCGTATTCAAAATTCGCGCCGCAGTGATCCACATGGCCGTGGGTGTTTACGATTTGCACGGGAAGATCGGTCAGCTCCCGCACAAAGCTTTTCAGGCTTCCCACGCCGCTGAGGCCATCGATGAGCAGGGCCTTCTTTTCGCCCTCTACCAAATAGCACTGCTCGCCGCCTAACCCGGAAATGAGCGTCACGTTGTCAAATATTTTGGAAGCCTTAAAAAACCTGGAAGTGTGCATGAAAGTTCCTCCTTTGGAAGAGCTTCCGCCAAAGAAGCTCCAATCTTCTGAATTTTATCAAAAATTTCACCGATTGGCAAGAAAAGGAAGGAGCAATTAGCAATTAAGGGCAAAGGACATGCGCTAAATTGGAATTTAGCAACCCTTAGCCTCCCCTTGCAAGCAAGGGGAGGGGGACCGCCGAACGGCGGTGGAAGGGATAGTCACACGCAGAAAGTGGGATAAAACCGCCAGTTTTAATCCCCTCAGTCACGGCAGAGCCGTGACAGCTCCCCTTGTAAACAAGTGGAGCCCAAGGGCAATAAACTATCATTTATCGCTCTGTCCTTGCCCCTCATTGCTCATTCCTCATTTCCTATGCCAGCATCTGCCCTTCTGCGACATGCTTTTCTTTGCGGCTGTGTTATACTTTAAAACGGGCACTGCTTCCTTACACAGAAAATCATGCTGAGATTTGTACGATATTTACAAAGAACAAAAAATCAAAAAGGAAATCTTTCAAGAAAATCACTAAAAAGCACTTGAAATTTTTTCGGAATATGGTATACTGATACCAAAGCCGAGCTGGATAAGATTGGCAATGGCTGGCGATTTTACTAAAAACGCTGAGGAAAGGAGCGCCCCGGCAATGACTCAGAAAAAAGATCTTCCGGAAAACAGGGTGAAAAAGGAAGAAGGGAACATTCCTCTGTATTTGTTCCGCAGCGGAAAAAACCGCAGGGCATATGAATATATGGGCCTGCATAAAGCTGTACGTGACGGAAAGGAATGTATGGTGGCAAGGGTATGGGCCCCCAACGCGAAGGAGATTTCTCTGGTGGGGAATTTCTGTAACTGGGATAAGGCCAAGTATCCGCTGAAAAAAATAGACGACGCCGTTTGGGAGGGGTATACGGATTTTGTATTCCAGCCCTTCGAGCTCTATAAATTCTACATTAAGCCCCAGCAGGGCGAAGATATCTACAAGGCCGATCCCTATGCCCTTCATGCCGAAACCCGTCCCGGTACCGCCTCCCGGTGGTATGAGCTTCAAGGGTATTTCTGGCAGGACGACGCCTGGCAGAAGGAAAAAGAAAAAACCTCTCAGTATGCCCGTCCCATGAATATTTATGAAATGCACGCGGGCTCCTGGCGGAAATATGCGGACGGCAGCGTGTTCTCCTATGAAAAGCTGGGAGACGAGCTGATCCCCTATGTAAAGGACATGGGCTTTACGCATATCGAATTTATGCCTTTAACGGAATACCCCTTTGACGGCTCCTGGGGCTATCAGGTCATGGGATACTTTGCCCCTACCTCCCGATATGGAGAGCCAAAGGATTTTATGCGCTTTGTAGACCGCTGTCATCAGGCCGGCATTGGGGTGATCATGGACTGGGTACCGGCCCATTTCCCCAGAGATTCGGCGGGCCTTGCCAAATTTGACGGCTCCTGCTGCTATGAATACGAGGATCCCAGAAAGGGCGAACATAAAGAATGGGGTACGCTGGTGTTCGATTACGCCAAGCCGGAGGTGATAAGCTTCCTGATCTCCAGCGCCGTATTCTGGCTCAGGGAATATCATATCGACGGCCTGCGGGTGGACGCGGTGGCCTCCATGCTGTATCTGGATTACAACCGCCGGGACGGCGAGTGGATCCCCAACAAGGACGGCGGCAAGGAAAATCTGGAAGCGGTGGCCTTTTTGCAGGCCCTCAATGAAGCGGCCTTCGCGGAGGTAAAGGAGCCCATGATGATCGCGGAGGAATCCACCTCCTGGCCCATGGTGTCAAAGCCCACCTTCCTGGGTGGCCTGGGCTTCAACTATAAGTGGAACATGGGCTGGATGAACGATATGCTGCGGTATATGTCGCTGGATCCTCTGTTCCGCAGCGGGAATCACGATGCTTTGACCTTCTCCTTCTTCTACGCTTTTTCGGAGAACTTTATCCTGCCCATCTCCCATGACGAGGTGGTGTACGGAAAGGCCTCTCTCATCAATAAAATGCCGGGTACGGACGAAGAAAAGGCCGCGGGAATGCGCAGCTTCGTAACCTACATGATGGCTCACCCCGGCAAAAAACTGCAATTTATGGGCACGGAATTTGCCCAGAAGAACGAGTGGAATTACGAAAAAGAGCTGGAATGGGGATTGCTCCAATACAAGGAGCATCAGGACGCCCAGAAATTTTTCCGGGCGGTCAATCATTTCTATCTGGACAGGCCCGAGCTGTGGGAACAGGATTTCTCCTGGGAGGGCTTTGAGTGGATCTCCAACGATGATTACCAGCAAAGCGTTATCGCCTTCCGCCGCAAGGCGAAGGACGGCAGAGAGCTGGTGGCGGTTTGTAACTTTGTCCCCGTGCAGCGGGAAAATTACCGGATCGGCGTACCCTTCCGGGGCGATTGGGCGGAGGTGTTCTCCTCTGACGACGCTTCTTTCGGCGGCAGCGGCACCACCAACGGTAGCCATCTCAAAACAGAAGATATTCCCATGCACGGCTGTGAGCAAAGCCTTGCGCTGACTTTGCCGGGAAACACTGTTTTCTTCCTGGAATGCACGAAAAAGGTGGCAAAGCCGATGAAAAAAGCGCCGAAGGCCAGCGCGGGAAAAACAAGAGCCGCCGCCCCTAAGGCAGCGAAAAGAGCCAGCGTAAAGGCGGGAAGGAACGGCGGTTGAACCCCTGTATCAAATGGCTTCTATAGCTTCCTTGTCAAGCGAAGCTAAAAAGTTCAGATAGATCAATAAATAATTTAGGAGGATCTGAATATGTTACCCAAACAAGAAGTGGTGGCAATGCTTTTGGCCGGTGGGCAGGGAAGCCGGCTGGGAGTTTTGACCCGAAATCTGGCAAAACCGGCGGTGCCCTTCGGGGGAAAGTACCGCATCATCGACTTCCCCCTTTCCAACTGCGTGAATTCCGGCATTGAGACGGTGGGTGTACTGACCCAGTATCAGCCCCTGGAGCTCAATGAGTACATAGGCAGCGGCCAGCCCTGGGATCTGGACAGCATGAACGCCGGCGTGCATGTGCTGCCCCCTTACCAGAAGAGCAAAAAGTCCGACTGGTACAAGGGCACGGCCAACGCCATTTTTCAGAATATTCCCTTTATCGAGCGGTACAATCCTGATTATGTGGTGGTGCTTTCCGGCGACCATATTTACAAGATGGACTATTCCAAAATGATCTCCTTCCACAAGGCCAAGGGCGCGGCCTGCACCATTGCCGTGTATGAGGTCCCCATGGAGGAGGCCTCCCGCTTCGGAATCCTCAATACCAACGAGGACGGCTCCATCTATGAGTTTGACGAGAAGCCCAAGGTCCCCAAGAGCAATCAGGCCTCCATGGGCATCTATGTGTTCACCTGGAAGAAGCTGAAAAAGTATCTGGAGGAGGACGATGAAAATCCCAAGTCCCAGAACGATTTCGGCAAAAACGTGCTCCCCACCATGCTGGAGGCGGGAGAGAAAATGTTTGCCTACCGCTTTGAGGGCTATTGGAAGGATGTAGGCACCATTGACAGCCTGTGGGAATCCAATATGGATCTTTTAAATCCCAATATTCCCCTGGATCTGAGCGACAGCGACTGGCGCATTTATTCCCGGAACCCGGTGATGCCGCCTCACTATATCGCCAAGGGCGCCAAGGTGCAGAATTCCCTGGTGGCAGAGGGCTGTAACGTGTACGGCGATCTGGAATTTTCCATTCTGTTCGCCGGTGTGTATGTCGCTCCCGGCGCCGTGGTGGAGGATTCCATCATCATGCCCGGCGCGCGGATCGAAGAGGGCGCCAGGGTGCAGTACGCCATTGTGGCGGAGAATTCTGTCATCGGCAAAAACGCCGTGGTAGGCAAGCGTCCGGAAGAGGTGGAGAATAAAGACGATTGGGGCGTAGCGGTGGTGGGCCCCGGCTGCAGCATTGCGCCGGAAACTGTGATCCCGCCCAAAGCCATGATCGACGCTGAGGAGGTAGAAAAGTGATGAGAGGCAATGATGTGATTGGCATTCTCTATGCCTATGTGCATGAGGAGCGCGTGAGAGAATTGACAGAAAACCGGGTGATGGCCTCTATTCCCTATGGCGGCCGTTATCGCCTGGTGGACTTTCCCCTGTCCAACATGGTAAACTCCGGTATCAACAAGGTGGGTGTGATCACGGAGGAAAATTATCAGTCTCTGATGGATCACCTGGGCTCCGGAAAGGCCTGGGATCTGTCCCGGAAGAGAGAGGGCCTGTATCTGCTGCCTCCCTTCGGCGCGGAGACCGCCCGCACAGAGGGAAAAATTTCCTCCCTTGCCTCCATTCAGCGTTTCCTGAAAAACTCCCACGAGGAGTATGTGCTGCTTTCCGACTGCGATACGGTGGCAAATATCGATTTTAAAGACGTGTTCCGGTTCCACAGCGAAAAGGAAGCGGATATCACAGTGATCTACCGCCACGGCGCATCTCCCGATACGGATAAAAACGTGGTCTACACGGTAGATCCGGAAGGCTTTGTCCGGGATATGCTGGTCAAGCGCGGCAGCGACGCGGATTGCAACTATGGCATGGGTATGTGTCTGATCGGCCGCAAAAAGCTGATGGAGCTGGTAGACGACTGCATGAGCCGCAACCTGTACGATTTTGACCGGGATCTGATGCAGCGGCACCTGCGGGACCTGAAGGTGTTTGGCTATGAGTTTATCGGTACCGCCTACAGCATCAATTCCTTCAGCAGCTATTTCAACGCCAATATGGCCTTGATGGACCCCAAGGTGCGCACTCAGCTGTTCCACGCGGATCGGCCCATCTTTACGAAAGTGCGCGACGATATGTCCGCCCGGTACGGCCTGGGCAGCGTGGTGACCAACTCTATTGTGGCCGATGGCTGTGTGATCGACGGCGAGGTGGAAAATTGCATTTTGTTCCGCGGCGTACGGGTCAAGAAGGGCGCGAAGCTGAAGAATTGCGTCATTATGCAGGATACCGTGGTAGGCGAGGGTACCAGGCTGGATTATGTGGTTGCGGATAAGGAAGTTGTGTTCGACAACAACAGGACCATGATGGGCTACCAGTCTTATCCCGTCTATGTTTCCAAGGGGAGCAGGGTATGATTCTAGATGCTAGATTCTAGATACTAGACGTTAGAGTAAGGGCTTTGAGGTCAAGGGCCTTTTGGGGCTTTGGAGCCGATAGGTAGGATTCCTGTTCTGAATTTTAGCTTTTTGGAAAGGAGTTTCTTTCATGAAGGTTTTATTTTGCGCAAGCGAGGCTCTTCCTTTTTCGGCCACGGGCGGGCTGGCGGACGTAGCGGGGTCTTTGCCCCAGGCGCTTCGCTCCAGGCTGGTAGGCTGCCGGGTGGTAGTGCCGCTGTACGAGGGGATTCCCCAGGAGCTGCGGGAGCAGATGCGCTTTGTCACCAGTATCAGCGTACCGGTGGCATGGCGGCGGCAGTACTGCGGAATTTTTGAGGCCAAGGTCAACAATGTGATCTATTATCTGATCGATAACCAGTATTACTTTAAGCGCAACGGGCTGTACGGACATTTTGACGATGCGGAGCGTTTCGCCTTCTTCTCCCGTGCGGTGCTGGAAATGCTGCCTTATATCGATTATAAGCCGGATATCCTTCACGCCAATGACTGGGAGACCGCGCTGGTGCCGGTTTATTACCGGCTGTTTTACGCCAATAACGAGTGGTACACCGGGATCAAAACGCTTTTCACCATTCACAATATCCAGTATCAGGGCCAGTACGGCAAGGAGATCCTGGAGGACGTGTTTGGAATTCCCAACTATGAAAGCCAGCTTTTGGAATATGACGGCTGTGTCAATCTGATGAAGGGTGCCATTGAGTGCGCCAACTGGGTCTCCACCGTGAGCCCCACCTATGCTCAGGAGATCATGGATCCCTGGTTTGCTCACAAGCTGGATCCCATTCTGCGGGAGCGTTCCTGGAAGGTTTCCGGGATCCTAAATGGCATCGACACCGTGAATTACGATCCGGAAAAGGACCCGGCACTGTACGCGAATTACACCCGGGAGGATAAAAAGAACAAGGCGGTCAATAAGGAAAAGCTTCAGGAGCGGCTGTGTATCGAGGTGAATCCCGATCTGCCGCTGATCGGCATGGTGACCCGCCTGGTGTCTCACAAGGGCCTTGACCTGGTAAAGGATGCCGTGGACGATGTGATGCAAAACACCAACGCACAGTTTGTCATTTTGGGCAGCGGCGACCTGGAATATGAAAACTACTTCAAGTGGATGCAAGAGAAATACCCCGGCCGGTTCGTGCTGTGCCTGGGCTTTGTGCCGGAGCTTTCCCGAAAGATCTATGCGGGCGCCGATATTTTCCTGATGCCCAGCAAATCAGAGCCCTGCGGCCTGTCCCAAATGATCGCCCTGCGGTACGGCACGATCCCCGTGATCCGGGAAACCGGCGGCCTGCGGGATTCCATCACCGACAGCGGTGATGGCGTGGGCAACGGATTTACTTTTAAGACCTACAACGCCGGAGACATGCTGAATTCCCTGCACCGTGCCATTGCCGCCTATAACGGCAGCAAGGAGGGCTGGGCCGTTCTGGTAGACCGTGCCATGGGCTGTGACAACAGCTGGGGCAAATCCGCCAATGAGTATATCAGGCTCTACAAGCAGATCATGAAGGGCTGATGGCCTTGGATCACCCTTCTGCCCTGCGGTCAGCATTCACAAGGCAGAATAAAAAATGCTGTTTTCTCACACAGGAAAAGGTGCTGAGTTTCGCTCGCTGGCGAAACTCAGCACTTTTTGTTTTCCGGATACTGGACAGTGGCGGCACTGCTGCACAGCGCAATTAAAAAAGACATACAGAAGCAGTCAGTAATGCCCTCTTTGTCATCCTGAGCGGAGCGAAGGATCTCGACCTTATTTTCTGGGAAAAGAGTCAAAGGGCGAGATTCTTCACTTCGTTAAGAATGACAGGAGGGAGGTGCGTGGATAACCGGTGAATTCCAATTTATCTGCTTACTAATGGTTGGGTCAGTGATTAACTTTCCACACCAAGCAGCTTCACGAGTGGGTGCAGCGGCACAAGCGTTGTAACCAACGCTGCAAATTCCAGTTTATTGAACCAGTCCTTCCCCTTCATTCCCCATTCCTAATTCCGCACCGCCGTCCCAAGTGCCCTTTTCCGGCATCTAGGATCCAGCATCCAGAATTGCATCTCCTTTCATAATCTGGTATACTTAAGGCAACACCGCACAAAGACCGGCCAGAGGCCTTTGTACACAATTTGCTTGCATATTTTCCGTCATAGCACGCAGCTTTCGTTTGCCAATCGCAAGATTGGCCGCACTCAATCTGTGCACTCTGACGAAAAATCTGACTGTACAACTTGCGCACAATCTTTGTGCGGTGTTGCCTTAAAAAAGAAAAAAGAGCCCCCTGAGGGACTCCTTTTTGAAACTGCCGTTTGAATACGCTGAGCTGCTCAGCCGTGCTCCGGACCGGTGACGGGCTCGGGGTATTCCTCGCCGAAGGTTTCTACCGTTACCTTTTCCATGATCTGGTCGTTATGGGGGCGGTCGGCCATATCGCGGGGAGCGGAAACGATGGCCTGGGCCACGTCGATGCCCTCAGTCACTCTGCCGAAGGCAGCATACTGACCATCCAGATGAGGGGCGTCTGCTACCATGATGAAGAACTGGGAGCCGGCGCTGTTGGGCCGCATGGAGCGGGCCATGGAAAGTACGCCGGTGGTGTGCTTCAAATCGTTCTGTACGCCGTTTGCGGAAAATTCTCCCTTGATACCGTAGCCGGGGCCGCCCATGCCGGAGCCCTCCGGATCGCCGCCCTGGATCATAAAGCCGGGGATCACCCGGTGGAAGATGGTTCCGTCATAGAAGCCCTTCTGAATCAGGGAAATAAAGTTGTTCACGGTGTTGGGGGCGATATCGGGGTACAACTCCGCCTTGATCACGCCTCGGGTGGTTTCAAAGGTAACGATCGGGTTTTTCATGGTTTTGTCACGATCCTTTCTTGAAATTGAGAGAAATAATTCAAAGGCCGCGGCACTGACGCCGCTATTCTTTCAGGTAATGCGGAAAGCTCCAAGCGGGCAGCTTTTTTTGATCTGGAATTCAGTCTATCACATATTTTCAAAAATTGCAATTGCGAGGAGAGGGGAAGAAAGGTTTATGAAGCTGATATCCTGGAATGTCAACGGCCTGCGGGCCTGTATGGGAAAGGGATTTGCGGAGTTTCTTCAGGCGGAAAGCCCGGACGTGATCTGCTTACAGGAAACAAAAATGCAGAAGGAGCAGGCAGATTTTGAGTTTCCCGGTTATTTCGAATACTGGAATTCCTCCTTGGTACGGAAAGGTTATTCCGGCACCGCTGTTTTTTCCAAAACGGAGCCTCTTTCCGTGACCTATGGGATCGGCGTGGAGGAATTTGACGGGGAAGGCCGGGTGATCGCCGCGGAATATTCCGATTTCATTCTGGTCACGGTGTACACCCCCAATTCCCAGCGGGAGCTGACCCGTCTTTCCTACCGTATGGAATTTGAGGATGCGTTCCGGGCGTATTTGGGAAGTCTACGGGAGAAAAAGCCGGTGATCGTCTGCGGGGATATGAACGTGGCCCACAGGCCCATCGACCTGAAAAACCCGAAGCCCAATGTGGGAAACGCCGGGTTTACTTATGAGGAACGGGGCAAGTTCAGCGAGCTGCTGGCTTCCGGCTTCCTGGATACCTTTCGGTATTTTTATCCGGAGTTGGAGGGTGCTTATTCCTGGTGGAGCTACATGTACCATTCCCGGGAGAACAACGCCGGGTGGCGGATTGATTATTTTCTGGCGGATGAGCGTTTGAAGGAACGTCTTTCCGACAGCCTGATCCTGTCCCAGGTACCGGGCAGCGACCATTGCCCGGTGGAATTATTGTTAAAGGACTGAGAGGAAATGACGAAAAAGAACGAGAAAGAGCTTTTGCGGCAGTGGCTTCAAGAAAGCGAATATACGGTTTTTCTGGGCGGGGCGGGAGTCTCCACCGAAAGCGGCATTCCGGATTTTCGCAGCGCCTACGGGCTGTACCGGGAAAAGCAGCAGGGCATTTCCTATGAGGAGATGCTGTCCCATTCCTACTTTGTACACCACACTGAGAAATTTTATGAATTTCTCCGCCGGGTCATGCTGTATCCGGACGCAAAGCCCAACGCCGCCCATTACGCTTTGGCGGAGCTGGAAAGGAAGGGAAAGCTGGACGCGGTGATCACCCAGAATATCGACGGTCTGCACCAGGCGGCGGGCAGTAAAAGCGTGATCGAGCTCCATGGCAGCGAAAACCGCTACTACTGCCTTTCCTGCGGAAAGAAATACGATATGAGCATTGTGCTCGAAGGCGAGGGGATCCCCAAATGCAACTGTGGCGGCACCGTGCGCCCCGATGTGGTGCTGTACGAGGAGTCTCTGGATCAGCAGAATATGCGGCGCGCGGTAGAATATGTAGAAAAAGCGGAGCTGTTGCTGGTAGGCGGCACCTCTCTGGTGGTATACCCGGCGGCGGGCCTTATCAATTACCTGAGTAGAGGGGCAAAGCTCGTTCTGCTGAATCGCGATCCCACTCCCTTTGACAGCCGGGCGGATCTGGTGTTCCGGGAGGATATCGGCACGGTTTTACAGGAAGCGATTCAAGGGATTTAACGTATTAGTTGTTAGCTGTGAGTAGTTAGTTGTTAGAATAGGGGAAAGTACAGGCTGCGTCTTGGGCAAATAGAAATGAGCAATGAGGAATGAGCAATTATGAAGAGCACAGTGCGATAAATTGGAATTTAGTGCCCTTTGCCTTCCCTTATTTATAGAGGGGAAACAG
>CAJUTL010000037.1 GCA_910589395.1 uncultured Oscillospiraceae bacterium
AACCGACAGGTGAGACCGTTGCTGGGCGTGCCCCACCGGGGCACAGCAACCGAGCTGACAGGCGAGAAAGGCAAGGGTTGATGCTATTTGCCAGTCCGCAAACTATAATTTACCCCTGCCCTTATTTACTCCAATCCAAAATCACCTTGCCGGAGCGGCCGCTGTTCATGGCGGCAAATCCTTCTTCAAATTGGGTGTAATGATACCGGTGGGTGATGATGGGGGAAAGGTCCAGGCCGCCCTGAACCATATAGGACATCTGGTGCCAGTTATCCATTTTCCGCCCGTAGATCCCCTGCAGGGTCAATCCCTTGCAGATGATGCTGTTCATATCCATGGGAACAGGCTGGTTGGAAATTCCCAAAAGGCTGATCTTTCCGCCGTTTCGCATCACAGATACCATCTGAGTCAGGGCGGCTCCATTGCCGCTCATTTCCAGGCCGATATCAAAGCCCTCCACAAGCCCCTGTTTGGACATGACCGTGGGCAGATCCTCCTGCTGCACGTTTACCGCAGCGTCAGCGCCCATTTTGCGGGCCAGCTCCAGCCGGTAATCGTTCACATCGGTAATCACGACCCGCCGGGCTCCCGCGTATTTGCAGATGCCTGCGGCGATGATGCCGATGGGCCCCGCGCCGGTAATGAGCACGTCCTCTCCTACCAGATCCCACATCAGGGCGGTGTGAGTGGCGTTGCCGAAGGCGTCAAAGAAAGCTACTATCTCTTCCGGCAGATTTTCATCGATGATGATCACATTGCTTTCCGGAATGCACACATATTCCGCGAAAGCGCCCTCCCGGTCAACGCCCACGCCCTTGGTGTCCCAGCACCATTGAATGTTGCCAGTGTGGCAGTTGCGGCAGCGCCCGCAGGTGATATGTCCCTCGCCGCTGACCCGCTGGCCCACGTGCAGGCCGGTCACACCGTCGCCCAGTTTGGCGATCTCTCCCACGTACTCATGGCCGATGGTCATGGGCGGGCGGATGTGCTCTCTGGCCCAGGGATCCCAATTGTAAATATGTACGTCCGTTCCGCAGATAGCGGTTTTGTGGATCTTGATCAGTACCTCGCCCGGCCCCGGCTCCGGCACAGGAACCTGGCGTAATTCCAGACCCGGCCCGGCGATCGGTTTTACTAAAGCGTCCATGAGCTGTGCCATAACTGTCCTCCTATAAAATACAGGTGGTGCGATTTTTCCGAATTCTGTATTTGTTCTGAGGACAGTATAGCGGCTTGCCAAGGAAAAGTCAAGAGCGAACTTCTTCAAACTCCGAAAAAATAGTGGAAGAACAGCCATGCTATCTTTCTCCCTTTCCGGGCGGCACAGAAATTTTCCTTCCGCATCAAGCAGCTGCACAAGTACCTGCGGCGGATTAGGCGTTTGCAAGCAATGAATTTATTGCATTCCTTTCGGTCGGGCCAGAAATTTTCCTCCCGCACCAAGAGGCTTCACGAGTGCCTACGGCGGCTCGCCGAAAAAGCATTAGACATTTTTTCGATACAGCGCTATACTTATCTCAGAAGTATGAAAGGAGGCACTGCTGTGAAGTATATCAAATTGGGAAATTCCGATCTGACCGTGTCCCGAGTCTGCATGGGCTGTATGGGCTTCGGAGATGCCGGGAAGGGCATGCACTCCTGGACGCTGCCTGAGAGCGCTTCCCGGGAAATCGTAAAGCGGGGGCTGGAGCTGGGAGTAAATTTCTTTGATACCGCTATCAGCTACCAGAGCGGGACCGGGGAAGAATACCTGGGCCGCATTCTGCGGGGCCTCACCCGGCGGGAAGAGGTGGTGGTCGCCACGAAATTTCCGCCCCGCACACCGGAGGAGATCGAAGCGAGAGTCACCGGGCAGCAGCATGTGAAAAACATGCTGGATACCAGCTTACGGCACCTGGATATGGACTATGTGGACCTCTATCTCGTTCACTCCTGGGATAACAACACCCCGATTTTTGAGATCATGGAAGGCCTGAACGACGCGGTAAAGGCGGGAAAGGTTCGGGCGATCGGCATTTCCAACTGCTATGCCTATCAGCTCTGTAAGGCCAATGCTGTGGCAGAGCGGGAGGGCTTTGCGAAATTCGTTTCCGTCCAGGGCCATTATAACCTGATTTTCCGGGAAGAAGAACGGGAAATGGCAAGGCTTTGCCAGGAGGAGAATATTGCTATGACGCCCTACAGCGCCCTGGCGGGAGGCAGGCTGGCGAAGCGCCCGGGGGAAACCTCCCGGCGGCTGGAGGAGGACGCCTTTGCCAAAGGGAAGTACGACGCCACGGCGGAGCAGGACGGGAAAATCATCGACAGAGTCGCAGAACTGGCGGACCGCCACGGTGTTTCCATGACGGAAATTTCCCTGGCCTGGCTGCTGACAAAAACCACTTCCCCGGTAGTGGGCGCTACAAAGCTTCACCATATAGAGGACGCGGCAAAAGCAGTGGAATTAGAGCTTACAGCGAAAGAGCTTGCCTATTTGGAGGAACCCTATGTTCCCCATAAGCTGGTGGGGGTAATGGCCCAAAACTGAATCCGTATCCTATAAAAAAGTTAAGGCAACCCCGCACAAAGACCGGCCAGAGGCCTTTGTACACAATTTGCTTGCATATTTTCCGTCATAGCACGCAGCTTTCGTTTGCCAATCGCAAGATTGGCCGCACTCAATCTGTGCACTCTGACGAAAAATCTGACTGTACAACTTGCGCACAATCTTTGTGCGGCGTTGCCTTGACCGTGCAAAAAAGGAGACTTGCACCAACCAGTGCAAGTCTCCTTTTTATAGAATAACTTATTGCTTCTGCTTTTCCATGCGCTTCAAAACGATCCCGGCAAGCAAACCAATGAGAACGCCCGCCACAGTTCCGCTGATCAGCAGCATCGGCAGGTAGTAGAGCAGCTCTGCCGTTTTGGTCACGAAGCAGGCCACCGCGATCTGCCCGATATTGTGGCACACGCCGCCTGTTACGCTGACTGTAACATAGGAGAATTTTCCGCTCTTTTTCAGAAGGACCATCACCGTTAGGCTGAGTACCGCTCCGGCCGCGCCATACAACAGGCTCATCATAGAGCCGAAAAGAATACTGACCAGCAGCAAACGGAGTAAGCTGACAGCCACAGCCTCTTTTTCCCCGATCCCATACAGCACAAAGACGATGGCCACGTTGGGCAGCCCCAGCTTAATGCCGGGAATGGCGGTCAATGGCGGGATCTGATGCTCCAGAAACGATAAGATCATTGCCAGAGAAACGAACAGCGCTAAAGAGGTCAGTTTTGATACTTTCATAGGTCTATCCCACTATCTCCGCAAAATTTTCCCCGCCGGAAACCGTGACCGTAAGCTTGTTGGGCAGGCAGGTAATGGTCTCATTGGTCCTGCTGATCTGTCCCTGATGGATACAGTAGTGATCGGGACAGCTCGCTTCTTCCATGCGCGCCTTGCCGTTTTCGATCCGCAGCAGGTTGGTGCCGCCGTTTAGACTGTAGGTACCATCGGCGGAAAGGGAATACCGCCCCTGCTCCTGTCCGTCCACACGGATAATGACCTCCGCGCCCGGTTTCTTTCCCAGCTGAAGGAACAGAAGCAAGGCAAGGGCAATCAGCACGATCCCGCCGATCAAAAGAAGATCCCGGCGTTTCATCAGAAGGCCAGCAATGCCAAAGCGATCATACCCGCGCAAAGCAGGCAGACGGGCAG
Organism: uncultured Oscillospiraceae bacterium; assembly: GCA_910589395.1. Classification (GTDB taxonomy): domain Bacteria; phylum Bacillota; class Clostridia; order Oscillospirales; family Acutalibacteraceae; genus Acutalibacter; species Acutalibacter caecimuris_A. The sequence continues at coordinate 3,692 of CAJUTL010000037.1, forward strand.
ACCGCGGAAGGCCTTGGGAACGCTTTCCTCATCGATCCTGCTGTGCAGCTTGGAGAAGATGGCCATGGTCAGAGTAAAGCCAATGCCTACCGCAGCGGCGGTGAGAACAGCCTCGCCGTATGCCAGCTCTGTATTATGGACGCACAGGCCCAGCACGGCGCCGTTGATGGCGAACTTCATAAAGTCCACCTTGCAGTAGTTTTCCAGCTTTTTCTTCGCGAAAAGATGAATGAACTCCACTACCAGCAGCATGACAATGACGAAGGCCATGGTGCGAAGATAGGGGATATCCTTCAGCAGGTAGGTTTGCAGCGGCCAGGTGATCAGGGTGCTGAGCACCATGACGATGGTGGTGCCCAGGCCCACCAGAAAAGACTTCTTGGTGGAGCGCTCGTTTTCAATGACGGCGCCTGTGCCCAGGAAATGCAGGAGGGCATAGTTGTTGGAAAGAAGCCCAGCCAGAAGAATTCCGAAAATTACATCAGCAGTCATCAGTCAGTTCCCTCCTTCTTTGTTACCTTTTCGCTGATCTTGCGGATCGCGGCAAAAATAATAGCCAGTACAAGATAGCCGCCAAATACGCCGGACAGGGCGGATACCCGGTAGTCCTTCAGAAACTCAATGGAAACGCCCCAAATGCTGGCATTTCCCAGCACCTCGCGGATCAAAGCGCAGAGCACCATGACCAGCGTAAAGAGGAAGCCGGTTTCCAAAGCGGTCTTGATCGTGGTGGTCTCCACATTTTCACCGGCCACGTCCTCCGCGTTGCGGTAAGGCACGGCGCTGACCGCCAAGGCGGCCAGATGGACGCCCAGCATATTGACCACATTGGGGAAATACGCCTGCATCAGCATGTCGATCAGGGAAACAAAACCGGTAATGATCAAAATGTAGATGGGCAGGTGTGCCCGGCTGGGGATCACCTTTCTAAGAGCGGAAATGACAACAGCGCTGAAGAACGTGGCAAGGATCACCGCCGCGCCCATGCCGAGAGCGGCACGAAGATCCGCGCTGGAAGCCATGACAAAGCCTACGCCCAAGGGGAGCAGGTAAGCGGCCTCTTTATGAGAAATGCTGCTTTTCGTTGAGTTTTTCATTCTGCGGTACCTCCGTTCTGTACTGTCTGAAAGGCTTCAAACGCGTCAGTGACCGCCTGCTGCATGGCATGAGAGGTCATAGTAGCGCCGGCGATCAGAGCGTTGTCTCCTGTCCAGGTGTCCTGGGTCAGGCCGGTGAAGGAGTCCTTATAAGCAGGCTGGTCCACCGTGTCGTCCACCGTGAAGTATTCTTCGTCAAAGAAGAGTTTCTTGGCGTCCGCCTTGACAATAGCGCCGGAAGCGTCCAGGATCACATAGATATCCATGGTCTGATAACCATAGCCTCTGGCACAGAAACCGTAGTAGGTGTCCTCGCCAACCTGGAAGGAATCAGCGGCTACTATTGTACCGAAGGTAGTGAGGGAAAGGGGCTGCATGTTGGAAGCGCCCTCCATCAGCTTTTCAAAGCGGGCAACGGCAGGCTCTTCATAGGAAGCCTGATTGGCGCCGGCATGGGCCTTTGCTTCCTCTACCAGGGCGGCATGGTCGGCGGTCACATCATTGCCTTCCACATCGAATACCTTGCCTGTACCAAAGGCGTTTACCGTTACCAGCAGGGTAGCGTCGCCTTCTGTCATGATATAAGCGAAGCCGGAATCGTTCAGGGCCTTTACGCCGCTGAGCATATTGCCGGAAGCCTCGATCTCTTCCGTCTGCATCATACCATCGTTTGCCATACCGGTAAATACGGTGGGCAGCAGCTCCATTAGAAGCTGATCGTCGCTCTTTACACCCTCGGCAATGAGGGAGTTGGCGATCAAAGTGTTCATCGCTTCCTCAACAGCGGTTTTGAAAGCGGTAGAAGAGAAGGTAGAGCCCGCCACCGTGCCGACATCGGCCAGGGCAGAATCCTTGCCCACATAGGTGGAGAGGTACTCCGGATCCTTTGCACGGAAATCGAAGGCCTCGGAATCGTTGTAGGAATCGATCTGTACATTGTAGATCTTACCGTCAGCGGAAACGCCCAGAGAGATCTCCATCGGAGCGGTAGAATAGTTGGAAGTGGCGGTCACATGGACCGCGTATCCCAATCCGGCAGCCTCCTGGTACACCGCGGTAACAGAGGGGGGAACGTCTGTCAGAGAAGAGCCCTCCGGGGCGGCAGCGTCATAGATCATCGCGTCGGCGTCAAAGGCGGCGCCTTCGGGCATTACCGCCAGCAGCGGGCCAAACTGCGCGCTGGCGTTGTTGGCTTCGATCAGGGGACCGGTGTGGAAATTCAGGCCGAACATGGCGGCGCTGAACACTGCCACGATCACCAAAAGAAGCGCGATAGACTTGATAAGGTCGGTACGTTTCATTATTTAATACCTCCCAGCGTCTTTTTCGTAGTCCAGGTCTCAATAAAGGGAGTGAGCAGGTTCATAGCGAGAATGGAAATGGAAACACCCTCGGGATAAGAACCAAACTGCCGGATAGCAAAGGTGATAAGGCCGCAGCCGATGCAGAAAATCACTCTGCCAAGACCGGTGGCGGGGGTGGTCACATAGTCGGTGGCCATAAAGACCGCGCCCAGGATCAGGCCGCCGGCAAGTACCTGAGCCAGCGCATATGTAGCATCGCCTGTAAAGACCAGGTAGCAGAGGAATACCGTAGCCACAAAGGAAACGGGCACATACCATTTGATCACCTTGCGCACCACCAGGTAGAGGAAGCCTACCAGCAGAGCGGCGGCACAGGTCTCGCCGATGGCTCCGCCGTGAACGCCCAAAAACAGATCCATCATGGAGGGGGCTGCTTCCAGCCCTTCCACGCCCGTATTCAGATCAGCCAAAGGAGTGGCTGTAGAGCTGAGCTCCACAAGAGTGGGCATTGCGCCTCCGCCGACAGCGCCGAAGGTGAGAAGCATAAACACACGAGCGGCAATAGCGGGGTTTACAATGTTCTTTCCCAGGCCGCCGAACAGGCCCTTGACGATCACAATGGCGAAAACAGAACCCAGAGCGCACTGCCACAGCGGTACATTGGTGCTCAGGTTCAGTGCCAGCAGAAGTCCGGTAACTACCGCACTAAAATCGAATACAGTCTGCTTTTTGTGTACACAGAGATTAAACAGAGCTTCGGCCAGCACAGCGCTGGCAATACAGGTAAGAATGATCAGCAGCGCCTGCAGACCAAACAGCACCACCGCGGCAATAGCGGCGGGTACCAGAGCGATCACCACATCCAGCATGATGTTGTGGGTGGAAACGCCACTGTTGATATGAGGAGCGGCGGAAACATGAAGATTTTTCATCAGGTATTTCCCCCTTCTTTTTCTTTTTGAGCGGCAGCATACTGCTTGAGCCACCATTTCGCCTCCTGGTTATTGGCAAGCAGGGGACGGTGGGCAGGGCAGATATAAGAGCAGCAGCCGCAATCCACACACTGCCGAACGCCGGTATCGATCAGCGCCTCGGCACGCTTGTCCTCGTCCTTTTGCTTCATAGCGTCGTCCACCGCCACTACGTTGATGTTGATGGGGCATTTTTCAATACATCTGCCGCAGTGAATACAGGCGGTGGGGGTGGGAAGCACGCTCTTCTTCTCATCGAATACGAGAACGGCGTTTGCCACCTTGACAATGGGATCCTCCACCGAGCAAACGGCGGTGCCGTTCATGGGGCCGCCGATGACCACCTTGCCGGGTTCGGCGGAAAGGCCGGTCTGCTCCAACAGGTAGCTAATGCGTGTACCAATAGGGGCGATCAGGTTTTTCGGCTCCTTTACGGCAGGGCCGTCTACCGTGACGATACGCTCTACCAGGGGCATACCGGTGGAAATATACTCCGCCATTTTGGCAAAGGAGGAAACATTGATGATCACCGCGTGGAAATAGGGGAAACGCTTTCCGGCAATGGCTACCCTTCCCGTGGCGTTATACAGCGTTACCTGTTTGGCGCCCTGGGGATAAATGGTATCCAGCTCGTGGATCTCCACATAGTCCATTCCGACAAAGGCCTCGCGCATTTTCGCGATGGCGTCAGGCTTGTTCTTTTCGATGCAGATCTTAAAGCGCGCATCCTTCAGATACTCGTTCATGTAGGTCCTGAGATATTCCACGCCTTTTACAATGAGATCGGGGTGATCCAGCATCATACGGTGGTCGCTGGTGATATAGGGCTCGCACTCCGCGGCGTTGACCAGAACCGTATCTACCGTGTATTGTCCGCTGCACATTTCATTGAACTTGGCCCAGGTGGGGAAGGCGGCGCCGCCGAGGCCTACCAGGCCGCTTTCCCGTAAAGCCTGCAGGAATTCCTCGCAGTTGTGGATCTCCGGGGGCTTCAGGTTGGGGTCTTTCTCCATTTTGCCGTCGCTTTCGATCCGGATGGCCTGGGTCTCTTTGCCGTCCGCCGTTTTCATGGGGCCGATCTCCACTACTGTGCCGGATACGGTGGCGTGCACCGGGGAAGAAAATCTTCCTTCTTCTCTGGCAATCAGCTGCCCCACAGTAACGTGGTCGCCCACCTTCACAACAGGCTCGGCATCGTGCCCGGAGTGCATGTTCATGGGAAGCAGCACCTCAGGCGGCGTGGGAATGCGCACAGGAGCACACCCGGCCGTATGCTTGTTGTGGGGGACATGCAAAGACGAAATGTTTTTTCGTTTCAGCATTCTGTCATCTCTCCTCAATTTTTTCATTCTGGTTTTTTATCTATTGGATGGATACCGGGCGTATATTCCTGGGCGCCATCCTGGAAGATCCACAGTACATCTACATTTTCCAAGGAATCCACAAGCGCCCGGCCATCCTCATAGCTCATGCAGAACAGTGCGGTAGAAAGTGCGTCAGCCAGCCCGCTGTCTTTTGTAATGACCGAGACAGAGGCGAAATGATCCGCCGGCATCAGCGTATCCTTATCGATAATATGGTGATACCGTGTGCCGTCTACGGTAAAGAACCGTTCGTAAATACCGGAGGTAACGCAGGAGGTATCGGAAAGTTCCACATACATGGCATAATTGTTCTCGTGGTCAAAGGGATCTTTGATCCCCGTTACCCAGCCGGACTGATCCGGCTTTTTTCCAATAATGCGGATATTGCCGCCGATATTCAGCACATAGCCTTCCGCGTTTCGTTCGGAAAGCAGCCCGGCCGCTTTTTCGGTGGCATAGCCCTTGCCGATAGCGCCCACATCGATCTGTGCCTCGGGGTCAGAGATGCGCACGGTGCTTTTTTCCTCGTCGATCTCCAAAAGGGAAATATCCGTATGCTGCTTTGCCTGCTCCAGCAAAGCCGGATTGGGCAGAGAGGCCTTTTGTGGATCTTTTTCCGCCGCGGCACGGCAGTCGTGCCAGGGGCGGAGCACCGCGCCGAACATCACGTTCATTTCGCCGTTTGTCAGCGTATAAAGCTCTTTGGTATAAAGCAGAAATTCTATGAGCTTTTGATCTACCTCTAAAGCCTCGCCGCCAGCCTGCTTATTGATGGTGCAGAGGTTATTGATCCCCGCGTATTCATGATAAATATCAAACAGGCGATGGTATTCTTCCAAAAGCCCGGCGGCGGCCTCCGTGTTTTCATCAAAGATCTCTTGAGAATCTCCCGCATAGCTGTAAAGAAAGGAAACTGTATCGAAAAAGGTATAATATGCTTTACCCACAGGCTCTGCCTTTTTTGCAACAGTAGGGCACCCCGCCAAAATGACGGGGAGCCCTATCGCTAAACACAGGCAGAGAAAACTTTTGAAAAGTTTAGTGCCTTTCATTTGCAAAAATACTGTTGGATCAGCGAGCGTTCTTAGCGGCCTTCGCGGAAGTGTCCTTCATGGAAGTGATTTGCATGGAGCAGCCAGCGCTGAGCAGATCCTTATCCACAGCGATCTGATGGCCGTTAGCCTCCTGAGTCTCCAGGGCGGCAACCTCATCAGCAGTTTTGCCAACGATAAACTTGGAGAAGGCCTCAGACTGCTCGAACCACTCCTTCATCACGCCGTCGCCATCATTGTCGACCTTACCCTCCATGCCGTAATCGCCCTTGAGAACGCGCTTGGTAGCGGTGTAGTCAGAGCTTACGATCTCGCCGTTGGTATTGATGGTGATCTTGGGCTGTACAGAGTCATTCAATGCGGCAACGATTTTGCCGTCCGCTACAACAGCGGCGGAGAAATCGGTGTACATGGCAACCAGGCCGTCTTCTTCATCGGTAGCAGCCTTGGAATCGGCGGCAGAGGTGCTGGCGGCAACGCCCAGTGTAAATTCACCGGCCTTGAAGCTCATGCCCTGCTCGTCGTTACAGGCGGCGGCAACAGCTTCCATGAAATCGGTGATCTGCATGGAGCAGCCGGCGCTGAGCAGATCCTTGTCAGCGGCGATCTGATGGCCGTTGGCCTCCTGCAGCTGAATGCCCTTAACCTCATCGGCGGTCTTACCGACCACATACTCTTCAAAGGCCTTGGCCTGCTCGTACCATTCCTTCATCACGCCATCGCCGTCGTTATCGACCTTGCCGGCCATGCCGTAGTCATCGCCCAGTTCCATCTTCGTCTTAAAGGTGGCGGCAGTGTCAACAGCGCCGCCGGTAACGTCCATCTTGCTCTGGGCCACATCAATGCGGCAGGAAACGATCTTTCCGTCCTTGTCGGTGACGACGGTGGCTACGGTAGCATCGACCTGCGCGTTGTTTTCCGCAGAACTGTCCGTGTTCAGAGCGACACCCATGCCCAGCTTGTACTCAGCTTCCTTTGCGCCGGAGCATGCGGTCAGCATAGCCGCCATGCAAAGGCAGAGAACGATTGCGAGAACCTTCTTCATACTTGAAACAACATCCCTTCTGAAAATGATAAAACGTTATTGTGAGCGAATCAGCGCTCATCTGCAAGTATAGCGCAAACTTTTCCAGAAAGCAAGGATAATTTTTTCACAAAGACAGGATTCCCATGTTTCTATGAATTAAAGGGTATTCCAAAAAGTTTTCTGTGAAAAACGCTGGGATATTTTTGCAAATCAAAAGTTCCCGTTCCTTTTTCGCATATAAATGTATGAGGAGCAAGCACCACACTACATAAAATGAGCAATTAGGAAGGAGCAATGAGCAATTATAAGGTCAAGGGCGCGGGCACCGCAAGCAGCGCCTGGTAAATTGAAATTTGGCGGTAAGGCGCTCGCTCTCCGCCTTTCATTCTGAACGAAGTGAAGAATCTTGTCCTTGACCTTTTTCAGAGAATTCAGGGGTGAGATTCTTCGCTGGGAAAGCAAGGCGAGCCTTGCTTTTTGTTCAGCAATGACAGTGGAAAACTATGTGCTAAACTGCAATTTGCAGTTACCTGCCCACTCTCCGCTCTTACCCTTAATTACTACTTTCTAATAGCTGATTGCTCATTTTCCATTGCCCAAAAAGTCATTCTGTACGCAGCGCGGTAACGGGGTCTTTTTTGGCAGCGCTTTTCGCGGGGAGCAGCCCGGCGATCACGGTGATGGCCACGCTGAGCAAAATCAAAAACAGAGCCGCCGGAAGCGGAAGCGAGGCGGAAAGCGCGGCTGTATCCAAAAGGCCTTGCAAAAGGGAGTTGATGGGGAAGGTCAAAAGTACCGTAACGCCCACGCCCAGCACACCGGCCAGCAGGCCGATGATAACGGTTTCCGCATTGAATACCTGGGAAATATTCCGTTTGGAAGCGCCGATCGCCCGAAGGATCCCGATCTCCTTGGTACGCTCCAGCACGGAAATATGGGTGATGATCCCGATCATAATGCTGGAAACGATCAGGGAGACCGCCACGAAGGCGATGAGCACATAGGAGATCACGTCCACAATGGTGGTGATGGAGCTGGTCAGCAGCGCCACGTAATCGGTATAGGTGATCCTGTCTTTTTCCTCCACGCCTTCGTTATACCGTTCAATGCAGGCGGAAACAGCGTCCTTGGCTTCAAAGCTGTCCGTATAAATACTGATGGAGGCCGGGGCCTCATAGCTCACCTTGCCGAAGCTTTTCATGTTGTCCTTGTAAGTGGCTCCGGCAATATACTCTTCATAAACAGACAGCAGCAGCTCTTCGTCCGGTGTTTCCGCAAGCCAGCGGTCCAGCAGGGCAGCCATAGCCGTTTCGTCCGGCTGATTGCCGCCCGGCGTCATTTCTGCCGGAGCGCCGCCGGGGGCCGGCTGGGAAGGCTCGGTTTCTGTTTTCTCTGCTTTCTGAGAATTATAATATAGGATCATGCTGTAAAAGGAGGCCTTATCGGATACCCCGAGACCGGAAAGATAGGTCTTGGCGGCTTCCGTTTTCGCGTTGTCGTCCGCCGCCTCAAAAGCCATGCCATTCAGAATGTTGACGGCTTCATCCTTTTCCTGCGCCAGTACCACAGGGCTTTCATCGGTCAGGGCAATGATGTGATCTGTCAGCAGCGAGGTGTAGGCCGCGGCGGTGGTGAGGTTGGCGTTTGCCGCGTCCCTTTTGGGACAGATCACGCCGGTCACCTTCAGCTTGATGGCATTTTCCAGAAGGGGCTCCAGCTTCAGGGCCTCCTCGCCCACATACGTGAAAAGGCCGTTTTCCTTTTCCTCATAATGCTCGCAGGCGGGCAGCAGGTAGAAGGTGTGGCTGCAAAGCTCTTCATAGGTCCAGGTGCGTTCCGGCGCTTTCCCGCTGTTCTTGATCTGCTCTGTGATCTCCTGATATTCTTCGCCGGTGAGCAGGCCCAGCTGGAAAAGAGCCTCCGCGGGGATCGAGCCGTTTTCCTCCAGCACCAGCACGATCTCATCATAAGCCTTGGGCCACGCGCCGTACAGAACATCGTAGCTGTCGGTCAGGATCCGGCTGACAACGGCGCCGCCGGTGCCGGGCATCAGCTGCGAGAAATTTTCCGCGCCGGAGGCGTTTTTGCCCATCAGAGAATTCATGCGATCCATGGCGGCTGCCGGGCCCATACTCCCGCCGGGCAGGGAAGAGCTGCCCGCCTCCTCCGGCTCGGCGTCGGAGCTTACCAATGTGCCGTCCGCGTCATAGGAGTAAACCTTGAAGCTTACGCCGTAGGTATAGGCTACGCCGTTCTCGCCGAGATACTGCCGGATCTCGCTGTCCGGATCGTCCAAATATTTTTTGAAGGCGGTCAGGTTGTTTTCCTTGATGCTGCTGGCGATCGCCTCGCTGGATTCCAGCAGGCGGGTGTCCATGGAAACCATATTGTCCGGCCGGGTTTCTTTCTCCTGAAGCATGCCGCCCCGCATACCGGCCTGCATGCCCATTAAGCCGGACATATCCACCGCCTGAGAGCCTATGGTAATGGGGTAGGAGGTCATGGTTTCCTTTTGAATATCCGCAATATAGGTGTTCACCCCGCTGGAAAGGGCCAGGATCAGCGCGATTCCGATAATGCCGATGGAACCGGCGAAGGCGGTCAAAATTGTCCTGCCCTTTTTGGTGCGCAGATTATTAAAGCTCAGGGAGAGGGAGGTCAGGAAAGACATTTTGGCTTTTCCTGTCTTTTTTCCCTCCGGTTTCGCGGGGGTCTCCTCCGGCAGGAAGGGGTCGCTGTCGCCGGTGATCTTCCCGTCCCGCAGCTTGATAATACGGGTGGAGTACTGTTGGGCAAGCTCCGGATTATGAGTGACCATGACCACCAGCCGGTCCCTGGCCACCTGCTTTAACAGCTCCATCACCTGAAGGCTGGTTTCCGTGTCCAGCGCCCCCGTGGGCTCGTCCGCCAGCAAAATTTCCGGGTTGTTTACCAAAGCCCGGGCAATGGCCACCCGCTGCATCTGCCCGCCGGAAAGCTGGTTGGGTCTTTTATGGAGCTGGCCGGCAAGTCCTACCTCCTCCAGCGCCTTTTTGGCGCGGGTTCGCCGTTCGGTACGGGAAACGCCGCCGATGGTCAGCGCCAGCTCCACGTTTTGGAGAATGGACTGATGGGGGATCAGATTGTAGCTTTGAAACACAAAACCGATGGAATGGTTCCGGTAAGAATCCCAGTCCCGGTCCTTATACTCCTTTGTGGAGACGCCGTTTATCAAAAGATCTCCGCTGTCGTACCGGTCCAGCCCGCCGATAATGTTCAGCAGCGTGGTTTTTCCGGAGCCGCTTGGGCCCAGGATCGAGACAAACTCGTTGTCCCGCAGGTTCAGCGAAACCCCGTTTAACGCCTGCTGCACCAGCTCGCCGGTACGAAATTGCTTTGAGATGTTTTTTACTTGAAGCATTGGCCACTGTTCCTTCCTGTAGAGCCTGATTTTTCTCAATCTCACTCAGAATAAAGGGAAGATACAACGAAACTGTAAAGAAATTATGAAAAAATTATGAAAAAAGGCCGCCGCATTCTTGCGGCGGCAACCGTTCGTTTCATTTTGGCAAAGGAAAGCATTATCCCCGAGCAGCGGGAAGGCTTCCTGAAAATGTATTTACGCATGGTTTCCCTGCTTCAAAAAGACATAAGCGGTCTCATTGGAGTATTCCGGCGAATACCGGTAGCCCAGGCGGTCAAAGCCGCGCAGCTCCTCCAGCGCCTCCGCGCCGGTTTCCGCCAGAAAGCGCACCATTTCGCCCCGTGCCATTTTGCAAAGGGTGCCTTTTTCCAGAAGCTTTCCGTTTTGCAGCTCTCCGAAAACGCAGGTGATCAGCCGCACGGAGGCTGGAAGATACCTGGAAACACACAGGCTGTACTCTTTAGAAGCCAGGTTTATCACACAGTCCGTTTCGGAAAACAGAAAATCCGCGAGAGTATTTCCCCAAAAGGAATAGAGATCCTTTGCCTTTCCCAGGGAAAGCCGGGCCTGCATTTCCAGGCGGTAGGGAGTTACGCCGTCGAAGGGGCGCAGCACGCCGTAAAACCCGGAGAGAATGCGCAGGTGTTCCTGAAGGTAGGCAAGCGCCCGCTCAGGCATTACTCCCGGCGCCATGTACTGGTACTGGATTCCCTCATAGGCAAGCACGGCGGGGGTCAGAGAAGCGCGAAGCTCCATGTGCCGCAGGCGTTCCGCGTTCAGGGCGGCAATGGAATCATTGCAGGCCCAGAGTCTTTTCAGCTCGTCATAGGACATGCCCCTGAGCTTTTCCAAGAGCTGTTCTGTTTGCGGCAGAAAGCGGGGTAGCTCCTGCCAGGGAAGGCTGTCCATATCCACCCGCATCTTTTTTGCTGGGGCAATGATGATCTTCATGGAGCTTTTGACCGCCGTCACTTTTTCTCAGCCAGATAGGCCAGGATCTCAGCGGCGTTGGTGTCCGGCTTCACTTTGGGCATGGCCTTTTCGATCACGCCCTGCTCGTCGATCAGATAGGTAGAGCGCACCACTCCCATGCTGACCTTTCCGTAAAGCTTCTTTTCCTTCCAAACATCATACGCCTGAAGAACCTCCAGCTCCGGGTCGGAAAGCAGCAGGAAGGGGAGGTCATATTTTTGAACGAACTTCAAATGAGAAGCCACGGAATCCTTGCTGATCCCAATGACTACGATCCCCTCGGAACGAAATTCCTCATAAGCCTGAGCAAAAGCGCAGGCCTGCCTGGTACAGCCCGGAGTGTTGTCCTTGGGGTAGAAATAGAGAACCACCTTTTTCCCCAGAAAATCCGAAAGGCTTACCTTTTTTCCGGTTTGATCCTCCAACGTAAATTCCGGCGCTTTTTTTCCTGTTTCCAGCATAGTTTTTCTCTCCTTTAAATGTGATTAAGCGAATAACTTCCTCGCGGGGAAGCGGCGCTTGAACTTGCCGTGCCCTCAGCCGATCATTTTTCGCACAAGTCCGTACAGAATGGGCTTCATATTGTCAATGGTATCCGGGTTCCCCTGAATGATAGAGGAATAGCAGGTGGAGCCGATCATTTCCAGAATGACAAAAATGAGCTTAAAGAGTTCGTCCTCCGTTCTGCCCTGGGCGATACCGCTTTGTTCCACGGCGGTCATCAGCTTGTCCCAAAGAGGATCCTCCCGCAGGCTCAGCTGCCGTTCCACAATGGGCCAGGAGAAATTTCGCTGGATCAGCCGCAGGATCAGCTTGTTCCGTTTGAAATATTCAATGACATAGTCAATCAGCAGGATCACATTTTCCGTAAAATCCTTTGTTTGCCGGGCGTTGACAAATTCATAGCCCTCCGAAAGCACTCGGAAGGAGATTTGGTAGGCCAGCTGCTGCAAAAGATGCTCTTTGTCATGAAAATACAGATAAAATGTGCCCTTTGCCACATTGGCTCCCTTGGCGATCTCGTCCACAGAAGTTTTTGAAACGCCCTTTTCCAAAAAGAGGCTGTAGGCGGCGTCCAGCAGCTTTTGTTTTTTCTGTTCCTTTTTTAACTCTGTTTTTTCGCCCATGGAAAGGCCCCGTTTCTATAAAGATTTGCACTGTTCCACAAGAATATTCAGACTATCGAAAAACACTCTAACCATAAGAAACGGAAGGGGGAAGAGTGTGAGAGGGGACCACTGGGGGTGAGCGCGTCCCGGTGGGGGGAAGGTCTCCAGCTGAGACCGCCCTGACCCGTTCTCAGCTGTCGCTTCGGTTGCTGTGCCCCGGTGGGGCACGTCCAGCAATGTCTGAGCCGACAGGCGGACCCCTCTCTTGCGTTTCAATCGCAATCTATTGGAAAAATCTATGATTTTTCCAATAGGTTTAAGCGTTGCGAAAAGCATTTTCGATATGCTTAATATTGAACCACTTTTTTGAGAAAAGAGCAAGGGATTTCTTCAGATTTATAAAAATGACTAATAGTCAATTGCTGCGCGGCTGTTTTTTCGGCGGATTGCAATATTGACTATTAGTCATTTTTGGATTATTCTTTCGGTATACATTAAATGACCAATAGTCATTAAGTGAATCCCCAGCAGCTTCACGCAGGGGACACGCAAAGCTGAAAGAAAGGAAGCGACTGTATGGAACGATTTGCCCGTTGGGTGGTCAAGCGCAGAAAGCTGGTGCTGCTTCTGGCTGTTCTGCTGTTGATCCCTTCGGTGGTGGGGGCGGTAGGAACTTATGTAAACTACGATATCCTCACTTACCTGCCGAAAGAGCTGGAATCTGTCATAGGAGAAAGGTATCTGGAGGAAGATTTCAACATGGCCTCGGTCTCCATGATCACGGTGGAGAATATGACTGCGGCGGATACCTTGACGCTGAAAGAAGAGCTTTCTGGAATCGAAGGGGTACAAAGCGTCCTGTGGGTGAGCGATTTGGTCGATGTTTCCACTCCAAAGGAAATGCTGCCTTCCGATCTGCAAAGGTTTTTCTACAACGATAGCGGCGCGACCATGCTGATCGTGCGGTTTGAAAACCCCAGCGCGCATGAAACTACTATGGCGGCGCAGCGGGAGATCAAAAGCCTGCTGCGTGAGAATTGCTTTATTGGTGGAATGTCCGCAATTCTGGAGGATACCCGGGCCCTGGTGCAGGAGGAAATGCCGCTGTATATCCTTTGCGCCGTAGGCGCTTCCCTGCTGATCCTGTTTCTCAGCATGAAGGAAACGGTGATCCCCCTGCTGTTTATGTTGGGCATGGTGTTTCCCATCGCCTATAATTTCGGCACCAATATTTTTCTGGGGGAGATCAGCTATATTACTGAGGCGCTGGCCACTGTGCTGCAGCTTGGCGTAACTATGGACTTCTCCATTTTCCTGCTGCACCGCTTTGAAGAAGAGCGAAGCGGCGGGCTGGACGATGAAACGGCCATGGTTCGTGCCATCGGAAAAACCTTTTCCTCCATTTCCGCAAGCTCGCTCACTACCATTGCCGGGTTTCTGGCGCTGTGCACCATGCGCCTGACGTTAGGCAGAGATATCGGGATCGTAATGGCAAAGGGCGTGTTTTTAGGCGTGGCGTGCACCCTCACCATTTTACCCGCGCTGATCATGACCTTCCGGCGCTCCATTCAAAGGCACACTCATCCCACCTTCATCCCAAAGCTGACACGTACCGCGGGCTTTGTGGTGAAAAGGCGGGTGCCGATTCTGCTGATTTTTATTTTTCTATTTTTCCCCTTTGCCATTGCGCAGGCAAAAACGCCGGTCTATTATACCATCACCGATTCTCTGCCCCAGGACCTTCCGGGCATTGCGGGTACCAACCGGCTGAAGGACGATTTTGACATGACCACCTCTCACTTTATCATGGTGGACGAAGACCTGGCGCCGCAGGAACTGCAAAGCCTTACTACAGAGCTGGAACAGGTGGAAGGGATCCATCAGGTTTTAAGCTATGAAAAGTTTTTGGGTGCGGGGATCCCGGAGGAATTCCTGCCGGAAGAGGCAAAGGAAATTTTTGAGGCGGGCGGGCGCAGGCTGATCCTGGCGAATTCCTCTTACCAAAGCGGTACAGAGGAGCAGAACCGCCAGCTTACAGAGCTTCAGACGGTGGTGAAGCGTTATGACCCGGCGGGCGTTATCACCGGCGAAGGCGCTATGACGAAGGACCTGATCGAAGTGGCTGATGTGGATTTCCGCAATGTCAATATCACCAGCATTTTAGTGGTTTTTCTCATTATTGCCCTGACCTTCCGTTCCACTTCCGTGCCGGTGCTGCTGGTAGCGGCCATTGAAAGCGGCATTATGATCAATTTGGGAATTCCCTATTTTACCGGGCAGACCCTGCCCTTTATCGCCAGCATCGTGATCGGCACCATTCAGCTGGGCGCCACAGTGGATTACGCCATTTTAATGACTACCCGCTTTCGGGAGGAAATGAACGCGGGCCATGATGCCAGGGAAGCGGCGCGGATCGCGGTAGAGCAGTGCAGCCAAAGCATTCTCACCAGCGGGCTGACCTTCTTTGCCGCCACCTTCAGTGTATCACTGGTATCAAAAATGGAGCTTTTAGGCAGTCTGTGCCGGCTCATCAGCCGAGGCGCGCTGCTGAGCATGGCAGTCATTTTGCTGGTGCTGCCCGCGCTGCTGGTGTTTACCGCTCCGATCTTGAAAAAAACCACTTTTCACTGGACGAATCCTACTGAAATAAAAGAAGGAGATTGATTGTATGAAACGTGCCAAGAAACTTTTTTCCATTCTGCTGTCCACACTGCTGCTTCTAACCTGCTCTGCTCCGGCGGTTGCCGCAGGGCCCGTACCAGTGAAGAAAGACGAAACCGCTTATGTTATTTTGAATCAGGACGGCACCGTACAGAAGCAGATCGTCAGCGACTGGCTGCACAGTGACAACGGTTTTCACAATGTGCGGGATAAAAGCGGTCTTAAGGAAATTGAAAATCTGAAAAGCAATACCCAGCCGGTTTTCCGGGACGGAGAATTGATTTGGAACACAGAAGAAACAGATCTCTACTATCGGGGTGAAACAAATGCCGAGCCTCCTGTAACCGCGGAGATCCGCTACACACTGGACGGAAAAGAACTTGCCCCCGAAGAGCTTGTGGGAAAAAGCGGACATTTGACCATGGCGGTGAAGCTGACGAATCAGGAAACGGAAACCATAAAAATCGGCGGAAAAAACCGCACGGTCTGCACGCCTTTTTTGACCGTGTGCGCCGCCTTGCTGCCGGCGGATTCCTATCAAAATGTGAGCGCTGAGCACGGCGCGGTACAAACAGATTCCAAAACACAGCTTGCCTGTTTTCTGGCGCTTCCCGGCGTCAGGGATTCCATTTCCGGACTGCTGCCTGATGACCTGCAGGAGCTGGAGGAGGCTCTTTTAGACGAGTTTACTATTGAGGCTGATGTAACACAGTGTGAAATGCCGACCTTCCTGTTTGCCGCCGCGCCTGGCAGGAAAGCTCTGCTGGAGGAGCTGGATATCGATCAGCTGAAGAATACGCTGAACGAACTGACAGACGCCACAGAGCAATTACAGGACGGCACGGTGGAGCTGGACGATGCCGTAGGCACGCTGGTGGAAAAGCTGGGTGAATTTGCCGATGGCTACAGCCAATTTGACGAAGGGATCTCAACAGCGGTGGAAGGCGCCGATCAACTGGCGGAGGGCGGCAGAAACCTGCTGGACAACGCCGAGATCCTTTCTGAAAAATCCGGAGAGCTGGCCGCCGGAGCGGAGCAGCTGAGAAACGGTGCGGTAGGCTTATCCGATCAGCTGAATACTCAATTAGTGCCAGCCCTGACTGCCGCCGCTGGGCAAAAAGATGCTTTGCAAAACAAAATGGCTGGTTTATCCGCCCAGTTAAACGGCTTGACGATCCCCGATACCTCCGGCCTGAAGACACAGCTTTCCGCCGGAGTGGGCCAGGTTTTTGACGGGGCGGCGTACGGGGCGGCAAAGGCCGCTGCCACTGCCACGGGAGAGGTGGTTTCTCAGCAGCTTTCCGGCGCTCTGAGCGGGGTGCAGCAGGCTATCCCTGAAAAGTCCGCGGAAATCGTTGATGCGGTACAGGGCGCGGATCTGCAGGTTCTACAGCAGGTGCTCTCCTCCGGAGAGCTGGGTCTGACCGCAGAGCAGCAGAGCGCTATTCTCGCCGCGGCGCAAAGCGGTATGGACAGCACAAAAGAGACCCTGACTGCCGGTGTCGCGCAGGGCATTACCTCTACACTGCCCGAAGGGCTGCTTTCCGGGAACCCTGTTTCAGAAGAGGCGGCAGAACAGATCGCCTCGGCTGTGTGCGGCTCAGAACAAATGCAGGCGGCAAGGGCTGGGGCGGTGTCCCAGGTAGCGGCCGGGGTTCCGGAGCTGGATACCTCTTCCTTCCAAACCCTGCTGGGGGAATTCAAAACACTTTCCGCCGAAGCTTCCTCTATGCTGGGCCAGGTGGATACCCTCACCGCCGCATTGTACAATGCGAGCGATCCTGCCAGTCAGAAAACAGTGGTAGGAGCGGCAAACGCCCTGGCGGAAGGCGCGGAAAATCTGAATGCCGGAACAGACGCCCTTCTGGGCGGCACCACCGCTTTCGCTTCTGGGGTACGTCAGCTTTCCGGCGGTGCCGATTTCCTCTCCTCCGGGCTGGATCTTCTTGCCGATTCCAGTAAAACAGTGACGGACTCCATTTCCCAGTTCCAAAGCGGCGGAGAAAGACTGAAGGAGGGCACGGGAAAGTTAAAGGACGGCATGGAGGAATTTTCGGAAAAAGCCATCGACAGGTTGACAAACGCCGTGGATCCCGATTCCGATCTGGCGAAGGTTTTGGAAGCCATGTCAGACCGTGCGGAACGCTTTGAAGGTACAGGCTGTGGAGAAGAGATGGAGCACACCGTAAAATATGTCATGCGCACAGGCGCGTTTCAGAATGTCCCTAAGGCAGACGGCAGGGAAGGGGAGCAATCCTCTTCTTCAGAAACAACAGCTTCCGCTCCGGCGGAAGAAACCTTCTGGGATCGGGTGAAGGGACTGTTTAACTGAGAAAAAAGAGGTGGCAAATGAAACAGACGAAACAAGCCCTGGCAGAATCGCTGAAGGAGCTGCTGAAGCGAAAACCCCTGGAGCGGATCACCGTAAAGGATATTGTGAGCGGCTGCGGAATTAACCGCCAAAGCTTTTACTACCACTTTTGCGATGTATATGATCTGATGGAATGGACGTTGGAGGAGGATATTCGAAAGTTTTTCGAGGCGCTTTCCGATCCGCCGGAGAACTGGCAGGAAAAGGTCAGATTGCTGTTTCGCTACTTTTATGAAAACAGGCTTATGCTCCTGCGGGGCTATGAGCCGGAAAGCCAGAAGCGCTACCGGCAGGTGCTGGAAAAATGGTTTCTTCCCATTTTGGAAGAGCAGATGGCGCTTTGTCCGCAAGCGGCAGGGGTTCCGCAAAGTCAAAAGGAATTTCTTGTGAAGGTATACGCCTGGGGCTTTGCCAGCCTTTGCCTGGAATGGGTGGAGCGGGGGCTGCCGGACGAAAATAAAGTGAATTTAGAGTATTATTTTCTTTTGCTGACCGGAAGCCTCAGCGATGCGTTGGGTCGCTTCCTCAAAGTAAAATAGCTTTTATGACAGAGGGTTCTCTGTGTCTGGTTTTTTGACACGGAGAATCCTTTGTCGATTGCTGGCCTTTTTTGTCGATGGTATTCTGTAGGTAAATCACAGGAAAGGAACGATATCGTTTGAATACCTCAAACAAAATGGTGCAGTTTTGGTTAAAGCAGGCCTTCAGCTACATTGAGAGAGAGCCGGAGAAAAATCTGCCCAAGCTGATGGATTGGGTGGACAAATTCGCCCCGGAAGGGGAAAAAGGCTTTCCGGTACAGCGCGCGGCGTTTCGCCGTGTGATCGAAGACCCGGAAAACAACATGCACCAGCTGATGAAGCGCATTTTCACAGAAACGGACCCTAAGGTTTTGAAAAAAATATTTGAGGCTTTTATCCTAAACGGCAATCTGGTGGGCTGGCCCAAGCAGGAGGAAATGCGGGAAAAATACGGCTGCAACATTCCCTGGGCAATTCTTTTAGACCCCACCTCCGCCTGCAATTTGCACTGTACCGGCTGCTGGGCGGCGGAATACGGCAACAAGCTGAACCTTACCTTTGATGAGATCGATTCCATTATCAGCCAGGGAAAAGAGCTGGGAGTGTACATTTACATCTATACCGGCGGGGAGCCCCTGGTACGGAAAAACGATTTGATCGCTCTCTGCCGCAAGCATAACGACTGTCAGTTCCTGTGCTTCACCAATGCCACGCTGATCGATGAAGAATTCGCCGATACCATGCTGGACGTGGGAAATTTCCTGCCCGCTATCAGCGTGGAGGGCTTTAAAGAAGCAACGGACGGCCGCCGTGGAAACGGCACCTTCCAAAAGGTCACGGCCGCTATGGAGCTTTTAAAGCGGAAGCGTTTGCCCTTTGGCATCAGCTGCTGCTATACCAGCCAGAACCTGGATTCCATTTCCAGCGGGGAATACTTTGACCAGATGATAGACTGGGGCGCTTCCTTTGTGTGGTATTTCCACTACATGCCCGTGGGCAATGACGCTGTGCCCGCTCTGATGCCTTCCCCGGAGCAGCGGGAATTCATGTATCACAGAATTCGGGAAGCGCGAAAAACAAAGCCCATTTTCGCCATGGATTTTCAGAACGATGGAGAATTTGTAGGCGGCTGTATTGCCGGCGGAAGGCGGTACTTCCATATCAATGCCAATGGCGATTGCGACCCCTGTGTGTTTATCCATTATTCCAACGCCAATATTCGGGAAATGACTTTGCTGGAGGTACTGAGGTCTCCCATTTTCATGGCGTACCATGATGAGCAGCCCTTTAACAAGAATCATTTAAGGCCTTGCCCCATGCTGGAAAATCCGGAGCGGCTGAAAGCCATGGTTCACGCCACCGGTGCGGTCTCTACAGACCTGCAGTCTCCGGAAACGGTGGAGCACCTCTGCGAAAAGTGCAAAGCATACGCAAAAAACTGGACTCCCACAGCGGAGAAGCTGTGGAAAACCAGCCAAAAGAAAAAAGAATAACGGAGAAGTGTTTTTTCTTGTCTGCTCTGCAAAATGAAAACCCGGAAGGCCATAATAGCTTCCGGGTTTTTGTGGCTTGTGGAAAAGCATGGAAAGGCAGATTTCCTATGATCTGCTTTTTCAAAGCTCAGAAAGCAGTTTCAGCATCTCGTCCCGAATTCTATCATAGTAAACAATGCGGCGCATGGCGTTTTCGGCCTCTGAAACGCCCAGCGCCCGCTCCTCCAGGTCGAGGCCGGATCCCAGGGCGCGCTCCAGATTATAGGCCAGCCAGTCCAGCCTTACCATGTTACCATCGTGCAGAATCGCCCAATCTTCAGGAAGCGCTCCTCCGGCTGCCCGATAAGCCGTAACAAAAGCACGGAGAAGCTCAGGCCGAAGCTCCAGAAAATCACATCCTGCCCAGTTCAGGGCGGCTTCATAAAGCTCCAGATACGGGCTGCCGTAGGAAAGGCATTCCAGGTCGATCACCCGATAGGCGCCGCCGTTCCACAGCACGTTTTTGGGGTCAAGATCATTGTGGCAGATGGCAGCCGCGCGGGGGAGAAAGGGGAGAGCGGAGTTTCCCCGCTCCTGAAGCAGACACAGCAGAGAGCGGTGAGGCTTCACCTCCGAAAACAACTCCCGGTTTTCCTTCTCCAGCCGAAGGAGAAGCTGATCCCAATCGATCGCTTCCGGTTTCTGAGAAACCGGCACGGCTTTGAGAGAAAGGCCATGAATGCGGGCGAGAGTTTTGCCGATCTCTTTGCAGTGGAATTCCCGAACCTCCCCGGCGGTCAGGGCCGTTCCCTCAAACCACGGAAATACATAAAAGTATTGCCCCTCAAGCTTTTGCAGCTTTTTGCCGTGGAAGGAAAGGGCGGGCAGAATGGGAAGCTTTTCCCGCTCCAGCAAAGCCTCCAGCTGTTCTGCCGCCGCGTAATTGGAAAGCGCGTCCTCCCGCGCCATAATGTCGGGGTTCAAAAGCTTTACGGCATAGCGCCCCTTTTCGGTAAACAGGGATTCCATGCGGTGCAAAAAGCCGCCGGTCAGCCGGGCCGGCGGGGCGAGAAGGGCGCCCAGGCCCAGCTCTTCACAAATCATTTGGTGGATCATCTTATTCATGAGGCTTCTCTCCGGTCGATTTGAGGCAGCATAGTAAAATGTCCTTACAAATAGAAAGATTGTCCCTCTTTTTTCGGGCGCAGATCGGAAGGCAGCAGGGAGTAAAGGGAAACGTCCACAATGCCCTTGTCCGGCCAGTAAAAGCCCTCCCGAATGGTGCCTTCCTTCTGAAAGCCGCAGCGCTCCAGCACCAGGATCCCCCGGTAATTGATAGGCAGCACATAAGCCTGGATCCGGTGCAGCTCTACCTTCTCCATCAGATATTCCGTTACCTCCCGCACCGCGCCGGAGGCATAGCCCTTCCCGAGAAACCGTCGGCTCAAGGTAAAGCGTATGGTGGCGGTTTCCACCTGGGGATCGATGTCAAAGATCTCAAAAACGCCTACCAGCTGGTGATTCCCCTCGTTTCCGTAGATCCCCAGCACCACGGCCTTCTTTTCCCGGAACAGCGCCTCCGCCTGCCGCAGCTTCGGGGCGCATTCCGAAAAAGAGCGCAAAGCGGCGGTGGGCGCAAAGCGATAATTCTCATCGTCTCCCATAATTTCCCACAGGGCTCTCAGGTCCAGCTCCGTCATGCGGGATAACGTGACTTTTTCACCCGTAATAAACGGAAAGCTGGAAAACAGCAGACTGGTTTTCATAGTATGGATACTCCTTAGCTTACAAGAAACTTGCGTTTGTTTTCGGAACCGTCCCGCAGATCATTCCAATAAGGAAAGAAGCTGCAAGGGCGTTTCCGCATGGATCGCGTCCGGAACCGTGCCGAAGCCGTACCCTGCGTGCAGGAAAGGAACACCCGCCTGCTTCGCGGCGTCCCGGTCTATTTCCGTGTCTCCGATATAAACAGGTTTTTTCAAATGATTGCGCTGCACCACCAGCTGAATATTTTCTCCCTTTTGCAGGCCCGTTTCCCCGCTGCACTCGAAGTCCTTAAAATAAGAAGCAAGGCGGTGGGCTTCCAGAAAAGCGGGAATATAGCCCTTGTTGCAGTTGCTCACAATAAAGAGCGGCGCCTTTGCGGAAAGCTCTGTGAGAAGAGCTTCGATCCCCTCGTACAGCCGCCCGCCGTGTTCACGAAGGTATTCATTTTCCACTTGGCAGCAAAGCTCAAATAGCTCCAACCCCCGTTCGGTGGAAAGATAGGGGAAAAGCTTTGCCATTAGCGGAACGGCGGTCATTCCCATAACGCACTCCAGCTCCTTCACGGTGGGTGGGCGCTTCACGTCCGGAATATCCTTCAAAGCGAGCTGCCAGGAAATGGCGGTGGGCTCAGCGGCGTCCCACAGGGTGCCGTCCAGGTCAAACAGGATCCCATCATATTTCATAGTGATAACTCCCTTTTTAAGTAGTTTTGGGTATAGGGACAAATCTCAATGCACTTTCCGCAAAGAGTGATTTCTTTTCCCGTGCGCTCCAGCGCCAGCCTTCTTGCGGCCCGGCGGCAGCTTTCCACGTCCACCAGCCGTTCCCGTTCCACAGCAGTTTCCCACGGCGTGCCGGTAATGGCGCTTCCCGGGCAGGCGTTTTTACACCGTTCACAGCCTCCGCAACGGGAAGAAGAAATGGGAACTCCTACCCAGTCAAAAGCGGCGTCGGTCAGTACGGAACTGAGCCTTACGGCAGGGCCGAATTCCGGCGTGACCAGAAGCGCCGATTTTCCGATCCACCCCAGTCCGGAGCGGGTGGCGCAGGTCTTATGAGGTATGGCGGTGCGGTATCCGGCTTTTTCCACCACGATGGTAGTAGTCTGCGCCTGCGCCTGAAAGCCCCTTTTCTCCAGATACCTGGCGGCAAATTCGGCCAATGCGTCCAGCCGGGCGTTTAAGGTGTGGTAAGCCTCATAATACTCTATGGTTGGCCCTTCCGCAATGCCATGTACGGTCTCTGCTGGAAGCTTCACTGCCAGGGAAACGCAACGGCTGAATGGGGAAGATGTTTCTCCGATTCCCTTCAAATCGCCAAAACCAACCAGATCCGCGCCCTTTTCCAGCAGTAACGCCCTCAGCTCTTGTGTAGAGATCATACTGGTTTCCCTCCAAGAAAATCATAGGGCGTGTTCTGATACACGAAATAGTTCAACCAGTTGGAAACAAGCAGATGGGCGTTGCTTCGCCAGGTAAAGGGCGGCGTTTTGGTATCGTCGTCGTCCGGAAAGTAATGGTAGGGGATCTTGGGATTCAGCCCGCGGTTGATATCCCGGAAATACTCCTTTGCCAGGGTATCCCTGTCGTACTCGGCGTGCCCTGTCACAAAAAACTGCCGTCCGCTTCGCTCCGCCGCGATATGCAGCCCCGCCAGATCGGAAACCGCCAGAGGAATCAACTCCGGGTGATTTTTGACGTCCTCCAGCAAAACCTCGGTATAGCGGGAGTGCGGGGCAAAATAATTGTCGTCAAAGCCACGCATCAGCGGGTGATAGGGATTCAGCACCGTGTGGTTATAAATACCGCTGAGCTTTTCAGGCAGCGGGTGCTTCTGAATTCCATAATGATAATAGAGGCCGGCCTGAGCGCCCCAGCAAATGTGAAGCACGGAATACACGTGGGTTTTGCTCCACTCCATAATGGCGCACATTTCTTCCCAGTAATCCACCTCTTCAAAAGGAAGCTGTTCCACTGGGGCGCCGGTGATAATCAGTCCGTCAAACTTTTCCGCCTTTACATCGGAGAAGGTCTTATAAAAGGTATTGAGATGGGAGGCGCTGGTGTTCTTGCTCACATGGCTGGCAGTGTGCAGCAGCTCCACGTCCACCTGCAGGGGAGTATTGCCCAAAAGCCGAAGAAGCTGCGTTTCGGTTTCCAGCTTGGTGGGCATCAAATTCAAAATAGCGATCCGCAGCGGACGAATATCCTGCCCGGCCGCCCGTTCATGGGTCATTACAAAAATATTTTCCGATTCCAGTACCTCTACAGCGGGCAGCTCAGCCCGAATACGGATAGGCATATTGACACGACCTTTCCAAGTACTCCCATATTTTGGGGAAAATGAAAGAAAGTAAGGATTTTCATGAAAAGAACTTGCTTTTCGGGGAAAGAATATGCTATACTACAACCACTCCGTGTAATGCGGAGCTGTCCGTTTCCTTTTAATAGGGAAAGCGGCAGGGCTATTATATCACAGAAGACCGTCGATTGTACAGGATTCTTGTAAAGTTTTCTGCGGCGATCTATAGGAAAGTCCTCCGGTCAAAAACTTTTTTCAAAAAAAGGTAAAAAAGGTGTTGACAGAAGGGAGTGGTATGTGATAAGATAG
>CAJUTL010000038.1:0-21000 GCA_910589395.1 uncultured Oscillospiraceae bacterium
GCAACCGGCTCATAACCGGTCGGTCCGGGGTTCGAGTCCCTGATGGTCCACCAAACAGTGCAAATCCGAACTCAAAGAGTTCGGATTTTGCTTTTTATGCTCCACCAAAAACAGCCGATTCGCCCATTGGGCGAATCGGCTGTTTTTCCTGTTCAGAGACTCGAACCCGTGAGGGTCTGAGGGATAGGAGAATATGCCACCGGCATATTCTCCCCCGAAGAGGGGCGAAGCGGGTACCGCTAAGAATTTAGCGGTCGCTGAGCCGGCAGGTGCGTAGCACCTGTTCGAGTCCCTGATGGTCCACCAAAAACCGCCAAGCCTCAAAGAGACTTGGCGGTTTTTACTTTTTCACTTTTCATTAAGGAAAGTTGTACGGTAGAAGAGGACACCACAAAGAGAGAAAAGAAAAAAGATCTTCAGAATGAAAAGGACATATAGCTAAGAGTTCAAGATAAAAGCGTGTAGATTAGTCATAAAGGACGGAATTAAGCATGTGGTAGTTCTGTTAACGGATAGCTTCCTTATTGTCATTCTAAGCCGCAGGCGAAGAATCTCGCCCTTTTGCCCTTTCTATGGGTTTGAAAGGCGAGGTGTTCTTAAAGAGAAGATGCTTTTTCAGGAATGACAAGCAGGAGCAAACTTTTTGGCTTCCTCTGCGGTTGGGCGCTTTTGTCAGATCAAACTGGCAAAGGTAGTTGGAACCTCGCTGTATCCAGCGCTGCAATTTCCCATGCTTTTTGAGCATTCAAACAAATGCTATATAAGTATTAGACATTTACAACCCCTCTGTGTAAAATGAAAGTATCGGAACAGAAGGAGCTCAAGGAGGAGTTGCAATGTCGGCGAATACGGAAAATAAAATGGGGACCGGGAAAATATCCAGGCTTGTGCTTCAGACAGGCGTGCCGCTGATGCTATCCTTATTGATCAATTCTTTGTACAATTTTGTAGACAGCGTATTTGTATCCCACGTGTCGGAGGATGCGCTGACTGCCCTTTCTTTGGCCTCTCCTGTGCAGATGCTGATGTCGGCGGTGGGCTGCGGTATTGCGGTGGGCTTAAACGCCGTGATTTCCAAAGCGCTGGGGGAGAAAGACAGGGAAGGCGTCAAGCGGGCCGCTTCCGCATCGCTGTTTCTGGCGTTGTGCGCCGGAATTCTGTTGGCTGTACTTGGGCTGACCATCGTTGCGTCGTATTTTAAGTGGCAGGCCGGTGGCAATGCTGTGATCGAAGAATATGGGACCGCCTATCTACAGATCTGTATGCTCTTTTCCATTGGTCAGATGGGGCAGTGGGTGTTTGACCGTATGGTGATCGCCAGCGGACGTTCCAGCTTGTTTTTACTGACGCTTTCCGCCGCCTCCATTACCAATTTGATTTTAGACCCCATTCTCATCTTTGGCTGGCTTGGCGTTCCTGCTATGGGTACTGCCGGCGCGGCATTGGCCACTGTGATCGGCCAGTGTGCTGGCTGTGCAGCCGGATTTCTGGTCAACCGCACTTTGAATCGGGAAATTCCCATTGCCTTTACGCTGAAGCCCAGCTGGAAAAGCATTTTCGCCATTTTGAAGGTGGGTATTCCCACTATGCTGGTACAAGGTGTTGTTTCGCTGCTGGGAATTGTGATGAATTCTATCTTAATTGGATTTTCCACCACCGCGGTAGCGGTTTACGGTGTTTGTCTTAAAATTCAGGGGTTAGCTACTGTGGGAGTTCATGGGATCACGCTGGGAGAGATCCCGCTGATCGCCTTCAATTTCGGCGCGAGGAAGCCTGAGCGGGTCCACGGGACAGTAAAATGGGCCATGTGCTATGGTCTTGGAATATTTTCCGTGTTTCTACTGGCATTGGAGTTGCTTCCTGCCGCGATCCTGCGACTGTTTGACGCTTCTCCGGAAATGCTTGCTGCGGGCATTCCCGCCCTGCGCATTTTTGCCCTGACCTGGCTTTTTTCCATTCCCGGTATGGTGCTGGCTTCAGCGTTTCAGGGCCTGAGTAAGGGCGGGTGCAGTATGGCGCTTACGTTGACAAAGCAGGCGATCCTGCCAACGGCTTTTGTGCTGGCGGCAGCCTCGCTTCACAGTCTGGAGCTTGTTTGGCTGGCATTTGCCGCAGCCGAGCTTTTATCGCTTCCTTTGGGGATCATTCTGTGGAGGCGTGTTTCTGGTAAAACCCTTGGGGAAAACAGAACTGGAAAGCCTATGGCTCCGGTGCTAGCAGCTCGGAAATAGTTTCCAGAAATTTTTCCGCCGCCTTGGTCAAATGCTGATATTTTTTCCAAACCAGATGCAGGGAAAATGGCGTCTGATCCTTCAAGGGCCGAAATGTCAAGGGGCTGTTCCCGCTTACATTGATGATCCTGTCAAGGCCAAGGGCGTAGCCCATGCCTTCCTCCACCATGAGGGAGCCGTTAAACAGCAGGTTGTAAGAGCCCGCAATATTCAGCGGTCTATCCTCACTGTGCAGAATATCGGCAACGGTTTCATCGTGCAAGCTTTGCCGGGATACGATCAGCGGCTTATCCCAAAGCTCCTTCGGGTCGAGAATTTCGTATTTGGCCAGGGGAGAATCTTTCCGCATCAGCACGCCGTAGTGCTCTGTGCAGGGAACCTTCAGGGCGCTATATTTGGTTGTATCGATCACTCCGAACAGAAGTCCGAAATCAATGAGACCCCGATCCAGCTCCTCTGTCACAGTAACACGGTCGCCGCTGACAATATGTAGATGCACCAGTGGATATTTTTCCCGAAGCCTTTGAATTGCCCGCGGAAGGATCCGCACCCCGTCCAACTCTCCAGCGCCCACTGTAATGCTCCCGGCGATCGGCGCACTGGCGGCGGTGATCTCGTCCTCCGCCTTTTGCACCAGCTCCAGGATCTCTTCAGCCCGTTTCCGCAGGATCATGCCTTCCTCGGTCAACGTGATTCTGCGGTTACTCCGTACAAAAAGCTGCTTGCCCAGCTCCTCCTCCATATCCCGCAGCTGCCGCGACAGCGTGGGCTGAGATAAATGCAGCGCCTCCGCGGCGCCGGAAATACTCTGTTCTCTGGTCACCGCCAGAAAATATTGCAACACTCGAAGCTCCATAACGATCAGCCTTTCTATAGAAAGTAAAATCAGTATAGCAAAAATCACTATGCTTGTAAAGCATGGCTGCTTATAAAATCAAAGTATTTGTTATTTGTGTAAAGCAGCGCTACAATAGAAGAAAGCAAAACAGCGGAAGGAGAGGGCCATAACAGGGCGCACGCCGCAGGCTGCTGGAGGAGCTGCACATTGTGCAGAAGCGTATTGACTGCCTGGACTACTTGCTTTATGAAATGGATTTGCAGCAGAAAAAGGGAAAGGAGTGATCCGCCGTGGGAAAGAAGCTTATTTTGCTGCTGACCGCGGTTTTACTGCCGGTTTTGCTGAGTGCCTGCGGTGCGGAGAAAGCGGGCGGAAACGATCGGGAAAGCAAGAGTTCCATAACAGAAAGGGGCCAAAGCACCACAGAAAGCGTGGCCTTTTCGCGGCCAGAAAGCGAAATACTGGATACGGAGCGGCTGCCGGCTGTGTCTGTCCCAGAGTCGAAACCGGCGGAGTCTTTGGAAAGCAGCATAAATTCAGAACGAGAATGGGAGGAAGCGGTTATGAAAATTACAGCAAACGGAATTTCATTTTCCGTCGAGTTTGTGGAGAATTCCTCCGCGAAAGCGTTTCGGGAGCTGCTGGAGCAGGGCCCGGTTACCGTTGAAATGCAGGACTACGGAAATTTCGAGAAGGTAGGCCCTTTGGGAACCAGCCTTCCCACCAACGATGAGCCCATCACCACCGAGCCGGGAGATGTGATCCTCTATCAGGGAAGCTCCATTACCGTATATTACGATACCAATCACTGGAACTTTACCCGGCTGGGAAAGATCCCGAATGTAACAAGAGAAGAGCTTTTGGAGGCCTTCGGCAGCGGCAGCGTCACCATGACCTTTACTTTAGAATAACCGCTTCACTTGGCAAAGACAACGATGTTCTGCAAAACCATGTGTGCCGTTTGTCAACCCCCGGTTAAGGAGGATTTTCCATGATTAGTTTTCTGAGTAAAAACCACAGCCTTCTCTGCACCGAAAAATATTTGAAGGTAGACGGCGAGAGGGTTCCCACCACGCCCATGGAGCGAAATTTATTGCTGTATTTTCTCAGATATCCCAACACGGCACTGAGCCGTGAACGCCTTTTGCGGGAAGTATGGGGCTATGCGTTTCCCGGCAGCAGCCGCACGGTGGATTCTCACATCAAAAAGCTGCGCAGGGATCTGGGCAGCTTTGGCAGATACATCGTTACCGTTCATGGTGTCGGTTACCGCTTGGAAGCGGAGGCCCCGCTGATCTTCGGAGAAGAGCCGCAGTACAAAGCCTGTTAGAGGTGAGAACTATGTGGATCGCGATGATGGTAAGAGGGATCGTATTGCTGGGTTCAGTAATTTTGTTTTGCCGTCTGCTGCTTCTCAGCATGCCCTACAGCGAGTGGGTCAGGGCCATGCGGAGAACAAGACAACCCACCGAAGCCCCAAAAGATATCTTGAAATAGAATATTTGTTGGCAGGCTCAGTCGGTAAAAAAGTCGCTTTTTCAGCGGCTTTTCTTTTTTTGAAGCAGCGTATCCGGAATAGAAACGGAGAAGTCAGGAACAATAGGAAGAAAAGCGAAAGGCGAAGAAAGACGATGTTTAAGCATGAAAAAATGTTGTTCCATCCGGTTGAGGTGGAACGTCCGAACCCCCAATACGCGGCATTGCTTCAGGAACAGCTGGGCGGAGCTAACGGTGAGCTGAAGGCCGCGATGCAGTATATGTCTCAAAGCTTTCGGATCAAAGATTTGGAAATCAAGGACCTCTTTCTGGATATCGCGGCGGAAGAGCTGGGGCATATGGAAATGGTAGCCCAGACGATAAATCTTCTCAACGGTCACGATATAGACGCGGCGGCGGTGCCCGCAGGCGAAATACAATCCCACGTGCTTTTGGGATTGAACCCCGGGCTGATCAATGCTTCCGGTTACTCCTGGACAGGCGATTACGTTACGGTAACAGGAGATCTCTGTGCCGATCTGCTTTCCAATATCGCCTCTGAACAAAGGGCAAAGGTGGTTTACGAATATCTGTACCGGCAAATCGAAGATAAAAAGGTGAAAGAGACCATTGATTTTCTTTTGAATCGGGAAGAAGCCCACAACGCAATGTTCCGGGAAGCCTTCAACAAGGTGCAGAATACCGGTTCAAACTGTGATTTTGGCACGACCAGGGCGGCGAAGATGTATTTCAGTATGTCTGAGCCGTCACCAGCGGACAATAGCTTTTCACAAACAGCGGTCACACCGCCGTCTTTTCAATAAAGCCCTGTTTGCAGAATATGGAAAACACAAATGCTCATTCCATGGAATGGGCATTTGTGTGCCCGGATTACATGTTTGCCGTGTGCCTAAGCGCGCCTTCGGCATACTGAGCACTTTCCGTGGATATAATAAAGAATATGAAGTATTTGAGAAAAATCCTTTTCAGACTGGCAAAAAGTCCAGAAAAAAGCAAAAAACGGAGGGAAGCTTATGTGCACCAGCATTGCGATGAAGCGTGATCATTTTTATTTCGGCAGGAATATGGATCTTCAGTATGAATTCGGAGAGCGGATCGTGATCACGCCCTGCAACTATCCCTTTTCCTTTCGCAAGGCGGGAGAAATGAAAAGCCATTATGCTATGATCGGCATGGCTACCGTAATGAGGGGCTACCCGATGTATGCGGAAGCTGCCAATGAAAAGGGACTTTGTATAGCGGGTCTGAATTTCCCGGACAACGCCTACTATTCCACCGTCATGGACAGCAGTAAGGCCAATATTTCTCCCTTTGAATTGATCCCTTGGCTTTTGGGGAGGTGCGCGAGTCTTGCGGAAGCAAGAAAGCTCTTGGAAAATACCTGCCTGGTAGCGATCCCCTTCAGCGAGAAGGTACCTCTTGCGACCTTGCACTGGCACATTGCGGACAAAACCGGTTCCATTGTTCTGGAGGCCACCGCTTGCGGTATGCGTATTTACGAAAACCCGGTGGGGATCATGACTAACAATCCGCCCTTTGAATTTCACATGCAAAATCTCTGTCAGTATATGAACCTCACGCCAAAGCAGCCGGATAACTGCTTTCATACGGTGACGGGCCTGAAGCCCTTCAGCCTGGGGCAGGGCAGCGTTGGGCTGCCGGGAGATTTTTCTTCCCCATCACGATTTGTAAAAGCTTCCTACCTGTTACTGAATTCCGACTGTAAAAAGGACGATGAAAGCAGTCTTACTCAATTTTTTCATTTGCTCGGCTCTGTTTCCATGGTGCGCGGGGCGGTGATCGTGCCGGACGGCAGATACGAGATCACCACCTATAGCTGCTGTATCGACGCGGACAGGGGAATTTATTATTACACCACCTATTCCAACCATCAAATCACAGCAGTCAGTCTGCGTAACGTAAATCTGAAGTGCTCAAAGCTGATCGAATTTCCCCTTCGGAAGGAACAGCAGATCTTTCGGGAAAATTGACAGGCGGAAAAAGTGAAAATAGGAAAAGGCGCGGGGCCGGGGGAATTTTCCTTGTGCCCTGCGCTTTTTAGCGGGAAGCAAAAAATAGATTGACAAACGCCTGAGCTCCCACTATAATGAATACCCTGCCGATTTTGCGCTCTTTCGTGCCGTGTCAGCGAAAAAAGCGGAAAGCGGCGGGTGATATTCAAGGCGCGTACTCATCTTATGTGAACACGCTTGGCTACCCTGGGGGAAAATTCCTCCGGGGCATGTCCTGTTGGAGTGCCGTTACCACTTCTGAAAAAAGCAGTTTGCAGAACGAGGAAGGAGTGTTTTCATGATCGAGGTTTCCCATTTGCGAAAGACCTTCCGGGTGGCAAAGCGAAACGCCGGGTTTTCCCAGGCGGTAAAGGCCTTGTTTCACCGGGAGTACGAGGAGATCCACGCCCTGGACGATGTGAGCTTTTCCATCGGGGAGGGGGAGATGGTGGGCTATATCGGCCCCAACGGAGCCGGGAAGAGCAGCACCATCAAGATCCTCAGCGGTATTTTGACCCCGGACGGAGGCGATTGCCGCATCGATGGCAGGATCCCCTGGAAGGAGCGCCGAGAGCACGTAAAGCAGATCGGCGTGGTGTTTGGCCAGCGTTCCCAGCTTTGGTGGGATGTGCCGGTGATCGATTCCTTTGAGCTCTTAAAGGAGATCTACGACGTTTCCGAAGAGCTGTACCGGAAGAACCTTTCCCGGCTGACGGAGCTTTTAGACCTTTCCGAGCTGCTGCGCACGCCCACCCGTCAGCTTTCTCTGGGCCAGCGAATGCGCTGTGAGATCGCGGCTTCTCTGCTGCACAGTCCCAGGGTGTTGTTTTTGGACGAGCCCACCATTGGCCTGGACGCAGTATCCAAGCTGGCGGTGCGGGACTTTATCAAGGAACTGAACCGGGAAGAAAAGACCACGGTGATCCTTACCACCCACGACATGCAGGATATTGAGGCACTGGCAAGCCGGGTGATCCTGATCGGGAAAGGGCGCATTCTGCTGGACGGCACATTGAGCGACATTCAGCGCGGGGGAGAAAGCATCGACCAGGCCCTGGCTGAGATGTACCACGAGCTGGATCTATAGGAGGCGGGGAAATGAAAAAATATCTTTCCTTCTTCCGGCTTCGGTTTGTCACAGGCCTGCAATACCGGATCGCCGCCCTGGCAGGGCTGGTGACCCAGTTTGTGTGGGGCGGGCTGTTGATTCTGGCCTATCAGGCGTTTTATCGTTCCGACCCTGACGCATTTCCCATGACCCTTCAGGCCACGGCCACCTACATTTGGCTTCAGCAGGCCTTTCTGGCGCTGTTTCAGCCTTGGGGCTTTGAAGGCGATATCTTTGAGTCTGTCCGCACCGGGAGCGTGGCATACGAGCTTTGCCGTCCGGTGAGCGTTTACAATATGTGGTTCGCCCGCACGGTGGCGAGGCGGGTCTCACAGGCATCTTTGCGGTGTATTCCGGTGCTGCTCGTGGCGGCGCTTCTGCCCGCTCCTTACGGCATCGCGCCGCCGCCCGATCTGGTCCAACTTCTCTGGGCACTGCTTTCCACAGTGCTGGGCACGCTGGTGGCGGCCGCCCTGTGCCAGCTCATTTACTTTACCGCCTTTTTTACCGTGGCGGTAGAGGGCGTGCGGGCCATTGCGGCAACCTTGACGGAATTCCTCTGCGGCCAGGTGATCCCCCTGCCGTTTCTGCCTGACGGCGTCCGGCAGGCGGTGGAGCTTTTGCCCTTTGCCTCTACCATGAACGCTCCTCTGCGCATTTACGCCGGGGACATTGCCGGCGCCTATCTCTATCAAACGGTGGCCCTGCAGGTGTTCTGGCTATTTGCCCTTGTTCTCATCGGAAAGCTGATGGAGCGTGCCGCCATAAAGCGCACCGTGCTGTTGGGAGGATAAGAGGTTTTCCATGGGAAAACCTCTGTGAAAGACCCTCGGCCTTGAGAAGGCCGTCTTTTCCTGCGGAAAAGCACCGGGTTTTTCACGGCGTTATCAAAAGAGCGAGAGAAGGCTTTTGAGAAAGGAAGGACTACATGAAATTATATCGAAAATATTTTGCCATTCACTTAAAAAGCGCCATGCAGTATAAGGCTTCCTTCTTTCTGGCGCTTTTGGGACAGGCCCTGGTGACCATCAACATGTTCCTGGGAATTTTTTTCCTCTTCCAGCGGTTCCACGTTATTGAGGGCTTTACCTACAGCCAGGTGCTGCTGTGTTATACGGTGGTTCTGCTGCAATTCTATGTGGCAGAGTTCTTCGCCCGGGGCTTTGATCGGTTCGACGTCATGCTGGGAAACGGTCAGTTTGACAGGATCTTGGTCCGTCCCCGGAACACGGTGTTTCAGGTTCTCGCCGGTCGGATCGAATTTACCCGGCTGGGCCGGGTGCTTCAGGTGGCGATCCTGCTGCCCTATGCCATCGCCACCTGCGGAGTGGATTGGAATTTCCCCAAGGCGCTGACGGTGATTTTCATGGTGCTGGGCGGGGCGCTGCTCTTCTCCGCCATTTTCGTGCTGTGCGCGGCCCTTTCCTTCTTTACCACCGAGGGGCTGGAAGTGATTAATGTATTTACCGACGGGGGAAAGGAGCACGGAAAATATCCCTGGAGCATGTACGGAAAGCGGGTGCTGCAATTTACCACCTTTGCGGTGCCCTATGCCCTCACCCAGTATTACCCGCTGCTGTATCTTCTGGGCCGGGAAACCAACTCCTTTTTCATTTTCCTGCCCCTGTGCGCGGCGTGGTTCCTTCTTCCCTGTTACCTCATATGGCGGATCGGCGTGCGGCATTATAAATCCACCGGTTCTTAAGGCGTGATCCCCCTAAAGGAAAGGAGATATTGATGGTAGTGGAAACTGAGCGATTGGCCCTGCGGGAGCTGAAGAAGTCTGATTTTTCCGCTCTCTGCAAAATTTTACAGGACGAAAAGACCATGTACGCCTACGAGGGGGCCTTTACGGACGAAGAAGTGCAGGAATGGCTGGACAGGCAGCTTGGCCGTTACGAACAGTACGGCTTTGGCCTGTGGGCGGTGCTTTTGAAGGAAACCGGAGAGCTGATTGGGCAGTGCGGGCTTACCATGCAGCCCTGGAAAGACGGCGAGGTGCTGGAAATCGGCTATCTCTTCCGGCGGGACTGCTGGCACAAGGGCTATGCCACAGAAGCGGCGACAGCCTGCAAGCAGTACGCCTTTGAAACGCTGGGGGCCAATGAGGTGTGTTCCATCATTCGGGACACAAACACCGCTTCTCAGAGGGTGGCCCTCCGAAACGGCATGACCGTAAAGGACAGCTGGACAAAGCACTACCGGGGCGTGGATATGCCCCATGACCGGTATGTAGCGGTCAAAGCAGAATAAAGTGAGGGAGAGCTGCTCCGCAAGGCCCGGAGACACCTCCTGCTTCTGCAAAACTCCCTTTTGGGCGTGATTACCCTTGTCATGGGAAGCCGCCATAAGCAAAACAACAAAATACCAAAATGTGAAACCACTCTGTCGGACTCAAAAGCCCGCGGCGTGGTTTTCTGCTGCGATAGCTTTGATTACCCTTGTCAGGCAAGACTGATTTTTACATTAAAATGAAATAGAATTGCCATTTCTGAGTTCGTTTTATACAAATATTCAACGATAAAATAGTTGACTTGTTTTAGAAAACAGTTTATAATAGAAATATGTAATACGCACAGCCAAAATTTAAAGGAAGTTGCAAAACAAGGAAAAATCAGGAGGGTTTTCTCATGTCTAAAAACTGTCAAAGCTGCGGTGCGGTCTGCGGCGATGGGGAAGAAGTCTGCCGCCAGTGCGGGGCAGCGCTGCCGCCGCCTGTATCGGAAAATAAATCTGTCAAACTGTCGGTCTGGTCAATCGTTTCACTGACTGTCGCCATATTGGGAATTGTGTTTCTTGAATTGTTTTTTAAAGTTGGCGGGGGAATATTCATAGCTGCTTTTTTTGTTTTTAGCTTAGCTTCTGTGATATTGCCGCCTGTGGCAAAGAAAATCAGATGTGCAAAAAGGCAAAAGGGAGAAGCTTTTGAGATTATTGCCATCATAGTAGGCGGATTCGATTTTTATATGATTATCTTTGCTTTTACTCATCTTCCTCTTCTTATTGGTTATTTGGGCTGGGTCGTATGCGCCTTGGTTTATAAATTCATCTGGTGACTTCCCGCATTTTAGGCGTATCCCGGCGCTTGAGCAAATATCTTGAAAGGCACCAAATTGGAATTTGCAGAGCTAACGAATAGTAGCACCTTCTTGCCTCCCCTGAATAGGGGAAGAAGGTTGCTTTGCAACCTTCTGGGACCGCCAATAGGTGGTGGAGAGGTTCCAGCTCGCTGGAATTCTGCATAAAACCTGCTTTTTCTGCTATACTGTCGGAACCCCTCAGTCACGGCAAAGCCGTGACAGCTCCCCTTTCAGGGGTGAGCGCGTCCCGGTGGGACGCTGGTGCGAACCGACCGAGCCGACAGGCGAGAAAGCCATGGGTGTGCGATAAACTGTAATTTAGCGCTTATCCACCTGCTTTTCTCCTGTCATTGCTGAACAGAAAGCAAGGAAATCTTGCTCTCTCGGTGAAGAATCTCGCCCTTTGCCCTTTTATTCAGGCACTAAGGACGAGATTCTTCGTTAGAAAAGTGCGAAGCACTTTTTGCTTAGTAATGACAGAAGAGGGGACTTGCCTGCCCTTCACTGCTCATTGCTAATTACTCATTGCTCATTATCTCTGCGAAATCCAATACCCAGCCTCTAAAAAAGGAAGCGCCGCGAAGGAAAGTCTTTTGCGGCGCTTCCTTTTGCAGCTTACGCCCCAATTTCAGCAGGTGGGGAAAAATCGGTTGATTTCGAATAGCTTCCCGGATATACTGAAATTGTGATCACAGGAAGGAGGAAAGGCCATGCGGCTTTCCATTGAAGAGGGAGAACAATTTACAGAAACCGAGGTCGTTATTCGCTGCCGGAAAAACGAAGGACAGCTTACAAGGCTCATCAGCCTGCTGCAAAGCTTTGACAAAAAGCTTTCCGGTCAGAAGGACGGGCAGACCTACTTATTGGAAATGGAGCAGGTGCTGTATATCGATACGGCGGATAAAAGGACCTTTCTTTATACGGCCGAGGGTGTCTATGAAACGCCTCTGCGGCTGTATGAGCTGGAAGATCGTCTTTCCGCTGGTGATTTTTTCCGTGCCTCCAAGTCCTCCATCGTAAATTTTAACGAGATCCGCTCTCTGCGGCCAGATTTCGGCGGCAGAATGCAGCTCACCATGAGCAATGGAGAACAACTGATCGTCTCCCGGCAATATGTGCCCTATATCCGAAAAAAGCTGGGCCTGTAGCCCTGCCGGGAATTTTTGTTCAAGAATCCAAACCTGAGAAGAAAGGAAAGGTTATTCCAGTGAAAAAATTTTTTCAATTTGTAGTAGAATTCAAGTCCTGGCTTTGCCTGTGCTTTACCGCCGCCATGCTGATCTTTCTCACCGTCAGCTGGTTGGTGGGAGAGGAAACAGTAAAGATCGTCAGTCTGTTTCAGATTTTTCTGATGGCGGCGGGGATCACGCTCTTGCAGTTCATTTTTTTCTCCGGCCGGGTCATTAAAAAAATGCGGTATTCCCTGCGGCTTGTACTCTTCATTCTGCCTATGCTGCTGATCGTCACAGTCTGCGCAGTGTGGTTTGGCTGGGTTCCGGCCGGAAATCTTTCGGCCTGGATTCTGTTCTATGCGATTTTCCTCGTCTGCTTTGTTTTGATTTGCGCTGGGTTTGAGTTCTGCTTCTGGGTCAGTGCGAAAAAGTACGACGGACTTTTGGGGCAGTATCGGGAAAAACAGGAAAAGCGGGAAAAACATTCTTGAGTTTTTTCTTCTCTCCTCTTATACTATAGGAAGGAAAAGGGGAGAGAGGAATGACGCGGGAAGAACTGAACGCCGCTTTAGCGGAGACGGCCGAGACCCTTCGGGGCCTGGGCCTTCCTGTTTCTCATCAAATAGAGCCGGAGGTTCGCGTGAACAGCCGGGCCAAACGGCGGCTGGGCTGCTGCTATTTTCAAAACGGCCGCTATGCCGTTGAGATTTCCGCCATGCTGCTAGCGCAGCCGGAAAAGCTCAGGCAGACCCTGATCCATGAGCTTTTGCATACCTGCCCCGGCTGCCGGAACCATGGAGAGCGCTGGAAGGCCTATGCAAAAAAAGCGGGGGAAGCCCTGGGCTGTTCCATTCAGCGGCTGGCGCCCGTGGAGGGGGAAAGCGGCCCCCTGCGCCGGGATCCCATCAAATATGTGCTGGAATGCCAAAGCTGCGGAGCAAAAATCTACCGCTCCCGATTATCAAAGGCGGTCAAGCAGCCCTGGCGCTACCGCTGTAAATGCGGCGGGAAGCTGAAAAGGTCGGTGATCGGCGGTTAGGGGTTGTTTGAAAAAACGCAAACGCCGTCTTTTTGCCCAAAGCGGATGAATTCCTGCGTTGGAAATCCAAGACGGGCATCAGCCCGTCTTGTGGTCCTCCGCCTTGAAACCGTCTCGCCTTGTACAAAAATTCGGCATTTCCTCTATTTTCAAACAACCCCTAGTAAAAGGCTCTTGCCGCCGTAAGTTGACTTTTCCGCAAAATCCGGGTAGAATAATAAGGCAATACCGCACAAAGTACGGTATTGCCTTAAAAGCATCATTTTGTAACACTGCTACTTTGGAAGGCGGAATTTTCTTGAAAAAACTGATTGCCGCGCTTTTGGCCGGCTGTATGCTTTGCTTTTTGGCAGGCTGTAAAAATCCCGATTCCCTGCAGCTGGATCTGTCCCGGGGCTACGGAGAAAACCTGAAGCTGATCCATTTGAATGCCAGCACGGAGGAAAAGCGGGAGCGCATGGACGCCTTTGCCGGCGTTTTGCTGGACGCCAAGCCCCTTGAAAAGGATTTTTCCATGTTTGCCTATTATCCGGATTACTATTTGCAAATCACCGGAAAAGGGCTGGAATATACCTTAGACGATGCCGGCGTCATGCGGGAGGCTTCTCTCAAAACCGGCGAAGGCTTGTCTCTCACTGCCATTGTGGACGTCAACGGAGACTATGTGGATTTTTACCTGCCTGAGATCGATACGGCAGGAGCCTCCCCGGTGATTTATCGTTCCGCCATGTCCGCCGAAGCCTTCGTAAAGCTTGTAAACCATGCCTGAATGGAAAAGAAAAAAGAGCTTCCCGAAAACCCGGGAAGCTCTTTTGATCTGTACAGAGAAACCGCGCTTACGGTGCTCAGTCGCTGGTGTAAGGCAGCAGCGCCAGATGACGGGCGCGCTTGATCGCGACAGTCAGGGCGCGCTGGTGGTAAGCGCAGGTGCCGGTCACACGGCGAGGGAGGATCTTTCCTCTCTCGGAGATGAAGCGGCGCAGTTTAGCAACGTCCTTGTAATCGATAAATTCCGCGCGGTCTACACAGAAAGCGCAAACCTTTTTGCGGCCCTTGCGTCCGCGGCGGATCTCTCTTTCGGGTCTATCAGCCATAGCCTAAAAGCCTCCTTTATCACAAAATTACTTTGAGAAGTCTTTAGAAGGGGAGATCATCGTCTCCCAAAATCTCCTCAAAATCTTCATTGCTTCCGCTGGAATAGGCGGGAGCCGGTTCGGAAAATGCCGGCCGCTGTCCCACGGGAGCGCCATCGTAAGCCCCTGCCGCCGAACCGCCGCTTTCCCGCTTGGAGCCGGTGAAGCTGACGTCGTTTGCCACGATCTCAAAGGCAGTGCGTTTGTTGCCCTGCTTGTCCTCGTAATTTCTCGTCTGGATCGGGCCGGAAACAGCCATCATCTGTCCCTTGGTAAAATACTTGCAAACAAACTCGGCAGTGCTCCGCCACGCCACCACATTGATAAAATCGGTCTGCCGCTCTGTGCCGGCCTTGGCATAAGAGCGATCCACCGCAAGGGTGAAGCTGGTAACGGAAACGCCTGTCTGTGTGTTTTTCAGTTCCGGGTCGGCGGTGAGCCTTCCCATAATAGCGGCAATATTCAGCATAATCAGGCACTCACTTTCTTAAAAGCGGATCATTCTTCCGTGGAAGGGGCTTCCACGGCCTCGGCGGGAGCGGTCTCCACAGGAGCGGCTTCCACAGCCTCTTCCGCGATGGCCTCCACGTCGATGTGGTTCTCTTCAGCCTTCTGGGGCTTCTGAGGCTTCTGGGCGTTCAGGTGGCGGGGATCCCGCTTCACGATCAGCGTGCGCAGGATACCGTCAGTGATCTGGTACCGTCTGTCCAGCTCGGCGGTGAAGTCAGGCTCACACTCGAAATTGATCAGGGTGTAGTAGCCCTCGGTCTGCTTCTGAATGGGATAGGCGAAGCGGCGCTTCCCCCAATCGTCAACACTCTGCACAGTACCGCCGTGTCTCTCAATGAGAGACTTGAACTTCTCTACGAGCTCCGCGTTGCCCTCTTCGCCAAGCTTGGCGGAAGTGACGATAACGGTCTCATACAGGTTCTTTCCATCTGCCATTTGTATTGCACCTCCTTTTGGTCTTTTGGCCCCGCACTTTCAGTTTTGCGCGGAGCAAGGAGCTTTTTGGAAACTCCACGCCGCTTGAAGCACAGCTTCAAACAGCTTGACTATTATACCATAAACAGGGAAAAAGTCAAGGAAAATGAGAAAAAACAGGCGGACCTGGAAAAAATTCTCCCATGCCCGCGCAGCTTTCGGAAATGCATGATTTTTGAAATGTGCTGCGTTTTTTCTCAAAGCAGCAGAAGAATGGCGGTACGCAGTACAAAATAAGCGACAGCCACGCCCAGGGAGGCCATAGAATTTACGCCGCCCCTGATCTGCAGGGCCATGGCGGGATCGCCGTCTGTTCCCTCCGCCTTGATCTCCCGTGTGGTGGAAACGCAGTGATTCATGTACATTTTATTGCCCCGCACCCCCACAAAGATCATACAGGCAAAGATCAGCAGCAATACCAGAAGGGGCAGCATCAACTGAAAAAGAACGGTGGGATTTTGTGCCGCCAAAGTGGAGATGGCAAAATATTGCTCGTCAGTGAATAAATAGATCTGCGTTGGATCAAGTCCCGCCTGGGCAGCCAATGCCGTCATGGCGGGATAAGCCACCAGCCAGTTGGCACATTGGAACGCGAGATACAAAGCAAACATCAGCCCGGTGACCACCGCGCCGTATTTGTACTGCTTACGATACAGCATCCAGGCCCCGGAGAAGAGAAAAGCGGAGAAATTGAATTTGTTTTTTCCGGTTCTCTTCATATATTGAAATACGGGCATATAATAGGCGGTGTTCTGCTTGACAAGCTTTGAGGCGTCTCCAAAGGTGATATCGGCGTCCAGCACCTCCGCCGGACTGACGCCGCCCATGGGGTCAAACCCAAAGGGAGGCATCACAGGATTGGAATAAGCGGTTCTCTGCGCGGAAAAGGGCGGCGGCTGTGAGCCGGGAACAGAGCCCGTGGGTGGCGTGTTGCTGTATTTTTGCGGCTCCCCCAGCAAAGAAGTACCGCACCGGCTGCAAAAGAGAGAGCTTTTCCCGTTTAGGGTGCCGCATACAGGGCATTCCCGATCTTTGATCTCCGCCGTGGGATCAGGCGCCTTCGGCGGGGCGGGCGGAGCCCACTCCTTTCCTTCCTTATGCAGGTCTTCAAAAATGCATTCTCCAGCCTGATGATAGCATTCCCGGTGATAGGGCGCCCCGCATTCCGGGCAGACTACAATATCGTCGTCCTTCCCAAAGGGTACGCCGCACACAGGGCATTTGATGCCGGTGAAATCAAACATAGCGAAAGCCATTCCTTTTCCTAAACGATTTTTGCGGCGTCCGTGTTTTCCCATGATGCCGTTTTCTACCTTTTATTCTACACTTTTTTTTTCAAAGCGCAATGCGCATAAGCGCAAATTTTCAGATTGTTAATAATTATCAAAGAAAAGCGGTGAAGACTCTGGGAAAAAATGTTTACAAGTCCGGCAATTTTCGGTATAATAACTATAACTTTATTTTCCTGAAAACATGACAAGAACAGGATATCGAAAAATTCTCTTTTTTGACTTTTAGCGATAAAGGAAGGTTGCCGAAGCTTATGCTACAATTTGAAGAGTTAAAACGCCAGCTGGAGGAGCAGGAGAAACTTCTTGAAGAGCTGGGAGAGGCCCTGGGGCTTGAGAAGCTGCGGGAAGAGGTGGAGATGCTGGAACACAAGTCCGCCGAGCCCGGCTTTTGGGACAATATGGCTGAAGCCCAGAAGATCACTCAGCGCATGGCCGCTCTGAAGGGCCGGGACGAGACCTATCAGAAGCTCTGCGCCCGGGCGGAGGACGCCATGGCGCTGATCGAAATGGGGGACGAGGCCGAGGACCTGTCCCTGGTGCCGGAAGCCCAGGAGGAGATCGACGCCATCAAGGCTCAGGCAGAAACCATGCGGCTTTCCACTCTGCTCACCGGGGAATACGATAGCCACAACGCCATTCTCACTTTCCATGCGGGCTCCGGCGGAACAGAGGCCCAGGATTGGGCGGAAATGCTGTTTCGCATGTACAACCGCTGGGGAGAGCGCCACGGCTTCAAGGTTTCCACACTGGATTACCTGGACGGCGATGAGGCCGGCCTGAAAAGCGCCTCCATTCTGGTGGAGGGGGAGAACGCTTATGGCTATCTCAAAAGCGAGGCGGGCGTTCACCGCCTGGTGCGGGTCTCTCCCTTTGACGCGGCGGGCCGCCGCCACACCTCCTTTTCCTCTCTGGAGGTCATGCCGGAGATCGAGGAGGACAATTCGGTAGAGATCAATCCCGACGATATCAAAATGGAGGTCTACCGTGCCAGCGGCGCAGGCGGCCAGAAGGTCAATAAGACCTCCTCCGCCGTGCGGCTGATCCATATTCCCACCGGCATCGTGGTGTCCTGCCAGGTGGAGCGCAGCCAGTACCAGAACAGAGACGTGGCCATGAAAATGCTGATCTCCAAGCTGGTGGAGATCAAGGAGCGGGAAAACCTGGAAAAGATCTCCGATATCAAGGGCGAGCAGAAGGAGATCACCTGGGGCAGCCAGATCCGCTCTTATGTGTTCATGCCCTATACCATGGTAAAGGATCACCGCACTGGCTTTGAAACCGGCAACGTGAACGCCGTTATGGACGGCGAGCTGGATGGCTTTATCAACGCTTACCTGGCGGCGAAGAGTCAGGGCACCCTGGGAGAAAATATCGAATGATCTGGCGCGCTGCCGCTTTCTGAAAAAGAGGCAGCGCGTTTATGTATCAAAAGTGAAAAAGGAGGAAATTGTATGAAATTTGAAATCGTATCAGTAAAGGAAGATGAAAAAGAGATCCTCCGCAATTTGCTGGAAAAATACCTGTATGAGTTTTCTCAGTTTGAACTGGAAGACGTGAATCCGCTGGGGCTGTATGGCTATTCCTATCTGGACGGCTACTGGACAGAGGACGGCCGCTGGGCCTTCTTCTTAAAGGCGGACGGAAAGCTGGCCGGGTTTGCCATGGTCAACAACTACCCCGAGGCGGGGAAGACCGATTATTGCATGTCGGAATTCTTCGTGATGCACAAATACCGCCGCTGCGGTCTGGGCAAATGGGCGGCCTTCCAGCTGTTTGACAGGTTCAAGGGTACCTGGCAGTTGAAGCGCCACCCGAAGAACCTGCCCTCCGTGGCGTTTTGGGACCGCGTGGTGGGCGAGTATACCCAGGGAAGCTTCCATCTGGAAAGCATGGGCGGAAAGATCGCCTACTCCGACGGCACCCCCGGCGACGTGTTTTTCTTTTCCAGCTGAGTTTTGAGGTGAATTCTTAAACTTTTCCCTCTTTTCCGGTTTTTTCGGAAAAGAGGGTTTCCTTTTTGGAAAATTTATGGTAAACTGAATCTTGTTTGAAAAGAGTGAAAAGCGATAGCTGCGATTTTTCAAACATGCCCTGAACTGGGCCAAAATAAAACGAAAAACAGTATTGGCCCATTGCCGCTGGCAGGAAAACGCTGAAATGGCCTTTTCCTGCGAACAGCCCCGCTTCCGGCAGAACAGTCGAAGGCGTAGATCGCTGAATCACGGGCAGCGTCCGTGGTAGAAAGGATGGTAACAAAATGAGCACGGAAATGAACACAAGGCCCTTTGAAGAGTACGAATCCCAGGTGCGCTCCTACTGCCGCAACTTCCCCACGGTGTTTACCACCGCCAAGGGTCCCTTCCTCTATGATGAAGAGAGGAAGGAGTATATCGATTTCTTCTGCGGCGCCGGCGGCCTCAATTACGGCCACAATAACGATTACATCAAGGAAAAGGTGGTCTCCTATCTCCAAAGCGACGGCGTGATGCACGCCCTGGACATGTACACGGCGCCCAAGCGGGATTTTCTTACTTTTTACGAGGAAAAGATCTTAAAGCCCCGGGGGCTGAATTATAAGATCCAGTTTCCCGGCCCTACCGGCACCAACGCGGTAGAGGCGGCTCTGAAGCTGGCGAGAAAGGTGAAAAAGCGCCCCGGCATTTTCGCCATGATGGGCGGCTTTCACGGCATGACCCTGGGTTCCATCGCCCTGACTACCGACGCCTCTTCCCGGGCGGGGGCGGGCGTTCCCCTGACCAACGTGACCCATCTTCCCGCCCCGTATATGTTCCCGGAGCTGGATACCCTGAAGTATATGGAAACTCTGTTGACCGACGATCATTCCGGCGT
Organism: uncultured Oscillospiraceae bacterium; assembly: GCA_910589395.1. Taxonomy (GTDB): domain Bacteria; phylum Bacillota; class Clostridia; order Oscillospirales; family Acutalibacteraceae; genus Acutalibacter; species Acutalibacter caecimuris_A. Next base: position 19,237 of record CAJUTL010000038.1, read on the forward strand.
GGAAAAGCCTGCCGCCATTATTTTGGAAACCGTTCAGGCGGATGGCGGCATCAATCCCTTCTCTGTGGAATGGCTGCGGGGCGTCCGGGACATTTGTGACCGCCACGATATTTTGATGATCGTGGACGATATTCAGGTGGGCTGTGCCAGAACCGGCTGGTTCTTCTCCTTTGAACGGGCGGGCATCGTGCCGGATATCGTGACTCAGTCCAAGTCTATCGGCGGGTACGGCATGCCCTTTGCCCTGGTGCTCTTTAAGCCGGAGCTGGATATCTGGGAGCCCGGTGAGCACAACGGCACCTTCCGGGGCTATCAGCTTTCCATGGTGGCGGCGAAGGCCGGCCTGGAAGTGATGCTTCAGGAGCATGTGGAGGAAAAGGTGCGGGAAAAGGAAAAGATCATCGCCCGGTATTTAGAAGAGATCAAGGCCATCGCACCGGAAAAGATTAAAACCAGGGGCATCGGCTTTGTGTGGGGAGTAGACCTCTGGCACTGCGACCCGGACGGCAAAACCTCTAAAGCGGTGCTGGACGAGTGCTTCAAAAACCGCCTGATCGTAGAGCGGGTAGGCCGTGGCAACGCGGTGATCAAGGTCATGCCCGAGCTGCTGATCGACGAGGAAACCCTGCGTAAGGGTCTGGAAATTCTGAAAAATGCGGTAAAAACCGTTTTGGGTTAGCGGCTTTTTGTTTGATGATACTTCCAGAGGTTTTGTATGAGCTATGTATATTTCCCAAGCTGTAATTTCACGGCGGCAAGCCCAGAGGCGGCTGAGAGAATCAAGGCGTTTTTGGAAAAAAGAATGCCGGTGGCGGGCTGCTGCCGCGTAGATCAAACAGATTATTCTGAGAAAACTGTGGTTTATTTCTGCCAGGCCTGCCGTGAAGTTTTGGAGGAGAAGGGGAACAGAAGGCAGAAAGCGGAAAACCTTTTCGTATACCTGGATCGTGATACGGAATTTTCCTGGCCCGATTACAGCGGCCTGACTGTCACGGTGCAGGACTGCTGGCGGGATCGGGAGCACCCGGAAATTTTTGACGCGGTGCGAAGCTGCCTGCGAAAAATGGGCATAGCGGTTCTGGAAATGGAGGAAAACCGGGAAAGCTCCGTATTCTGCGGCAATCTTCATTTTGTGCCGAGAAATCCGGAAAACCGGGAGTTGCTTGCCCGGTTCCCCGATACGCCGCTCTACAAGCTTCCGTCGGAAGCGGAAGAACAGCTGATGCGGGAACAGGTGGAAAAACATCCCTGTCCTTTGGCGGTCTGCTATTGCAATCGCTGTGTAAAAGGCGTCGTGACAGGCGGGGGAAAGGCTGTTCATCTTCTGGAGCTTGTCACGGAGACCTGGAAGGAATAGCGTTTTTATTAGGAAACAAACGAACCTGAAGGCATTTTTAGGCTTCAGGTTCGTTTGTTTTTTTGATAAGAGTAAAACAGTGAATTATAGCTTAACGCTCTAGTCGTTAGTTGTAAGATGTTAGTTGTTAGAGAGGAGCAAGTCCCCTTATTGTCATTCTGAGCGAAGCGAAGAATCTCGCCCTTTAGTAATTAGTTGTTAAGATGTTAGCCGTTAGAGAGGTACAAGTCCCCTCCTGTCATTCTGAGGAGCATAGCGACGAAGAATCTCGCCCTTTAGTAATTAGTTGTTAAGATGTTAGCCGTTAGAGAAGTACAAGCCCCCTCCTGTCATTCTGAGGAGCATAGCGACGAAGAATCTCGCCCTTTAGTAATTAGTTGTTAAGATGTTAGCCGTTAGAGAAGTAC
>CAJUTL010000038.1:21100-26080 GCA_910589395.1 uncultured Oscillospiraceae bacterium
GTCATTCTGAGGAGCATAGCGACGAAGAATCTCGCCCTTTAGTAATTAGTTGTTAGATGTTAGCTGTTAGAGAGGTACAAGTCCCCTCCTGTCATTCTGAGGAGCATAGCGACAAAGAATCTCGCCCTTTAGTAATTAGTTGTTAAGATGTTAGCCGTTAGAGAAGTACAAGCCCCCTCCTGCCATTCTGAGGAGCATAGCGACGAAGAATCTCGCCCTTTTTCCCCTTTCTAAACAACTAACAACTGGCCTTCTCAGCTGCTCATTATCTTCCCTCATCACTGGCGGCTTATCTGCCAGTGTGCGATCTTCTATTCGGAGAACTTCATCCGGGGTCGCGATCTAACCTTGTAAAATTGCACAAATTCAAAAATCAGGCATCAAGATCTCTGCTTTTTGGAGAATATGACCTGTTTTTCTGCTGTTTTTAGGGCAAAAAATGCTAGGTTTTAAGCGGATTTAGAGAAAAGTAACAAAAAAGTAACTACTTTTTTCAAGAAAAGGGTGGACTTTTCAGCCCCCTCGCTATATAATTACCTGTAGAAGTGAACAACGTTTGTGAAAATTGCTGTGGTTTTTTACAGACGTCCGGAACAGAACCCCTGCAGGGGTTTTCCGGATAACAACGGCTTTGCCGTTGTTATGGGATCCTGGTCACCTTGTTACCGAGTACAGAGGAGGGATTGCCAAGAACTTTACCTTATGCTGGAGGGGGATCTTCCCCTGTACTACGAAAAACAGCTGTGTTCCTTTTGAGAGTGGAAGCAGCTCTGGGAGTGATGAGATTGAAGAAAGAAAACGCTGCTGTGATGCAGGCCCCAGTGAAAAGGCGCAGCTTTTTCAAAAGGGCGTTGGAGCAATGGGACCTTCAGGTTCTGGTTCTGCCGGGCATTATCTTGCTGTTGGTTTTCAGCTATCTGCCCATGTACGGCCTGGTTATGGCCTTCCAGGAATTCCATCTCGGTGATTTCCCCGGTATCAGCGAATGGGTAGGCCTCAAGCAGTTCCAATCTTTGTTTAGCGATCCAAACTTTTTCAAAACGTTGAGAAATACGTTGGCGATCAGCCTTTTGAAATTGACCATCGGTTTTGTTTGCCCTATTGTATTTGCGGTATTTCTGAATGAAATGCATCAGCAGGGAGTCAAAAAAGTGGTGCAGACCGTCAGTTATCTGCCTCACTTCATTTCCTGGACCGTATGCGCACTGCTGATGTTTGACTTTCTGGGAAGAGAAGGCGCGGTAAATGAAATGCTTTTGAATTTCGGCCTGATCAAAGAACCGATCGGCTTCTTTGAAACCGGAAGTTATTTCTGGGGACTGGCTCTCTTTACCGATATTTGGAAAGAGCTTGGCTGGAACTCCATCATTTACATATCGGCCATGGCCGGTGTAGACGCCGAGATGTATGAGGCTGCTGATATCGATGGCGCCACCCGCGCCCAGAAGATGTGGCACATCACCATCAAGGCAATCAAGCCCACCATTATCCTTCTCCTTATTATGAATGTCGGCGGCGTGCTGAACGCCAACTTTGACCAGATCATGATGCTCACGAAGAATATGGGCAACGCTCTGCTTACTGAGTATGCCGACGTCATCGATACTTTCGTGTTCCGCTATGGCGTTTCTATGGGCCGCTTCTCCTTTGCAACCGCGGCCGGCCTCTTTAAGGCGGTTATCAACTTTGTCCTGCTGCTCAGTGCAAACTGGATCGCGGATAAGGCCGGTGAAAGTGCGCTGTTCTAACAGAATAAGAGAGAAAGGGGGTTCTACCCAATGGCAGAAAATGTAAAAGTAAATAAGCATCATAAAATGAAAGTCAAAAAGGTAGCCAGCGATTATGTGATCATCATTCTCATGGTTGTGATCATGGTAGTTGTGTTTTGTGCTACTCTGTATCCCTTCCTGAACTCTCTGGCAATTTCCTTGAACTATGCTTCCGATACCACCTTGGGCGGCATTACGATTTTCCCCAGAAGGTTCACCATTGATAACTACAAGAATATTTTCGGCAAGCAGACCATCTGGATGGCCTACGGCATCACCATCGCCCGTACCCTGATCGGTACGATCGGCGGTTTGCTGATCACCGGCGCTATGTCCTTTGCCCTTTCCAGAAAGGTTCTGGCGGGCAGAAAAGTGTATACCATGCTATGCTTGATCCCTATGTATTTCGCTGGCGGTCTGATCCCCAGTTACTTCCTGATCAAGACTCTGCATTTGAATAACACGTTCTGGGTATATATTCTTCCTGCTCTGGTCAATATCTGGAATATGATCTTGATGAGAAGCTATTTCTCTTCTTCGGTTCCGGATGCGTTGGAAGAATCAGCTCGTATTGACGGAGCCAATTACTTTACGATTTTCTTTAAGATCTATTGGCCGGTTTCTACGCCTATCATTGCCACGATCGCTTTGTATTTCGGCGTGTACCATTGGAACGATTGGTATACCACCTACGTGTATATTACCGATCCTAACCTGAAGCCCATGACCTCGATTCTGCTGCAGATCGTAAACGAGGCGCAGTTCGCAGAGAGGCTGGCTGCTATGGGCGCCGATGCTTCCGCCATAGGCAACGCCGCCTTGGGCAAAGCCACCAATGTGCGTTCTATCACTATGGCCACCATGATCACCTCTATCGTACCGATCGTTGCCATCTATCCCTTCTTGCAGCGGTACTTTATTAAGGGTATTATGATCGGTTCCATCAAGGGATAAGCCTGTTGTAACCCGCAATGACATTCTTGTAATATGTCTTGCTTTTTGAAAAGGCTTCTGTTATAATCGACAGGCTGTCAATTTTTCGGTTCTTAGGGCACAAGCCCTTGGAATAAATATTTTTTATCCATTCTCTGGAATACAGAGAAGGAAACCAATTTAGGAGGATCAGAAAGATGAAAAAAAGAGTTTTGGCTCTGCTGATGGTCATCGCTCTGGTAGCCGGCGTTTTCGCGGGCTGCGGCGGCGATAATAACAGCAGCCAGGGCGGTACTTCCAGCACCGCCCCCAGCAAGCCGGCTGACGACAATCAGTCCAGCGCGGCTGATCCGGTGAATACCAATGTATCCACCGGCCCTGCGGATTGCAGTGAGCCCTATGATTTCACCGTGTATTACAACTACACCGGCTGGAACAAGACCTTCGGACAGGACGAGACTTCCAAGTACCTGTGCGACAAGTTCAACATCTCCGTCAACTGGTACGGACCTGACTCCGACCCCGACGCGAAGCTGAACCTGATGGTTTCTTCCGACGACCTGCCCGAGTCCATCATTCTGGATCGTGGCCCGATGCTGAACAAGATCGCCCGTGCCGGTCTGTTGCAGGATCTGGCTCAGTATATGTATGAGGGCAACACCTTTGAGCAGGACGTTACCGAAGGTGCCCGCGCCATGCAGGCTGTTGACGGCGTTGTATACGGCGTACCCAACTGGTCCCGTAAGGGCGCGACCGGCGGTAACTATCAGTGGATCGTAAACACCGATACTTACGAGAAGGCTGGCTCTCCCAAGCTGGAGACCTTTGAGGATCTGCATCAGTATGCCCTGAAGGTGAAGGAGCTCAATCCTACCTCCTACAGCGGCCAGAGCGTATATCCCTTCTGGTGCACCCAGACCGATAACGCATACTATGTATACCAGCCCTTCTATCGTGCCACTGGTATGCCCAACATTATTGAGACCTTCTTCACCCAGGAGAACAGCACCATTCAGTACTGCCTGGAGAGCGAGAACTTCATCAAGGCTCTGAAGGAAGCCAACAAGTGGTTTAACGAGGGCCTGTTCACTGCAGAAGTCTTCACCGACAACCATGACCAGTTCCTGGAGAAAGTGACCAATGCTCGTCCCGCTCTGCTGTGGTACGATTTCTCCCAGGATTCCATCGAGCGTTTCCGTCAGATCGTTCATGAGAACACCAACAATGAAGTTTCTTATGAAGTTCTGGGCCACAAGCTTGGTCAGTTCCCCGATTCTCCTCAGTTCCCCCCCATGGAGGGCGTTGAGTTCTGCTACGGCGATGAGACCGGCGGTGTAGGCTGGAACGTAAACTGCATCACCAAGAAGGCTACCGATCCTCAGCGTATCTTCGACCTGTGGACCTACATGCTCACTCCTGAGTTCTCTGTTATTCTGCAGTATGGTCCCGAAGGCGGCACCATGCTGGATCATATCGATGAGAACGGCGCTCCCGTTCTGAAGAAGAATGAGTCTGAGTTCAGCACTGCTGAAAAGGACGCCACCGGCGTCTGGTTCTGGGCTCAGCCTGCTCAGTCCGACTACGTTGACGGCACCAAGTTTGCTCTGAACGATCAGCTGCCCGACGACAAGAAAGACTGGGTTATCGACATTCAGGCTCACCTGTGCTCTTATGATGAAGAGAATCCTCAGATCGGCCAGAAGTTTATGACCGATGAGAACACCGGCCTCGCTTCCGAGATCGATCCTCAGACCGACCTGGGCGTTGCGTTCCAGAGCCTGAAGGATAAGTCCAAGGAAATGCTGCCGAAGATCATCATGGCGAAGGACGATGCCGAGTTTGACAAACTCGTGCAGGAAACCCTCGACTTCATGAAGAGCAATGGCCAGTCCGACGAAGTGTGCAAGGTCTTCCAGGCCAAGCACGACGCCAACATCGAAGCTCAGGGCTTCAGTGCCTACAGCGCCGAGTATGACGTTTACAAGCTGAACAAGTAATTTCACTGGTGGATTTCACAGGTGATTTCACCTTTACGGCTTAAACACAATAAGCACTGAAAAGCGGACGGCTGCCAACAGGCAGCCGTTTGTTTTTTCGTTAGTTGTGAGAAATCAGTTGCTTGGAAAGGACGTAAGGACAATAAACAATGAGGAATGAGCAGTTAGAGGTCAAGGCCCCAGTTGTGCTAAATTGGAATTTAGCGGTTATTCGCTCACTCTCCACCCTGTCATTCTGAACGAAGTGAAGAATCTCGTCCTTCTTCCTTTTCCCGGAATAA
>CAJUTL010000039.1 GCA_910589395.1 uncultured Oscillospiraceae bacterium
CGTTCAGAATGACAGATAGAAAGCAAGCGGTTCGCCGCCAAATTCCAATTTATCGTACTAACTGCCCTCTTTGTCATTGCTGAGCAAAAAGCGAAGTAAACTCCGCTTTTCTTGCTTTCTGTTCAGTGATGACAGGTGGAAGGTAAGCGGGCAACCGCTAAATTCCAACTTATCAGGTGTCATTTGCAGCGCTTGCACCCTTGACCTTACTAATTGCTAATTACTAACCGCTAACTACTAATTCTCCTTGCGCCCTCAGAGAATTTCAGGCTTCTCCCGGTCTGCCTCTAAACGGGCGGCGTGTCGCTTTGCCTTCAGAAGAAGCACCGTGTCGTAAAGCTCCTCCACTGTCAGGAGGAGCATGGCGCTCCAGCCACGGTTCTGGAGAAAGGCAAACACTGTCAGGCAGAGGGAAAGCAGAAGCAGGGCAGCGCTGAGAAAAACACCCTTTTGTCCCAGCCGGGTGCTTTGATGGGTTCGAAACAAAAGAAGAAACGCCAGCGCTGACCAATACAAGACGTTTGCCGCAACCAGAGGTTCAAATTGATAGGCGGTTTGGGCCGTTCTTGTCGCCTGCTCCAGCAACACCGGCAGGAGCCACAGCGCCAGCAGAGCATAGAGCGCATAGAAAAGCAGGTACAGCGCAAAGGAAAAATTGCTTCGGTTTTTCATAAAAACGCTCCTTTCTTTTTACAAAATCTGCATTTTATAAATCAGTGCATACCATGCGGGCGTTCCTTTATTCAAAGCTTATTCCCGAAGCCTTCTTGCTTCCCTTCGGTACTCCGCCGGGGTGCGGCCTGTGCTTTGCTTGAAGGAATCAATAAAGTAGCTCAAGCTGTTAAAGCCCGTTTCCAGGGCGATATCCAGCTCCTTTCGGTCTGTTTCCAGCAGCAGCTCTCGGGCGGCCGCCAGGCGCAGGGCGTTGATGTAGCGAATGGGCGTTTTCAGGGTAACCCTTTTGAACAGGCGGCAAAAATGTCCCTCGCTCAGATGGCTGAGCTCTGCCAGCTCTGCCAAAGTGATAGGCTGGGAATAGTTTTTGCGGATATGCTCTATGGCCGCCTTGATCCCCTGGGAGGGCTCCTTTTCTTTGCGGGCGGAAAGGAGCTCGCCGCCCTCCGTCAGCCCGGCAAAGATCTCCAGAAGCCTGCTCTGTACCCGAAGCTCATAGGCGGGCGGCTGCCGGGTAAGCAGCTCCACGGTCTGGTCAAAAGTGGTAAGGAGCGCATTTTCCCGGTCATTCTCTCCCCGAACGATCCTTTGCGGCTTCAGCCTTCCCTCCCGCACCGGGATCACATAGGCTCTGCGGGCCAGCTCGCCGCTTCCGCAAAGCATTTCCGGGCTGAATACCACCGCGTCATACTCCAGGGGAGTCTCGTCCAATGCCTGTGCGGCATGGAGCTCTCCGCTGTTGAAAAACACCAGATTGCCGGGGCCCGCTTCCATAAAGCTTTCCCCACACTGTACCCGAGCCCTGCCGTCCCGCACCCGAAACAGCTCCATTTCCTCATGCCAATGGCATTCCAGCTGCTCCAAACCCCCGGCATAGGGCGGCCGCATACGGTAGCAGCCGGCCGGAAAATCCGGCCCGCCATGGCGGCGGGTCTCTTTCAAGTGCTTATCCACCATACTCCGCTTCCTCCTGTCCGGGCGCGCACCCATAAAAATCAAAATATTGGAACTTTTCATTGGTTTTCCGCTAGTCTTTTTTTCTGTGAAATTGTATAATACATCTAAATTATACTCGTGCTTCCGGCATTTTGCAACTGCCGGAAAAAATCTCAAAAAACCGACAATTTCAGAAAGGATGCTTTGCCATGAAATTTACCAAGGGCTACTGGATGAATCTCCCCGGCGTAGAGGCGGCGGACTGCGTGCAGATCCGGGAGGTCAAAATCGAAAAAGACCGCGTCTATCTCTATTCCGTTCCCTATCCTCACGACGTACGGGCTATGGGCGGCCCGGTGCTGGAGCTGTTCATCACCTCTCCCCAGCCCGATATTCTTCGCACCCAGGCCTACCACTTTATGGGCAGCGCCAGGAAGGATCCTCAGTTTGAGCTGAACGAAGCGCCTCAGCCCCTGCAGGTCACGGAAACGGAAAAGGGGCTTTCCATCGTCAGCGGAAAAACCGAGCTGCGCATTACGAAAAATCCCGCCTCCTTTACTTATTATTATAACGGAAAGAAGCTCACTCAGATCGGCGACCGCTTCGGCCACGCCATGATCAGCACCATGAAAACCCCGGAAGGGCCCTTTATGCGTTGCCAGATGGATCTGGACATCGGCGAAAAGGTCTACGGCCTGGGCGAGCGCTTTACGCCCTTTGTGAAAAACGGACAGGTGGTGGACATGTGGAATGAGGACGGCGGCACCTGTTCGGAGATCGCTTATAAAAATATCCCCTTCTATCTGACCAACAAGGGCTACGGCGTGCTGGTAAACACCAGCGGGAAGGTCTCTTATGAGATCTGCTCCGAGGTGGTCACCCGGGTGCAGTTCTCCGTGCCGGGAGAGAAGCTGGATTTCATGGTCATCGGCGGCGGAGACGGCAAAACCGTGCTACAAAACTACACCGCCCTCACAGGCCGCCCTGCCCTGCCCCCCGCCTGGTCCTTCGGCCTGTGGCTCACCACCTCCTTCACCACCAGCTATGATGAAAAAACGGTCACAAGCTTTGTGGACGGCATGTCGGAGCGGAAGATCCCCCTGCACGTGTTCCACTTCGACTGCTACTGGATGAAGGAAAACGAATGGTGCAATTTCACCTGGGACGAGGCCATGTTTGACGACGTGCCAGGCATGCTTTCCCGTATGAAGAACGAAAAGGGCCTGAAGATCTGCGTATGGATCAACTCCTACATCGGCCAGAAATCGCCCTTGTTCCGGGAAGCCATGGAAAAGGGATATCTCTTAAAGCGTCCGAACGGCGATGTGTGGCAGTGGGACCTGTGGCAGGCCGGCATGGGCCTGGTGGACTTTACCAACCCCGCCGCCTGGAAATGGTATCAGGAAAAGCTCCGCGCCCTGCTGGAGATGGGTGTGGACTGCTTCAAAACCGACTTCGGCGAGCGCATTCCCACCGACGTGGTCTATTATGACGGCAGCGACCCGGAGCTGATGCACAACTATTATACCTATTTGTATAACAAGTGCGTCTTTGAGCTTTTGGAGGAATACAAGGGCAAAAACGGGGCCTGCCTCTTTGCCCGCAGCGCCACGGTAGGCGGCCAGAAATTCCCGGTACACTGGGGCGGCGACTGCTCCTCCAACTACCCCTCCATGAGCGAATCCCTGCGGGCCGGGCTTTCCCTGTGCCTCTCCGGCTTCGGCTTCTGGAGCCACGATATCAGCGGCTTTGAGGGCACCGCCCCGGCTGACGTATACAAGCGCTGGGCGGCCTTCGGCCTGCTTTCCACCCATTCCCGGCTTCACGGCTCCAATTCCTACCGGGTGCCCTGGCTCTTCGATGAAGAGGCGGTGGACGTGCTGCGGAAATTCACCAACCTGAAATGCACTCTCATGCCCTACCTGTATTCCGCCGCCGTGGAGACCCACCGCACCGGCGTACCCACCATGCGCGCCATGGTGCTGGAATTCCCCACGGACGCCGATCCTCTGAACATTCCCTGCGCCGATCTGGATCGTCAGTATATGCTGGGAGAAAGCCTGCTGGTGGCTCCGGTATTTACCAAAGAAGGCGATGTGGATTACTATCTCCCCGCCGGCACCTGGACGGGCCTCCTGGATAACCGCACGGTAGAGGGCGGCCGGTGGCTCCACGAGGTACACGATTTCATGAGCCTGCCCCTGATGGTGCGGGAAAACTCCATTCTGCCCATCGGCGCGGACGACCAGAACGTGGAATACGATTACGGCAAGGATCTGACCCTTCACGTGTTCCAGCTGAAGACAAAGGCCTATACCGATATCAAGGACCAAAACGGGGACGATCTCCTGCAGGTCTCCGCCGAAAACCAAAACGGCACGCTTACTTTCCACTTCGAGGGCAAAGCCGAAAACCTGAAGCTCCTGCTTCGCAATATCAGCAGCGTAAAGGAAGTTTCCGGCGCCGCCGCGGAGCAGACCGGGGAAGGCGTTCTCCTGGCCGTAAACCCGGAGCTCCGGAACGTGACGGTTCGGTTGTAACGATCGCTTTTGAAAAACTATTCTTAAAGAAAGAAGCAGGGCTGTCGATAAAGGCAGCCCTGCTTCTTTCTTTAAGAATGTGATAAATTGAGATAAACAATACGGCACATTTGATCCATCAAAGGACAATTCTCGAATACGTTTCGTATGTAATAAAGTCATAAGTACCCCAAGTATTGTAGGAACTGGCTCGAATTCCTACTTTAATGTTTTTTGGGGGAGATACAGATAAGCTTTCTCCGCTTTTCATATTCGTTTTGTGAGCAAGGTCAGAGCCTGTATTTAAATTGGTATATCCTAAATTATACGTAGTTCCGGGGACGATTTGCGTAAAAGAACGAATCATGGTCGTATCAAACCGAACCTTGTTTTCAATGTACCTTGTGGTAGAAATCGTTCTGAAAGGCTTACTGGCCGCAGTTTCAGACGGTTTCCGAAGAGAGACGCTGTCAACATATTGAGTTACTTCTGTTGTAGTTGAGTAGGGGGAGCTTTCGGAATAAACTTCCGCTTTCGGCAAACCAGCAGGAACAGACCAATCAGCAGGGAAAAGCTCAGAGAATTCAGGCAGCTTTTCCAGCACATTTCCTTCTAAATCCATTACATAAGCATCTATGCCATCGGCTGACCAGGACTCTGCATAAATCAGTTCATTTCTAGCTTCCAATATTTTAGCTTTAGTTATAGAATCAGCGTTATCAAGGTTCATATATGCGTAATGACGAATTGTGTAAAACTCTCCAAGGTCTTTGGCAACAGCAGAAAGAGAAGTAGTGGATAATAGAACTAAAGATAAGAAACAGGCAAATATAAACCGAATGCGCTAAATGCGTTTTTTCATATATAGCTCTTCCTATCATTTAAGCAACGAGTAAAAGTCATAGAAAACCTGGTCGTTAAAAACACTTTGGCTGTTCCCAGTCTGAAGGGAACAACTCATGAAATTCCGGAACTCTTTCAATGATATTTCCCTCCAGATCTGTTACGTAAGCTTCAATGCCATCGGCGGCCCAGCCGTCAAAACGGTTCATCACTCTTCGGCGAGCCTCCAGAATGACAGGCTCAAGAGAAGCTTCCGCATCGGCAAGCTTCATGTAAGCATAATAGTCCACTCCGTTTTCCTGAAACAGCTCGTCCATTTCCGCGGCGGATACTGTTTCCGGTGCATCGGCTTGAGAAATCACATTGTCCGATGCAAGGGCAGAGCGGTTTCCTGCTGTGACGCAAAACAGGACAAAAATAAGCATCAGGGCCGCAGCTTTCCATTTTTTCATAACGCTTCTTCCTCCTTGATTATGGTGATTATTATTTTTTGCTCATACTCCCAAAGTATTCCGAGAAAGCTACTAAAAGTCTCGTTTTTTCACTTAAAAGCTTATCACTTTTTGCAGAGTTTGTAAATTGTTAAATTGTACAAATCAGACAATAAATTTAGTGACATTTATTGATATGCACATTTATAGTTAAGATGAAGCCGAAAACCTGAAGCTCCTGCTTCGCAATATCAGCAGCGTAAAGGAAGTTTCCGGCGCCGCCGCGGAGCAGACCGGGGAAGGCGTTCTCCTGGCTGTAAACCCGGAGCTCCGGGACGTAACGGTTTGTTTATAACGCGTAAAAATTTCTTTCAGAAAAGGAGCGGGGCTGCCTGACATCGGCAGCCTCGCCCTCTCTTATTTGGGGACTTATATTATACAACACACCCTCGAAAAACACTCCCTTATTTACTGTAAAATATTTCTTCCAAAATTTGTAATTTTTGCGAATATTCACAAAGCGAAATTTGTGATATGGTTAATGTGAACCCAAAAACTGTCTAGAAATCTTTTTTTGACGCTTTTCTTACTCAAAATTAAGAAAAAAGACAGAACCACTATTTTTGGTTTGTGAAACGATTCAAAAAAGCAAAAAAGCTGTTGAGTATGGTTCTTCTTGCTTCTACTCTGCTTACAACCGCCGCCATACCGGCAGAAGCTGCCGCCTTTTCCGATGTCTCTGGATCAAATGCTTACCTGGACGCAATCAATTATGTTTCCGACAATAACCTGATGGTGGGAACTACCAGCACCCAGTTTTCCCCCGGTACTGGCCTTACCCGGGCTATGATCGTTTCCATTCTTTACAGAAAAGCCGGGTCTCCTGCTGTAACCACCAATACCACGCCCTTTACGGATGTTCCCGCTACCGCTTATTATCGCAAGGCTGTAATCTGGGCGGCAAATCAGGGTATTGTTGCCGGAACGACTGCTACCACCTTTTCTCCCAACCAAAATGTGACCAGAGAACAAGCCTCTTGCTTTTTCCAACGCTTTTCCAAAAAGACTACCACTACCGTAACAAAAAGCGATTCCTACACCGGATATGCCGATTCCGGCAGCGTTTCCAATTTTGCCAAGGAATCCGTGGGCTGGGCTATTGCCAACGGCCTTTTGGAAACACCCTCTAACAAAATAAGGCCTACCTCCCATATGACCCGAGGAGAAGCAGCCTTTGCCCTGACCGCCTTCGGCACCAATGTGGAGCGAATCCTTTCCGGAAAGGATCACTTTAAGTTCCGAAATGTCAGCAGTAATTTTTCTTCAAAATACTATATGACCAACAATCATTATACAAAGGCAAAGAATAGGGTTTATAATAAATACTATACTACCGAAAGTAAGAAGGTTTATAATAATGCAATAAAAGAGTTAGACTACTGGAGAAACTCTTCGTGGAAAGGCCATTGCTTCGGTATGTGCGCCACCTCCATTTCTCAGATCGGCGCAAAACCGGGAACAGAACAGGAAAGCGCCCTGACCTATTACCACCTTGCGCAGCACTATGATAACCTTTGCGGCATTTCGCACGATGTCTGGACCACTAATACTTCACAAGAATTTAACAATACCGTCAAAAAATTGCAATTTGCAAAAGGACCCGCTCTATTGTCTTACATTTCCGTGAATGACACTGACGAAGTGCATCACGCTGTTATTGTGAATTCCTGTACGTGGAACAGTACCGGTGATCGCTATTACTGGAAGGTTTATGATCCCAACACCGCACAGACAAGCCAATGGGCTATTACTATAAAAGATGGCTATTATCACCTTCCTGACGGTACCCATTTTTTAACCTTACACGCATTGGCTAATTATACTGAAAACGGGAAGGAAATCAATGAACTAAACAAGTTTAACTATCTTGATATTGACGGATATCAAAATTTGAAAAATTACTCCTCTGGAACACTCTCTTTAGATGAGCCTTCCATGGAAAGCAATACTTTGCCGGAGGCCTTTGCCACTATGGAAGAGGAGCGCCGTGACCCTAACACCTACTCCACGATCGGCTTCTATCTTCAGGACGGCCTCATTATTACCAACGACTGCGGGGAAACTCTGGAATGGAGCAGAGAAAACGGCTTTACCGGTGATATGGAGATTTATGACTTCCGACCCATCATTGGAAGGCCCCCTTCAGGTACACCTGGAAGTTCCCCTCAGCAAAACCTTTACAGTGAAAAGCCCCGAAGAACAGAGCCAGTATTTTACCATTGTAGATCAATACCGCTTCCAATACGCCACTGGCTTTTCCGGCTCCGCTGTACTGAGCAGCAACGGTTCCATGGAGCTGGAACACTGCCTGGAGGAGTTTGAAGTGGGCTATTACTGTGCGGAAGAAGCTGATACTCAAAGGCTTTCCGGGAAAAACGGGCACGCCGTAAAAATCGATTATACCGATGGCCTGCTCAGCGCCGCCGGAGAAATGGAACAGTATACCGTAACCAAAACCGATGCGTCCGGCGTCAGGCATACAACGGTTCACACTGCTGAAGCGGTGGTGGAGGAAGCCTCTTCTTCATTGATTCCTGAACCGGAAGAAAGCTCTTTGTCTGAATAACCTGGGAGGGCACTCTAATGAAACCCCTGCTTCACAAGCTTTTCCTGCTGCTTCTGACGCTTTGTTTTCTGTGTAGCTGCGAAAGCGATTCCTTAGCTTCCAGACCTTGGATCAAAGGGTATTCTCCCCGGCCTGATAACTACAATCCTGCTGACTATACAAACTTATATTTTAACAGCTACAAGGGACTATGTATTACCAACGCAGAAGAAGAAACTTTTCACTATGACGGAGACTATCTATGTAATGGTATTACTTACTTGTATTATGGGAATATGAAAATCTATCGCGCTCATTTTGCGATTGGTTTCGGCGCGATGACAGAATTGGAGGTCCTTTCCAGCCGGTATTACATGTTTGAATATTCCCTGAACCCAGGCACGGACATTTCTCTCAGCATAAACGATACAAACGCTTATACGGGCAGATGCACGTATCCCTCTCCGGGCGTCACTGTCTCCGCCACTGCAATCACCAAAGCTGTTTTATTCCAAAGCGGCACCGCCATTCTGGACGGTGATCTTTCCGAATTTGAGGTTTCCTATCAGCGCCCGGACAATACGGAAACTAAGTTATGTTTGACCGGCTCTGGGAAAGACCATGTGGAGGTTTATTACGAAAACGGCACACTTGTTGCCGAGGGCGAGGAACTGGAATATTACGTTACGAAGGAACCAATCTGGCAGGCTCTACCTGAATAATCTGGGAGGGCACTCTAATGAAAACCCTGCTTCAAAGAGTTTAACGGCTCTTCTGAAACAGCGGGATAGCTCTCTGCAAGCTTTATTCCGGCAGTTTTATTTTTCCGCCCTACCGGTTGAGAGGAATATTTATGAAACGACTCCTGCATAAGCTTCTGCTTTTGATCGTTTCCACGGCTCTGATCCTGCAAAGCAGTTCCATAGCCTTGGCAAAAACAGAATCTGCCGTTTCTTGGTTTGCCGATGTCTCTCTGGGGAAGGAGGGCTTTTATGATGACGTCATATATGCTGGGTGGGAGCTCGGTTTCTTCTATGGAACCGCTCCGGAACAATTCTCTCCCAGGAAACCGGTGACCCTGGCGGAATCCGTTACTTTTCTGGGAAGAGTATACGAGAAGCTTTCCGGGATAAAGCTGGAAGAATCGTACAGCGTTGCGGATATTGACCCCGGCAGGTTTTACAGCCGGTATGCCATATGGGCCAGAGAGAAGGGGCTTCTTGATCCTTTTTTCCAAAAAAGTTTCCAGCCGGAGCATCCCATGACCAGGGAAGACACCGCGATTCTGCTTTACAGATTTCTTCTGCTCTTTGATACCACGAAAATGATAGGCATGGAAAACGCCTTTCACTATGCGGACGAGGAAGAGCTTTCCACGGAAGGGCAGGCGGCTGTATACACACTTTCCGCTATTCCCCTTGTTCCCTATGACCGATGTGACTATGAAAAAAAGTGGCTGGCCCCCGCAAAAAATACCTTGCGCAGGGAAATGGCTTCTTATACAATGCGGATATGGCGTATTGCAGCCATATCAATGATTTCGGCAAAATCAAGGGCAAGGACGGAACCGGCCCGTTAAGTTCAATCAAAAACAACCGTGAAAATTTCTTTCAGAAAAAAAAAGGGGGGGGGGAACCGCCGTATATTGGCAGCTCCTCCCTCTCTTGTTTTTGGGGCTTATAGTACAATGCTTTTCCCCGAAAGCACCCACTTTTTTCGTTAAATATTCCAAGGAAAAATTAAGGTCGAGATTCTTCGTAAAGAAGTGAAACTTCTTTTCCTCAGTAATGACAAAGAAGAGACCTTGACCTTTTTTAACGACTAACAACTAGTTCGCTAAATCATAATTTAAGGGTAAGTCGCATATTTCACTTCTGTCATTCTGAGCCGCCAAAGGCGGTGAAGAATCTCGCCCTTCTCTAACGACTAACAACTAACAGCTAACGACTATTATCATCTTCCTTGTGGTCGGCAAAATAACTATATTCTCCCGTACCAAACAGGAACATGTGTGCCTGCTCATTGCTCATTTTTAATTGCTAATGATTCCTTTCCTCCCGTTCCCTGAAAAACTCCTCGCAGAAGCGGTTCCACTGCTGCTCGTATTCCTCATGGGGGAGAAGCTTCAAATCCATAGGGGTGAACACGCCCCGCTTTTGGGCCTCCGCGGCGAATTCCAGCAGCACCTCGTTTTCCTCCGCCAGAAAGCCCCGAACTGTGGGAAAACCCTTTTTTGCCGCCAGATACAGCCGGGTGTGGCCATCGCAGGAAAGGTACCGTTCTCCATAACGGATCAAGGGAATGACGATTTCCTCCCAGGCGGAAATAAAATCCTCCACCGCCCGCAGCTTTTCCTCGTCTACAAAAAACTGAGAGGGCTGAATTTCCGAAAGCGTTACCGGAAACAGCTCTACCGGGGGAAATTCGGCGATCAGCGTTCCATCTTCTTTCAGAAACCGTGTAATATGCTCCGCGTAAAAGCGAAAGGTTTCTATCAGCTCCTTGTACGCTTCCCCGCTTTCGGGAAGCTCTCCCAGCCGGATCACGGCTGTGGTTTCCCCTGTAATTTCCACCTCGCAGGGAATGCCATCCACCAGAAAACACCCGTGCTGGCGCAGAGCCTCTTCCCGAAACCGGGAGTCCTTGTAATTGTCGATCCGCTCTATTTCCATATCAGGAACCTCGATATTCCTTAGAGTAAAGTTCTGTGCCATCTTCCGCTATATATTTGAGGACAATAACGGGGTCTTCTACTTCCACCAGGGTCTTTAAGAGATTTGCCATGCTAGCATATTTTTCGCTTAAATCTTTATCATCTAAATAACTTCTCACAGCTTCCACAAAGGCCTTCTCATCCACATCATATATGTCTTTATAAATATAAGTATAAATAAGCTTGTTTTCCTGCCCAGATATTTCAACTTCTAGGATGTCTGGATCTGTCATTTCCCGCAAGTTTTTCAACTGCAATTGCACAAGATCAGACTGAACATACTCTTCCATGGTCTTAAACTTGCCCTCAGCTGTAAAGCCACGCTCTTCTTTCTGTTTTTTCCACGCCTTTACCTCATATTTTCCAATCAGGTCATAAATCTCCTCATCACCGTTCAAAATCTCTAAACTTTGCTCCAGCGCACTGGCAGCTGCTTCATAATCACCTTGAGCATCGTACGCCTCTACCGCCAGCAAAAGATCCCGCTTGTACGACTGACAAAAGGCTTTCACCTTTCCTTGGGCCGCTTCATACTGCAAGTCGTCCTCTACCACCTTATTATAGTACGAAAAGGCTTCTGTATCCTCTCCCTTCTTTTCCGCTTCTACAGCCTTCTCAAAATCTACTTTGGATTGCCGCAGCACTTTCAGATCCTGCACAAGCCCCGGCAGTCCGTTTTCTGTACAGTAAGTGGACAAGGTTTTAATCAGCGCTTCCGCTTCTTCATACGCAATTTCTCCCCAGTTGTACTCTTCATAGGCGTTTTCTGCCAGCTCTGTGAACCGGTCGATAGCCTGAAGCCTGTTTTCGTCATCTAAAAGCTCCAGTTGAAGCCCGGCCGTTTCATAGTCTTCCGTCCCCATAGCCCGGTTGTAGACCTGGAGGGGAGCGTTGTACCACCCCAGAAAACAGGCCAAAGCAATACCAGCCACTACAAGAAAGCCCCCAACGCTTCCCAGGACGATCCAGCGGGTCTTCTTTTTGGAGGGCTGCTTCGGAAAGCCGCCCGGCGCAAACTGAGGCGCGGCAGACGGCGCAGGCGCATAGCCATAGCCGGGCTGCTGGGGCGCCTGTCCGGCCTGCTGAGATTCATAAGGCCCCTGCTGGGGTATGTAAGGAGCCTGGGGCGGAACGACAGGCTGCTGAGGACAGGCGTTCTGGGGAACCTGCTGATGCCCCGCTTCCGGTCTTCCCTGAGAAACAGGGGCGGCAGGGGCCGCGGGCTGCACGGGCGCTCCGCAAAACGGGCAGAACCGTGTATTCTCCGGTATTTCTCTGTGACAGTTTCTGCAAATCATAGGTTTCTCCTTATCCATTCCCACAATATTTTTCCCTTTGCGGGCCGCCAAAGCTGCCGGCCCCCGCAAGCCTGACAAACACTATCTTTTATACTTTTCTGTTCTGCCGTCTGAAATAGGGCCGCTCCAATTCAGGCCGAAGCCGAAATCATAGGTGTTCCCGCACTCGTCCGTATAGGGAAGCATATCGAAGGGAACGTCCTCCTGCTGGGTCTCCACGGTGTCCATATCCTTGGGCAGCTGGATAGGCAGCAGGCCGCCGGGCTCCGCGTTTCCCACCAGAATGTCCAGTTCGGCCTGGGCCTGTACGCCGAAATGGGCTACAATTCCTGCCGCCTCCTGTTCAAATTCCGCCATGACCATGGGCTTATTCAGCTCGGCAATGACGATGACCGGCTTTTCGCCCATGCGGTCCTTGGTTTCCAGAATGTTGGCTAGATCCCGCTCGTTGGCGGCCCGCACCGTTTTGCCCCGGTAGCCCCGGTCGGTGAAATCCTCGTAAGGATCTCCCCCGGCAATGCTGTGCTCTCTGGCCTTTTCCGCCGTGTAGGGAGAAAATTGCAGGCTGACGGGGAGGTAGCCGTTGCCGCCACGTTCCCGGTCGCTGGTCTCATAGGGATTGGTAATGGGCGTTTCCACAAACACCAGCCCCACGTCCGCCTCCTCCGGGGTATCCACAACGGTGAAATATTTGGAAAGCAGGCTTTTGGGAACCGGGTCAAAGTCCCGGGCCTCGTCCATGTTGCGGAAGAAGGCGGGGGTGGCGTCTATGTGGCGGCGGGGCACGTAAACCTTCACGCCCTTTCTCAGGGGCAGCACGTTTTCTTTATTTTTCAGCAGGATCACCGATTTCAGCTGGGCTTCATAGCCCTCCCGGCAGAATTCCTCGCAGCCTACCAAAGCCGCGCTCTCCTCCGGGTCGAGATAGGGGTTTTCAAAAAGCCCGCAGCGGAAGGTGTTGAGAAGCAGCCGCACGGCGGATTCCTCAAACCGCCTGCGCATGGTCTCTTCCCCGTATTTCTCACAGCCCAGGCGGTAGGCCTCCAGCACCGGGCCGGCCTCCGCGTTACCGCCGAACTGATCCACGCCGTTCATGAGAATGCGCAGGTGGCGCTCCGCCTCGCTTAATTCCTCCACGCCCCAGCAGCGGCTGGCAAAGCCTTCTACGCCTTCCCCGTGGTCGGCGGTAATGCCCCAGTCGGTACAGACCACGCCCTCGTAGCCGTACTTTTCCCGAAGCAGGTCGTGAATGATGTATTCGCTGTAGGAATTTCCCACGTTTTCGCCGTTCTTTTGATCCTGGCCCCAGGAAACCGAATAGTAGGGCATAATGGCGGAGGCGGCGCCGGTGGGGCCGGAAAGCCGGAAGGCCCCCTCCAAAAAGGGCTTCAGGTGTTCTTCAAAATTATTGCCGGGATATACCGCGTATTTGCCCCAGGCGTAGTGGGCGTCTCTTCCCCCTTCGCAGGTACCGCCGCCCGGCCAGTGCTTCGCCATGGCGTTTACGCTGTCCCGACCCCAGCCGGTTTTCTCCCCCTCGGTGGTCTGCATGCCGTCGCAGTATGCCCTTGCCATATCGGCGGAAAGCCCGGCGTGCTCGCCGAAGGTATCGCCGAAGCGCATCCAGCGGGGCTCGGTGGCAAGGTCAATCTGGGGAGAAAGGGCGGTGGCGATGCCCATGGCCCTGTACTCCCTGGAAGCGATCTCCGCGAAGCGCCTGCACAGCTCCGGGGAGAAGGTAGCGGACATGGCAAGGCCCTCGGGCCACTTGGAAACGTCGCCGCCCGCGCCGCCCCGGTATTCCGCGCCGGAGGAGGCCGCGCCGTGGCGGGGGTCGCTGCTGGTGTTCACCGGCAGGCCCAGGGGCAGGCTTTCCGCCATGGCCTGCATTTCGTTGTTCCACCGGGCGGCGGTATCGGCGTTTTCCAGCTTCATGGCCAGAATGTGCCGGATATTGTCTTTTTCCAGCAAAGCCTTCTGCTGGTCGGTCAGGGCCCAGGGCTTTTCCCCGCTTTCCGGGAAGGTCTTTCCGCCATAGGTGCCGGGGAAGGGGCCAAAGGGCATGGCCGGTACCATTTGATGGGGGGAATAGAGCATCAGCCCGGCGATCTGCTCCACCGTCATGCGGGAGGCCAGATCCTTCGCCCTTTCCTTCGGGGGAAGCCGCCAGTCCTCATAGGGCAGAAGCTCCCCGGTTTTCGCCAGGTCCTTAAAATAGCAGCCGTCCCGCTCCAGAAGCTCCACCCCGGAATCCGGGCTGAAGCCCAGGGCGGGGCCGTTTTTGTTTTCCACGATCACAAATTTTCCGTCCTTTGAGCGCTTTTTTTCCACGCGGCATCTTCCTTTCCGTCAAGCAAGATTCAGAACTTGTACCAACAGAGAAAGCGTACAGCTTTCCCCACTTCGGCGCTTTCAAAAAACATCGAGGTTCCTTTTCTCTTATTGTATCGGCGGCGGAAAAAATTGTCAAGATATCTAAAAAACTAAAACAGAAGAAAAATGAATCTGGGCGGTATGCCTTTGCTTCTTCCCTGCCGCGGCGGTTTCCTGCTTAGTGCAAATTTTCTATGATATTTTTCTGTTTTCTTAATTTTTTAGTGAATTTTATTGACTTTTCCTTGATTGAGGTGTAAAATCAGTACAGAACAACATTAACGCGTCCTTTTGAAGAATGCTTTATCAAATTTCTGTTTTTTAGCCCTTGAAAATTTAACAATGCCCGAAATAATTTTTCGTAAAGTGATTTTGGACAAAGCGGCTTTCTTCTAACGCAAATTGTAGAGAAGAGAAAGGCGAAGTAAACCGATATAAAATCTTCATCTGTAGTATCTCTATAAAAGGAGGAATTCTGTGTTATCTGAAAACGGAAAAGACTGGCTTCATTGTTCTGTTCTTGTTGCAGCCATCATCGTTGATTGTTTTGTTGTATCACACGTAAAACTGTTTTACAGCAGCTATTTAATCATTTTCGTTTTTTTATGTTGCATTTTAAATGTTGGTCGTGATATTTCACAAAACAGGAAAAACAAGAATCGCCTGAAAGAAGAACCGGAAAAGGAAAAAGAGGATACTTCTCCAGTTTTTCAGGATGATGAAAGAAGGAAATAGCGGCAGTCTGTTTTCCCATAGTTTTTTCAAGAAAGGGGTGTTCCTTAAGTGCAAGACTGGTTTAGCAAAAACAGAGAGGTGCTTTCCAGGCTTTGCCTTCTGTTTGCCGGAGTATTTAACGTCATTTATTTTTCCTTAAAGGATATCGTCTCTCCGGTAGCTTTGATATTTTGGTCATTCTATACCTGCATTTGTCTGGGGGTGGTCATATGGGCCCTGTGGAAAAAACTAAAATGCAATGACAGCTGAATAAAATACAGCGTTTTTTATTCTTAAGAAAGGGGAGATTCTCTTGCCATATAAATACGAGCCTACCGTATCAGACCTTTACAAAAGCTGGCTGATTTGCAGTGTTTGCTCGCTTGGTATTAACATCATAAGCTTCGGCTCGATCGGGGCGATCATAGTCACCGCGATCTCACTGCTGTTTTTTCTTGGATCACTGCTTTATCTCTGGTGGAAAAAGGCAAAAAGCAAGCGTGAAATTAGAGAAATCATGGAAAAATCCGAAAACGAACAAGATAGTTCTGTGTTTCGAGATGAGGAAAAGAGAAAATAGTGACAAAGTGTTTTCTCATAGTGAAAATAGGAACTAGTCTTTAGGAAATAACGCAGGAAAAGGAGGCGGTATCATTTCAAAACAGAAAACTGCTAAAAACGGAGGTGCTTTTCACTTTATTCAAAAAGTAAGAAAATTTACCCTGATTATGCGAAAGGAGTTACTAAATTATGAAAAAACTGATTGCTATTTTGATCGCATCTGCTTTGATTGCTCAAATTTCACTCTTTGTATTCGCTGTACCAGAGAGTAATATCATTTCTTCACCTGATACCTCAGAAAGTGAAGAGCTAGATTCATCGGGAATGGATTCATCAGAAGCCTCTCCGGAACCGCCTGATGAAAGCTCCGATGTAATACAGGAAGAGAGGCCTTCACTTCCTGAAAATATCACACTGCCGGAAGAACCCGATATCGAATTGTCGATGGAAGATAGTATTGCTTATCAATCTGTGGACGGCAGCGAAGTAGTTTGCTTATATGGAGATTTAGGCAATACTTCCATCTCCAAAGTATATAAAAGCAATACATTGATTCAAAAGTCAGTGTGCGATTATGATACAATGACAATTTACACTGAAATTTATGATTTGGATCCTAATACAGAAAATCAAAGCGGCTATGATATCTCCGAAAGCAACGGATTTTTATGTGTTGTACTGCATTGCTATACATCCGAAGAAGTTCTTTCCCCCTGATAATTCTAAACCCGCTAACGATACAAATATTCAGCCTGCCGATATTGGCATTGACGAGGAAGAGCCTATTGATAATACCGGACTCACCAAAACTCCTTATGGAGACGGGTACTACACCATATGCTCCGGCGGAAGATACAGCTATGCTCCAAACGTCACCGCAACCCTTTCCAGAAAATATACTACTCAGAATCTTGGATTAACTAAGTATTACAAATTTAGCGCTGGAGAAACACTATCCCAAATTATTGTTAAGATAGGAAAGTCAGAATCTTTTCTAGATTTAGTAATAAAATTATTGACATTTCTCCCTAATCAAATATTGTCTTATGCAACTGCTGTTGAATGCTATACTTATCGTTATACTTACAATTATAAAGTCCGAGTCAATAATGCAGGAAACAATGTATACTTCGAGCCAAAAAGAATAAAAGATTATTGGAAAGTTTATAACATTACAGATGGAAAAGAAGGGAGAGAACTGAAAAGTGATGTTGGAGGATATCCTCCCAACAATATGGAGGCCATCCGAATCGGCATCTCCAACTACCTGACCTATCAGTTCTACGACATTGTAAATCACTGGGGAAAAGAACATATTAAATGGGCGTATGAGAAAGGCTACGTGGCTGGTACAGGAACCTACGCCTTCTCGCCGGAGGGCACTACTACCAGGGCTATGGCAATTTCCGTGATCTACCGTATGGCGGGAAGCCCCAGCGCGGAGACAAGCACCCCCTTTACTGATGTGCCAAGCTCTTCCTACTACGCAAAAGCAGTCAGCTGGGGAGTAAAAAACAAAATTGTGGCCGGTACCTCCTCCACTCAATTTTCCCCCAATTCCGCTGTGACCAAAGAGCAGTTTATTACCATGCTCTATAACTACGCGAAATATAAAGGAAAGAATGTCAGCGCTTCCGCAAATCTCATCCAGTTCAGCGATGGAAGCAGCGTCAGCAATTTTGCTCAGAACGCCATGAAATGGGCGGTGGCAAAGAAAATCATTGTGGGGGACAATGGGTATTTGAAGCCGAAAAAGAACTCGACCCGGGCAGAGCTCTGCGTTATGATCCACAGCTATTCAGAGAAAGCGTAATGATCCCTAAAACACAACAGGCCGTTAACCGACCCTATCATTTAAGCAATCACACTATGAAAAAAATACAAATTCACCTGATTCCCTTTTTACTGGCCGCGGCACTCCTGCTGGCCGCCATGGTTTTTCCCTGGGTGAAGCTGGCAGAAGGAAAATCCGCCATGTCCGGGGAAATTTTTCAAAGCGTTCTCCGTGTTCAAACCATTCTGGAATCGGAGGACTGGAAAAAAGCCGTTCTCAGAAACGACAGCAGGGAAGCCTTCACGGAGCTTTCCACCAAACTCACTCTGCTAAATTCCTGCTATCAAAATTCTTCCCTCACGAAGAGAGTAAACGGAAGCCGCCTCCCAGAGCTTTCTGAGCAGGCACAGCGGCTAATCCTGATTTTGGAGGAAAAGGACGCCAGGGAAGAAGCCGCATGGAAGCTTTTGGAGGCGCTGAAGCCTTATTTTCGCGCTGTGGTCTACCGGGAGGAAGGGAAACCGAGGGACCATACCCAACTGAAGGAAGGGACAGAAGCCCTGTCAAAGCTCAGCGGCCAGCCGGAGCTTTCCGAGCTTTTCCGGAAAATTTCCGGTTTGTGGAGTACGGAAGCTCCCGCAGGAAAAACGAAAAATTCTGCGTTGTCTTGACAATTCTTTCTCACCTTATTATAATGAATTTTGTAAGGTGAGGGTTACCGGTATGTGAATCACACCTCTCTTATCGGAGAAGCAGCTGTCCTATGGCGTTACGGACGGCCGCTTCTCTGTTTTTATCTCTTTTTACTTTCCTAAAAACAGCACTTAAAATTTTGATAGTCAAGTCAAAATAAGCCACGCACAGAATCAGCTTGTAAAAAGGCGCTCGATAAGCGAAGAATGTCTGTGTAAATTATCAGCCGCAAAGTGCTTGGCTTGCTGCAGTTAAAAAGAGCAAAGGAAACGGGAGAATCATTCGCAACCTGAAAGGAGCAATGAAAGGCAAAGGCACAGGCGTTGCAAGCAGCGCCCGGTTGCAAACAACGCTCGCTAAATTGGAATTTAGCGGCGAGGCTTTTACTTTCCACCTGTCATTGCTGAGCAAAAAGCGAAGCACGCTTCGCTTTCCCGGCAAAGTCAGCTTCGCTGCTGCAAAGAATCCCGCTTTTTAGTGATTAGCTGTAAATAGTTAGTCGTCAGAAAGGGTGAGATTCTTCGAGAAAGTGCCAAGAAAGCGATGGTTTTCTGCACTTTTTTGATCAGTAATGGCAGAGAGGCGCTTGCTCTTCCTTGTTTCTTCCTTGTTTCTTCCTTGTTTCTTCCTTGTTTCTTCCTTGTTTCTTCCTTGTTTCTTCCTCATTACATCTGCATCACCGTCTAAAATCCAGAACCCAAGGTAACCGTCTGAAAGAAAAGAGCCGCTGCAAAATGATGCTTTTCGCAGCGACTCTTTTTCTCTTTCTATTTTACGCTTTTCTATTTTCTCAGCTTTGGGATCACCATGACCACCAAAAGCCAGAACAGCTCAAAGGCGAACAGGATAAAGGAAGAAAGCTGGCGCAGGCCGCCGAAGCAGGCCATGAAGGCCACCAGCACAAAGCCCAGGATCACCGCCGTATTCTGAATGGCGACCACCACGCCGGCGGTACGCTTTTCCTCTACGCAGGCGGAAACCACGCTCATCATGGATTCCACGCGGCCTTTGGTAGCTACAATGCCGTCTGCCCTGGGAATGGTCTCCTCTATCAGCTTTTGGGCGGTATCGCCCAGCTCCCCTTCCAAAATTCCCACAGAGGCGGCGTCAATGCCGAAGAGCCTAGACACCATTTGGGCGGTCACATTGGGGTCTGTGGTGCGAATCAACACGCTGATGCCGCTGTCTTCCAAGCGCTGGAGCTCGTTTTTCCGGCGGCGGTCCGCGGAATAGGTAAGCACCAGCATGGCGGCCACCTCTACGTCCACCGCAATATAAACTACCACCTTATTGCCGGAGGAATACTGGCTTTCTTCTTCTCTGGCAGGCACCTCAATGCGGTGATTGATCAACAGGGAGCGGTCTCCGATATAGATCTTCCTTCCGTCTACCCGGCCAATAATGCCGCCACCCGCTTCATAGGTGATATCCTCTATTTCAGGCAGAGCGTCCTCGTTTTCACTGATCACCTGGTCAAACACGCCGGAAAGGGGGCCGCCCACCTCCTTCATCAGAGCCGACGCCGCCATAATGGCGCTTTCCGCCCCGGCCCGGTTGCCGAAGGTTTTAATGCCGCCCAGCACCACCGTGCCTCTGGGGAAGATCTCGTCCGCGTCTACCAATACGGCGTTTACATTGCCCAGCTGCTCCACGGCTTCAAACCCTACTACCATAGCTCCGGCCCGGCGGGCCGTTTTACACAGGCGGCTGATGGGCAGGTTCACGGAAACCATATTGGATACCGCCACGCAGGCGCAAGAGGCCGCCGACAGGGCACTGAGGGCAGTGGGAACGTTCCGGGTGATGAGCAGGCAGGCGATACATACCACCAGGGAGGAGATCAGCCCGATCGGGGCCAGCAGCTGAGAGGCCGCCTCCGAAGGATCCGGGCTGTAGGAAAGCTCCAAAAACCGCTTTAAGAAGCCGGCCTTGCACTGATAGGCGATCAAGGGCTTTTCCGCCACGCAGTCCTTTGTCATTTTCAAAGAGGTATTGTAATCGTCATAGACCCGAACGCTGTACTTCTGCTCCCGGGAGGTAATAAACCGGAAATTGCTGTGGATCCGGCGGATCATGGTGAGCTTGCCCGCCGCGTTGACAAAGAGGATCGCGGAGAGCACCACGGCATAGAGATGGAGCTTTCCATCCGCCAGCTCGGACCGGAAGAAAATAGAGGCCACCGCCTGGATCGCCACCGTTACGGCCGCCACGGCAGCGGCACTGTCGGAATTGGCATTCAGGGCGAACAGAGCCTTCAGGCCGTTTATCACAGTGCGGTAGCACACGCCCACCGCCACGAACAAAAACACCACGGTGAGCACCACGTACACAATGGTCATGGAGCCGCCGTCCGCCGAGGCGCCGCCGCCGAAGATCAGATTCACCAGGGCCAGAAGAGCCGTGCACACGCCGGTGATCATCATGCGCATGGTGAGCTCCCGCATATCGCTTCTCAACTCGTGGGAAATGGATTTCGCGTCCTCCGGGCCGGTGTAATCGTCAATGGACTCTCCGGTATCGACCACCGGTTCCTGCTCTTCTCTTTGCTCCTCCAGCTTTTTGTTCCGTACCCGGCGGCGAGGCGCATGCCTGAGTTCTTCCTCCTCCGCCGCCTGCCGCAGGCCCTCCGATTCGGAAAGCAGGGCGCTTTGCAGCACGTCCGCATTGATAACATGGGTGGGAATGCTGCGGGAACGGTATTCGTAAATACTGGCGATCTGGGGAATTTCTCCCAAGGGCCTGCCAGAAATGACCTTTTGCTCCGCCGGGGCGGCTTTGGGTTCTGCCTGGGGCCGCTCCGCTTCCTGTTGGGAAAGCCCCTGTGCCTTTTCTTCCACCGTCTCGATCGGCGTTTCTTCTCCCTCCGCAGGGCCTTCCGCCAGCTCTACCGGAGTAGGCTGCGAAGGTTCCTCATAGACTGTCTCCTCAGCCTCTTCAGCCCCATATTCCACAGATTCCAGAATTTTATCAATCGATTCCTCGCTGACGGCGGGCATCTCCTTCACCCGCTGCAGTTCGATGGTATCGTTTAATACATTGAGCTTGATCTCCATGGTTTGATCACTGGAGGTTTCCAACATGGCCTTTTGCAGGCTGGAGATCCCCTCCTGCTCGAGGTTTTCTCCCTCTACCTCGATCCCGTGCTGTTTGGCATAGGGGTCGGCGGCAAAGGCCGTGACCGGCATGGGGGCCACCACGCCGAATTCATCGGCGATCTGGCTTTCGTCCACGCCAGCAGTCTGCACCGCTTCCGCCACCCGGCGGCGGCGCTCCTTCTGAAGCCGCTGGAAATTCTGCTCCACCTCGTCGTCAATGGCCTTTTTGGAATCATCGAACAGGGCCTTATACCCCTCTTCGCCCAGGGTAAATTCCCCGGTGGCGGGGTCGAAGCCCTTCCGGTATTCATCGATGGGCTTGAGCTGGAGGCCGTAGTACATATCCTCGCTCTCATCAAAATCCGGCGTCTTTTTCTTTCTGCCAAAGAGGCCGCGCTTTTTCTTTTTCTGCTTTCCGGCGAGGGGCTCTTCCCCTGCCGCCTCCGGCGGCACCTGGAAATTCCCTGTGGCGAAAGCGTTTAAATCCGCCGTGTCCTCCATAGCGGGACGGCGCGGGGCGGGAGCCGCCTTCGGAAACTCTTCCGGCGCCGCCGCCTTTTCAGACGGAGACGAAGCCGTACCCTCTTCCCGCAGGCTGCGCTGCTCCTCTAAAATATCTTCCAATGTAAATTCCTTTTTTTCTGCCATAGGGTCAGGAATCCCTCCTTATGGGATCGACTGCGTGCAGTCCGCTTCTCTGCCTGCACACCTCGTAGCAGAGGATACCCGCCGCCACGGAAGCGTTCAGTGAATTGACTTGTCCCTTCATAGGAAGCGACACCACAAAGTCTGATTTTTCCTTGATCAGCCTGCCCACGCCCCGGCCCTCAGAGCCGATGACCAGGGCCAGGGGCCCGGTAAGATCTGTTTCACACCAGGGGCTGCCGTCCATATCGGCGGCATAGATCCACACCCCTTTTTGCTTTAACTCTTCCAGCAAAGCCGCAAGGTTCTGTACCCTTGCCACCGGCAGGTGCTCCACCGCCCCGGCGGAGGCCTTGCCCACCGCATAGGTCAGACCCACGCTGCGCCGCTTGGGAATCACCACGCCATGGGCGCCCGCGCATTCCGCCGTGCGGATCACTGCCCCTAAGTTGTGGGGATCCTCCAGCTCATCGCAGATCACCAGAAAGGGCGGCTCATTTCTTTCCCGGGCCAGGGCAAAGATCTCCTCCACCGTGGAAAATTCCTTCACCGCCGCCGCGGCCACCACGCCCTGATGGGCCGCGCCGCCGCACAGGTGATCCAGCTTGCGGGGATCCGCTTCCTTGATGGGAATACCCGCTGCCTTTGCTTTCGCGATCAGTGAAACCAAGGCCCCGCTTTTTTCCCCGCGCTGTACATACAGGCTGTCTATCGTGCGCCCGGCCCGCAGGGCTTCGCTCACCGCGTTGCGCCCGGCGATCAGATCGCTGCCCCGGGCCGGAGCCTCCCGCTTGGCTTTTTCTTCGGAAGTCCTGCCGAAAGTTTCCTTTTTAGCTTCTCTTTTTTCTCTCTGCCTGTCCACTTTCCGGCACACACCCTTTGCCAAACGCAGATTCCGATCACAGTTTCTCTTATTGTAGCACATTCTTCTGTAAATCTCAAATAAAAATGCAATGGAAAACCGACGGATTTCCCCACCCCTCTGTTTTCCGCGACGCGGCTCTGTGTAAAAATTCATTTTCTACTGTTTTTTGCATGAAAATTCTTTTTTACTCCCAGTATTTTCCACTTTTCCCTGCGTTTACATAAAAGAGATTTATCTGGAAATCCAGCTTGTGGAAAACTCGGTGGAAAATGTTAAAAACACCTTGTCCCAAGCGGATTTCTCTTTCCACAGCTCTTTTTTTCTCCGGCAATTTATGTTAACGGCAAGTTTTTGCGCTCTCTCCGGCCCATTTTTTGGGCATTTTTCTTTCACCCCTTTTTTTCGCAATATCCGGTATGATAAAACTTTTCTTCATCTGCATTTTGTGTCAATACCTTTTTTGGGACAGACGTTTTTTCCAGGTTTTTTTCCACATTCTCTATGCAGCCTTTCTTCTCTTCAGCAAAACTCTCTTTCCGGAAAGAAATGCTACCTTTTTCTTCAAATCTATGGTATACTGAGGAAAAACCAATGAAAAAATGGGTGTTTTTTTCAAAAAGTTTCCGGAAGCAAGCCGGATTTTCCTTTGCGGAAAAATGGATATTTATACACGTCTATTCCGGTCAATACAGAAGGTAAGATCGCCGGTACATGCTTTGAAAAATCGTTGCCGCGCGATCTGACCGCCCGGGGCGCCGGCAGAGAGCGTTCCACCGGGCAAAGAAAGGAGTTTTGTTATGAGAGAAGACATTTGTTCCATTCCGGTCAACGACGTATTCCTGCCGAAGGAGGGCTGCCCTTTCTGCCGCATGCGGGACATGCTGGAGGACAGAATGGCAACCTACATCACCGGCGCCGCCATGATGGAGCCGGACGTTCGCATCGAAACCAATCGCCTCGGCTTCTGCCGGGAGCATTTTGCCCAGATTTTGAAGCGAGGCAGCAGGCTTTCCGTGGCTCTGATTTTAGAAAGCCTGCTGGCCGAAGTGCAGAAAGAGGTTTTTCCGGAGGGAAAGTCCTCCGCAAAAAAAATAAGCGCCGCCGTTCACGCCAGGCAGGAGCACTGCTTTGTCTGCGAAAGCCTGGAGACCAATATGAAAAATCTGGTACGAAACACCTTAAAGCTGTGGCAGACGGACCCGGAATTCCGCCGGCTTTACAGCGAACAGCCCCATCTCTGCCTGCCCCATTACGGCATGGTGCTGGAGGCTTCTCAAAAGCTGCTGCCCAAAAAGGAGCTTGCCGCCTTTGAAACGGAAACGGCCCGGCTTGCCGGGGCTTACCTGAAGGAGCTTTCGGGGGACGTCACCCATTTCTGCCGCATGTTTGACTACCGCAACGCCGGAGCGGACTGGGGCAATTCCAAGGACGCCATTGAGCGGGCCATTTTCTGGCTGACCGCCAGAGAGGCGGACGTTGCCCAGAAGGCGGACGAGAAAAACAGATGAGCGCGCCCGTTACGATCCCGGCCCTGTTTGATCCCGCCCAGACCCTGACCTGCGGCCAGGCCTTCCGCTGGCGGGAGGTTTTGGGAGAAGATAGCCTGCCTCTCTGGGAGGGAGCCGCCATGGGAAGGATTCTTCGGCTGCGGAAAACGCCAACGGAACAGGGAGACATGGTCTCTTTTTTCTGCTCTCAGGAAGAATTTGAAGCGCTCTGGCAGCCCTATTTTGACCTGGAGGCAGACTATCAGGCGAAACAGGAGGCTCTTTCCGCCATTGATCCCATTTTGGAAACCGCAGCGGGTTTTGCCCCCGGCATTCGCATTCTGCGCCAGGAGCCCTGGGAGGCCCTGTGCTCCTTTCTCATTTCCCAGAACAACAATATCCCCCGGATCCAGGGAATCATCGGGCGGCTTTGCGGCCTTTTGGGAGATCCGATCCCCGGTTCCCAGCTTTTCACCTTTCCCGGCCCGGAGCGGCTGGCGGAGCGTTCTGTGGAAGATCTTGCTCCTCTGCGGGCCGGGTTCCGGGCAAAATATCTGATCGATGCGGCAAAAAAGGTGACCTCCGGCGAAATAGACCTGACAGAAATAGCCCGCTCCTCCGCAGCCTTCGGAAGAATCGAGCTTCAAAAAATCCTGGGCGTAGGCCCCAAGGTGGCAGAGTGCACCCTGCTGTACGGCTTTCACAAAACCGAATGCTTTCCCATAGACGTATGGATGAAGCGGGCCATGGCTGTTCTTCTGCCGGGCCATACTCCCGAGGAGTTCGGAGAAAACGCGGGCCTTGCCCAGCAATATCTCTTCCACTACAGCCGCATGCACCCGGAGCTGTTTTGATGTCGAAGCCGACTTTGAATGAGGAATTAGCAATGAGATGAGCAATTTAAGGGCTTAGTTCGCTAAATTGGAATTTACCATGTTAGTTGTTAGCCGTAAGTAAGTAGTTGGTTGTTAG
>CAJUTL010000040.1 GCA_910589395.1 uncultured Oscillospiraceae bacterium
ATAAGTAGTAAATAGGGGGTGCAATCCTCAAGAAATGCGGGGAAATGCTTTGTTTTGCGGGGATAGTTGCTCATTTACTTGATTTTTCTGATAAAAAAGCTTCCGCAAAATGGATCATTTTGCGGAAGCTTTTTTAGATGCTGGATAGCGGCGGCGCTGCTGTGCAGCGCAATGAAGGGGAAAGGTGGTAAATTAATAGCTTAGCACAAACCCTTGGCTCCCCTGAAAGGGGAGCTGTCACGGCGAAGCCGTGACTGAGGGGTTCCACCCAAAAGTTAGAAAACGCAGGATTTATTCAAATTTATAGCGAGCTGAAACCTCTCCACCATGCTTACGCATGGTCCCCCTCCCCTTTCAGGGGAGGCAAGGATTGCTACTATTTGTTAGTACACTAAATTTCAATTTAGCGCACTCTACTCTTGACCTTGCTAATTGCTAATTACTAACTACTCACGATACAAAGCGCATTTGCGTTTCGCCCCATCTAACTACTAACCACTTTACTCCGGCAGCAGCGTCAGGCGGAAGGTGAATTCCCCTTCCTCCAGGCGGTATTGGGGCAGCAACTCGGGGCCGCAGCTGTTGGAGCCTACGCCGCTCATTTTATGATCCAGGCAGAGCACGGTATCGCCGCACTTGGTAAGCTCGTAGGGGTGCTTTTTCTCCCGCAGCTCCTCCTGGGTGTATTCGGAAACATTGCAGGAGAAGGGCACTTCCGAAGCTGCCGTGAGAGAATAGGCCCCGTCTGTGACCACCGCGTACCGGCAGCCCATGTGAGAGGAATTTTCCTGGGGCTTCAGGTAGTTTTCAAACATGCTCGATACGGACTGCGCATACACCCCCAGCCGGGAAGCCCGGTGCTTATCCAGATAGCTTTCATAGGGGCCGTAGCCGAAATACTCCACGGAATCAAAGGCTCCCGGTAAAAACAGCCGCAGGCCGAACCGGGGCAGGAAGGGGAACCGGGTGTCCCGGTGGCAGGAGGCGGAAAGGTCGATCCTGCCTTGGGCGTCAATGCTCCAAACGGCCTCGATCTCCAGGAACCGGGCGATGGAGACCGCCGCGATCCCCAGGTGGCAGGTGATCACCGCGCCGCCGGAGGCCCCGGCGGCTGCCTTCGCCTCATAGACCCGCACAGTATGGCGGTCATAGCCCGCCTGTACCCAGGCCGCGTTGATGTACTGGTCGTTATCGGTGGGAGCCCGGTAAATATTCCACTCCATGGGCTTTGTCAGGAAGCTTCGGTTGTGGAAGCACAGCTCAGAGAAGGTGGCGGTACGGGTATCGAAGGTATAGCGGAAATGATCTCCGGAGATCACCAGGTACCGTGTTCCCTCTTCGATCTCCACAGGGCCCCCGGCGGGGGCGTCCAGGAAGAAGGGCTCTTCGCTGAGCACCAGCTCGTCAAAGCCCAGAGGATAGCCGGCCTCAAAGAAATCTCCGTCTTCCCTGGCGGCATAGAAAAGCACCAGAGTGCAGATACCGCCCTCGGGAAGCTGGGGCAGGGTGATCTCCGCCTCTCCGTGGGGAGGCAGGTGAGGCAGCTCCAGTTCCCCGCCATAGAGAGCTTCTCCGTCCTGGGTGATCTCATAGGAAGCCGTGAGGAACTCCTCGGCGTTGGTAAAATCCAGATAGTTATGAAGCCGGAACACGCCGGGCTTTCCGGGAACCTGCTCCGCCCGCAAGGGACGGATCACGTTCTTATACTCCAAAAGGCCCGTGTGAGGCGTGCGGTCGGGGTACACCAGGCCGTCCATACAGAAATTTCCGTCGTGGGGGAACTCCCCGAAATCGCCGCCGTAGCGGTAAATGGGCCGGTTGTCCGGCGTGGTGCCGCCATACACCGCATGGTCGCACCACTCCCATACAAAGCCGCCGCAGAAGCCGGGGTGCTTCATGATCAGCTGCTGGTAATCCTCCGCATCTCCGGGGCCGTTGCCCATGGCGTGAATATATTCGCACTGAATAAAAGGCAGCTTTCGGTCCGGCAGGAACTCTGTGATATCCTGATCACTGTAATCGTCCTTATGCGTATCACTGCTGAAATAGGTTTCAATGTAGGAAAGGGGCGCGTACATTCTGCTGAACAGATCCAGCATGGTGAAATCCGGCCTGCGGTCATGGTGATAGGGCATGAAATTCTCATAGTGCAGCAGGCGGGAGGGGTCGTATTCCTTTACCCAGCGCCCGGCGTTTTCAAAATTCTCTCCCCAGCCGCTTTCGTTGCCCAAAGACCAGATCACGGCGGCAGCGTTGTTTTTATCCCGAATGACAGAGCGCTGCACCCGGTCGAGGATCGCTTCCTTGAACTGGGGGTCGTCCGCCGCGTCCGGGTAGTTTTCCATGCTGTACTGCCCCAGCTTCGTAGCGTTGCCGTGGGCTTCGATATCCGCTTCGGCGATGACATAAAACCCGAATTCGGAGCACATCTGCAAAAACCAGGGGGCGTTGGGATAATGGCTGGTGCGAATGGCGTTGATATTGTGCCGCTTCATCAGGGCCAGGTCCTTTAGGGCCTGCTCCCTGCTGATAGTATAGCCCGTTACGGGGTCGCTGTCATGGCGGTTGACGCCCCGGAATTTGATGGGCGTACCATTTAGAAGCACCACGCCGTCCTGTACCTCGATCTTTCTGAGGCCGATTTCCTGGGAAATACATTCCTCCCCGGTATCCAGCATTAACGTGTACTGGACAGGGTGCTCGGCGTTCCACAGCTCCGGCCGCTCAATGGAAAAAACCAGAACGTCGGAAGCGGGCTCTGCCGCGGCGACCAGCTCTCCCCCCGAGGCATACAGAGCGCCGGAAACCGTGCAGTCTCCTTCTGTTTCCAGCTCTACCCGAAGCTCAGCGGAGGAAAAGTCCTTGGAAAAACTTTCCTTTACAAAGAAATCCCGCAAAAAACTGTCGGGCCGGGCGATCAGGGAAACGTCCCGGAAAATGCCGCTCATTCTCAGCTTATCCTGGTCTTCCAGGTAAGTGCCGTCACACCACTGGAGTACCAGCACGGCCAGAGTGTTATCGCCCTCCCGCAGCAGCTCGGTGATCTCAAATTCCGAGGTGCTGTGGGAAACCTGGCTGTACCCGGCAAATTCCCCGTTGACCCAGAGATACAGACAGGAATCCACCCCTTCAAAGTTCAGAAACCATCTGCCGCCTTCTCCATCGGAAAGGCTGCCCTCCTCCAAGTCAAAATGACGGACATAGAGGCCGCAGGGATTTTCCTCCGGCACATAGGGCGGGTCGCAGGGAATGGCGTAATTTACATTGGTGTACTGGTGCCTGCCATAGCCGTGGTTCTGCCAGCAGGAGGGCACGGGGATCGTATCCATTTCCTCCTCGTCAAAAAAGACGCCCTCTTCCGGATCCACCGCGTCCTCATAGCTTTCAAAGTAGTGGAAGCTCCAGGTCCCGTTCAGGGAAAACACCCGGGAGGACAGGCCCTCCTCCGCTTCTTCAATATCCGCGAAGGGAATGTAATAGCTTCTGTTTGGGGCGGTTCCCACATGGAGAACGTGGGGGTCTTCATGGAAATGCCTGGCATGCTCTTTCATAGCGCTGCTTCCTTTCCCGAGGCCAAGGGCCGTCTTTAAGATGAATTGACTTTTTTCCCGGAAAAAGGTACACTTAAAAAAACACCTTTTTCCACTAATCACTTTTAGCTTACTCTGAAACGGGGAAATAGTCAATCGTCTTTTCAAAAAATTTCCAGGAGAGGAGGAACAGCCCTTGGGTACGGAAATTTTACTGGCGGCGGCCTTTTCCGGAGGCGTTCTGGCCTTTCTCGGAAAACGCCCGCAAAAGGAAGGCTTGAAGTCCTCTTCCTTCGCGGTGCTGGCAGGGGGACTTTTTCTCGCCGCTCTCACTCTTCGGCTTTCTCTGGGCTATTATGGGGAAAGCTTTCAGTCCGATCTGGACACCTTCAAGGCCTGGGCCTACGCCCTGGAGCGTACCGGACTTCCGGAGATCTATCATCGCGGCGATCTGTATCTGGATTATCCTCCCGGCTATCTTTATATCCTGCTGCTGACGGAAAAGCTGCGCATGGCCCTGAACATTCCCTTTGACGCACCGCTTTACACCCTGCTTTTGAAGCTCCCCTCCCTCTTGGCGGATCTTCTTTGCGCCGGGGGCCTGCTTTGGGTGGGCAAACGGAAGCTGGGGGAAAAAACGGCTCTGCTGGTTTGCGCCGCCTATCTCTTTTGCCCGGTGATCCTCATCAATTCCGCCCTGTGGGGACAGGTGGATTCCTTCTGCACCGCGATCCTCTTCTGCTCTGTGCTGCTGCTCTACCGGGAATGGTATCTTCCCTCGGCCCTGCTTTACGGGGTCAGTATTGCCTGCAAGCCGCAAATGCTGATTTTTGCCCCGGTTTACCTGTTTTTCACCATCAAGCAAAAAAAGTGGAGCCGCCTGCCCTTAGGTGTTCTCTGTGCCTTAGGCGCGATCCTGGTGCTGGCCCTGCCCTTTACCACAAACTTTGATTTCCATTGGCTGCCGGAAAAATACCAAAACACTCTGGACTACTACAATTTTTACAGCATCAACGCCTATAATTTCTGGGCTCTTATGGGTTGGAACTGGAAAACCCTGCCGGAGGGAGCGCTTTTCCAGCTTTTGACCTATGCCGCGCCTGTTGCCGCCACCCTGTTGTGCGGCGGGCTGCTCTTCTTTTCCAAAAGAAAGGAAACGCTGTTTGCCTGTCCCGTGCTTTTGATGGCGGTGATGTTTCTCTTCGGCGTAAAAATGCACGAGCGGTACCTGTACCCGGCCTTTCTTTTTCTGCTGCTGAGCTTTCTCTGTATTCCGGACAAGCGCCTGCTGCGGGCCTTTGCTGCTCTTTCCGCGCCGGGGTATCTCAATGTTGCCCACGTGATGTACCTGTTCCAGGATCTGGGGGGGAATTACGATCCCAACGCCCTGTACGCCCGGTGTATCTCCGGGCTGCAAGCCGCCGCTATCCTGTATACCCTGTACGCCCTGGGGATCGCCTGCCTTCCGGCGCGGGAAAGGCCCCGGCCTCTTCGGGAAAGCAGGCCCTGGCCCCGGGAGAGCTTGAAAAACACCGGGCTGACGCCCGTTGACCTGCTGTTGGCCGCCGCCATTACAGGCCTCTGCTGTATCGTTTCCTTCTGGCATTTGGGGAACAGAGAAATGGCCCTTACCTCCTGGACCCCGGCCCAGGGGGAGTCCGTGGTGTTCCGGGCGGAAGCTGACTGCGACGCGCTTTACTACCTTCCCGGCCTCGCTCCCGACGGGGAGCACCGGGCCGCCAGAACCGGGGGAAACATTCAAATTGAAACCAGCCGGGACGGGAACACCTGGCAAAACTGCGGCAATTTGAACGAGGAGAGCACCTATGTGTTTGCCTGGTCCCATTTCTTTTTGGAAGAGCCGGGCAGTTACTTGCGCCTGACTTCCCTGGACGGCAGCTCCGTGCTGAACGAGATCGGCCTGAAACTTCAGGGAAGAACAGAGCTTGCCTCTCTGACGGAGCTGGGGACCGGCGGCGCGGCGCTCATCGACGAGCAAAATACGATACCCTTCTACACCAGCTATGAAAATTCCACCTATTTCGATGAAATCTACCATGCCCGCACGGCCTATGAGCATATTCTGGGCCTGGAGCCCTATGAAAACACTCACCCGCCTTTGGGGAAATACATCATTTCCCTGGGGATCCGCATTTTTGGCATGAATCCCTTCGGCTGGCGGTTTATGGGGACCCTGTTCGGTGTGCTGATGCTGCCGGTGCTGTACCACCTTCTCAAGCAGCTTTTCGGCAAAACCTCTCTCTGCTGCGCGGGGACTTTGCTGTTTGCCCTGGATTTCATGCGCTTTACCCAGACCCGCATTGCCACCATTGACACCTATGCCGTCTTTTTCCTGCTGCTGATGTACGATTCCATGGTGGTGTTCCTCCGCCGGGATCTTCTGAAGGACAGCATGAAGCGCCTCCTTCTCCCCCTGTTGTTCTGCGGCATTTTCACAGGTCTCGGCATCGCCTCCAAATGGACGGCGGCCTATGGCGCCTTGGGTCTTGCCGCCCTGTTCTTCGGTAAGCTGATCCTTTCCTTCCGGGACGCGGTGCGAAACAGGGAAGAGCTTCTCCCACTGAAGCGGGTCTCCTTAAAGCTCTGCCTCTGGTGCTGCCTGTTCTTCCTTGCGATCCCCTTCGGCCTGTATTTTGCGGCCTATCTTCCCCTGACTACCCTGTCCCACAACCGCGCAAGCCTGTGGGAGTGCTTCTGGCGGTACCAGACCACCATGTTCAATTACCATTCCCAGCTGGTGGCGGAGCACTATTTTGCCTCCCCGTGGTACGAATGGCCCTTCGTGGTGCGGCCCATCTGGTATTTCTCCGGCAACCCGGCAGACGCCCAGGGCCACTACAGCACCATTTCCGCTCTTGGAAATCCCCTTCTGTGGTGGGCGGGGATCCCGGCGCTGCTGGCTGCGGGGGTGCAGTGGGTCAGAGAACGGAAGGTCTATGCCGCCGTGGTGCTCTGCGGTTTCCTTTCCGTGTATCTTCCCTGGGCGCTGGTGCCCCGGCTTACCTTTATCTACCACTATTTTACAGCGGTGCCGTTTTTGATCATCGCCCTGACAGGGGTTTTCGCGAAGCTCCCCGAAACCCAGCTGGGCCGACTTTCCTTGAAGATGCGGGGGCGCTCCCTGTCCCTTGCCGCTCTGTTTCCCTGGTGCCTCACGGCCGGCTGCCTGATTCTGTTCTGCGTCTATTTCCCGGTGATCTCCGGCATGCCGGCCGACAGGGCCTACATCAACGCCCTGCGGTTGTTCCCGACTTGGTACTTCTAATGAAAAATTAGAAATTAGCAATGAGGAATGAGCAATTATGAGGGCATAGGGCGATAAACTGGAATTGGCGGCGAGAAAAAGCCTTCCCTTATTTATAAGGGAAGGGGGACCGCCGTATGGCGATGGATGGGATAGTCACACGCAGAAAGTGAGATAAAACCGCCAGTTTCAATCCCCTCAGTCACGGCTTCGCCGTGACAGCTCCCCTTGCCTCAAGTGGAGCCTAAGAGCGCTAAACTACAATTTATCGTCTTTTACCGTCAAACAAACTACTTTTTGAAAAGGTGGTTCTTTCTCATGTATGAATTGATTCCTGTTTCCGGGCGGACTTATTATATCGACTGCCCCACGAAGATCGGGGTGTTTTTGGCGGGGGAAAACCGGGTGTACCTCATTGACAGCGGCAATAAGAAGGACGCGGGGAAAAAGCTGTGGCAGATTTTGGAGCAGAAGGGCTGGCGGCTTCAGGGGATCCTGAACACCCACTCCCATGCCGACCACATTGGCGGCAACCGCTATTTGCAGGAGCAGACAGGCTGTCAGGTCTTTGCCAGGGGTGTGGAAAACGCCTTTACCCGGTACCCTGTTCTGGAGCCCTCCTTTCTGTACGGCGGCTGCCCGCCGGAGGAGCTGCGGCACAAATTCCTGATGGCCCAGGAAAGCGACGCGCTGGAATTTTCTCACCCGGATTTTCCCAGGGAACTGGAGAGCATCCCCCTGCCGGGCCATTCCCTGCACATGACGGGCTTTCGCACTCCGGACAACGTGGTGTTCCTGGGCGACGCCGTGGTAAGCCCGGCCACCCTGGAAAAATACGGCGTTTCCTATCTCTATGATGTGGGAACGGCTCTGCATACTCTGGACGCTTTGGAGCAGCTGGAGGCCTCTCTGTTTGTTCCCTCTCACGCCGAACCCACAACGGACATCTCGGAGCTTGTCCACCGGAACCGGGAAAAGATCCTTGAGGTGGGAGACCGTATCGTTTCCCTGTGCGAAGTCCCCCGCACCGCCGAGGAGCTGTTAAAGGAGCTTTTCACCCTTTACGGCCTCACCATGACCTTCGAGCAGCATGCCATGATCGGCAGCACTCTTCGCTCTTACCTCACCTGGCTGAAAAGCCTCGGCAGGCTCACCGCCGAAATTCGGGAAAATACCATGGTGTGGCAGGCGGTACCGGACTTTCCGAAAGAGCCTTGAAGAAAAGGCTTCGCGCCCTTCTGAACGGCTGGAAAAATAACAAAATACGTGAAAAAATGGGCTGCTGCAAAAGGCCAAATTTTGCAGCAGCCTTTGTTTTGTTGGCGATCAGCTGCTTTAGCCATCAGCTATTTGTATTAGAAGGGGCAGTGCAATGCGCAGTCAGGAAGATCACGGGTACAATCGCTGCAAGCAACACAGGAGTTATAGCTAACGCTCGATAAATTGGAATTTGGCGGCAAAACGCCGCAGCCGCTCGTGAAGCTGACAAATACAGAAGCGCAGTTCCTGACTCAACCGCAAGCAAGCAGATAAATTGGAATTGAGCGGTTATCCACACACCACCCACCTGTCATCACTGAACAGAAAGCAAGGAAAACCTTGCTTTCTCGGTGAAGGATCTCGTCCTTGACCTTTTTCAAGGAATTAAGGGCGAGATTCTTCGTCAAGAAAGCTATAGCTTTCTGCGTTCCTCAGAATGACAAAAAAGAGGTCTTTCCCTTTTCTAACGACTAGTCCGCTGAACTATCATTTATCAAGTGTTGCTTGCAATGCTTGTGTCTGTTACAGCGTTTGTGCCCTTGCTTCTATCATTGCTCATTTCTAATTGCTCCCTGTTATAAATTTATCTTGCGTTTTTTCCCCTGTCATGCTACAATAGCCTTGCTCAAAAATGTTGCTATAGCAACGAAATTCAGGAGGAATTCATGGAGCTGACACAGGAGGAACAGGCGGTTTTGGAGGGCTCAGGGCTTTTTCAGGGCATTTCCCGGGAAAAGCTTTTCTCCATGCTTTCCTGCCTTCAGGCCTTCCGGCGGGAATTTGCCGCCGGAGAGCTTGTTTTGCGGGAAGGCGAGCTTGCGGAGAATGTAGGCCTGGTGCTCTCCGGCCACGCCGCCTCCCTGAAACTGGGCAGGCATGGCGAGGAGTTGATCCTTACGCTGCTGGAACAGGGCAGCTTTCTGGGGGTTCTGGTGGCCGCCAGCCGGGAAAAGAAAAGCCCGGTTTTTGTCAGGGCGGAAACGCCCCTTTCCGTGATCTTTTTTCCGGCCCGGCAGCTTTCCTCCCCCTGTGAAAGCGCCTGCCCGGAGCACACCCAGCTGACCCGGAATTTCCTTGCCGCTGTGGCGGAAAAATCCCTGACGCTCAATGACCGCATCGACTGCCTGGTGCGCCGGGGTGTCCGGGAAAAGGTACAGGTCTACCTTTTGCACATGGCAAAGAAGCGGGGCAGCCCGGAATTTACGATCCCCCTGGATCGGGAGGCCATGGCAGGCTACCTGAATGTAGATCGCGCCGCCCTTTCCCGGGAGCTTTCCCGCATGAAGGCGGAGGGACTTATCGAGTACCGGAAAAGCTTCTTTCGGCTGCTATACTGAAAACGGTAGACATGGGCTGCCGCACCAAATTCAGAGGGCAATACAGAATGAGCAATGAGTAATAAGAAATGAGCAATTTTAAGGGCATAGTTCGATAAATTGGAATTTGGCGGCGAACCGCTTGCTTTCTATCTGTCATTCTGAACGAAGTGAAGAATCTCGTCCTTTGCCCTTTTGCCCTGGAATTAAGGGCAAGATTCTTCGTCAAGAAAGCTATAGCTTTCTGCGCTCCTCAGAATGACAAAAGAAAGGATTTGCCCTTTTCTAACAACTAACAGCTAGTTCGCTAAACTACAATTTATCGCTCTACCATCCTTGTCCTTCATTGCTAATTTCTCATTCCTCATTGTCCTGCCCTTGCTTCATTGCACCGAAGGTGCCACCTTCCTCTAGCGTCTAGAATCTAGCATCTAGAATCTAAACAAACGAAAGGTCGATGATCTATGAAAAAGCTTTTGTCTCTTGCACTTGCCCTGCTGCTTTGTCTCACGCTGTTCGGCTGCTCGGAAGGTCCGGCTTCCTCTGGGGCTTTGTCCTCCTCCGGGCCCGCTTCCCTGACGCCGGAAAGCTCCGCGCCTGCTTCCGGTTCTCCCGCCTCCTCCGCGGGCGATCCGGGCTCCGCCAATGTGGCGGCGCTGAAGGGCCCTACCGCCATGGGTATGGTCAAGCTGATGGCGGACCAGGAGGCGGCCGCCGAACCCCATTTTACCTTTACCATTGCCGCCTCTGCCGATGAGATCACTCCCAAGCTGATTCAGGGTGAACTGGATATTGCCGCCGTTCCCGCTAATTTGGCAAGCGTGCTTTACAACAACACCGAGGGAAAACTTCAGGTGCTTGCCATCAACACCCTGGGGGTGTTGTACCTTGTGGAAAGCGGGGATACGGTTCACTCTGTGGAGGATCTGCGGGAGAAAACCATCTATTCCAGCGGCAAGGGCTCCACGCCGGAGTATGCCCTTTCCTACCTGCTTTCCCAAAACGGCATTGATCCGGAGCAGGACGTTTCCATTCAGTGGAAATCAGAGCATTCCGAGTGTGTGGCGGCCCTGGCGGCGGAGGAAAACGCCATTGCCATGCTGCCCCAGCCCTTTGTGACCACCGCCCAGGCAAAAAATGAAGGGATCCGGGTAGCCCTGGATCTCAATGAGGAATGGGAAAAGCTTTCCTCTGAGGGAGATCAAAAAGCAACGCTGATCACCGGCGTGGTGGTGGCAAGAAAAGAATTTACCGAGGAACACCCGGCGCTGGTGCAGCAGTTCCTGAAGGAATATGAAGCCTCGGTAGACTATGTGAATTCCGATACCGAGGGGGCCGCCGCCCTGGTGGGAAGCTATGATATCGTGCCGGAGGCCGTGGCGAAAAAAGCCCTGCCGGAGTGCAACATCACCTTCGTGGCCGGAGCGGAGCTGAAGGAAAAGCTTTCCGGCTACCTTCAAGTTCTCTTTGATCAAAATCCCAAGGCGATCGGAGGCAAGCTGCCCGGTGATGACTTCTACTATGGGGGATAAGCAAAACGAGAAAGCCGGACTTCCCCGCCTTGGAAAAAAACTGCTGGCGGCGGGTTTTTGGCTGCTTCTCTGGCAGCTTGCCGCCATGGGGCTGGGCCAGGAGCTTCTGCTCGCTTCC
Source organism: uncultured Oscillospiraceae bacterium (assembly GCA_910589395.1). GTDB lineage: Bacteria > Bacillota > Clostridia > Oscillospirales > Acutalibacteraceae > Acutalibacter > Acutalibacter caecimuris_A. The sequence goes on from CAJUTL010000040.1 coordinate 11,022, forward strand.
CCAGTTTCTGTTTTGCGCTGTCTGTTTGAGCTTCTCCCCACCGGAGATTTCTGGCGTGCCGTGCTGTTTTCCTTTTCCCGCATCACCCTGGGCTTTCTGCTGGCCTGCCTTGCGGGAACACTGCTGGCTGCGCTGGCGGCCCGGTTTTCCCTGCTGCGGGAGCTTACCGCTCCCCTGATGAGCGCGGTGCGCGCTGTGCCGGTGGCCTCCTTTATCATTCTGGTGCTGCTGTGGGTACCCTCCCGAAACCTTTCCGTTGTGATCTCCTTCCTGATGGGCATGCCTGTTTTATACGCCAATGTCCTGACAGGCGCGCAGAGTATGGATCGGGAGCTTTCGGAAATGGCGGCGGTGTTTCGCGTTCCCTTTTCCCGTCGCCTGCGGTATTTATATCTGCCGCAGCTCATGCCCTTTTTCCGCTCCGCCTGTGCCGCCGGGCTAGGGCTCTGCTGGAAGGCGGGCGTGGCGGCAGAGGTCATCGGCCTGCCGGACGGCTCTATCGGAGAGCGGCTGTACGAGGCAAAGATCTATTTGGAAACGCCCCGGCTTTTTGCCTGGACGCTCATCATCATTCTTATCAGCCTGCTGTTTGAAAAGCTGTTTCTGCTTTTATTGGACCGGGCGCTTTGCCGGCTGGAAAAAGCTTAAGAGCCTATCCCAAAATAAACCACACACATCTTGCTTGCATATTTTCAACCATACATCGTTGGTTTTCCTTGACGGGCGACAGCTCGCCCGCGAAAAATCGCCTTATCTGGCTGAAAATCTGACGGCGCAATCTGCGCACGTCTTATTTCGGGACAGGAGCTAAGGAGGGAGGCGTTTCATGGATATCGAGCTGAAAAATATCGAGAAATCCTTCGGTGAAAAAACTGTTTTGCGAAATTTCTCCTGTCGGTTTTCCGAGGGAAAGACCACCTGTATCATGGGCCCCTCCGGCTGCGGGAAAACCACCCTGCTCCGGCTGCTTTTAGGGCTGGAGGTTCCGGATTCCGGTCAGATCTCCGGCATGGCGGAGCGGCGGAAAAGCGCCGTGTTTCAGGAGGACCGGCTCTGCGAGGGCGTCAGCGCCGTTTCCAACCTGCGTATGGTTTCCCCCGCCCTTTCCCGCCGGGAAGCGGAAGCGCTTTTGTCCCGGCTGGGGCTGGGGGACAGCCTTCATCAGCCCCTGCGGGAATTTTCCGGCGGCATGAAGCGCCGGGTCGCCATTCTTCGGGCGATTTCGGCAGAATACGACGTTTTGCTGGCCGATGAGCCCTTTCAGGGCCTGGATGAGGCCACCAGGTGCCTGACCATGGAATATTTCAAAGCGCAAACCGCCGGAAAGACCGTGCTCCTTGTCACCCACGAGGAGCGGGAAGCGGCCTTTTTCGGAGGAGAGCTTTTATTGCTATAGCAAACAGCCCAAAGCAAAAGTGATTTTTCTTTGCCTCCTCTTATTGATAGAGGGAAAACAGACTGCTTTGCAGTCTGCGGGGACTGCCGCATAGACGGTGGAAGGAATCGGTCACACGCAGGAAGTACCATAGAGTCGTTAGTTTCAATCCCCTCAGTCAGCCTTCGGCTGACAGCTTTCTCCGCTTCGCTTCGGTCAGTGCTGGACGGTCTCCACCGGAGACCAGCACCCCTTACCGTGCAAGGGGTGCCTTGGAGTACTAAACTATAAATTTACCGCATCACAATTTGTCAGGCGTTGCTTGTAACGCTTTTGCCCCGGCCTTTTTTCTAAATAACTGGCACACCGACACAACCGCCCCCTACCCGCAAAGCAGCTTCTATTTCTGAAATACATGGCGCTTCAGGTGGAGAGTGATCGGCTCACAGCCGGTCTCATATTTGTTACAGGGGGCTGTTCTCTCCGTATAGCAGATCTCTTCGGGACGGTACACGCAATGGCCGCAGCTGCAAGCTATGAATTGATTGTCCTTCGGCCCCCGCAGTGTCCACCTTTTTTCGACAGCCTTTTCCATTTTTCACAAAAAACTCCTCCGGGAAAGCTCCGCATTCGACAGCATATTTCATTTTTCCTGTTTTTGGGCTATTTCGGGCTTTTCCATGAAACCCGCCGCTTTAATCGGAAACGAATAGGCTGAGGCTTGTACTTCTTGCAGGAAGCGGTATATGGCGTCAGACTCCGCCGCAAATTTCTGTACATGCAGTCCCCGCAGCCACAGGGAAGATACCGGGCTTTCCGATTTTTCCACTGAAACACATGGTGCCGGATAAAATGAGCACAGGAACCGCAGCAAGGTTCCGACAAGGAGGGTACTTCTCTTTTTTTCATAAAATCACCTCTGGCAAAATAATATCACAAAATCACTTTTATGCAATATAAAATTACTATAAAGGTAATTTTATTTCTTTTGAATGGATTTCTCACAGGAATTTTGCTATTCTTCAAAAAGGCACGAAAGGGGGAATAGCAATGATCAGAATCAAAATATCAGAATTGCTTGGAAAACATAAGATGACACAAAAAGCGTTGGCGACACTGACCGGTATAAGGCCGGCCACTATTTCAAAAATGTATTACGAAGAAACAAAAAGAATCGAAATTGACCAAATTGACAAAATTTGTGAGGTTCTTCATTGTTCCGTTTCTGATTTGCTTGAGTATCTACCCAGGGAAACACCCAAAAAATCTTAAGGCAATACCACACCATTTATAACTGCCGTCTCAAAGTATTTCACGGTCTACTTTTCGTGAAAGTACTCAAACGGGCATCAGCCCGCCCGTGCGTCCTTTCTGCGCTTTGTCAAAAAAAATTTCTGCCGTAATATACCTCTTTAGAATTATGCGGTATGGCCCTAAATCAAAAAGTTCCCCCATCACTGTTCTGTAAAAAGGAGTTTTTCTATGACAACGGAAATTCCCCGCATGCGATATCATTTTGAACCGGAAAACGGGTGGATGAACGATCCCAACGGCCTTTGCTTTTTCAAGGGAAAATACCATGCCTTTTTCCAGCATTATCCCCACGCCCCCAAGTGGGGGCCCATGCACTGGGGCCATGCGGTAAGCGATGACCTGCTCCACTGGAAGGAGCTTCCCATCGCTTTGTATCCCGATATGCCCTATGAAAACGGCGGCGGCTGTTTTTCCGGCTCCGCCCTGGAAAAGGACGGCAGGCTGTACCTCATGTACACCTCCGTTTCCAAAGAGAGAGGGCAAACCCAGTCTATGGCAATCAGTGAAGACGGAGCTCACTTCACGAAGCTAGTGGAAAACCCGGTAATTTCGGAAAGCCCTCTCGACCCGGAAAACAGGGATTTCCGGGATCCCAAGCTATTCGTTTATCAAGACGAATACCGCATGGTTTGTGGGGCGGGAAAGGACGGTCTAGCTTCCGTACTGCTGTTCCGCTCCCCGGATCTGCTGCACTGGGAGTACATAGGCCCCCTCTTTCAAAGCCGGGAACATGGCCCGGTGCCGGAATGCCCCGATCTGTTTCCCTTAGGCGATAAATGGGTGCTGATGTTCTCCCGAATGGACGACACCCATTCCGCCCAGTTTGTCACAGGAGAGTTTGACGGGGAGCATTTTACTCCGGAAAGCTTTCAGCAGCCGGAACGGGGAAGCGATTTTTACGCGCCCCAGACCTTTTTGGACAACAGCGGACGCCGGATCGTGATCGGCTGGCTGTTTAACTGGGATCGCACCGTTCCGGAAAACGCCGTGCGGGCGGGAGCCCTGTCTCTTCCCAGGGAGCTTTCTCTGAAAAACGGGATCCTTCATATGGCTCCCATTGCGGAGGCTCAAGATCTTCTCGTGAAGGAAGATCTCTGCCTTCTGCGAACAGGGGAAAAGCTTCTGGTCAAAAACGGCAGCCGCACTTTTCTGGAGCTGCCGGAGAAATCCGTACAGAATATTGCCATTCTGCGGGATTCCCGCACCCGCGAGGTATTTTTGAACGGCGGCGAATTCTCCTGCACCTTTTATCTGGACTAAATGGCACTCACAGATTTCCATAAAAAAGCTCGGAAAGGCTTTCTTTCCGGGCTTTTTTGTGGTAGACTGGAAGAACAACAGGGAATCGCCTCCGTTTTTGACGCTTCCCTGGCATGGGAAGCGAGGAATGCGCATATGAAGGTTTTGATCCTCTCCTGCAATACCGGGCAGGGGCACAATTCCGCCGGGCTGGCGGTCAAGGAAGAGCTGGAACGCCGGGAGATCCCCTGCGAAATGAAGGACGCTCTTTCCTTTGCAAAGGGCCATGCCTCCCGTACCATCAGCGGCGCGTATATCAGCATGGCCACCAAAGCCCCTTCCCTGTTTGGCGGCCTGTACCGGCTGGGCGGGGCCATCAGCTCCCGAAAAAGGAAATCTCCTGTTTACTATGCCAATACCCGCTATGCCGGCCCTTTGAAGGCCTATCTTGAGGAACAGGGTTTTACCGCCGTGGTAACGCCTCACTTATTCCCTGCCGAGACCCTGACCTATCTGAAACGGCGGGGCGAGCTTTCCGTTCCCTGCTATGCCGTGGCAACGGACTACACCTGCATTCCCTTTTGGGAGGAGACCGAGCTGGACGGGTATTTTCTTCCCCACAAGGATCTGATCCCCGAATTTGCGGAAAAGGGGCTTTCCAGAGACAGGCTGATCCCTACCGGGCTGCCGGTCTCCGGGCGGTACCTTGCGCGCATGGAAAAAAGGGCAGCCCGGAAAAAGCTGGGCCTGCCGGAGGAAGCTCCCGTTTTTCTGGTGATGACGGGCAGTATGGGCTTTGGAGATATTTCTTCCTTCACATTAGACCTGCTGCTGACCTGCCCCAGAGAGGCAAGCATTGTGATCCTCACTGGGAATAACGAGCCCCTGAAAGCGAAGATCGATAAGGATTTCACCAGGGAGCGCCGGGTGCGCACCGTTCCCTTTACCAAGGAGGTAGCGCTGTATATGGACGCCTGCGATGTACTGCTTTCCAAGCCCGGCGGCCTCACCAGCACCGAGGCTGCCGTAAAAAATATTCCGCTGGTCCACACCCGGCCCATACCGGGCTGTGAAACAAAAAACGCCCGGTTCTTTTCCTCCCGGGGGCTTTCCCTGTTTGCGGAAGAGCCGAAAGAAGCGGCAAAGGCCGCGGCCCGGCTTGCCGCCGATGAGGCCCTGCGGGAGAAAATGCGGGCCCGGCAGCAGGAGATGATCCCGAGAAATGCGGCGGGCGCTGTGGTTTCTTTCCTGCTGGAGCGGGATCTGAGCTAAGTTATCAGGAAAGGAGCGTCCCTTATGGAAAACCTTGCCTATTTCAGAGAGCTGTTTCGCTATTTTCTGTGCGCCCTTCTGGGCTTTGGCCTGGGCGGCGTTCTGTTTTCCTATCACCTTCCCAAGCTTTTGAAGGGGATCGACGTGTATGAAGCCAGCGCCGACCACAATCCCGGCACGGTAAACGCCTTTCAGAGCGCCGGCGTTCCGGTGGGGGTTCTGTGCCTTCTCTGCGATCTGGGAAAGGGCTTTCTGCCGGTGTTTTTCGCCATGCGCCTGGTAGACCCCTCCCGACTGTGGTTCGCCCTGATCCTTTGCGCTCCGGCGCTGGGACATGCCATGGCGCCGCTGTATCATCACCGGGGCGGAAAGGCCATTGCCGCCGCTTTTGGGGCGCTTTTGGGCTTACTTCCCGTCAGCTTTCTGGTATTTCTGCTGGCGGCGCTGTACCTTTTCTTTTCCCTGATCCTGGTGGTCCGCCCCCACGAGCGCCGCACAGTGGTGACCTTCGGCCTGTTTTCCATACTTTCCGCCCTTGCGGCCTTTCGCACCGGCAGATGGTCCTTTGCTTTGGGGGCTGCCCTGCTTTCCGCGGTGGTCATTGCAAAAAATTATCGGGACGCCAAGCTGGAAAACAGCGCGAGGGGCTTTCGACACAGACAGAAAAAGGAAGAACCGCGGATAAAGGAATTCTAAAAGAATAGCAGGCGCGTTGCAGTTTTTTCTGCGATGCGCCTGTTTTAGATGCTAGATATTAGATGTTAGACGCTGGACTGTGGTGGCACCTTCGGTGCAATTAGAAATGGAAAGCAAGGACGGGTGATAAATTATAGTTTTACACACAGTTCCCAACTGTCATTCTGAGGAACGAAGTGACGAAGAATCTCGTCCTTAATTCCGGGAAAAGGGCAAAGAACGAGATTCTTCACCGAGAAAGCAAGGCCACCTTGCTTTCTGTTCAGTAATGACAAGGCAGAGAGCGAGTGAATAGCCGTTAAATCCCAATTTAGTGAACTCTGCTCTTGACCTTCCATTGCTAATTGCTCATTGTGTCCACTGCACGCTGTGACCACATTTTGTAAAGGGCCCGCATTTTCGCCTTTATGATTCAAAGGTTCTAGTCCATCGGTACCAGAGCAACCGCCTGCCTGCCCAGGGCTTCGTAGGCTTCTTCTGTTTCTTTTTTGAGATAATGGGTCTCCTTTCCCGCCATTGGGTCGTTAAAGGTATAGCCTGTATCGTCCCAGCCGGTGAGCACCAGGCAGTGCATGGGGTAGATCCACTGAAATTCTTCTCCGGTTTCCTCCAGAAAAAAGGAATCCTCCATTTGAGGCGGTTCCATATTGATGGTTGCCCACACCAGCACCGGAATGCCCTGCCTGACATATTCCTCACACAACTCCGGAAGGGAATTCCCCTTTGGGGCTTCCACGGAAAGCCGCCGCATATCGGGCCGTTCCTCCAAAAACCGTTTCAGAGAGCTTTCGATCACCGGCGCATAGCAGCCCCAGCCCCCTTCCGTGCGGGGATCGCCCGGAAAGGCCAGGCGGGGGTCGCACCCTACGATGCGCCCTTCCCCGTTTTCATGGGGCGCCGTTCCCAACGGAAGGTATCCATCTACAAATTCTTCTACTGTAACGGTCACATCGAAATATTGAAGGACCATTACGGCTGAAACGCTCTCACACCCGGTGGGCCAGTCCCCCCGCTGGTCGAGAAACGGAACGTTCAGCGGAAGCTTTTGATCTCTGCCAATGGCAGAGATCCCGGAAGGGAACCCTTCCGGGCCGCCCAGCTCAGCAGCGTTTTTCCACATTCCAAAAGTGCGAATGGTCATGAGAAGGCACAACGCCAAAGCTACAAGAACCGCCACGGCCCGAATGCGCCTTTTTCTCCTCTTTTGCCTCCGCATTTCTCTTTCCGCCCGCATAACTTCCACCTCCGCGTCTGTTTTCTATACATTTAGATGCGGCAAAGGGCAAAAATGTAACACGCCATGAGAAGGGAAAATGAGCAATTAAGGGAAAGGGCAGAATACGCTAAATTGGGACTTAGCATGTCAGTTATTAGTCGTGAGCAGTTAGTGGTTAGAAAGAAAACGGCCCCTTTTCTGTCATCCTGGACGAAGTGAAGGATCTCGTCCTTTGCCCTTTTGCCCTGGAATTAAGGACGAGATTCTTCGTCACTTCGTTCCTCAGAATGACAGTAGGGAACTGTGTGTAAAACTATCATTTACAGCGTTGTTTACAACGCTTATATCCTTGCCCTTCATTGCTCATTGAGCATAACGGTGTCACCACCGTCCAGCATCCAGCATCTAGAATCCAGCATCTAAAAAAGGCCGCTGCAAAATGGATCATTTTGCAGCGGCCTTTGCCTTCTGTATTCTTATTTTTCCGGGCTTACAGGAAGTTCATGGGGTCTACCCGGCTGCCGTTCTGGTACACTTCAAAATGCAGGTGGGGGCCGGTCACATTGCCGGTGGCGCCCTCATAGCCTACGATGGTGCCTTTTTCCACCCACTGCCCATTGGAAACTGCCAGAGCGCTGAGATGGGCATACCGGGTGGTAAAGGTGCCGTTGTGATAGATCAGTACATAGTACCCCCAGGAATCTCCCCAGGAGTCGTAATCGTTGGCGGCGATCACCGTGCCGGATTCCGCCGCTACCACCGGCGTGCCGTAGGACCCGGCAATATCCATGCCCCGGTGGCCCGCATAGCCGCCGTAATAGCAGGATACATAGCTGACGCCCGGCAGGGGCCAGATGGGGTTAAAGCCCTCTACCCCGCCGCCTCCGGTGGGATAGTTGACATCGGAGCCCATATATTCGCCGCCTCCGGCAGCCGCCTGCTGGCGCTGCTGTTCTTCCCATTCCTTCTGCTTGGCGATCAGCTCTTCCATTTCCTTATCGTTGGCTTCCCGCTCCGCCGTGTTTTTATCCAAGGCGTCCTGAGTGGCGTTTTCCGCCTCCTGTAAAGAGGCAAGAGCGGCGGCGTTTTCCTGGTACAGCCCGTCCAGCTCTTCCTGCTGGCTCTCCAGCTTTTTCTTCAGGTCGGCTACCTTCTTTTTGCTGGCCTCGCATTCCTCCCGCTCGTCCTGGGTGCTTTCCATATAGTCTTCAATGGCGTCCATCATCTTTTGATCGTGGGCGGACATGGTTTTCACCAGCTCGCTGCGCATAGCAAAATCACTGAAGCTGTTGGAATCCAGCAAAATTTCCAGCGTGCTCACATTTCCGGCCTTGTACAGAGCAACCAGCCTCTGCTTGAACCGGTCAATGGTATCCTGCATTTCCTGCTGGGATTTCTCCAGCTTCAAAGTCAGCTCGGTAATATGTAGGTTCAGTTCGTCAATATCCTTCCGCGCGGAATCGATCTGGGTCTGCACCACATCGATCTTCTGCTGCAGGGCTTCCTGATAGGCCCGTTTTTCCTCTTCGTTGTTCCGCAGGCCTTCCAGCTTTTCCTCCAGCGCCTTCTTCTCTTCCTCCAGCTTATTTTGCTCCGCCTCGACCTCGCCCAAGGTACGGGCAATAGCGTTTCCGGGAACCGCCGTAAACAGGCAGATAGCCAGTGCCCCCGCCGCCAGGCGCTTCCATAGCTTCTGTTTCATAAAAGCTTTTCCTCCTTGTCGTTCCATAAAGAATGAAGCTCTGATTTACATAATTCGTCCTTTTATCCTGTAGATTCTACTCCATTTCACAAAGATTATTTTTCCTTTACAGAATTAACCTGTAAATTTAATTTGAAATTGGTGCCCTTATCCCGAACAACCACTACATATGGCGATTTGAAAAGAAAAACCGGCAAATTTTTTAAAAAATTTTCTTAGATTATTTTCTGAGATCTTCTTGAAAACGAGAGAACTTCCCTGCATGGCGGCAAAAAGGGGAGAAAATTGACGGCCGCACTCGTGTTCCTGCTTGGTGCGGAAAGATCATTTCCGACCTGACTGGGAGCAGGTTACTAAGTTGTACTGAAACATACAGCTCCCAACTGTCATTCTGAGGAACAAAGTGACGAAGAATCTCGCCCTTAATTCCGGAAAAAGGGAAAAGGACGAGATTCTTCGCGGCAGCAAAACAAGCTTTGCTTTTGCTCAGAATGACAAACAAAAAGGAATCGGGAAATTGCTAAATCTCAATTTGCAGCCATGCTCCTCCTTTCATCGCTAATTACTAATTACTAATTGCTAATTCCCCATTGCCTTTTCTATAAAAGAAAAGCCCGTCAGCGAAAAAATTTTTCCACGGAGCCTGCCTGAACCGCTTTCCTATATTTAACAAATTTTTCATTGATTCCCGAACGCTCCTGTGATAAAATAAAACTGGGTTACGAGGACCCAAAATAACGCATTGATTTGCCATTGGGCGAAAGGAGAAATAAACATGACCAACAATAAGTCCGTCCTCAGCTGGATCGAGGAAATGAAGGCGCTGGTCACTCCCGATCAGATCGTGTGGATCGACGGCAGTGAGGAACAGCTGGAGGCCCTGCGCAAGGAGGCTTGCCAGACCGGCGAAATGATCAAGCTGAACGAGGAAAAGCTGCCCGGCTGCTACTATCACAGAACCGCTCCCAACGATGTGGCCCGTGTGGAGGACCGTACCCTGATCTGCTCCCGCAGAGAAGAGGACGCCGGCCCCACCAACCACTGGAAGGATCCCCAGGAAGCCTATAAGATGCTCTATGATATTGCCCGGGGCACCTACAAGGGCCGTACCATGTATGTGATCCCTTACTCCATGGGCCCCGTAGGTTCTCCTCTCGCCAAGATCGGCGTGGAGCTGACCGATTCTATTTACGTTGTTTTGAACATGTCCATCATGACCCGCGTGGGCCAGAAGGTGCTGGACGTGCTGGGCGACAGTGAGGACTGGGTAAAGGGCCTTCACGCCAAGTGCGATGTTGACCCCGAGAAGCGCTGGATCTGCCAGTTCCCCGAGGATAACACCATTATTTCCGTAAATTCTGCCTATGGCGGCAACGTGCTGCTGGGCAAGAAGTGCTTTGCCCTGCGCATCGCCTCCTACCAGGCCAAGAACGAGGGCTGGATGGCCGAGCATATGCTGATCCTGGGCATTGAGAATCCCCAGGGCGAGGTAAAATATGTATGCGCCGCGTTCCCCTCCGCCTGCGGCAAGACCAACCTGGCCATGATGATCCCGCCCGAGGGCTACAAGAAGAAGGGCTACAAGGTGTGGACGGTAGGCGACGATATTGCCTGGATGCGTCCCGGCGAAGATGGCAGGCTCTATGCCATCAACCCCGAGAACGGCTTCTTCGGCGTGGCCCCCGGCACCAATATGAAGTCCAACCCCAACGCCTTGATCTCCACCCAAAAGGGCACTATCTTTACCAATGTGGCCCGGAACCTGGACGACAACACCGTGTGGTGGGAGAGCCTGGATAAGAATCCCCCGGTCAACGCCGAGGAGTGGAAGGGCGAGCATGTAAACGGCCCCGCTTATATTGCGGACGGCAATAAGCTGGCGCATCCCAACAGCCGCTTTACCGCCCCCACCGCAAACTGCCCCTGCCTTTCCAGCGAGTTTGAGAATCCCAAGGGCGTTCCGGTTTCCGCCATCATCTTCGGCGGCCGCCGCCCCGATACCGTACCGCTGGTCTATCAGTCCCGCAGCTGGAACAATGGCGTGTTCATCGGCTCCATCACCGGCTCTGAAACCACCGCCGCCGCCGCTGGCGCTGTAGGCGTGGTGCGCCGCGATCCCATGGCCATGCTGCCCTTCTGCGGCTACCATATGGGAGACTACTTCCAGCACTGGATCGAAATGGGCGAAAAACTGGGCGACAAGGCTCCCAAGATCTTCAACGTTAACTGGTTCCGTGTAGATGAGGAAGGCCACTTCATTTGGCCCGGCTTTGGCGATAACCTCCGGGTGCTGGAGTGGATCCTCAAGCGCTGTGAAGGCACTGTGGACGCGGTAGAGACCCCCATTGGCTTCGTGCCCCATGCTGAAGACATCAATCTGGAAGGCCTCAGCGACTTCTCCATCGATACCCTGAAGGGCATTCTGGAGGTCGATAAGGCAAAGTGGGCCAAGGAAGCAGCCGGTGTAGAGGAATTCTACAAGCAGTTTGGCGAGAAGCTCCCCGCCGCGCTCCGTGCCGAGCTGGAGACCCTCAAGAAGAATTGCCAGTAAGCCGTTTAACAAAATCATTTTCACCCTCTCAGAAAAAGGGCAGCCGGAAAACCGGCTGCCCTTTTTAGATGGCTGATTTTGAATGTGGAACAGCAGCGGCGAGGCGCCGCGGCCACTCGTGCCCCTGCTTGGTGCAGGAGAGAAGTTCCTGCGCCGACCGGTAGTTAAGCGATAAATTATAGTTTTACACACAGTTTCCTACTGTCATTCTGAGGAACGAAGTGACGAAGAATCTCGTCCTTAATTCCGGGAAAAGGGCAAAGAACGAGATTCTTCCCTGAGAAAGCAAGGTCTCCTTGCTTTCTATTCAGTAATGACAAGGCGGGAAGCGAGTGAGTAACCGTTAAATTTCAATTCATCACATTAACTACCCTCTTTGTCATTGCTGAGCAAAAGGCGAAGTAAACTCCGCTTTCCCGGCAAAGGATCTCGACCTTATTTTCTGGGAAAAGAGCCAAAGGGCAAGATTCTTCACCAAGAAGCAAGGCAAGCCCTGCTTTTTGTTCAGAAATGACAGGAGGGAAAAGTGAACGGCTTGTCGATAAATTTAGTTTAGCGAACTAGTCGTTAGCTGTTAGTAGTTAGTCGTTAGAAAAGGATAAGTCCCCTCTTTTGTCATTCTGAGGAGCATAGCGACGAAGAATCTCGCCCTTCAAAAGACCCGAAGGGCGAGATTCTTCACCGAGAAAGCAAGGTTGCCTTGCTTTCTGTTCAGGAATGACAGGAGGAGAGTAAGCGGCTCTCCTCTAAATTATAGTTTAGCACACACCCTTGGCTTTCTCGCCTGTCGGCTCGGTTGCTGTGCCCCGG
>CAJUTL010000041.1 GCA_910589395.1 uncultured Oscillospiraceae bacterium
CTTCGCTCGGAATGACAGGAGGGTGGTGTGCAGATAACCGCTAAATTCCAATTTAACAGCTTACTTATGGTCGGTCAGAAATTACCCTTCTGCACCAAGCAGCTCCGGGTCATAGATCAGAGAAGCGGGGAAGGAAAAGCCGGTCAGCTGTTCCCGCAGGGGCTCGGGCATTCCTGCCAGCAGCCAGCTTCTCAGGTCCAGGGGCGGCTTTTCCATGCCGGAGCGCACCCATTCTATAGACATTTCAATTCCGCCGCTGGTATACAGCCGCAAAAGGAAATCGGTGAAGGGCTCGGGAGCTTTTCCTGTGCGGAAGAGAATAACACGCCGGTACAGGCCTTCTGTATAATCCCTCATAATGCGGTACAGTGTGTTGTCATCCGCACAGCGGGTCAGCCGGTAATAGAACTCCCGGTGCGCTTGAAGCGCAAGGGTCATCCGGTCTATCATTTCCTCCCAGGCAACGTGTTTCAGGTCCTGAAACACAGCGGCAAAATCCTGCCCGTAGATCCATCGCAGCAGATCGTCCCGGGTATGGAAATACCGGTAAAAGACCTGCCTGGTCAAGCCGCATTCCGTGGTGATATCCCGAACGCTGATGTGCTTTAGGGTTTTTCGTTTCAGCAAAGCGAAAAGCCCTTCGGCAAGACGAATGCGAACACTTTCGGTTGGCATGGCGAAAAAACTCCTCTCGCGTTGACAGTTTTCAAAAAGTGCAACGGGACAAACGCAATCGACTATGTTACAATATTATCAAACTTAAAAGCTGCGGCCGCGGCTTGAAGAAATTTGATCAAAGGAGAGGTTCCAATGAAAACTGCTATCATCACCGGCGGCTCCCGTGGTATTGGAGAGGCCATGACCCTCAAGCTGGGGGAAATGGGCTACAATGTAGTCGTCAACTATCGTTCCGACAGCTCCAAGGCCCTCACGGAAAACGTGATCGCCAAGCTGAAAGCGGACTACGGTGTAGAAGGCCTGGCCGTTCAGGCTGACGTTTCCAAATACGAGGACTGCGAAAGGCTGGTCAAAGCCGCAGTGGAAGCCTTTGGAGAGAAAATCGACGTGCTGGTAAACAATGCCGGTATTACCAATAATGCCGCCTTCTGCGAGCTTCCCCGTGAAAAGTATATGTCCGTGCTGGAAACCAACCTGATCAGCGCTTTCCATATGTGCCATTTTGTGGTGCCCTACATGGTAAAGGCGAATGAGGGCTGTGTGGTAAATACTTCCTCCATCGGCGGCCTGATGGGCGTTGCCAATCAGGCGGATTACTGCGCCTCCAAGGCGGGCCTGATCGGTATGACCCGTGCCTTGGCAATGGAATTTGGCAAGCAGAATATCCGCTTTAACTGCATCTGCCCCGGCATGATCTGGACAGATATGCTTCGCGGCGTAAACCAGGATGAGGTAGCCGCTCTGGCCCAGTCCATTCCCATGGGGAAAATCGGCGACGTGGAGGATATCGCCAACGCCATGGAATTCCTCATCAAGGATAAGTACATGACCGGACAGTATGTTTCTCCCAACGGCGGCATTTATATGCCCTAAGTGTCTAAAAGAATAGAAAAGGAAAAAGCGGTACCCTGGCTCTATTGAACCGGGGTACTGCTTTTTTGATTTCCCGTCTATTTTACAATGCTTTTCCCCGGTAGTTCCTGAAGAAATGGCGAGATAAGGGGCGCTTTTTATTTGATAATGCTTTCCCCGGTCATTTCTTTGGGCTGGGGCAGCCCCAGCACCTTCAGCATCGTAGGGGCGATATCCGCCAGAACGCCGCCCTTGCGCAGCTCACAGGGGTGATTGATCACGCAGAAGGGAACAGGATTCGTGGTGTGAGCGGTAAAGGGTGTGCCATCGGCGTCTACCATTTTATCAGCGTTGCCGTGGTCGGCGGTAAGCAGCACGCAGCCGCCCATTTCCTTCACAGCCTCTACCACCCGGCCCACACAGGTGTCCACAGCCTCCACTGCCTTGACGGCTGCCTCAAACACGCCGGTATGGCCTACCATGTCGCAGTTGGCGAAATTCAGGATCAGCGCGTCGTATTTGCCGGATCTTACAGCCTCCACCATTTTATCCGTCACCTCATAGGCGCTCATCTCCGGCTGGAGATCATAGGTGGCAACGGCTGGGGATTTTACCAGAATACGATCCTCTCCGGGGTACTGTTTTTCCACGCCGCCGTTAAAGAAGAAGGTAACATGGGCGTATTTCTCGGTCTCGGCAATGCGAAGCTGAGTCAACCCATTTTTGGAAAGATACTCGCCGAAGGTGTTTTCCAGAGACTCCGGTTTGTAGGCCACCTCCACATTGGGCATGGTGGCGTCGTACTGGGTCATGCACACATAGGTGAGGGGGAAGAAGCCCTTTTTGCGCTGGAAACCGGAAAAATCCGGGTCTACTAGCGTGCGGGTGATCTCCCTGGCCCGGTCGGGACGGAAATTGTAGAAGATCACGGAATCACCCTCAGAGATGGGGGCGGCCCCGTCGCATACCACCGGCACTACAAATTCATCGGTAACTTCCTTGTCATAGGAATTCTGCACAGCGCAAACAGGGCAGGGGGCATGCTCGCCCTCGCCATATACCATGGCGGCATAAGCCTTTTCCACACGCTCCCAGCGGTTATCGCGATCCATGGCATAGTAACGGCCCATTACAGTGGCGACCTTGCCAACGCCGATTTCCTGAAGCTTTTCCTGAAGCTCCTCCACATAGGCCTTGCCGCTGCTGGGGGGGACGTCACGGCCGTCCAGAAAGCAGTGAACGTAGACCTTTGTAAGCTCCATACGCTTTGCCATTTCCAGCAGGGCGTAAAGATGGCTGTTATGGCTGTGTACACCGCCATCGGACAGCAACCCCATGAAATGCAGTGCCTTGCCGTTTTCCCTGGCTGAGGTCATGGCATGAACCAGCGCCTCGTTTTTGTCCATATCGCCGTCCTGGGCGGATTTTGTAATACGGGTCAGCTCCTGGTACACAATGCGGCCCGCACCGATATTGGTGTGGCCTACTTCACTGTTTCCCATCTGGCCGTCGGGCAAGCCAACGTCCATACCGGAAGCGCCGATCTGCGTGACCGGGTTTTCCTTCAAAATCTGATCCAAATTCGGAGTTTTGGCGGCCACAATGGCGTTGCCCTCATCAGGCGCGATGCCGAAGCCGTCCAATATCATCAAAACAAGAGGTTTTTTCATAGATGCGCGTCCTTTCTTTGACCACAGAACGAAATTCAAAAGAGCAGGAATACTTAGCCCTTGGTGGCTGCTTCCACAATAGCGGCAAAATCATTGGGCTTTAAGGAAGCGCCGCCAATGAGCCCGCCGTCTACGTCAGGCTGGGCAAGAAGCTCCGCAGCGTTACCCGCGTTCATAGAACCGCCGTACTGAATGGTAATGCCATCGGCGGAAGCCTTTCCGTACAGCTCGGCGATCACCTCGCGAATGGTGTGGCAAACCTCGTTAGCCTGTTCGGCGGTAGCGGTTCTGCCGGTGCCAATGGCCCATACAGGCTCATAGGCGATAATGACGCGTTTCAGCTCTTCCGCGGAAACACCGCCCAGAGCGATCTTTGTCTGCATGGCGCAAAGCTCAGCAGTGATGCCCTGTTCCCGCTGCTCCAGGGTCTCGCCTACGCAGAGGATCACGGTAAGGCCCGCGTCCAAAGCGGCCCGCACGCGCTTCTGAACAGTCGCATCGGTTTCGCCAAAGTATTGGCGGCGCTCGCTGTGGCCGATGATCACGATTTGAATTCCCATAGATCTGAGCATATCGGCAGAGATCTCACCGGTAAAGGCGCCGCTCTTTTCCCAATGGCAGTTTTCCGCGCCGATCTGAATGTTGGTGCCCTCAGCGGCCTCCTGGGCGGCGGTGAGATCCACAAAGGGAGTGCAGGCGATCACCTCGCACCCGGCGTCCTTTACCAGGGGGGCAATGGCGGAAATCAACTCTCTTGCCTCGGCGGGGGTCTTGTTCATTTTCCAGTTTCCGGCAATAACAGCCTTTCTCAATGCTTTGTTCATGTTGTATCGATCCTTTCCAAAGTCTAATTACTAAATACTAAATAACTAAAAAGGGCGGTTTTACCGCCCTTTTTCTTACTTCTCGTTCAGGCAGGCAATGCCGGGCAGCTCCAGGCCCTCCAGGAACTCCAGAGAAGCTCCGCCGCCGGTGGAGATATGGGTCATCTTGTCGGCAAAGCCCAGCTTTTCCACAGCGGCCGCGGAATCACCGCCGCCGATGATAGAGATCGCGCCGCTTTCCGCTACCGCCTTTGCCACACCGACGGTGCCGGCAGCAAAGTTTTCCCATTCGGAAACGCCCATGGGGCCATTCCACACCACAGTGCCCGCGCCCTTAATGGCCTCGGTGAACAGCTCAATGGTCTTGGGGCCGATATCCAGGCCCATCCAGCCTTCGGGAATATTGTCGGAAGGAACCTCCTGGCTTTCGGTATTGGGATCGTATTCCTTGCCCACCTTGTTATCCACAGGCAGCAGGAATTTTACGCCGTTCTTTTCCGCATTTGCCATAGTCTCCTTGGCAAGCTCCAGCTTGTCTTCCTCGCAAATGGAGGTGCCGATGGGGTGGCCCATGGACTTTAAGAAGGTGTAGGCCATGCCGCCGCCGATGATCAGGGTATCCACCTTGCTGATCAGGTTGTCGATCACGCCGATCTTATCGGAAACCTTCGCGCCGCCCAGAATGGCCACAAAGGGGCGCTTCGGCTCAGTGAGCGCGCCGCCCATCACAGTGATCTCCTTCTGGATCAGGTAGCCGCACACGGCGGGCAGATAGTGGGAAACGCCTTCGGTGGAGGCGTGAGCGCGGTGGGCGGTGCCGAACGCGTCGTTGACATAGATCTCAGCCATAGAGGCGAGCTCCTTGGCGAAATCGGGATCGTTTTTTGTCTCTTCGGCGTGGAAGCGGATATTTTCCAGAATCATTACCTCGCCGTCCTTCAGGGCGGCGGCCTTTGCCTTGGCGTCGGGGCCGATGCAGTCAGCGGCCATGACCACGTTTTTGCCCAGCAGTTTTCCCAGCTCTACGGCAACAGGGGCCAGAGAGAACTTCTTCACATCGTCCTTGGCGGCCTCCAGAGCCTTGGCGGTGGCTTCCGCCTGCTCGCTTTCAGGCAGCGCCTCAATCTTTTTCTTTTCCTTCTTATCCAGCTTCACCGTATCGTTGAGGATATTGTGGGGGCGGCCCATGTGAGAACAAAGGATCACCTTCGCGCCGTGATCGGCAAGGTACTTCACAGTAGGCAGCGCGCCTACGATACGCTTGGTATCGGTGATCGCGCCGTCCTTCATGGGAACATTGAAGTCGCAGCGAACCAGCACGCGCTTGCCGCTGACGTCGATATCCTCGACGGTTTTCTTGTTCAGGTAGTTCATGTTGTCTGCACTCCTTTTATAAAAAATTGAGTTTGCGAAACAGTGGATTGACCTACTGATAATTGTATAACAATTTGCGGCGCTTTTCAAGCCAAACTTTGGGAAAAGCGCCGCGTTTTTTGAATTATTTTCCTTTTACCACCGGTTCCGTTTTCCGAAACGGCTGTTGAGGGCGAGAAAAAGGGTCACCGGGAGACCAGGGAGGAAAGCAGCTCCTCCATTACCTGTTCCCGGTTCCGGGAAGTCTCATAGCAGGGCAGGCCGTACTTTTCACATTGCTCCCGGATCAAAATGCTTTGCTCCACCAGATAGTGGCAGCCCTCCATTCGCTCTTCGTCGGAGAGATAGTAGGAATAATCCTGGGGCGTGTCAAACTCCTTCTGGATCTGAAACCGCTCCTCCGGTGTTACGTCGCCGGTGACGAGATACAGGATCCCGCAGCGCTTGGAGTCAATGCAGTTTACATAATCCTCCGGCAGCAGCTGATACATATCGAAAACCACGCCGTACTCCTGCTCGTCATATTCGCCGCTGTCGATCATGGCCTGGAGGAAGGGGGCCATTTTTTTGCTGATAACCTGTAAGGTTTCCAGAGAGGAAAGGCCCTGGTAGGTGTTGACCCCGGTGTCGGGGAAACAGGCCTCAAACCCGGCAATGATGGAATCCACGCTGATGTGCTGATAGCCGAAGCGCCTGGAGACCTGTGCGGAGAGCTTGCTTTTTCCCGCCCTGGGCACCCCGGAAATGATCATGTATTTTTTCATATGGATAACCTCGCTTGGTGAGCTTGGCGGCAAACCGCTTTTTTCTTAGAACTTGTACCGATAGGATACATGTGCAGATTTTCGAGCGGATTTTACCGGGAACAAGGCGTGAAAACGCAGGAAATCTTGCGGTTTTCAAGTTTTCACAACGCAGCTCCCGATAAAATCTGCCGGAAAGCTGTGCATTTTATTCTATTGGTACAAGTTCTTATATTCTCTTACGAAGCCAAAAGGATATTTTTTGATATCCCAAATGTTCATAGAACTCGTGTGCGCCTGTCCGCTGAAAACCGGATGTAATTCCAATCAGGGAAATATTTCGCTCTCTTGCCAATTCCTCAACACGTTCCATCAGCGTTTTTCCTATGCCGCAGTGTTGAAACTCAGGCAAAACAGCAAGTTCATTCACTTGAATGTAGCCGTTGGGTAAGTTGAACGCTAAAACTTCAACGGTCGTGACCAGACCCACGACATTGCCGTTTGTTTCGGCAACAAAAGTCCGGTAGCGGCTGTCATGTTTCATCATCTCACGGATTTGGGCAAAAGATTCATCGGTTACCCTTGGGTCGCCAAGCGCAGTACGCCAGACCTTTGCTGCGGGCAGATAATCTCTGCTTTCAATATCCCTGACAGCTATGCCATGATTCGCGTCCATTAGGAAACCCTCCTGCAGGCCTATTTTGAGTATTCCGATCCCTGCTAACATCTAACAACTAATTACTTATTCCGGCGCCTTCATGCTTTCCACCATGCTGATCTTTTTGAGTTTCCTGTGCATGACCAGGTTTACCAGCACGCTGAACAGGATGGTGAGCAGGGCGGACCATACATAGCTTAGAGGATATACCGTTCTGCCGAACATCACCATGTCGATCTCCGCCGTGCGAATGACGAACTGATGCAGGAAAATGCCCAGAACCAGGCCAACCGCTGTACCGATCACGGTGAGCACAACATTTTCCCGATAGATATAGGCGGAAACCTCCCGATCGTAAAAGCCCAGCACCTTGATGGTGGCAATTTCCTTTACCCGCTCGCTGATATTGATATTGGTCAGGTTATAGAGTACCACAAAGGCCAGAGCCCCGGCGGAAATAATGATCACGGCAATAATGGAATTGATGCCCTGAATGCTGTTCTGAAAGCTTCCGGAAAGCTCTGTGGTAAACCGCGCCGCGGCCACGTCCCGGCAGTTTAGCAGCTTTGTGGAAAGGGCCTCCTCCTCTTCGTGGGTGGTGTCCTCCGGCAGCTTGCACAGGATCATATTGTTTTCCACAGGCTCTCCAAAGGCTTTTTCATAAGCGGCAGGGGAGAGGTAGAGATAATGCAGGGCGTAATTTTCACAAATCTCCGTGATGGTGAGAGAGGCCTCTTTGTCGTCCTGATTTCTCAAAGTAATGGGATCGCCGACCTTCAGGTGCTGGCGTTCCGCCAGCTTCTCCGTGATGATCACGGAATTTTCCTCAAAGGTCACCGGCAGGCTGTCAGTGCGATGACGGAACGCAAAGTAATCGGAAAGGGCGGGAACATCGGAAGGAACGAAAATGGTCACATCGTCTGCCGGGTCGTTCTTTTTCGGTACAACAGTCCCGTTATTCTGCATGACCGGAAGGGAACCCAGGATCTCCTGCTCATTGCTCAAAAGCTGTTTCAGCTCACGCCCCTCCAGTGCGCTTTCGTCCTTCAGGCCGATCATCAGCTGATACTGGTTCAGCTCATCGTACTGTAAGGATACAATATGGGAAACAGAATCGTTTACACCGAAGCCCGTCATCAGCAGGGCGGTGCAGCCCGCGATCCCGATCACCGTCATAAAGAAACGTTTTTTATAGCGGATCAGGTTGCGGGCGGCCACCTTTTGGGTAAATTTCAGCCGTTTCCAAAGAGGCGTAATGTATTCCAGAAAGACCCGTTTGCCTGCTTTCGGCGCTTTTGGCAGCATCAGCTGGGCGGGAACGGTTTTCAGCTCTGCCCGGCAGGCGCTGAGCGTGGCGGCCAGCGTGCAGGCCACGGCGGTCAGAGAAGAAAACAGGGCATAGGGGAGGTTAAAGGGAGTGAGAGCCTTGGGAATATCGTACATGATATTATAGGCGTTTATGATGATATAGGGGAACAGCCGGAAGCCTACGGCCAGGCCGAAAACGCTGCCCGCGACGCTGGCGCAGGCGGCATAGAGCAGATATTTTACCGCGATCTTTCCTGAGGAATAGCCAAGGGCTTTCATGGCGCCGATCTGCTGCCGCTCCTCCTCCACCATGCGGGTCATGGTGGTCAGGGCCACCAGGGCGGCCACCAGGAAAAAGAAAGCGGGGAACACGGCGGCGATAGCGCCTATTTTATCCGCGTTGGAATCATAGCTGGAATAGCCCGCATTGTCGTCTCTGGTGAAAAGATACCACTTTCCTTCCTCCAGCTCGCGAACCTTGCTTTCCGCGTCCTTGATCTGTTCCTCCGCGTCCGCCAGCTTTTCTTCGGCCTCCGCTTTTCCGTCTTCATATTCCTGCCGCCCGTCCTTGAGCTTCTGGCGGGCGTCCTCCAGCTGAGAAAGACCATCCTCATACTCTTCACGGCCATTGGCCAGCTCCCGCTCCGCGGCGGCAAACTCTCCCTGGGCCGTGATCTGCGCCTGGCGCAGTGCCGCCGTATTGCGGTCAAGCTCTGCCTTTTGTGTATTTAATTGATTTTGCTGCTCCTCCAGGGGCTTGCTTTGCACGGCCAACTCCCGATAAGCGGCGTCCAGCTTCTCCTGGGAGGCGATCAGCTCCTCCAGCTTTTCCTCATATTCTGCTTTTCCAGCTTCCAGAGCCTCCCGGGCCCCGGCGGTATCGGTACCCTGGGTGGCCAGCTCCTCCAGTCCGGCCTTTAACGGAGCGAACTGCTGAGCCGCGTCGGGATACAAAATTTCCATTTGGGCCAAAGCGGCCAGCGTTGCTCTGTCCGAGGTGTCCTCGGAAGGCAGGCCGAGCACACCTGCTGCCTGCCAGAAGGCTGCCTTTCCGGTCTCCAGCCCGAAAAGTTCCGCCTCTCTTTGATCCAGCTGCTCCTTGGCGGCGTCCAGCTGCTTTTTCCCTTCCGCCAGCTGCTTTGCGCTTTCGTCCAGAGGAGCTCGGGCAGCGTCTATTTGTGCTTTTCCCTTGTCCAGCTGGGCCTGATATTCCCGAAGCTTTGCATAGCCCTCGTCAAGCTGGGCCTGGGCGGAAGCGGTCTGTGTGCGGTAAGCGGCCCGCTGGTCGTTTAATTCCTGCTGGCCCCGGTCCAGCTCCGCCTTGGCGTCCGTCAGTTTTTGAGCGTTTTCCTCCAGCTCCCGCTCGCCGTCTGCCAGTTCCTTTTCAGCGTCCGCCAACTCCTGTTCCACTTCCGCCTTTTTCTCTTCATATTCGTGGCGGGCATCGGAAAGCTTTTCTTCCGCCTCGTCCACAATTTCCCGATAGCGAAGCTCGGCGCGCTCCTCGCCCAGGGTTTCCAACGCCTCTTTTACCGTATCGGTTTTTTCTTCATACTCGCTGTCAAAGGAACCGAGCTCTTTAGCGCCGGACAAAGTGAGATAAAAGCCGGTATAGACCTCCCGGCTCACCGTTTCGGGTAAAGTGTATACGATCAGTCCCAGCGTACCGGTGCCCACGGTGGTGTGCTCCTGCTCCATGGAAAGATACAGGGGACTTTTGGCGGTGCCCACTACAGTGAGAGGAGAGGTAAGTCCCTGGTTTTCTTCGTCGCTTTCTTCCGTCTTTTCGTCTTTTTCGGGAGTCAGCGTCTGTCCGATCCAGTTTTGCTTTCCGCCCAGGGTCTTGGTTTCTATCACAACGCACTCTCCGGCCTTTTCCGGCATGCGTCCGGTTTGTAAAATCAGGTTGTTTATGCCGGGCTCACTTTCCCCGGGAAGAGTGTGTACCCGGGCTGTGTGGGAGTCCCCGTCGGGCGTGAGAAGCACCAGATCCTCATCATAAACCGGCAGCACCGATTCCACGCCCTCCGTCTGCCTGACAAGCTCCAGGTCCTGCTCCGTCAGACCCAATGTGGAAACCACCCGCAGGTCGTACATGGCAGTATCGTCATAATAGCTGTCGGCGGAAAGGCGCATATCGCCCGGCGCGGCCAAAAGCCCGGCCAGAAAGCCAACCCCCAGCGCCACAATGGCAAAAATAGCCAGAAAGCGGGAAAGCGAACTTTTCACAGTGCGCAGAATATTTTTTCTGTAAGAAGGGTTCATGCCGGAGCTTCCTTTCCGAAAATGGGGTTCAAAGGCAAGCGGTCACCATTCGATCTCTTCCACCGGGACAGGGTGGAGGTTCTTTTCGTTGGAGAGCACCTGTCCGCTGTTTATACGGATCACACGGTCCGCCATGGCGGTGAGAGCGCTGTTGTGGGTAATGACCAGCACAGTACGCCCGGTGCTTCGGCAGGTGTCCTGCAAAAGGCCCAGTACGGCCTTGCCGGTCTTGTAATCCAGCGCGCCGGTAGGCTCGTCGCAAAGCAGGATCTTCGGGTTCTTCGCCAGCGCCCTGGCAATGGAAACACGCTGCTGCTCGCCGCCGGAAAGCTGGGCGGGAAAATTCCCCAGCCGATCTCCCAGGCCGACGCCCTCCAGGGTTTTGGTGGCGTCCAGCGGGTCGCGGCAGATCTCGCTTGCCAGCTCCACATTTTCCAGGGCCGTTAAATTCTGTACCAGGTTATAAAACTGAAAGACAAAGCCCACATCGTACCGGCGGTAGGTGGTGAGCTGCCGGGGCGTATAGGCGCTGATTTTTTCTCCGTCCAGCAGGATCGTTCCCTCATCGCAGGTATCCATACCGCCCAGCATGTTGAGCACAGTGGTTTTTCCCGCGCCGGAGGGGCCCACGATCACGCAGAACTCGCCTTTGTCTACAAAGAAACTGATGTGATCCGCTGCCGCGATCCTGTTTTCTCCCATGGTGTAGTATTTGCACACGCCGTCAAATTCGATAAAATGAGGCAAGAGAAATTCCCCTTTCCAATGCGCTGAAATAGTCAAATGCGATCCTGATAAGAAGTATAGGCAGAAAATTTTAAGAAAGTATGAAAAAAAGAAAATTGGTGCTCCAAAAGCTCAAAGAAATTCAGAATAGGGCTTTTTCTGCTTTGCCGCCGCCCAGTCAAAGTCCCGCAGCTCTCCCTTACAGGATAGGGTGGGAAAATCCCATTGGCGCAGCGCTTCAAAAACGCCGATGGCCACAGAATTGGAAAGGTTCAGGCTTCTCATGCCGTCCAGCATGGGGATACGCACACAGCTTTCCGGGTGCTCAAACAAAAGCCTCTCCGGCAGCCCGGCGGATTCCTTCCCGAAAAACAGGTAGCAGTTGTCTGGATAGGAAATATCGGTATAGCGCTTTTCGGCCTTGGTGGTAAAAAAGTAAAAAGCGCCGGTATTTTTTTCAAAAAACTCGGACAAGCTATCATAAGTAAAAAGTGTGAGAAAGCTCCAGTAATCCAGCCCTGCGTGGCGCAGCTTTTTATCCTCCGGGATAAAGCCCATGGGGCCCACAAGATGAAGCCGCGCTCCGGTAACGGCGCAGGTGCGGGCAATGTTCCCCGTGTTTTGCGGGATTTCCGGCTCTACCAGAACAATGTTTAGATTTGGCAAAAGGAACACACCTTTCGGAGAATAGTTGTTAGATGTTAGTAGTTAGTTGTTTAGAAAGGGCCAAAGGACATGGGTCGGTTTTTTTGGTGATTGGCGTTTCCTTGGATTTTCGCATAAAAAAGGAGGAGAAGGGCATCATGGAAGGGAAGGCAGCTCTCAGACTGCTCAGATATATCTTAGTATTATGGAGGTTTTGTGCAATGGCAAAGCAGGTGATGAACGTGGCAAAAGGCATCGGCATGGGTGTTTTGGCAGGCGTAACGGTGGCGGCCATCGGGACTAAGGCCATGTCAGGAGGCCGGAAAAAGGCGCGGGTCATGAAGCGTAACGCCGGAAAAGCCATCCACACGGTGGGAAATCTCATTGGCGATGTGGAAAAGATGCTGAAGTAAAACGCTTTCTTTTTGTGAAAAGGGCCTCGATCAGAGGCCCTTTTCTGTAGAGAAAAATAACGGAACAAAAGCGTCAGGATTCCTCCGGAAAAGGAAGCTCCTCTGTGGTTTCTTTTCGCTTCTGGTACAAAATGCCGTTGTAATATTTTCCGTCCTGCCATTCCCCGTCAAATACGATCCCGCCGCTGCTGTCAAATTCCGTGCCATGTCCGTTTCGCATGCCGTTTTTCCAGGCGCCGTAGTAAACAAGATTTCCCTCTTTGTCGAAGGAAGAGCCCAGCCCGGTAAATTCGCCGTTTTCCCATTTCCCCACAAAAATAGTGCCGTCCGGCTGGGGGAAGGAAACGCCGGCACCCTGTTTTTTCCCATCTGTCATATAGCCGCCGTAGCGAAGGTTTCCGTCCTTGTCAAACAGAGAGACCAAATTGCCCGGCTTCCCGTTTTCCCATTTTGCGATGTGCAGGGCATGGTCTCCCTCCCGGAAGGAAACGCCCAGGCCATCCCGCTTGTCCTCCTTCCAGAATCCGGCATAGCAAAGGCTGCCGTCCTTGTAATAGTGAGAGCCGAAGCCCTCCCGCTTTCCGTTTTGGTATTCGCCGTGATAGACCGCTGCTCCGGTTTTTTGCCCGGCCTGTTCCGCCACTGTGAGCTTTCCGTTTTGCACTGTCCCGTAATATGCGCCGCCGGAGGCGCGGCCGCTTTCCGGTTCAACCGCGTTTTCCTGAGAAGCCGGCTGCTCCTGAGGCGCTTCCGGAAGCCCTGCCGCTTTTCTGGCGGCCGCCAGGATCCGTTCTTCCCGGGAGCTCTCCGGCGCTTTTTGCTCCTCTACCTCGGGAACCGTGGTGAACTCCTCGCTGTCAGAGGAAAGAGCGGGGCCCGGCAGAGCAGGCGACTTCTGTTCCGTTTCCTGCCCCGGCTCTACCTTGGCGTATTCCTCCAGGCTCGTAAAGGTAAGGGCGGTTTCCTCCTCACCGGCTTCTCCGGCAAGAGAACCATCCTTTACCTCCCAGGCGGGCATCAGAACAATGGTGCCGTCCTTGATCTCCTCCAAAGCCCGCTTTCTGGCCTGGGCTTCCTTTTTTGCGCAGTAGCAGAATTCTCCCTCCGCCGTGGAAACGATCAGGCCCGGCTCGCCAAACCTGGCGTTTAAAATGCTCTGCTCCGCCGTACCGGAAAGGTAGGGCAGAGGGTGCAGCTCTGTAGAACGATACCGCCGATGCTCTGTTTCCCGGTCAAAGCGCTCCACCACGTCAAAGGAATCGCTGGGCTTAAAAATTACCTGGGCCGCGGCAGTGTCCCAGGGATCGTAATATTCCGATTTGATCCACAAATGGTTTTTATCAAAATAGATCCGGCTTTGAATGATCCCCCGAAAGTCCCGGCGAACCACCGCGTAGCCGTTTCGCTGGTCAAAGGCTTCTTCCAAAATGATTTTTCCGGCGGTTTTTTTCCAATAGAGGCCATGGCGGCGAAGCTTTCCGGAAAGCTTTCCGTCAAAGCCCTTGATCACTTCGTTCTTTCCCGCCCTTACAGCCTTTTTGCCACGGGTGAAGAACTTTTTTCGGGCCGCGGCAAGCTCCCCGTGCAGGCTTTCCAAATCGTCCCGTTCCGGAAAGCAGACGGCGTATACGTCCCGCGTCAGCAGGCTGGAGCGCATGGCGCTTGTGGCTGTTGTAATATCCATGAAGGCCTCCGAGAGTTTAGTCGTTAGTTGTTAGAGAAGGGCAGGGTCGAGCTTTCTGCTTTATTATAGCAATATTTTTTGTGCTTGCAAAGGTAAAAGGGCAAAATATCCTTGAAAAATTTATCTTTTTCGGGAAAAAACATTTTTTTCATGACTTTTTCGGAGAAAGCGGTTATACTGGAACAAGAAAAAGCTTGATAAAAAAGCGGGGAAAAGTATGAAAATGTCCTGGAAGGAAGTATTGGATTCTGTTTTGCGCTGGCTTGGCGGCTTTGCCGGAAACCTGCTGCTGGCAGCGGTGATTTTTTTTGCTGGCTGGTTTCTGGCGAAGCTTGTCTCCCGGCTGGTAAAAAAGGCAATGGGAAAAGGGAAGCTGGAGCCCTTGGTAATAAGCTTCACAGGTTCCCTTGTCAAAGCCCTTGTGCTGGTGGTGGCTTTTATCAGCGCCATAGCGCAGCTGGGGGTGAATATCACTTCCCTGATCGCGGCGCTGGGCGCGGCGGGCCTCACCGCCAGCTTTGCACTGCAGGGCAGCCTTTCCAACCTGGTCAGCGGTATGCAGATCATTTTCACAAAGCCCTTCAAAATGGGAGATTACCTGGCCTTCGGAAATTATGAGGGGACCGTCAAGCGCATTGAGATCCTGTATACCGTTCTTTCTACCTTCGACAACAAAGAGGTGATCGTGCCGAATTCGCAGATCACCGGCGGCGTGGTGGTAAATTATACCAGCAACGGCACCCGCAGGCTGGACTTGAGCTATGCGGTCTCCTACCGGGCGGATCTGCGGCAGGCCAAGGAGGTACTGGCAGAAACCGCTCTTCAGGACCCGCGGGTCTTAAAAGAGCCTGTCCCCATTATTGCGGTAGGGGAGCTGAAGGACAGCTCCGTTACCCTGGTGGCAAAGCTCTGGTGCCGGCAGGAGGAGTACTGGAATCTTTACTATGCCATGCAGGAAGCGGTAAAGGAGGCATTTGACCGGGAAGGGATCGTCATTCCGTATCCTCAGCTTCAGGTACATCTGCCTCCTGAGAGATGAGGCTGGTTCCAGGATAGTAATAGGAAAGAATGTCCCGGTAGCTTTCGCCCCGCTTTGCCAGAAAGATGGCTCCGGCCTGGCTCATGCCCACGCCATGCCCCCAGCCCCGTACCGTAAAGCGGAAGCCCTCCTCCGTTTGTTCTACCTGAAAACAGGCGCTTCGCAGTGAGAAAGCGCCCCGCAGCTCTGTGCCGGTTACTGGCTTTCCCCCTAAAACGGCGGAGCTTACATAGCCGGAAGGCGTGTAGGTGACCTCCGTCAGCCAGCTGTTTTCCGGCCCGGAAAACACGGGGGGTTCTTCCGTAAAATAGGCGGAAGCGGCGTCCCTGAATTCCTGAAAAGTCAGGGAAACCGTACTGCGGTAGCCGCTGCTGAGCTGATCTCCCGGGCTGGCCACCGCCTGAAGATAGGGCAGGCTGCCGCCCCACACGTTTTCAGAGGTTTCGGTGCTGCCGGAGGAGATGGCAAAATAGGCTGCCAAAATAGGCTGCTCCTCCCATTGCAGAAGCTCTCCGGCCACTTCGGCCGCGGCTTCCTTCAAAACGCCCAGATTGCTTTCATAGTCCTCTCCCCAGCGGGTTTGCATGGCCTCCTCCGAAGCCCATACCTGCCAGCGGCTGCTGTCGCATTCTATCAGCTCTCCGGCCGCCCGTTTCCGGGAAAACAGGGTATAGCAGGCCACCGCCTGGGCCTTCAACGCCTCCTTGGGGGCGGAAAGATCCATTTCACAGGCAATGGCGGCGGGGATCAGCCTGGAGGCCGGAACAGAAAGGGTCTTCCCGGTGGCATGGTCGTACAGGGAAAAAACGTCCTTCTCCGAAAGCTCTTCAGGAGTTTTGCCTTGTCCGGGAACGCCCTGGTCCAGAAATCCGGGAAGCTTCGGTTCGGAAACGGAAGAGCTTACCTCCGGGGCGGGGGAGGCTGCCGCTTGATCGGGGGAAGAAGCTTTTACGCTTTTTATTTTACCCAGCGCGTACACTCCCGCGGGCAGCAGGGTGATGGCGGCGTAGATGATAAAAAAGACAAAAATCACCTGCTTCAGTCCGCTTTTCTTTTTTTGTGTCCGCATAACGATCCAATCTCCTTTTACATATTTTTTCAGCTAATCTTTCAAAAACTTGGATTTTTCAGGCGGATTTAGTATAAAAACGCCGAAAAATGAATTTCTTTGCCTTTTATAATTCTTATCAGTTGACTTCCGGCGCTTGCCGCTGTACAATCAGACAATAGCTTTACGGGAAAGGAGCGGTGCGTGTGCAAAGGCTGAACAGCGAAAGCGAAACCAGCACCACGATCCAGGAGCTCTGCGAGGAGTACCGGCAGAACAACAGGATCACCAAAGAGGAATATGAATCGAACCGGGTCAAGCGCGGCCTGCGAAACCCCGACGGCACAGGCGTCATGGCGGGGCTGACCCATGTGTGCAATGTGCACGGCTATCTGATCGACGATGGCGATAAGGTACCGGATAAGGGCCGCCTTACCTACCGGGGCATCGATATTGAAAAGCTTGTGGAGGGCAGTGAGCAGGAGGGCCGCTTCGGCTTTGAGGAGGTGGCCTGGCTGCTGATCTTCGGCAAGCTGCCCGATCGCCGCCAGTTTGACCGCATGTGCGGGCTTTTGTACGATAACAGGGAGCTACCGGAATATTTTCTGGAGGACACTATTTTGAAAACGCCCTCTCAGAATCTGATGAACAAGCTTTCCAGATCGGTGCTTACCTTATATTCATATGACGACGATCCGGAAGACTTGTCTCTGGAAAACAATATGCGGCAAAGTATTTCTCTCATTGCCCGGCTGCCCTCCATCATGTCTTATGCCTATCAGGCAAAGCGACGTTATTATGATCATGAGACCATGTTTTTTCACCCCTATGAGCCGGGGCAGTGTACGGCAGAGGCAATCCTGAACGCTCTGCGCCCGGACAAGGAGTTCACTCAGGAAGAGGCAAGGCTCCTAGACCTGTGCATGGTGCTTCACGCGGAGCACGGCGGCGGCAACAATTCCACCTTTACCACCAGGGTGCTGACCTCCGCTGGTACGGATATCTATTCTGCCATCGGCGCGGCTATCGGCTCTCTGAAGGGCTATAAGCACGGCGGCGCCAACCACAAGGTGCGTATGATGATGGACGATATCATGGAGAACGTGAAGGATTGGCAGGACGAAGGAGAAGTCACCGATTATCTGGAAAAGATCCTTCGGGGAGAGGCGGCGGACGGCAGCGGCCTGATCTATGGTGTGGGCCACGCCATCTATACGCTTTCCGATCCCCGCGCCGTGATCTTGAAGAGAAAGGCGGGGGAGCTGGCGGCGAAAAAGGGCTTTGAAAAAAAGCTGGCGCTTTACGAGCTGGTGGAAAAGCTTTCTCCGGCCGCCTATCAGCGGGTTACCGGAAATCAAAAGGTCATCAGCGCCAATGTGGATTTCTATTCCGGCCTGGTCTATGAAATGCTGGGGATCCCGGAGGACCTTTTCACGCCCATGTTTGCCGTGTCCCGCATTGCCGGCTGGTGTGCCCACCGGATCGAGGAGCTGACCACCGGCGGGCGGATTATGCGCCCGGCTTACCGGGCCCTGCCGGTAGCCCAGGGATATGTCCCCCTGGATCAGAGATGATCAGCCCGTTTCAGGCAAAGGGAAGGGAAATTTTTTGTTTTTTCTTGGAAATCCCTTGTAACTGTGCTATACTGAATGCTGGATCTCAAATGTTGGAAACTCAGAGAAAGGCAAGATCATGGAAAAGAACCGGAAAGAACTGTCTTTTATGAATGTGGGCAACGCGCTGAAGGTGACCTGTGTGGGCTTTGGCGGCGGTGTGCTCCTGCGCGTGATTCAAATGCTCTACTATTTCGATTATGAAACGGGCTTTTATACCGATGGCGGGGTCATGGCCTGGTGCAGCTTGATCTTTGTACTGTTCACCTCTCTGCTGGCGGCGGCCATGTGCTTTCAGTCCCGGCGGTATTTCGGGCCTTACGTGCCCCGGAAAAATAATATGCTGGGGATCACGGCTGTGCTTTCCGGCGCGGCGCTCATTGTTTCCGCGCTGCTGCAAACAGTGGATTATATCGGATATCTGCAAACCGGCGCTTCCGCTTACGATTCCACCGAGCGTGGCGTGATCCATGTGGCCTTTTTGGTAACCTGCTTCCTGTTTGGCATAGTGCAGCTTTTTGTTTCGGTAGGCTTCTTTCAGGGAAAAAATGCTTTGGAAAAAGCTCCTTTGCTCTATTTGGTAGCGGTGCTTTGGGGCATTGCCTATCTGATTTTGGTATACATGTTCTATGCGAAGTCCTCTTCCTTTGTGGAGAATTTCTTCGCTGTGGCAGGCGGCGCCAGCGTGCTGCTTTCACTTTTCTACCTGTGTAAGCTTTTTGCCGGGGTGGAAGAGGAATCTGCCGCGAAGAGGGTATTTGTAGCCGGCATCTTCGCGGTAGTGCTTACCGTGACCTATGCTTTTTCAAACTTGGCTTTGCTGCTGCTGGGCAAAAGCTATTCCGGGGAGATCCCTGCGATGATCCAGCTTTCCAGCCTGGGTGTTTCCCTGTTTTTGCTGGTGTTCCTAATGACCTTTCGAAAATACAGTATTCGCAAAACCACCGCGCCCAAGGAGGGGGGAGAAGAGCCCCCTGCCCGCCGTTCGGCCTCCCGGCGCTTCCGGCCGAACTGATAAAAAATCTCAATTAAGCAGTGCTGTGAAAGGCCCCGGCAGAAAAAAGTGATATTTTTCTGTCAGGGCCTTGTAAATTCCAGAAAAATACAGTAAAATAAGAATATCAAAATGCTCTTATCACATTTTTAGGAGGTTTTCCCAATGTCCGTAAAAGTTGCAATCAATGGTTTTGGCCGTATCGGCCGCCTGGCCTTCCGTCAGATGTTCGGTGCAGAGGGCTATGAGATCGTGGCTATCAACGATCTGACCAAGCCCTCCATGCTTGCTCATCTGCTGAAGTATGATACCGCCCAGGGCGGTTACTGCGGCAGGATCGGCGAGGGGCTTCATTCCGTTTCCGCCGACGACGAGGCCGGCACCATTACCGTGGACGGCAAAACCCTCAAGATCTATGCGGAAAAGGACGCAAAGGATCTGCCCTGGGGCCAGATCGGCGTAGACGTTGTGCTGGAGTGCACGGGCTTCTACTGTTCCAAGGAAAAGAGCCAGGCTCATATCGACGCCGGCGCGAAGAAGGTCGTCATTTCCGCTCCCGCGGGCAACGATCTTCCCACCATCGTGTTCAGTGTAAATGAAAACACCCTGACGAAGGATGACACCATCATTTCCGCCGCTTCCTGCACCACCAACTGCCTGGCCCCCATGGCCAAGGCCCTGAACGACTATGCCCCCATTCAGAGCGGCATCATGAGCACCATTCACGCCTACACCGGCGACCAGATGATCCTGGACGGCCCCCATCGCAAGGGTGATCTCCGTCGTGCCCGCGCCGGCGCCGCCAACATCGTTCCCAACTCCACCGGCGCCGCCAAGGCCATCGGTCTGGTGATCCCCGAGCTGAACGGCAAGCTGATCGGCTCCGCCCAGCGTGTACCGGTACCCACCGGCTCCACCACCATTCTGACCGCTGTGGTCAAGGGCAGCAACGTTACCAAGGAAGGCATCAACGCCGCCATGAAGGCTGCTTCCTCCGCTTCCTATGGCTACAACGAGGATCCCATTGTTTCCTCCGACGTTATCGGCATGACCTATGGCTCTCTGTTTGACGCAACCCAGACCATGGTCGCCAAGATCGCCGACGACCTGTATGAGGTTCAGGTGGTTTCCTGGTACGACAACGAGAACAGCTACACCAGCCAGATGGTCCGCACCATCAAGTACTTCGCTGAGATCTAAGCTGTTTTTCACAAAAAGGTATACCGAAGGGCCCCGCAGAAATCTGCGGGGCCTTTTCTGCGCGTCACCTTACAGCATGGCTGTCCGGAACACAGAATTGTGCGGGATTTGCCTTACCTTTACCGAGGCAAGGCGGTAAAGCAGAAAGTAGACTTTTGTTGCTCTTGTTTTCGTTTTGTGGTAAAATAACAATAGTTATGCTACGGAAAATGCGGCTTGGGGAAATTGTATGGGAAAGATGAGGGCTTATGTACTGCAAATTTTGTGGGAAACAGATCGATGACAATGCGCAGTTCTGCCAACATTGCGGGAAGAAATTGAAGCAAAGCGGCTCCTCCAAGCCGTTGAGGCGGCTGCCTGGCTCAAAGAAAAAGCTTCTTCTGCTTTGCTGCTGTGTGGCCGCGGTCCTTCTGGTGGTGGCGGTCATCGCCACCGGAGGAGGCAATAGGGAAGAGACTGTTTCCCAGGCCCGACAGCTATCAGGCTTCCTCCGATCGGGAAGGGAAACCGGAAAGCTCTGAGCCGCCCCTTGCTTCGGAGCTGGCTCTGCCGGATCCCGAAGCCTATAGCGGCGGCGCGACACGGTATTTGAAGGGCCACGATTACAATGGGTATTCGCTAAACAGCTATTCCCTTTCCGCCTCTGACTTTGAACTGCTTTCTGAGTATGTGCAGCTTTTGGTGTTGCGCGGCTTCTCTCTGCGGGACTCTGAGCAGGGAGAGTCCGAAATGAAGGCTTGCTGGGTATTCGATTTCACCGGCACAGGCAGTGTCAGCTCGTTTGACGTGCGAAAGCAGAAAGCGGTTTCCGTCTACCTGTGGGCCTATTATACGCCGGACACGGAATTTCATGTCACTTACGGCGAAGGCCTGGAATACGTGGATAACGGCGACCGTACAACGCAAACCATACAGCGGCGGAGTGAAGACGAGAACGGTTCAGGCGGCGGAAGCGGAAATGACGATGATGATTCTGCCTGGAAGGGAAATAAAACTGAGATCAAGTGCACGAAATGTCACGGAGAAAAAACTGTTTCCTGCGGAAATTGCGATGGAAAGGGCTACAAGGAAAAGGTTGTGGAATCTCCCAATTTCGGCGGAGGCGTCAAGCGGGAAACCGTAAAGGAAAAATGCTACAAGTGCAGCAACGGCCAAATCAAATGTCCCCGCTGCCACGGAACCGGAAAACAGTGAGCTTGAAAAGAGGCGGTAAAATGAAATTTGAACACCCTGTCCGCGTGGTGCGGGCTTCCATTCCTACAAAAAGAATTTTGGTGGTCAGCGATATTCACGGCGGATTGAAGCTTTTTCAGGAGCTGCTGGAAAAACTCCAGTACCAGCCTGGTGAGGATTCGCTTGTGCTCCTGGGTGATCTTGTGCAAAAGGGCACCCAGAATCTTGATACCGTCCGTTTTGCCATGGAGCTTTCCAGGGAGAAAAACGTGTTTATCCTCATGGGGAATAACGAGCTTTTTACCCTGGAGGGCTACGATGAGGAGCTTTTGCAGCACGCTTCTCATTTCCGGGAACGCACTGTGCTGGGAGAAATGGCGATGGAGCTGGGGCTGCCTTTTCCGAAAACCGCAGCGGAAACTCACGCGCTTCGAGAGCGGGCGGAGCAGGCCTTTTTCCGGGAACTGAATTTTCTGCGAGGCCTGCCCCATGTTTTGGAAACGGATAAATTCCTTTTTGCCCATGCCGGGCTTTCTGACGAAGAGCTGGAAAGCCAGGAGCTGGAATACGTGCTGGCAGTGCCCCGCTTCTATGAGGTCGTAACCCATTCCTTCCAAAAGCTGCTGCTGGTAGGGCACTGGCCCGTGGCCAATTTCCGAACAGACTGCCTGAGCAACGAGCCCCTTTATCAGGAAGCCTGCAACGTTCTTTCCATAGACGGCGGAAACACGCTGAAGAGCTTCGGTCAGCTGAACGGCGTGATTCTGGATAACGAAACGGGGAAGTGGCAAAGCCTCAGCGCTGATCCCTATCCCCCAATACCGGCCCCCTGCTCCCAGAAGGCAAAGCCGGGCGTAGCGGTCACCTGGCCGGAAAATTTTGTGGAGCTTCTGAAGCGGGGAGAGTCTGTTTCCCGCTGTCGCGCCAAAAAGAACGGCGCAATTCTGGACGTTCCCAACGAGTTTTTCTATGAAGATGAAAAGGGTCTGCGCGTCAGCGACGCCACAAACGTACAACTGGAGCTCACAAAGGGCGAGCCCGTCAGCCTGATCTCAGAAGGCAAAGGCTGGCAGCTGATCATGAAAAACGGAAAAGCAGGCCTGCTGTTTCTGGAGAATGGCAAAGCGCAAGACAATTAGAAATTGGCAATGAGGAATGAGCAATTTAAGGGCGCGGCGAGCCGCCGCAGGCACTCGTGAAACTGCTAAGTGCGAAAGAACAGTTTCTGACCCGACCATAAGTAAGCTGATAAATTGGAATTTGGCGGTTATTCTCCTGTTTCCCTTCTGTCATTCTGAACGAAGTGAAGAATCTCGTCCTTTGCCCTTTTCCCGGAATAAAGGTCGAGATTCTTCGTCACTATGTTCCTCAGAATGACAGTGGGGAACTGTTCGGTAAATTGTAATTTGGCGTGTTAGTCGTTAGTTACTAGAAAGGGAAAAGGCTTCCCCTTGTCATTCTGAACGAAGTGAAGAATCTCGTCCTTTGTCCTTTTGCTCTGGAATTAAGGTCGAGATTCTTCGTCAAGAAAGCTATAGTTTTCTGTGTTCCTCAGAATGACAGTGGGGAACTGTTCGGTAAATTGTAATTTGGCGTGTTA
>CAJUTL010000042.1 GCA_910589395.1 uncultured Oscillospiraceae bacterium
CGGGGGTGTCCCACGTGCAGGCCCTGCCCGGAGGGGTAGGGAAACTCGATCAGCGCAAAATACTTGGGCTTATCGCTGCCGTTTTCCGCATGGAAAACGCCTGCTTCCTCCCATCTTTTCTGCCATTTGGGTTCAACGCTTTTGTGGTCGTACTTCATGCTTCATCTTCCTTTTTTCTCCCTTACAAAGCAAAACGCCTCTCAGGGGTTATTTCTCTGTATTTCTCCGGCAGTGCCAGAATTCAGGGGCTTAACC
This sequence comes from uncultured Oscillospiraceae bacterium, assembly GCA_910589395.1. Classification (GTDB taxonomy): domain Bacteria; phylum Bacillota; class Clostridia; order Oscillospirales; family Acutalibacteraceae; genus Acutalibacter; species Acutalibacter caecimuris_A. The sequence continues at coordinate 256 of CAJUTL010000042.1, forward strand.
ATCAGCAAAAAATCCGCAAAGCTTCCGTCTGCATATTTCAGCGCGCAGGGAACGACACCGGTTTCCTTGAATCCCAGCTTTTGATACAGCGCAATGGCCGGGGTATTGGCAGAAACCACTTCCAGTTCCGCCTGCTCATATCCGGCAACGGCAGCAGCCTTCAAAAGCTCCTCCAGCAGCACCGTGCCGATCCCGATTCCGCAAAATTTCTGATACAGGGTGATGTCCACGGTACACCGATGGCGCAGGCGGCGTTGGAAGCCGCTCCCATATACAATGGCAACACCCGCAAGTTCGCCCTCCACCTCTGCCATCAGCCGAAGCTGACACGGGGAAGCGTTCCAGCGTTCAATCCGCTCCGCCTGTTCCTCTATTGTCTGGGTGATATCCTCCGGCCCTACAATCAGGTAGGGCGTTTCGCCGCTGGATTCCCTTTGGTAGCGGACAATGCGCTCCGCATCTTCTGCTTTCGGGCGGCGGATCAAACAGATTTTTCCGTTTTTCAGAACGAATTCCCTCTGGCTGTATTCCATGCAGCGCTCCTTTCTGTTTACTCCAGTGTCTCTTCTTCCCAATCCACCTTGCTACCGTCCACCCACAGGCGGTCCAGATCGTAAAAGTCCCGGGCCTCCTGAGTGAACACATGAACTACCACGCTGCCGTAATCCAGCAGGACCCAGGAATTGGAGCGGTAGCCTTCCACACGGGCGGGGGCCGCGCCCTCGGCCTTCAGCTTTTCCTCCAGCTCGTCCGAAAGGGAGCGCACGTGGGTGGAGCTCCCGCCGCTGGCGATGACGAAATAATCCGCCAGGCTGGAAATATCCTCAATTTTTATCACATTGATCTGCTCCGCTTTCTTGTTATCCAGGATCGCGGCCGTTTTTTTTGCCAATTCCAAGCTGGTCATAGCTTTGTTATTCTTCCTTTCCTGTTTCCTTTTCCCGCAGTGCCAGCACCGCGTCGTTATATGCTTCGATAGAGCCGCCTCCCAGGGGCAGCCGCTGTTCCATTTTTTCCTGTACGGTAAAGGCGATGCCCTCGATGATGGCTTCCTCCAGGCTGGATTTCGCCAGCTTTCGCATTTCCTTCACGCCGGGATAGTCCCGATCCTCGGAAATATAGTCTGCCACAAAAAGCACCTTGTCAAGCAGCGCCATGTCCTTTTTTCCGCTGGTATGGCAGGCGATGGCGGAAAGCACCTCCCGGTCGGAAACGCCCAGCACATGCTCGCAGTAGGCGGCGCCGGAAAGAGAATGCCACAGCTTTGGGTTTTGAAGCTCGGACTCGCTGAGTATTATACCAAAGTCCCGCAGAATTTTCAACTGCTCTTCCTTCGGCGTATCCTTCATAATATCGTGCAGGATCCCGGCGATGCGGGCCTTTTCCTCCTCTGCCCCATACCGCTTCGCCAGCCGCGCCGCCTCTTTGGCCACGCACTTGCTGTGAAAATATCTTTGGGGTGTAAGATGCTTCTTTACTTCCGCTTCATACTCTTTGTAGGTCAAGCTTCTCCCTCCCTGTACAGTCTGTGTTCCGCGATATATCGCTCGATCTCCTTCGGCACAAGGCGGGAAAGATCTTTTCCTTCCGCGGCCAGACGCCGGATTTCCGTGGAGGAGGCGGGGAAATGCGGAATGTTCTCCACACGGCAGCTTGCGCCAAACCGCCGCTCCAATTCCCGCTTTTTCTCCACCAGCTTTTGAAACCCCGCCTCGCTTCTGGGAGAGGCGCACACCTCCGCCAGGGAAAAAATCGCTTCCGGGCGGTACCAGTGATCTATGGTAAGAAACATATCCTCCCCCATCAGCAGGTAAAGCTCGTCCGCCGGAAACTGAGCTTTTAGGACCTCCAGCGTGTCTGCCGTATAGCTTTTGCCCTCCCGCCGCAGCTCCAGCTCAGAAACCTCCACGGGAGCCTCCGTGACCTCCCTTGCCGCCAGCGCGCACATGGCGGTCCGGTCCTCACCGCTTGCCAAGGCATGAGCCTGCTTGTGCGGCGGCGTATGGGCGGGGATCAGCAGCACCCGATTCAGAGAAAGCCGCCGGATAAATTCCCGCAGGATATGAAGATGCCCCAAATGAATGGGGTTAAACGTACCGCCGTAGATGCCAAGCTTCATTTTTGGAACTCCCCCCGGAAATTAGTAATTAGTTATTAGTTGTTAGTTGTTAGTTGTTAGAGAAGAACACTCTCGCCGTGGATCTCCGATAAATTATAGGTAACCTCTAAAAACTCATTGTTCCGATAAAACGATTTAGAAAAATCGGCCTTTTACAGGATTTACAAGTGCATTTTTCTGAGTTTTTAGAGACTCCCTATAGTTTAGCGCCCTTAGGCTCCACTTATGCGAGTAAGGGGAGCTGTCAGCCGAAGGCTGACTGAGGGGATTGAAACTAGCGGCTTTATCCCACTTTCTGCGTGTGACTATCCCTTCCACCGCCGTTCGGCGGTCCCCCTCCCCTTGTAAACAAGGGGAGGCTTTCGCACCGTGCACTCGCCCGCTAAATTCCAATTTATCGAGCTCTGTCCTTGCCCTTCCTGATTGCTCACTGCTCATTCCTAATTGCCCTTCTCTAACGACTAACAACTAACTTCTAACAACTAATTGTTCGATCTGTTCTGCCGCTTCTTCCAGGCTCAGCTCCTGGGTCAAAATCGTTTCTGTGAGATCGGGCAGCAGGTCTCTTCCCACCCACCAGCGGCGCATTTCCGCTTCGCCGAACTCGTTTCGGTTGGGCTTGGTTTCATGCCTGCGCAGGGTTTCCTCGAAGGGCAGATCGTAATAGTAGGCGAAGATATTGCTTTTCCCATACAGCTCCACAGCGGCCCGGAATAGGCCCTTGTACGCTTCAGCGGGCAAAATTCCCTCCAGAATGGTGATTTCCGAATGCAGGCTGCCGTATTTCAACAGCTCGATCATCAGGGGCTCCGATTTTTCCACGCCCTCTTTCCCCCGAGTGTGCAGGATCTCCATACGCACCATGTCGTGGGAGATCCGCATGGTATTGGGGCCGAATTTTTCCTGCAGGAGCTTTGAAAGGGCAGTTTTTCCGCTTCCGGAATTTCCCCGGAGAAGGATCAGCTTTTTCCCCGGTTTATTCTTCTCCCCCGGCATAGTAAAGCACCTCCTTTCCAAGAGATTCCGCAAATTCTATTTCGCTTTTCGTGGAGCTGCCAATATAGCCGTTTACATTGACGACGAACACCGCGTCGGACAGCCTGATCTTTTCCCGGTGCATGGCGTTCAGCGTGGACAGTTCTTCCTCCGTGTAGGCATTTTCTCCCCGCCTTACAGGGTAAATGGGCGCCAGCACACAATTTCCCCGCAGCTCCAGCTTTTCGGCGGCTTCCAGCATTTCCTGCTGAAACCGCAGGCTGCCGCATATGGTAATAATCTTCATCGTTTGTCTTCCTTTACCTCGGCAGCACGATTTTCGGGTCCTTTTTCTTTCTGCGGTACAGCACGAACCGGGAACCGATGACCTGTACCACCTGGCTTTCGGTTTTTTCCGCCAGCTCCTCCGCCGCTTCTCTGGAAGAAACAGGAGAGGTGTCCGGCAGTACCCGGCCCTTGATGAGCTCCCGTTTTTCCAAAGCAGAATCCGCCTGCTTCACGATCTCCGGCCCCATGCCGGACTTTCCCACCATCAAAATGGTGTCTTCCTTTACCGCTAAGGAGCGCAAATACGCCCGTTGTTTACTGGTTAACATAATTCAGCAATCCTTTCTCTTCACAGCTTTAACACGCTGACAATCTCTTCCCCGCACATCTCACCGTTTTCCGCGAAGCCGGCCTTTTCGTACAGAGCCTTCGCCCGCTGATTTTCCGGCTCGTAGGAAAGCCAGCAATATTCCGCCGGGCCGCAGGGGAACGTCCGCAGATAATCAATGCACAGTGCCAGCGCCTGTTTCCCCAGGCCCTGTCCTTGATGAGCCTGATCGATCATAAACCGCCAAAGGCAATAATTCCCCTCGGCAACGGGAGGGTCGTCCTCATCGCCTAACGAGCCATAACCGAACATGACAAAGCCCACCGGTTTTTGGTTTACATAAATTCCAAAAGGCTGGGCTACGTATCCGGAAGCGATGGTGGCGTAAGCTTCCAAAATACTCCCATCGTTGGGCGCTACAAACTCCGCCTGCTCCGGCAAGACCTTCAAGGCAAGAAGCTCCCACAAATTGCTGAGGTCTACTTTTCTCAGTTCCATCCTGTTCTCCTTCTGAGCCCGCTCCATACAGAGAGCGGGCGTATTCAGTTTACATAATTCATTTATCTCTCCGCCGGTAGCAGACGATCTCAGGATCAGAGCCGTTTTCGCCGTATTCGCAGACCAGCAGATAGTTTTCATCGGCGGTGAGGCCATAGCAGCGTTCGCTATTCGGCTTTTCCAGCTGAGCGCCCAGATAGATCCGCTTATCGTCCCACAGTTTTGCTTTCTGCCCGCCGGGCAGAGTGTACTCCAAATTGATATAATGGCCGGGCAGGGCGGTCAAATCTGTCACCCTTGGCATATCCTTGATCCCAAGGTCGTTGAATTCCTGAATGAGCCGCTCTTTTCTGTGGCAGGCGCCGTCAAAATAATGACAGCTTTCACAGTCGTTTCCAGTATGGGAGCTGGCACAGGCATAGATCACGCATTTTCCCTGACCGCCGACTTCCTCACAACCCGGGCAGGTCTCCTTTCCGGGGCAATCGTTACAATCTAATCCGCAAATGGTTTTCATGGGTTCCTCCGCTTTTTAAGTTTACATAACTTTAGATTCATTCTTCCTTTTGGTAGGCAGCTCCAAAATGGATCGGCGGCGCCGTCACGGAAAGATAGACAAACCCCTCCCCGCTGTTGTTGGAAAGTCCATGGATCTCGCGCTCGGCAAACCGCACCACATCACCGGCCCGAAAATCCTTTTCCTCCCCTTCCCGAAGCAAAAAGCGTGCCGCAGCCCTTCAGCGCGTACCACGCCTGCTCTGAAGACTCATGGGCATGCCTCGGCTGGCTTGCGCCCGGCTCCACATGTACCTCTGTGACCGTCACTCTTGTACTGGAGGAATTATCCGGGTTCAACAGCTGCCTGGACACGACTCCCGGATTTGACATACTGCGGATACTTTCCTTCGCAATAAACTCCATGTTGCCCGCTTCCCTTCATACTTCACTATGGTCCTTCAAATATTCCCGCACCTTCTTCTCAAATTCCAAAAAGGCAAAGCCCCGGTGACTGCGGGCGTCCTTTTCCTCATCGCTCATTTCCCCGAAGGTACGGCCCTCCTGCTCGAAAATGGAGTCGTAGCCAAAGCCGTTTTCTCCCCGGGATCCAAAGGCAATGGTACCAAAGCACTTCCCTTCCGCGTCGATCCGGTCTCCATTGGGAAACACCGCGCACACGGCGCTTACAAAGTGAGCGCCCCGCTGTTCTACGGGCACCCCCTCCAGCTTTTGAAGCAAGGTCAGCCGGCGCTTGCCGGGTTCGGCAAACCGGGCGGAATAAATGCCCGGCGCGCCGTCCAGAAAATCCACGCACAGGCCGGAATCGTCCGCCACAGCGGGAAGCCCCGTCTCCTTACAGGCCGCCTCCGCCTTGAGAAAGGCGTTTTCTCCGAAGGTTTTTCCCGTTTCCTCCGGCTCGGAAATCTCCGCCGTAACTACCTCGATTCCCATGGGCTCCAGCAGCCGCCGGAATTCCACCACCTTGCCCGGATTGTGCGTTGCGATCACAAATTTCATGTTTCCTCTCTCCTTCCCGGGATCCCTTTACCGATTTTCCACCGTAAGCAAAAGATTTCTCACCAAACGCTGGTCATCCCGGTCCAGCGCTCTGTCGTCCCGCCAGTGGGTAAGCTCCGGCAGCAGCTCCTGAACGCTTTCTCCCTTGTCCAGCCGCTCCATCAGTTCCTCCGCAAACGCCCGGAACCGCTTGTGCTTTTCTTCCTCGCTTTCTTCCGGCGCTTCTTCAGGAATCACGGGGGGCGCTTCTTGGGGAAGAGCCTCCGGCTGTGAAGCCGCTGCCGCTTCCTCCTGGGGCAAAACCTCTCCGGTATCGAACAGGGCGCTTGTAAAGGCGGCGGCGTCAAAGGGCTGCAGGTCGTCCACCTGCTCCCCTACGCCGATGAATTTTACAGAAAGGCCCAGATCCTTCTTGATGGGAAGCACCACACCGCCCTTGGGCGTGCCGTCCAGCTTTGTCAGCACGATGCCGGTGATCCCCGCGGCGCTTTGAAATTCTCTGGCCTGGTTCACCGCGTTCTGGCCCGTGGCGGCGTCCAGCACCAAAAGCGTTTCCCGGTCGCACCCCGGCAGCTCCCGGTCAATGATCCGGGAAATCTTCGCCAGCTCGTCCATGAGGTTTTTCTTATTGTGCAGCCGCCCGGCAGTATCGCAGATCACCACATCGCAGCCCCTTGCCTTGGCGGCGGAGATGGTATCGAATACCACGGCGGCGGGGTCGGCCCCTTCCCCGTGCTTGATCAGGGGCACCTCCGCCCGCTGGGCCCATACCTCCAGCTGCTCGATGGCGGCGGCACGGAAGGTGTCGGCAGCCCCCAGGATCACGGATTTCCCTTCCGCCTTCAGCCGGGCGGCCAGCTTGCCGATGGTGGTGGTTTTGCCCACGCCGTTGACCCCTATGACCAGGATCACAGAAGGCCTTGTGGAAAGGTGCAGGGCATCGTCTCCGCTGAGCAGCTCCTGCACGGTCTCCTGCAGCTCCGCCATGATCTGGGCAGGATCGGTGATCCCCTTTTCCTTGATCTTTTTCCGCAGCTCCCCGGTGATGAAGACCGAGGTCTCCACCCCCACGTCTCCCATGACCAGCAGCTCTTCCAGCTCTTCAAACAGCTCCTCGTCGATTTTGGTGAAGGAATTCACCATCTGGGTGATCTGCCCGCTGATGTTGTCTCTTGTTTTTTTCAGGCCGTCCCGGATTTTTTCAAAAAAGCCCATACTCTGCCGCCTTTCTTAATTTTGAACAGGTAATATCGTTAGCCTTGCCTGATGGGGTGACGAATGACAGTTCTCCACTTCTCAGGCGGTACCTTACGCGCGTCTGACAGATATATCTCGTGGTGAAGCCGCAGGGCACTGAGATCGTTTTCGTATCCATGCTCCTTCAAATAGGCGTCCATCTTCGCAACGCTGGCGGGCTCCTCGTCAAAGGGCCCCAGGTGCATCATTTGTACACAAAGCCCTTCCTCCACAGTAAAAAATTCCGCCGCCGAACAATCCAGCTTTTTCTTTTTTGCGGCCGTTCCCACCGCCCACTGGAAGTCCTTCTCTGTGACAAACTCCGGCAGCCGGATCACGGAGATCCAGTGAAATTGATCTTTTTTGCGATAATCTACGTCCTTCCCGTCTTCCTGCCGCCAAAAGCCCTCCAGCGGCGGAACCACGTAGTCGAAAAAACCTTCCATGGAATAGCCGGACTTCGGACTCATTTTCAGCGTATAGGCAACCGCGTATAACACGCTGATCGCCTGCTGATAAGCGCCCCCCTCTTCATTGGGATCTCCCTGCCCCCGCACGGCGATATAGCTTGCCCTGGGAACCGTAACGATCTCAGGACGATCCTTCGGCTGATAAAATTCCTTTAGCTCCTTCTTAAAATCAAACGCCATAATGATTTTTCCTTTCCCAGCTCGGGGATTCTTTGTTTTTTCTCTAATAGCTAACAACTTGTTCTTCAAAAAATTATAGTTTAGTACATAGTTCCCCCGCCCCCCACTGTCATTCTGAGCCGTAGGCGAAGAATCTCGCCCTTAATTCTTGGTAAAAGGTCAAGGACGAGATTCTTCACTTCGTTCAGAATGACAGATAGAAAGTATGCGGTTCGCCGCCAAATTCCAATTTACTGAACTCTTCCCTTGCTCTTCCTAATTGCTCATTCCTAATTGCTCATTCCTAATTGCTCATTGCTAATTGCCCTTCTCTAACAAGTAACGACTCACAACTTACGTCCCAAACTCCGCCGCTTCCTCGGTTTTCAAAGCCAGGAGCTTGGAAATACCCTCATCCTGCATGGTCACGCCGTAGAGCATATCGCTGCCTTCCATGGTGCCCCGGCGGTGGGTGATGGCAATAAATTGGGAGTTTCCGCTCATTCTGCGTAAGTATTGGGCAAAGCGGTTCACATTCACATCGTCCAGCGCCGCTTCGATTTCGTCCAGCACGCAGAAGGGCGGTGGATTGACCCGCATGATGGCGAAGTAGATGGAAATGGCCACCAGTGCCTTTTCTCCGCCGGAAAGGGATTCGATATGGGTGACGATCTTTCCGGGCGGGTGCACCTTGATCTCAATGCCGGAGCGCAGTACGTCCTCCGCGTCGGTGAAGGAAAGCTCCGCCGCGCCGCCGCCGAACAGCTCCCGGAAAATGGAGCCGAAATGGGAGTTGATTTCCGCGAACCGCAGGGTAAACTGCTCCCGCATATGCTTTGTCAGGTCATCGATGAGGGAAAGCAGCTCCGCTTTGGATTTTTCCACATCGCCGATCTGTGTTTTCAAGAACTCGTACCGCTCTGACACTTCCTTATATTCCACCACGGCTCCGACGTTCACCACGCCCAACGCGCGGATCCTGTTTTTCAGGTCTGCCAGGGTGCGCTGGGCAGAAGCCAGGTCTTCAATCTTTGCGCCCACCTCTTCGGCCTCCCGGCGGGTCAGCTCGTATTCCTCCCACAGCCGGGTCAGAATGGTGTCGTATTCCTTTTGCAAGCTGTCGGAGCGCTCCTGAAGCCTGGCAAGCTCGTGGCCGATATTTTCCCGCTCCAGGCCGATCTCCCGTTCCTTCGTGCGCAGTTCTCCGGCCTCTTTTTCCAGCGCGGCACGTTTTTCCGCAATGGCCGTGATGCTCTGCCGCTTTTCTTCGGCCCCCCGGCGAAGAGCCTGGGCCTTTTCCTGACAGTCCCCGATCTGCCGCTCCAGTTCCGCCGTGCGCTGCTGCAAGGCCTCGATCTCCAGGCGGAGCTTTTCCGCTGTTCCGACGGAATCCAGCTTTCTGGCCCGCAGGCCTTCGATGGCGGTCTCCAGGGCCTCTTTATCCTTTTGGGCGGAAAATTCGCTTAGGCGGATCTCCTGAATGGTACGGGAAATATCGTCGCACCGAGCCATTTGCTCTTCTCTGTCTCCGGTGAGCTTGCTGCTTTCCGCCTCGGCCTCCTCGGCCTGGCGGGTCAGCTCCTGTATGGTCGCAAGGGCAGCTTTTTCCTGGCTTTCCAGCTCCCGGAGCCGCCCGGCGGAATCGGTTTTTTCCCGCTCCAAGCCGGAAATTTCCTCCCGCACAGCTTCCAGCTCCCGCTGGTTTCTGGAGCATTCCGCCGCGATCTTGATGCGCTCCTCCTGCCGCCCGATCAGCTCGCCCTTTGCCGCCTCCAGCTCGGCTTCGCCGGAGGAAAGCTCTGTTTGCCTCTCCTTCCAAGCCGTCTGGGCCTCTTCGGCCTTTTTTTGCAGGGCGGCGGCCTTTTCCCGCACCCGCTGAATCTCCGAGGCGCGGCTTAAAAGACCGGAATTCTTGGCCCGGGAACCGCCGGTCAAGGAACCGCCGGCGTTTACCACCTGGCCGTCCAGGCTGACGATGCGGAACCGGTATTTCGTCCGCTTGGCAATGGCGACGGCGCTGTCCAGATCCTCCGCCACCGCTACCCGGCCCAACAGAGAATCCCGAATGCCGTCATACTTTGCCTCGCAGCCGCACAGCCGGGAAGCAATGCCTACAAAGCCCGGCATTTCCTCCATTTCCTTTTCTTCCAGCACATTGCCCCGAATAGTGGTAAGGGGCAAAAAGGTGGCCCGGCCCAGATCCCGCTGCTTTAACAGGTTAATGGCGCTTTTGGCGTCCTGCTCCGTTTCCACCACAATGTTTTGCATGGCCCCGCCCAGGGCGGTTTCCAGCGCCACGGCGTATTCCCCCGGCACCTTCAAAATGCGGGAGACCGGGCCGCAGATACCGGAAAGGATCCCCCGGCCAGCCTCCTTCATTACAGCCTTTACGCTTTGGGCAAAGCCCTCCAGGTTTCGCTCCAGATCCTCCAGAAGCCGGGCCCGGCGCAGCTGCTCATTGGCGTCCAGGGTCAGCTTATCCCAGCCCTCCTTGGCTTCCATGGCTTTTTTTCGCCGGGTCTCCAGCCTGAGCTCGTACCCCTTTACGGTGTTTTCCCCGGCGGCAATGGCGGCCTCGGTATCTTCCAGCATCTGCCGCAGCTCCTCCGCTTCCTTTTGGGCGGCGGCTTCCTTCTCCCGGGCCTTTTGAACGCCTTCCTCCACCGCGCCGCTCCGCAGGCGGATCTCCGCCATGGAGGACTGGGTGGAGGAAAGCCGAACGCGCTCTTCCGAAAGAGTGGAGTTTCGCTGGGCCGCCTCCACAGCGGCCTGCTCGATTTGCCGGGTAGCCTCGTCCGCTCCCTGGCGCAGCTGTTCCAGCCGCTCTGTATAGGAAACCAGCTTGTCGCGGCTTTCTTCGATCCTTTGGGCCTTTTCCTCCAATTCCTGCCGCTTCCCGGCGATTTCCCGGTCGATGGCCTCATCGGATTCCTTCGCTTCGCCGATCTGCTCCTCCAGCCGCTCCATATCCCGGCGGTCGTGCTCGATATCGTTTTTCAAAAGGTCGATCTCACCCTCGGTGCGCACAGCCTGTTCGTCCAGCGCCGCCGCTTCCCCGCGCACCTGCTCCATCTCTCCGGTGCAGCCGCCCGTTTCCCGGAAATTCTCTTCGATCCGGGCGGAGATCTTCTCCACTTCCCCTTCGATCTCCTCGTGCCTTGCTTTTGCCAGGGCGATTTTTTCCTCGTGCTCCCGCAGGGTTTTTCCGGAGCGGTTCAGGGTTTCCAGCCAAATGCCGATCTCCAGACCCTTCTTTTCCTCATCGTAGGCAATAAATTTTTCCGCCTTTTCCGCCTGAATGCGCAGGGGCTCTACCCGTTCCTCCAACTCGCCCAGAATATCCCGGAGGCGCACCAGGTTTTCCTCGGCCTTCTGAAGCCTGCGCTCCGATTCCTCCTTGCGGTAGCGGTAGCGGGAAATGCCCGCCGCCTCCTCGAAAATCTCCCGGCGGTCCTCGGACCGGGCGGCTACAATGCTGTCGATCTTGCCCTGCCCTATGATGGAATAGCCGTCTCGTCCCAGGCCCGTATCCATAAACAGCTCGTTTACGTCCCGCAGGCGCACCGAGGCCTTGTTGATGAGATACTCGCTTTCCCCGGAGCGGTAATACCGCCGGGTGACCGCCACCGTATCATCGTCAAAGGGCAGCCGCCTGTCTCCGTTATCGATGGTCAGCGTGACCTCCGCGTAGCCCATGGCCTTTCGCATGGGAGTGCCGCCGAAGATCACGTCCTCCATTTTAGAGCATCGCAGGGAACGGACAGACTGTTCCCCCAGCACCCACCGAATGGCGTCGCTGATATTGCTTTTTCCGCTGCCGTTGGGCCCCACCACCGAGGTGACCCCCTGCTCAAAGGACAGGGTGGTTTTATCCGGGAAGGTCTTAAACCCCTGCAGCTCCAAAGATTTCAGTATCATATGCTCTCTCCCGTTCTCTGTTCACTTGATCCCTTTTCTATGAGAAACCCATTCCGTTCTACACTGCCGTCTTGACAAAAGATAACACCATATCCCCTGTTTTTCAAATGCTCCACATTGCTTTTCTTCTCCCCCAAGGCCACGGAAATGCTTTTGGGGTGCACCCTTACCGTATATTCTCCCGGCTGGACTGCGGAAAGCTCCCCCATCAGCCGCTCCAAAAACATTCTGCTGAGCACAAGCTCCCGGAAAGCCGGGTGGTAAGGCCCCGCCAGTATTTTTTCCTGCATTTCCCGCTCCGCGTGAAGACCCATACGGATCACCCGCACGCCCGCGCCCTCCAGCAGGGGCAGCAGCCGGGCGCAAAGCCTTACCGCTTCCTCCAGGGTCTGGGGCCGGTATTCCCCCGCTTGATACAGCTGGGCAAGCCAGGTGCCGGGCAGCACCACGGTGGGATAGATCCGGGCGGTATCCGCCCCCATGACAATAAAGCTTTCGGCCGTCGCCAAAGCGGTTTCCTCCGTATCGCCATAGAGCCCGATCATCATTTGCAGGCCAAGCTCCATGCCGAATTCCCGGATCAGCCCCGCCGCCTCCTCCGTTTGAGCGGCGGTATGGCCCCTGCGGTTCAGCCGCAGCACCCTGTCGTCCATGGACTGGGCCCCCAACTCCACGGCCTTCACATCGTACCGGGCAAGAAGCTCCAGGGTTTCCCGGTCGATAGCGTCCGGCCTGGTGGAACAGCGGATCCCCTGAAAGCCATAGTTCTTGACCGCTTCCCGTGCCGCTTCCAGCAGCGGCACCATCACTTCTCTGGGAATGGCGGTAAAGCTGCCGCCGAAAAAGGCGAGCTGTGTTTCCTGTACCTTATCTCCAAGCTCTTTTGCCGCCCGCCGGGAGGTTTCCAGCACCTCCTGGGGCGCGGGCTGCTTCGCGCCGCCTGTAATGGCGTTCTGATCGCAGAAGCTGCACCGCCGGGGACAGCCCAGGTGGGGCACGAAAAAAGCCAGATTGGAATGCTTCAATAGCCCATCAGCTCCAATGCTTCCCGGGCGGCCTGCTGCTCCGCTTCCTTTTTGCTTCGCCCGCCGCCCTTGCCGATCACATTGCTGTTCAGGTGGACCTCCACCACAAAATGCTTGTTGTGATCCGGCCCGCTTTCCCCGGTCACCACATATTCCAGATGCTCCTCCGGGTTTTGCTGAATGATCTCCTGCAAATTGGTTTTATAGTCCTTAAAAGGCTTGGTGTTTTGAGATTTTGCCGCCGGGGCGATAAAGCGCAGAACGAATTTCTTCGCCTCCTCCAGGCTGCCGCTGTCCCGATAAATGGCGGCCACGGTGGATTCAAACACGTCCGCCAGAATACTGGGGCGTTCCCTGCCGCCGGAATTCATTTCCCCATGGCTCAGCCGCAGGAAGCTTCCGATCTGCAGCTCCTTGGAAAAGCCGCATAGAGATCGCTCGCATACCAGAGAAGCTCTGGTTTTTGTCAGCTCTCCCTCCGGCAGCTGGGGAAAATGGGAAAACAGATATTCCGCCGTCAAAAAGCCCAGCACGGAATCTCCTAAAAATTCCAGGCGCTCGTAGCTTCTGCACTTTTTTTCATTGGCATAGGAGGAATGGGTCAGCGCTGTTTCCAGCAGCGTTCTGTCCCGAAACCGGTAGCCGATCAGGGCTTCATATTCTTCCAGAGGCCTCATACCCACAGCTCCTTTCTCTTTCTTTTTATTTCAGCACACGCCCGATCTCCTCGGTAAAACCGGACTGGGTGTAGTCCCTGGTCAGGCGCAGAGCGTTTTTCACCGTGGCGGCCTTAGCGCTGCCGTGGATCTTAAACACCGGCTTTGCGGCGCCCATAATAGGCGCGCCGCCGTATTCGTTATAATCGATCTGCTTTTTCAGGGCCTTCATATCGCCGTATACCATGCCGGCGGCAAGCTTATTTTTCAGGCTTTTTTGAAACACACCCTTGACCAGCCCCATGACGGTCAGGGCCACGCCCTCGTACATTTTTAACAGCATATTGCCCGTAAAGCCGTCGGTGACCACCACATCGCAAGCGTCGTCCGGGATATCTCTGGGCTCTACATTGCCTACAAAATCGATCTCCCGGCAAGCGGAAAGCAACGCATACGCTTCCCGGCGAAGGTCGTCTCCCTTATGGGCCTCCTCGCCCACATTGGCAAGGCCTACCCGGGGCTTCTCCACCCCCATGACCTTTTTCATATATTCCGAACCCATCAGGCCGAATTGCAGCAGCATTTCCGGGCGGCAGTCCACATTGGCCCCGCCGTCGTTCAGCATGAAAAAGCCTGTCCGCTTGGGCAGGATCGGTGCAAAGCCCACACGCTTTACACCCCGAATGCGCTTGACAATGGTGGTGGCGCCCACCACCAGAGCACCGCTGTTCCCGGCGCTGGCGAAGGCGTCTCCCTTGCCCTCCGCCAGGGCACGCAGGCCCACCGCCATGGAGCTGTCCGTTTTTTCCCGGATCACGCTCATGGGGTCGTCCTCCATGGAAAGCACCCCGCCGCATTCCAGAATTTCCATGCGGGCAAGGCGTTCCGAAAGGCCCAGCTCCTTGGCGGCGGCTTCCAGCCTGGCCCGGTCTCCGGTCAGCAGCACCTCGATCCCCAGCTCTTCCATGGCCTGGGAACAGCCCAGCAGAATTTCCTCAGGGGCGTGATCGCCGCCGAAGGCGTCCACAATAATTTTCATGTCACTTCAGCTTCCTTTCCGCTACAGTACAGTCCAGCGCTTCCAAGGCTCTTTGAGACAAAGCGGCGTACCGTTCCCGCTTGTCCCGTATTTTTTCCGAAAGGGGCGGCAATACGCCGAAATTTGCCCCCATGGGTTGAAAATCTTTCCCGGCATACTCCGCGATATAGTGGCTCAAAGCGCCCATCATCGTGGTATCCGGCAGTATGAGAGGCGGTTCTCCCCGCAGCCTGCGCACCGCGTTTTTTCCGGCCAGGATCCCGGAGGCCGCGGATTCCATATAGCCCTCCACCCCGGTGATCTGCCCGGCAAAGAACAGATCGTTCCGCTTTCGGAAGGAAAAATCCGCGTCCAGCACCTGCGGGGAATTCAGGAAGGTGTTCCGGTGCATCACGCCATACCGCGCGAACTCGGCACGGCCAAGACCCGGTATCATGCCGAACACCCGCTTCTGCTCGCCGAATTTCAGGTTTGTCTGAAAGCCTACCAGGTTATACAGAGTATTTTCCCGATTTTCCGTGCGCAGCTGCAATACCGCCCAGGGGCGGTGACCGGTGCGGGGATCGATAAGGCCCACCGGCTTCATGGGGCCGAAGCGAATGGCGTCGTGTCCCCGGGAAGCCAGCACCTCGATAGGCATACAGCCCTCGTACACCTTGGGACTTGCCGCATCAAAGCTGTGCACCGGAGCGCGCTCTGCGGCTGTCAGCTCCTGTACAAAGTGATCGTATTCTTCCCGGTTCATAGGACAATTGATATAATCGCTGTCCCCCTTTTCATAACGGGAAGCAAAAAAGCATTTCTCCAGCTCCAGGCTTTCTTTTGTGACAATGGGAGCGGCGGCGTCGAAAAAGCTCAAGGCCCCGCCGCACAGCGCCTGTATTTTTTCCGAAAGGAGCTCGCTTGTCAAGGGGCCTGTAGCCATCACGGCCAGACCTCCTGGCAGCTCTGTGACCTCTTCCCGGCGGATCTCGATGAGCGGGTGATTTTCAATGGCCTCCGTGGCCAGCCGGGAAAACTCCTCTCGGTCCACCGCCAGCGCGCCTCCGGCGGGGACCTTCGCCTTCTCCGCACAGGTTGTCAGCAAAGAGCCCAGCCTGCGCATTTCTTCCTTCAAAAGCCCGGCCGCGCTGTCTATTCTGGCCGCCTTCAAGGAGTTGGAGCAGATCAGCTCCGCAAAGCCCTCGCTTTTGTGGGCGGGAGAAAATCTCAGAGGTTTCATCTCATACAATACCACTGGAACGCCCTGAGAGGCGATCTGCCAAGCCGCCTCACAGCCTGCCAGGCCCGCCCCGATAACAGTGATTTTCTCCATAGCCTTCACCCCCTGATTCGGTCATTTCGTGATTTGAAAGGAAAGAGGAGCGATAGTTTGCGGCAAGCCGCTGGTTTCTCTCCTGTCATTCTGAGCGAAGCGAAGAATCTCGTCCTTTGGCTTCTTCTTAGAAATTTAAGGGAGAGATTCTTCGCCGGGAAAGCGGAGTTTACTCCGCTTTTTGCTCAGTAATGACAAGAGGGGGCTATCTGCAAAACTATCATTTACCACACTCTGCTCTTGCCCTTCATTCCTCATTGCTCATTTCTAATTGCTCATTGTACGCTTTCACTCTTCCTCCGCCCGTTTTCCGGGAAAGGTGCAGCCCTCTGTAACGCAGTACAACAGCTTATCCTTCCCCTTCTTTTGCAGCAGGGTTTTGCCGCACACGGGGCAGGTTTCCTTCGAGGGGGGATCCCAGGAGACGAAATCGCAGTTGGGATATTCACTGCAGCCATAGAACACCCGGCCACGCTTGGATTTTCTTTGAATGATCTTGCCGCCGCATTTCGGACATTTCGCGCCGGTATCGTTTATGATCTTCTTCACGTTCTTGCACTCCGGGTAGCCGGAGCAGGCCATGAACTTTCCGTAACGACCCACCTTGATGACCATGGGCTTACCGCATTTTTCGCAGACCTCATCGGTCTCGTCCTCTTTGAGATGGATCTTCACGCCGTCCATTTCTTTTTTTGCTTTCTGTACGCTTTTATCAAAGCCCTCATAGAAGCGGTGCAGGGTATCCACCCACTGGTCCTCACCCCGCTGCACGGCGTCCAGCTCGTCCTCTACCTTGGCGGTAAACTTCACGTTGACGATATCAGGGAACCGCTCCTTCATCAGCTTGGTGATCACCTCTCCAAGCTCCGTGGGCTTAAAGGCCTTGCCGTCCCGCACCACATATTCTCTGCCTGTGATGGTGGAAATGGTGGCCGCGTAAGTGGAAGGACGGCCAATGCCATTTTCCTCCAGGGTCTTGATCAGGGAAGCTTCCGTATACCGGGGCGGCGGCTGGGTAAAGTGCTGATTGCCCTTTAAGTCCTTCACCTTCAGCTTCATGCCTTCCTGCAGGGCGGGAAGATCCTTCCCCGCCTTCTCTTCCTCGTCCTTGCTTTCCTCATACAGGGCGGTAAAACCTTCAAAAGCCACATTGAAACCGGAGGCCTTAAAGAGATACCTTCCGGCGGTGATGGTGGCCTGGGTGGTATTCAGCACGCAGTTCGCCATTTGGCAGGCGATAAACCGCTCCCAGATCAGCTTATAGAGCTTATACTGATCCCCGGTCAGGGAATCCTTCACCTGATCCGGCGTAATGGCAATGGAAGCGGGACGAATGGCCTCGTGGCCGTCCTGTGCGTTCGCCCGGGATTTGAAATGCCGGGCCTTCGGGGGCAGATATTTCTCTCCCCAGCGGTCCCGGATATAGTCGGAGGCATCCTTGATGGCGTCCTCGGAAATACGGAGAGAGTCGGTTCTCATATAGGTGATAAGACCCATGGAGCCCTGGCCCTTCACTTCCACACCCTCATACAGCTCCTGGGCGGCCTTCATGGTGCGCCGGGCCTGGAAGCCCAGCTTACGGGAAGCCTCCTGCTGCAGGGTGGAGGTGATAAAGGGCGGGGCGGGAGAACGGTTCTTCTTGCCCTTCTTCACGGCTCCTACCAGAAATTCCGCCTGCTCCAGCTCGGAAAAGATCCTGTCTGCTTCCTCCTTGGAGGAAATTTTGATCTCTCCGGTTTCGTCTCCGTAAAACGCTGCGGCAAACATCGCCTTGGAGGGCGGCGCGGTCAGCTTGGCGTCAATGCTCCAGTATTCCTCCGGGACGAAGCTTTTGATCTCCTCTTCCCGATCCACCACCATGCGCACCGCCACAGACTGCACCCGCCCGGCGCTCAATCCCCGGCGAATGGTTTTCGCCAGGAAGGGGCTGAGGGTGTAGCCTACCAGCCGGTCCAGAATTCTTCTGGCCTGCTGGGCGTTTACCAGGTCCAGGTCGATGGCCCTGGGGTGCGCCATGCCCTCTTCCACACCGGTACGGGTGATCTCGTTAAAGGTCACTCTGTCCAGCGCATCCTCACTGAGGCCCAGAATATAGGCCAGGTGCCAGGAGATGGCTTCTCCCTCACGATCCGGGTCGGTGGCAAGCAGCACGCCCTCGGAATTGGCGGCGGCCTCCTTCAGCTCCTTTACCAGCTTTTCTTTTCCTTTGATAATGCTGTATTTGGGAGCAAAATTATCCTTTACGTCCACACTGAGCCGGGCCTTGGGCAGATCACGCACATGGCCCATGGAGGCGATGACCTCATAGCCGTTTCCCAAATATTTTTGAATGGTTTTCGCCTTGGAGGGCGACTCCACGATCACCAGTTTCGACATACCATATTCCTTCCTTTCTTTTCGAGCATAGCGGGAGCAGCCTTCTGTGCCGTGTGAAAAAGCCGCTCCCGTAAAATGAAACGCTATTATCTTATAATATTTCCCAAAAAATATAATTCTTTTAAGGAATATTTTCGAGGAAGCACTGAATAAATCCGGCAGGTGCGATCAATTTGGCGTTTCCTTAGGGAACTCTCAAATTCCCCGAAGATAGCGTTTCCCGGGCAGGGATTCCGCCAGCCCCTCCAGCTCCAGCTCTGTCAACAGCCCCAAGAGAGAGGAAGCGGGAAGTCCCGTTTTTGCTTCCAGAGCCGCGATATCCAACGGTTCCCTGCCCAATACCGCCAAAACCTGGCGGGCCTGGGGAGAAACCTGTGCGGCCGCGTCTGCTAAAGCGGGAACCGCCTCTCTTGTTTTCAGGGCGGGAACCACCAGATCTTCAAAAAGGTCATACACCTGGGGCTGCGGCTTTTCCGGAAGCACGCCGCCGTATTCCGCTAAAATATCCTCGCCGCAGACCACTGCGCGGGCTCCGTCCTCAATGAGCTCCCGGCTTCCGGCAAATTCCACCGTGCCCTCTGGACCGGGATAGACAAACAGATCCCGGTTTTGATCCAGCGCGTGAGTGGCGTAGATCATGGTGCCGCTTTTTCGGGCCGCCTGAATGAGCAGCGTGCCGCGGCTCAGCCCTGTGATCAATCGGTTTCTCGCCTGAAAGGTGCCGAATTCCGGGTGGCTGAGAGAAAAATATTCCGTGACCAGCGCCCCGCCGTGAGAGCAGATCATATTCCGCAGCTTGGCGTTTTCCGTAACATAGGTGCTGTCCAGGGAAACCGGCAGCACGCTGACCATACGGGAACCCGGAATGCCCAAAGCGCCGGTAAGTGCGGCGGCGTCCACGCCCTTCGCACCGCCGGACACCACACAGGCGCCGCCCGCCGCCAGCTGATACCCGAATTTTCTGGCAGCGTCAAGAGAACTCTGGGTCGCCTTTCTGGCCCCGGCAATGCCGATGGAGACCATGGAATCCACATCGGGCAGGCTTCCCTTTAGATACAGTACCGCAGGAGGATCAGAAATATTCCTCAGCAGCTCGGGATATTTCTCACACTCCGGCGTCAGCACCTGCCACCCCAGCCTTTCCGCGTACTCCAACCTGGCCTCCGCCTGGGAAATGCTGAAATCCCGCAAGGCGGCGGTTTCCCGGTCAGTCAGGTCCCGACGGCTGTTCCACAGCCGGGGTCCTCCCTGGCAGAATTCCCGCAGGCCGCCGGCATATTGTGCGGAAAGAAGCGTCGGCTTTCTGCTTCCGGGAGGAAAGGCCTGCTGGATCCAGATCCAGTAAGCGCGGTTATCCATTGGCTTCCCCCTCCCTTTCCACAGCTTCCCGCCGCATTTCCCATAGCAAGATCGTGGCCGCCGCAGAGGCGTTCAGTGATTCTGCCCGGCCTGTCATGGGAATTGTAACGCTGTCGTGACACAGGGCGATGGTCTCAGCCGTCAAACCGTTTCCCTCATTGCCGATCACCACAGCGTGCTGTCCGCCATGGAAATCGATCTCCGTTACCTGCCGGGCGGAAGCGTCCGGCACAGCGGCGTGAAGAGTAAAGCCCTGCTCTTTTATAAGTTTACATAATTTCCCAGAGTCTCTTTCCGCTCGCAGCTTCATCCGAAACACCGCGCCCATGGAGGAGCGCAGCACCTTGGGCGACAGCGGGTCGCAGCATTCACCCAGCAGAACAGCCTGTCCGACTCCCAGCGCCTCCGCTGTGCGGAACACTGTGCCCAGGTTTCCGGGATCCTGCAAATTTTCCAGAACCAGCAGCGGGGCCTGCTCCGGCTTCCAAGCTGTTTCCGGCAAAAGCCCCTTGGGCCAGCCGCAGACACAGAAGACGCCCTGCGAAGCCTTCGTAGAGGAAAGCAGCTGAGCCACATGCTCTTCCACAAGGTAAGCCTCCCGGCAGGCGGAGAGGACAAGGCGCAGATAGTCACCGTATTTCTCCCTGGCCTGTTCTGTGACAAAGCAGAGCTCTACCGGCAGTCCGGAAAGCGCCGCGTCCTGGCACAGCCGCGCCCCCTCACAGAGAAACTGCCGCTTTTCCCGTCGCTTTTCCCCGCTGCGGGCCAGCGCGGCAGCCTGACGAACCGTTTGATTTTGTCTGCTGGTGATGGTACCAAATTCCATTCTGCTGCCCTCCTTTCCGGAAGATTTCCAAGCGAAATTTTTACAGCCGGACCCCAGAACCCTTCCCTGCCTGACTGCGGATAGAAAAACGGAAACGCCCAAGGCGGGTGCCTCAGGCGCGGATTTCTTCCTTACAGAGCAGCCTTTGCCTTTTCCACCAAAGCGGTAAAAGCGGAAGGATCGGCAATGGCGATCTCGGACAACATCTTTCTGTTCAAGGTAACGCCGGCCTTCTTCAAGCCATTCATAAAGGTAGAATAATTGATATCGTTCATATGGCAGGCCGCAGAAATTCTGGTGATCCACAGGCGGCGGAAATCCCGCTTGCGCTGCTTACGTCCAATATAGGCGTAATTGCCGGATTTCATCACGGCCTGTTTCGCCATTTTAAAATGGCGGCTCTTGGAGCCCCAGTAGCCCTTGGCGAGCTTTAGTACCTTTTTCCTTCTTTTGCGCGTCATCATTGCGCCCTTTACTCTAGCCATATCTCTTCAATCCTTTCTTGTTATCCAAAAATAGAAGCTTTTGAAAACGTCCCAGCGCCTTTTCTTATTTATAGGGCAGCATTCTCTTGACGGCGGCGGTATTAGTCTTATCTGTCACCACTGTGCCGCGGGCATGACGCTTGGTTTTCGGGGTCTTGCCGTGGCCGTTCAGCAGATGGCTGGTAAAGGCGTGTCCACGGATCACCTTTCCGTTCTTGGATAATTTGAAGCGCTTCTTGGCGCCGCTGTGTGTTTTGAGCTTCGGCATTTTGCAGTCCTCCTTAAATTTTGCATTACTTGACGGGCTTGGGCGCAAGGAACATCAGCATGGAACGGCCCTCCAGCTTAGGGGCCTTTTCCACATTGGCGACCTCGCTCATAGCATCGGCAAACCGGCGCATGATCTCCTGCCCCAGCTCGGGGTGGCCCATTTCCCTTCCGCGGAAACGGATGGAAGCCTTCACTTTATTCCCTTCGGCAATAAAGCGGGTGGCATGGTTTTTCTTCGTCTCAAAATCGTGGGTATCGATATTGAGAGAAAGCCGGACTTCCTTGATCTCAACGACCCGCTGGTTCTTTCGCTGCTCCTTCTCCCGCTTCGACTGCTCGAAACGGAACTTGCCGTAATCGATGATCTTACACACCGGGGGCTTCGCCTGGGGCGCGATCTTCACCAGGTCAAGATTCCGCTGCTCCGCCAGCTCCAACGCCTGCTTCAGGGGCATAATACCCAGCTGAGAGCCGTCAGAATCCACCACACGGAGCTCCTTGTCACGAATCTGTTCGTTGATTTGCAGCTCTTTGTTGCTAATCGGTAAGCACCTCCATCAAGATTTCCTCAAAACTGATTTTCAAAGCGCACCCGCAAAAACCGCAAAAAAGCGGGCAGATGCTTCTGCCCGCGATCAATTCGCACTAACACGACTACACTTTCCGTTTTCAAAAGCCAAAGCTCCAAAAACAGAAAAATGCCTGTCGCCTGCTGCGCTATTGACCTGTGACGGACAGAAACCGCACGGGTGAGAAGCAAATTTCCGGCATATTCCGAACTAAGAAACAGCCGATTTTCACTTCCGCTTTGTTTTACCGAAAAAGAGTATACAACGCCTTCCAGAGAATGTCAAGGCTTTTTTGCGGATTTGCCAGTGATTGGAGGTGTTAAAAAGGGGAATGTTTTATGTTTTAGATGTTGAACGGTGGTGCAATAATGAGCAATGAGGAATGAGCAATTAGCAATGAAGGACAAGAACGGTAAATTATAGTTTAGCACACAGTTCCCTCCTGTCATTCTGAGGAACGAAGTGACGAAGAATCTCGACCTTAAAGCTCTTAAAAAGACCCAAAGGACGAGATTCTTCACTTCGTTCAGAATGACAGGAAGGAGGTGAGTGGATAACCGCTAAATTCCAATTTAGCGGACTAAGCCCTTGACCTTTAAGACTAAGCCCCTGACCTTTAAATTGCCAATTTCTCATTCCTAATTGCTCCTCCCAAAACAAAAAGCCGAGCTTTTGCTCGGCTTTTTGTTTTGGAGCGGACGAGCGAGGCAGAAAGTCCGGCACGCCGGACTTTCTTGAAATTCCTTCGGAATTTCTCCTAACAAAATACGAGTTCGAGCCTGTCGTCCTAAAAGAAAAAGCC
>CAJUTL010000043.1:0-17315 GCA_910589395.1 uncultured Oscillospiraceae bacterium
AAGATATCGTCAGATATCTTCTCTCCAGCTTCGAATCTGGATAGCAGCTCCAGAAAGCGCTGTGCTCTTTATGAGCATGGCGCTTCTTGTTTTGAATAAAGGCCTCATCCTCCGCCGTGAACGCGGCGGGGTTTGGGGCGAAGCCCCATTTTTATGGAGGAGAAGCGCAGCTTCTTTCGGAAGATATCGTCAGATATCTTCTCTCCAGCTTCGAATCTGGATAGCAGCTCCAGAAGAATCCCGACAAACTGCGGTTTGTCGGGATTCTGGTTTTTTCGGTTTACTCACTTTTAAGATTTTGGCCACAACAGAAAGCGCTTGGAAATAAAAGGAAACTGCCAAAGAGGGATCGCGGCATGAATTCTATCTATTACCTTTCCAAGAAGGAAGGAAAGCAATACTTTGGAAGCGATTTAGTTATTTCATTAAGCTTCGTGCCCCAAAAAGCTACCGCTGTCATTTCGATATTATGAGCGAAAGGTTGCCCACATAAATCAAGGAAGCTCGCCGGAGTTCTTTTGAACATCTTCGGCGGGCTTTTTTATAGTGTCTTACCTGGCCTGGCTCATAAAATACTTCTCTTCCCCACAGACTTCCCCTGCATCTGTTCGTACCTTTCAGAACTTCCTTCTTTCGCATAATCCGCCGGATCACGGCAACTCTAATTTTATGGCGATGGAGGAACAGATTTTCGGCGGGCCAAACGGCTTGCTTTTCAAATTTATTCTTCTCGGCCAACCCTGATGATTGCCGCCCATGTTGTCGAAACGACAGGGACGGTGAAGAAAGGACAGCACATATGCCAAACCATCTGAAAAGCGAAACCAGCCCGTACCTTCTCCAGCATGCGGAAAACCCGGTAGACTGGTACCCCTGGGGAGAAGAGGCTTTCCGCAGGGCCAAAGAAGAGGATAAGCCCATTTTCCTCAGCATTGGCTACAGCACCTGCCATTGGTGCCATGTTATGGCAAAGGAAAGCTTTCAGGACCTGAAGATAGCGGAGCTTCTAAACCGATGGTTTATCTCTGTCAAGGTCGACCGTGAGGAGCGCCCCGATATAGACAGCGTTTATATGGCGGTCTGTCAGGCCTTTACCGGCAGCGGCGGCTGGCCTACCAGTATTTTTCTGACGCCGGAGCAGCAGCCCTTCTTTGCCGGCACTTACTTTCCCAAACACAGCCAGGGCGGTATAGCAGGCTTTGGAGAGCTTTTAGAGCTGATCCATGAGAAATGGGAACAAGAGCGCTTTGCCCTATTGCGTCAGGCAAAGGAACTTGTGGCGCTGCTGAATCGGCAGACGCAAATGGAACAGGAAACTGAACCGCAGCTGCCGGAAACAGCCGTACAGCTTTACAAACGAAGCTTTGACCGAAAATACGGCGGATTTGGCGGCGCGCCAAAATTTCCCTCTCCCCACAACCTTCTGTTTCTCCTGGCTTACTATCGAAGACGAAAGGATCCGGATTGTCTGGCGATGGCGGAACAGACGCTGCTGCAAATGTACCGTGGAGGTCTCTTCGATCACATTGGCGGAGGCTTCTGCCGGTATTCTACCGACGCGCGATTTCTGGCTCCGCACTTTGAAAAGATGCTATATGACAACGCACTGTTGATTTTAGCTTATTGCGAAGCATATGCTCTTACAAAAAAAGAGATCTATCTTCGTGTGGCAGAGCGAACGGCAAATTTTATCCTGCGGGAAATGACCGCGCCGGAGGGCGGATTCTACAGCGCTCAAGACGCCGACAGTGACGGCGAGGAAGGAAAATACTATCTTTTTCAGCCGGAAGAGCTGATCTCCCTTCTGGGCTCGGAACAAGGCAGGGCTTTTAACGCGCATTTTGATATTACCGCCTCAGGTAATTTTGAAGGAAAAAGCATTCCCAATCTGCTGCACAGCGACCCGGAAGTGAGGTCTTTTGACTGCTTGTTAGAGCGGGTTTACCAATACCGCAAAAGCCGCTGTTCGCTTCCTCTGGACGATAAGCTCCTGACCGCCTGGAACGCTCTGACGATTGCGGCGCTCTGCCGTTTGTATAAGATTGATGGAAATGAAAAATATCTGCATGCCGCAAAACGGGCCGATCTGTTTCTGCGGGAGCATCTGTGGAGGAACGGTACGCTCCATGTCAGCTTTCGAGTTGGACAATTAGGAGCAAAAGGCTTTCTGGACGATCACGCCGCCTGCCTGTTTGCCCAATTAGCGCTGTATGACGTGACCTATGACAAGGAATACCTGAACGAGGCGGAGCAGCTTTGCCAAAATACGATTTCCAAATTCCAAGACGCCGAAAACGGCGGCTTTTACCTTTATGGAAAAGAGCAGGAAGCCCTGATCCTTCGGCCTAAGGAAACCTATGACGGGGCAATCCCCAGCGGGAATTCCCTGATGGCATGGAGCCTGGTGCGGCTCAGCCAGCTTATTCCGGAAAAGGATCTTGAGTCGGCGGCAAAACGGCAATTAGACTTTATGACCGCGGACGCCGGCCAATACCCGCCCGGCCACGCCATGCTTCTGCTGGCGCTTTTGGACTACAGCGAACCGCCGCCAAAGGTGACAGTGGTCCTGGCGGAACCATCGGAACGGGAACCGCTGCCGCTGCTTCTTCCCTCCGACGCAATCGTTATTCTGCGGGAGCCGGATCGGGAGTATCCACTGAAAAACGGAAAAACTACTTTTTATGTTTGCCGGGATCACCGCTGTCTGCCTCCGGTCAATGAATGGAAGGAAGAGTAAAAAACTTTCTTTCCCCAAACACACAAAGCAATCACTACAATGAAAAGCCACAACCAAATATCCTGTGTCAAAACCACAGAATATTGAAGTTGAGGCTTTCTTCAAATGCTGCTGTTTTTTGAGTTTTTAGGGCAAAACCGGTTCATCTGGCACCGCTTTCCTCTATCAGTTCGGTGCAGACCTGCACATACCGGCAGACAGAGCCGACCCACACCTCCCGATAGGTAGCGTTGTTGTTCTGGGGCCAATAGGGCTCGTCGCCGTTATTCAGGGTCTCTATGCCCACGGGGACCTCCCCTACGCTTTCGCCGGTGAGCACCGCGTACTGGCGGCAGTAATTACTGCCCATGCCGTACACCAGAGACTGGCCGAAGGGGTTCTTTCCCCAGGTCCAGTAAAGCTGCTCCCGGGCCAGCTGCAGCAGGGCTTCCTCTCCGAAGCAGCGGCCCAAAATTCCCGCCGCCTTCCCCATGGAAAGCAGCACTGCCTCATTTCCCCGGAAAGAGAACCAGACCGGGAAATTCCGCAGTACATAGCCGCCGCCCAGAGGCTTTCCGGCGGCGAGCTGCTCCAGGTAATTTTCCCGCTCCTGATGATACTGGCAGGTCACGTGCAGGAAGGGAAACAGCTCTTCGTTTTCCGCCTCGCTGACATGGTGCACTCCGGCGGGAAGCATGCCGTAAGGGGCGGTATTGCCCGCGATGGCCTTCAGGTAGCTTCCGTAGCGCCACATTCCCTCTTCCCAGGCGGCGCGCTCCGGGGCCTCCGGCTGCGTGCGGCACAGGGCCTCCAACGCCTGAACGAACTGATGCTCTCTGGCCTGATGATTGAAATGCACGATGGTCTTGTGGCTTTCGTCCCGGTAAAAGAAGCCTGTGAAGGGAAGGCCCGCTTCTCCGGTTTCCTGACAGGAGAGTAGACTTTTCCCATACTCCCGGGCAGCGGCGCCGTATTCCTCCGCTTTTGTGACCTCATACAGGCAGCTGGCCGCCCAGGTGATCACCGCGTAATATTGAGACAGGCCGCTGTTGTAGGTATGCTCGTACATATGGGCCGGTTCCACGCCGGTTTGGGCAAATTTCTTTTCCGCAAAGGCGAAATCCTCCCGGGCGGCTTTCAGGGCGCATTCCGCCAGGCCCTTGTCATAGTTCATCAGGCACCGGGCCGCAAAGGCCTCGATCCCGGCAAACAGAAAGTTTTCATAGGAATGGTCGTGCACCCGAGCCTCCACATCGTCGAAATTTCCCATGAGGCCGTCGGTGTACCGGGTAAGCCCGGCGCTGGTGGCCCGATACCCGTCTCCGAACCGGGTGCGAAGAATGAAATCCAGTCCCCAAACGGCTTCCTCCATCAGCCGGAGATACAGCGGGCGATCCTCTTTACAGCGATCCGCCGCCTCAAACAACGCCTGAACGATCTCCCCCGTCTGCGCCGCCTGCTGAGACTGATCTCCCGCGTCGTGCCAGCCGCCGGAAAAGCTCAGGGCAGCTCCGTTGTGGTGGGCCAGAATATCCTGGTGGCAGGCTCCGTGCCTGCCGTCCACCGGGAAGCCGCAGCGCTGGCAGTAAAAGAAATTTACGGCCTTCCACAGGGCCTCGGTGCAAAGCTCCTCCGAAATGGAAAAGACTGGGCTTTCCAGCTTGCCGGAGCGTAAAAAATACCTGCCGGGAGCGGACACCTCCGTAAAATCCATCACCCCAAAAACGCCGCGCTCGTTTACTTCCCGGCTTACCGCGCCGGTAAAAACTGTCTTTCCGGTTTCCGCCTCGACCACACTGAAGCTTTCTGCCTCTCCGGCGGCAACGGCGCGCTTTTCTCCCCTCGGCCAATATCCCGCTGTAGACAGGCGGATCCCCGGGGTGGGATTTTCCCAGCCCAGCTCATGCTCCGGGCATTCCAGCTGTTCCAGCCTGATCTCCTGAAATTCATAGGCGAGCGCTTCCCCGGCGGAAATATCGTGGCCGCTGCAAAGCACATAGAAAAAAAGCTGGCAAACGGCGTCCCGGGGCATGGCGGCAAATTCCCAAACGCAGTCATTCCACTCACCGTTTTTCAGGTCAAACACTGTGGAGCCCTCCCGGAAATAGGGATCCGGAATTGGAACGCTCCCCCGGTTTTCTATGGAAGCGTGCACATGCAAAATGCGGGCGCCCAAAATACGGGGCCGCACCTGAAAGCGCAGACGGTGATACTCCCGCCAATCCTCCCGGTCAAAGGAAAAAGCAAGCTTTGCTGTGCCAAAATTGCAGTAGTCCCCATCGGCAGGGGCTCCCTCGGGCCAGCGCTCTGTTCGCAGCGGGGCGGTCATGCACAAAGTATCCTCACGCTCCTCCAGGGCAGCCAGCCCCATTGCTCGCGGTCTCGAGGCGCGGACGCCCTCTCCATACAAGCACCTGCTTTTCAGCACCGCCTTTTTCGCAAAGCCTGCTTCCAAGCTGTTTTCCGGGTGCAGGGGCAAAGGACGATGCACAAAAAGACTTTCCTGTATTTCACGAGTCAGCTTGGGATCCATTTTTTCTCCTCCTGTTGTATAAAGCCGTTTAGCTTGGTAGATAAATCCAGTATTTTTCAGGGCGATAGCCCGGCAGCGAAAGCCTCTCCGCTCCTGGCCCTTCTACTATAGTATGAAACCCTTTTCCACGCAACGGAAGGTTCCCCCAAAAATCGCTTCCTGTTTTTAGGGAAAACGCCGGAATTCTGCCGCCAAGCCTTTTATTTTCATTTTATGTATTTTTCGGCGAAAGCTCCTCCTTTACCACCCGTAAAAACATCTCCATATCCTCGCCGAGAGTTCTGGCCGCGATCACCCCGTAGGCAATGGAAAAGTTCTCGTCCAGTGGCACCGCCGTAAGGGCGGGGTGCACATGGCTCCAGCATTCCGGGGACAGCAGCAGCCCGCCGCTTTCCACGCAGCGGTTGAAGGTTTCCATGTTATAAATGGGCAGAATGTCTTCGATGACAATGTTGGAAGCCTCTGAAAGCAGCAGGGCCCGCATGTTGTCGTTGACCGGGCTGGTACCGGGCTTCATGTGCAGAATCGTCTCTCCCCTCAGCTCCTTGAATTTCAGGGAGCTTTTCCCCGCCAGCCTGTGCTCCCGGTTCATCAGCAAAACAAAGCGGTACCTTCCAATGGGAATAAAACGGCACTTTTCCTCTGCCGAGGGGTTGTTATAGGGCCCGATCAAAAAGTCGAAGTTTTTCCCCAAATGCTCATACCGCCGGCGGTCGTCGGAAAAAGGAATGATCTGAAACTGAAACCGAGAGCCCAGTCCTTTTTGCTGCCAGAGCTCCAGAAAGACCTGACAGGGAGACAGGGCCGAGCTGCCCACCCGCAGGGTTTTCCGCACGGGCCTGCCCGCCGCCTGAACGCGCTTTACCGCTTCTCTGGAATGCCGGATCAGCTCTCCCGCCTCCCGGTAGAGAACCTCCCCGGCAGGGGTCAGCCTCACGCCCTGATTAGAACGCTCCAAAAGCTGGACTCCCATGCGGTTTTCCAGGTGATTCAGCTGCTTGATCACAGCGGTATGCGTGAGAAACAAGCCCTCCGCCGCTTTGGAGAAGCTGCCACGGTCCGCCACTTCTCTGAAAACCTCCAGGGTTCGGTCGTACATGCCACCCGCCGCCTTTCGCTGAAACTTTTTGTTTCCGCCATTGTAGCAAATCGGAACTTCCCTGTCAAGAAAAGGCAGAGTAGACTAGGGGTTGTTTGAAAATAGAGGAAATGCCGGATTTTTGTACCAGGCGAGACGGTTTCAAGGCGGAACCCGCAAGACAGGCTGACGCCTGTCGAGGATTTCCAACGCAGAAAACCGGCCGCATTGGGCAAAAAGACGGCGTTTTCGATTTTTCAAACAACCCCTAAGCACATAGAAACTTCACTTGACAGGTGAAGCCGCGGGAGGCGGTTTGAAATGAAAAAAGACAAAGGGTTGTTTACAAACAAGGCGCTGCTGGCCCTGATCATTCCCCTGATCATTGAGAACGCCCTCTCTTTGGTCGTGGGTATGATCGATTCGATCATGGTATCCAGCGCGGGAGAGGCGGCGGTATCCGGCGTTTCCCTGATCGATACCGTGATGGTGCTGATCATCTATCTGTTTTCCGCTATGGCGGCGGGCGGCGCGGTAGTGGCAGGTCAGTACCTGGGCGGCGGCGACAAAACCAACGCGAAAAAGGCCGCCGGGGAGCTGGTTTGGATCAACGGGCTCATCTCCATAGCCGTAACTGTTCTGGTGTTTATTTTGTCCGGCTGGATCGTGGGCAATCTCTTCGGAGACATTGCGGAAGATGTGGCGGCGTCCGCGGGGGATTACTTATTCTATACGGCCTTTTCCATTCCGGCCATCGCCCTGTTCAACGCCGGGACCTCTATTTTCCGCACAATGGGCGATACCAAAACCACTATGAAGGTCTCCCTGCTGATGAACCTTCTCAACTGCGCGGGCAATGCCCTTCTCATTTACGGCTGTTCCATAGGGGTGGCCGGCGCGGCAATTTCCACACTGATAGCCCGGTGGGCGGCCGCCGTTCTCCTCATAGCGCTGCTGCTGAACCAAAAACGTGAATTGTCCATTGAGCGCTCCTTCCGCCACCACTTCAACTGGAGCTTGTTCCGCCAAATTGCCCGGGTAGGGATTCCCGGCGGTATTGAAAACGGGATTTTTCAGGTGGGAAAAATTGCTCTGGTAGGCCTGGCCGCCACCTTTGGCACCACAGCCATCACCGCCAACGCCGTTACCCAAACCCTGGCTTCCATTGAGGTGATCCCCGGAGGCGCGGTGCAGCTGGCCATTGCCACGGTGATTTCCCGGTGCGTGGGAGCGGGCGAAATAGAACAGGCCAAATACTACAACCGCAGGCTGATTCTGTTTACCGCGCTGGCTAATCTGGGGCTGGGTACCCTCATGTACCTGGGCCTGCCGCTGATCCTGGGGCTTTATACCCTCAGCGCGGAGACTGCGGCCCTCATCGGCTCCATGTTTTTGTGGCACACCATCGGCGCGGTCTCCCTTTGGCCCATGGCTTTTGTCCAGACAGCCGCTCTCCGGGCTGCCGGGGACGTGAAATACCCCATGCTGATGTCCATCGTTTCCATGTGGGTGTTCCGATTCGTCGGAGCCTACCTGCTGTGCTACGGCCTGAACCTGGGCGCCGTGGGCATATGGATCTCTATGGCCATGCTGGATTGGGGATTCCGGGCCGTTGTCTATGCCCTGCGCTGGAAAAGCGGCAAATGGGAAAGTATGAAGGTTATATGAGACAAATCATAAAATTTTTTACAGGAGGTCAATTCTATGGAAACACGGCTGATTCAAGACCTGGAGGTAAGCCCTATTGGCATGGGCTGCATGGGCTTTTCCCACGGCTATGGAGCTGTGCCTGAGGAAAGCTGTTCCATTGAGGCCATTCGCAGGGCTCATGACTTTGGCTGCACCTTCTTCGACACCGCTGAAGCCTATGGCAGAGAGCAGTTCTGGCCCGGCCACAACGAGCAGCTGGTGGGAAAGGCGCTGGAGCCCTTCCGCAGCAGGGTAATGCTGGCCACAAAGCTGCATCTCCACCCGGAGGAGGTGGAGGGAGCCTCTGTTTACGACGCGGTTCGGCATCATTTGGAGGCTTCCATGAAAAATCTGCGCACGGATTACATGGATCTCTGCTATCTGCACCGGGTCAACGAAAACATTCCGGTAGAGGACGTGGCAGAAGCCATGGGAAGGCTGATCCAGGAGGGGCTGATCCGGGGCTGGGGGCTTTCGCAGGTTTCTGTGCTGACCTTGGATAAGGCCCACAGCGTTACGCCGGTAACTGCCGTACAGAACCTCTATAACATGCTGGAGCGGGACTGTGAGGAGGACATTTTCCCCTACTGCCTGAAAAACAACATCGGCGGGATCCCCTTCTCCCCCATTGCCAGCGGGTTTCTTTCCGGCAAGATCACTATAGACACGAAATTTGAAGAAAAAGACGATGTGCGCAAATGGGTTCCCCAGCTGCAAAAAGAAAACATCACCGCCAACCAGCCGATCCTTGGTATTCTCGAGCGGTACTCTGCTGAGAAAAGCGCCACCAACGCTCAAATTTCCCTGGCCTGGATGCTGCATAAATACCCCAACTGCGTGCCGATCCCCGGCTCTAAAAACCAGGAACGCATTTTGGAAAACCTGGGCGGCTGGAATGTGGAACTGACGGAGGAGGAATTCAGCGCCTTGGAAACCGCCCTTTCCGCCTGCCAGGTGTACGGCCACCGGGGCCATGTGGAAATGGAGGGGAACGGCTTCAGCAAGAATTGGCGGAAGTAGTGAAAAGGCTGTGAAGAATGAGAAATGAGCAATTAGAAATTAGAAATTTTAAGGGCTTAATTCGATAAATTGGAATTTAC
Organism: uncultured Oscillospiraceae bacterium; assembly: GCA_910589395.1. Lineage (GTDB taxonomy): Bacteria > Bacillota > Clostridia > Oscillospirales > Acutalibacteraceae > Acutalibacter > Acutalibacter caecimuris_A. Next base: position 9,117 of record CAJUTL010000043.1, read on the forward strand.
CGGTTATCCATTCACCTCTCTCCTGTCATTCTGAACGAAGTGAAGAATCTCGCCCTTTTCCCTTCTATTCAGGAAATGAAAGACAAGATTCTTCGTCACTTCGTTCCTCAGAATGACAGAGGGAACTGTGCGCTAAACTATAATTTAACATATTAGTCGTTAGTTGTAAGATGTTAGAGAAGAACAAGGCCCCTGCTTTGTCATTCTGAGCCGCAGGCGAAGAATCTCGTCCTTGCTCCCTGAGTAAAAGGGGGAAGGGCGAGATTCTTTGCTTTACTTTCTGCGAAAGGTCGAAATTCCTTTTCCTTAGAGATGATAAAAAGGTAGGCTTACGCTTCTACCCGCAGTGAGCTTGAATCGCTTCCCGGACAAACCGGGCTGTTCCTTTTCCTCCTGCCCGGTCGATATTTTCTGTAAACTCACCGCCAGCGGCGTACAGCTCTCCAAGTTTACATAACATATCATTTGAGCAGGTATAAAAGTGCTCCGTGATAAATCCTTGCAGCTGCTTTACCTGGGCCTGCGCTTCGGCTGAATCGGCGGGAAGCTTTCGAAGCTCTCCAAATTTCACAAACAGCTCCATCAGTTCTTCGCCGAGCTTCCGGCTTTCTTCCTCAGTGCGCCCCTTCTCTTTTTCTTCAAACTCCCGATACTGGGCGGTTTTTCCCCAGGCAGCTTTTGCCTGAGCGGCGTACTCATCTAACTTTCCTGTATCAAAGGCGGTAAAATCCATGTAATTCACTCCTACTAATTTGATTCCACGGGCAAAGGCAAGCAGGTTTTCCAAATGCTCTTTCTTCAGCTCTAACAGGGAGATCTGCTGCTCCAGCGCCTTGTTTCGGTCGAAATCCGGGCTTTCCAGAATGGCCTTGATCTCCTTTAAGGGAAATTCCAGCTCACGAAACAATAAGATCTGCTGCAGCCGCTCCAGGGAAGCAGTATCGTACAGGCGATAGCCCGCCTCTGTGACCTTTGCGGGCTTCAAAAGCCCAATGGCGTCGTAATGGTGCAGCGCGCGTACACTGACGCCGGTAAGCAGGCTTACTTCCTTTACTGTTTTCATGCACAGTTCTCTCCTTTGCGGAAGCTTTTCTCCGCCCGTGGTGTAAGCACAGTATACGCTATAACGCAGCGTCAGAGTCAAGGGGAATCTGAAAAAAATTTTGCACAAACAAAAAGCATCTGCCTTTTTGGAAGAAGCCCCGCTATCGGGATCCAAGAAAGGCAGATGTTTTCTGGTTTTTATACTAAAGCTCTATCCCTTTACAGCCCCGGAAGCCACTCCTTTTATGATGTGCTTCTGGCAGAAAATGTAAACAACGATAATCGGCACGATGCTGAACATGATCACCGCCATGGTGGCGCCCAGATCCACCGTGCCATAGCTGCCCTTCAGGTACTGCACGTGAATGGGAATGGTCATATATTTGGTGCGGTCCAAAACCAGGTAGGGAAGCAGGTAATCGTTCCACACCCACATGGTCTGCAAAATACCCACGGAGATCAAGGTGGGCTTCAGCATGGGCAGCACCACGCCGAAATACGTGCGCAACGGGCCGCAGCCGTCAATGGCCGCCGCTTCCTCGATCTCCAGCGGCAGGCCCTTGACAAACCCGGTAAACATGAAGATGGCAAGTCCGGCCCCAAAGCCCAGATACACGATGGGAATGGTGTACGGGGTGTTCAGCTTGAGCTGGTCGGCCGTGAAAGTCAGGGTAAACATGACCATCTGGAACGGCACGATCATGGAAAACAGGCACAGATAGTAAAAAATCTTACAGAACAGACTGTTCACACGGGAAATATACCATGCCGTCATGGACGTGCAAAGCAGGATAAGCCCTACGGAAAGCACGGTGATGATAAAGCTGTACCCCAGAGAATTGAAGAAGGGGTAGTTGCCAAAGGTCACACCCTTGGCATAGTTGTCAAACCCCACGAAGCTTTCGCTGTTGGGCAGCGCAAAAGGCTCCAGATTTACAAAAGCGTTGGACTTGAAGGAGTTTATGACCACCTCAACGATGGGCAGTATCCACACAATGCTAAGCAGCCCAAAAACAACAGTCAAGATCCAGCTTGCCTTGGAAAAGCTTTTCTCTTTCATCACTGCTGCACCTCCTTGCTGCGGGTCGCGGTAAGCTGTGCAATGGCCAGCACTGCCACAAGCAGGAAGAAAATGACAGCTTTCGCTTGTGCAACGCCGTGCCAGTTCACATTAATGTTATAAGTGTTGTAAATGTTCAGCGCCAGCATTTCCGTCGCCTTGATCTTGCCGCCCTCCACCATGATGGTGGGGTCTCCGGCAGTCAGGGCAAGGTTCTGGTCGAACAGCTTAAAGCCGTTGGTCAGCGTCAGGAAAGTGCAGATGGTGATAGAGGGCATCATGTTGGGAATGGTGACCCGGAACAGGGTCTGGAGCCCGTTAGCGCCGTCTATCTTCGCCGCTTCCATCATATCCTCCGGCACAGCCTGGAACCCCGCGATATAGATGATCATCAGGTATCCGATCTGCTGCCAGGCAACCAGAATGATCAAGCCCCAGAAGCCATAGGTAGAATTTGCAGTGAGATAGGTATTGTACTGCTTCAGGATGCCGTCGAAGATCATGCTCCAAATATAGCCCAGCACCACGCCGCCGATCAGGTTGGGCATAAAAAACACGGTGCGGTACAGGTTCGCGCCCCGCATTTTCTGGGTCAGTGCAAAGGCGATGAAGAAAGCAATCAAATTTGTCAGAATGATGGATACCACCGCAAAGGCAGCGGTATTCCAGAACGCATGGATAAAGCTGGCATCGCTCAGCGCTTTGGTATAATTGCTGATGCCCTGCCATGTGGCGTCCCTCGGGGTGTTGAACTTGCAGAAGGACAGATAAATGCCCTGAATAAAGGGCCATACAAAGCCGATACAGAACGCCACAAAGGTGGGCAAAATGAATAACCAGCACCAACGCTGGATCGGGCGGCGGATCAGCTGGCTGGTCACAGCGGAATTGCACGGTGCTTTTGACTTCACTTTTTTACTCAAAAGAAGTCCCTCCTCTTAAAAGTTTCGCAGGTAAAGCAAAGAAGAAACTTTTTATAGAGGAAAGGGGTTGGGCATCGCCCAGCCCCTTTCCGAAACTGTCAAATCGTGCTGTTTTCAGAGCACAGTAGCTAAAATCAGCCGCCGTTCTGGATCTTATACTCGTTTGCCCAGCCGTCAACGAAAGCAGTCTTCACTGCGTCCCAGTTGGCGTCGGTCTGATCGGCGGAGTATGCAGCCAGTGCGGAAACAACGGAAGCTCTCCAGCTGTCCACATTGGGGGTGTAGTTAAAATCCCAGGTCACAACATAGTCGCCGTTGGCAATATGGTCGTCAGCATTCTTAAAGAACACATTCTCAGGCTGCTTGGCGCTCTTGAAAGGGCAGGGACCAAACTGCTCTGCCATCATCGTGGTGCCGGCTTCGGAGGTGACAACCCACTTCATAAAGTCCATGGTAGCCTTCTGATCCTCTTCAGAAGCCTTGGAGTTCACAGCCCAGCGCTGCTCGGTGCCGCAGCACAGGCCTGCCTTTTCCTCGCCGTCAACGCCGCAGTAGATCGGGATCATTTCCAGATTGGCAGGGTCCATGCCGTACTGTTCGCCGGTAATATTGGCGTACTCCCATGTGCCCTGCTGCCAGAACACAGCCTTGCCGGTGCCGAACTCAGCCTGGCTCATATCGCCAGTGGCGGAAGTCAGGGAGGTAGGCTCAGCAGAGGAATTGTTGATATACAGATCCCAAATGTTCCTGTAGTTGTCCAGATAAGCGCCGGTAATGGTAGCGGGCTGGGAAGTCACGTTATCATCGCGGAATTCATAGAACAGGGGCATATTAGCCAGATGGCCAGAGAATCTCCAGGAAGAGGAGGAATCCAGACCTGCGGAAGCGAAAGCGTCAAAGCCCAGGTCGGCAGCCCTGCCGTGGATATCCTCAGCAACAGCCTTCAGGGAAGCAAAATCCTTGATTTCGTCAATGGAATGGCCGGCCTGCTCCAGCAGAGCCTTGTTGACGATGATGCCGAAGGCCTCGTAGCAGAAGCCGATGGACTTCACAGCACCGTCGGCAACCAGATTAAATTCCTCGGTGCTCATCTCGTTCAGGATATCGGTGCCGGTGAGGTCCAGGCAGTAGTCGCCCCAGTTGATCAGGTCCTGCTCATTGCCGCAGTGGAACATGGTGGGCGGAGCGGACTTTGCCATTTCGGCGGTCAGGGTGTCGCCATAGGTGCCGGAAGCGGCGGTAACGACCTTGACTTCCACGCCGGTCTCGTCAGTATACTGCTTTGCCAGCGTCTGCCATGCCTCGTCAGCTTCAGGCTTGGCGTTCAGATAGTACACCTTGCCGGTAGCGCCGGTGTTAGGGGTGCTGTTGTTCCCGTCAGTGCTCGCGGTGGAATTCGGTGTACTGGAGCTGTTAGAACCGTTACCACAGCCCGCAAACACGCCGACTGCCATCAGGCAGGCCAACAGAATTGCGATGATTCTTTTCATGTTTTCGTACCTCCATATTGAGATTTGCCACAAAGGCGGCTTTTATAGCAGGGACAGTGTCACGCCCAGTTCTGCGGGAACCGGCCCACGGTGCCCGAACCAGCAATCCATGAAGCTTCTCCGCAGGAGAAGCTTCATGGAAAGAAAGCCGGGCCCGGTTTTCCGCCGAAGCCGCTGCTCACTCGCACCGAACGTAGGCATTTTCCCTTTCTGAACACATTATAGTACACTTTGCCGAATTTTTCAAGATTTTTTTGGTTGAATTTTCCATTTCGGCTAATTGCATAAACTATTGTAACCGTTCGGCAAATTTCGTCTAAATCATTCTGTATATAAGCTGAAGCTCTGACTTCAGTTCCGTCAGGATTCTCGGCTCTCCTTCCGGTATACGCTGGGGGAGCGCCCCGTCCGGGCATGAAAAACCTTGGTAAAATAAGCAGGTGAAGCAAATCCGCACCGCGCCGCCGCCTCTGCTACAGTATGCCCCTTTTTCAGCAAATCCATGCTTTGCGCCACCCGGTATTCCAATAAATATTCAAACAGGGAAATTCCCATTTGCTTCTTAAAAAACCGGCAGCATTCACTTTTGCATAAATTGACTTGCCTTGATGCATCCTCCAGCGTGATTTTCTCCGCATAGTGCCCGTGGAGGAAGGCAAGCAGCGTGCGCAGCCGCTCTATCTTTTCCGTATCCTCTGCCGGGGCGCGCCTTGCCTCGTCGCCGTAATTCCGGTACAGCTCTGCCCAAATGCCCAGCAGCAGCCTCTGCACCTCTAGCTCATACGGCTCCTGCTTTTCCCGAAGCAGCCCGTATATGCGCCGCAGGCTTTCCAGCACCTCCCGTTGCCATGGAATCTCCCCGGTAAGCGGCAGGGAAGAAAGGGCGGAGCTTTCAATCACGCTTTCCACGTATTTGGTACGAATCACGCTGCCCTCATAGCCGTACAGGAACCGGGGGTGAACGGTAAGAGAAAGATAGTCGCAGTCCTCCTCCCCGTGCATGGAGCCGGTATGCAGGGCATTGGCGTTGCAAAAAAGCCCCTCTCCCCGCTTCAGCAGGTAGCTGCTGTCGTTGACACGGTACTCCATCTCCCCCTCCAGCACCAGCGTCAGTTCAATTTCATTATGCCAGTGCCATGGAAACGAGCCGGTTTCGTAAGAGGATATCTTTTTGCGCCCCAAACTTACCGGAAAGCCGTATGTTCCATGTAGCTTCGTTTCCTGCCGCTGCTCGTTTATCTGCAATTCCATGGTATCACCTCAAAATGCTGCAAGGTTTTCTATCAAATACCTCTATTTTTCTGCGGATAAGCTCATTATAAGAAAGGCTTTTACGAAAAGCAAGCTAAAAAAGCTCTTCCGCTGTGAGCTTTCACAGAAGAAGAGCTTTTTAGAAGCTAAGATATGCGGCGGGGAGCTTTTGGCGCTTTGTCCGCCTTTGAAAAATTACGGGCGCTGGCCCATACCGCCCTCCAGGGTGATGGTCTCGCCGGTCATATACTTGAAATCAGGCGAAGCCAGCTGCACGCAGACACGGCCGATCTCCAGCTCGGAATCGCCGTAATGGCCTACGGGAGGCATTTTCACATTTGCCTTGAAGGCCTCGGGGTATGCGTTCTGGAATTGCTCCAGCTGTGCGGTCCAGGCCAGGGGGCATACGATATTGACATTGATGTTATCCTTGCCCCATTCTGTGGCGGCCACGCGGGTCAGACCGCGAATGCCTTCCTTAGCGGCGGCATAGGCGCACTGCCCGAAATTTCCGAACAGACCCGCGCCGGAGGCGAAGTTTATCACAGAGCCCTGAGATTTTGCCAGATAGGGATAGCAGGCCTTCATGTAATGGAAGGTGGCATATAGACCGGAATACACCGCCAGATCAAACTGCTCCACGGTGTGATCCGCCAAAGTCACGCCGGAGGCGGAGGCCTGAGCGTTGTTAATGAGCACATCAATACCGCCGAAGGTATCCACCGCCTGCTTCACGACCTCGTTTACCACGGCCTCGTTATCGGCCCCGGCGTTCACATCGGCCTGAACGGTCAGCACCTTGATGCCGTAAAGCCGTTCCAGCTCTTCTTTGGCGTCCTCCAGCTTTTTCACATTGCGCCCGGTGATCACCAGATTCGCGCCTTCCTTTGCGTAGGCGGTGGCAATACCGTAGCCGATAGAGCCGCACCTGCCGTCGCTGAGAACAGCGCGGCCCGCGCCTGTAATGATAGCGGTTTTTCCTGTCAAAAAGCCCATGTTACTCTCTCCTTTGTTTTTTCTGAAAAAGCCTTCGGGACGTACTCCTGCAAGAACGGACACGCGGCTTTTGGTAAAACCCACATTTTCTATTTTTGCGAACACATTCTAATAACAGAAGTTCTTCCGAAGCCGGTACATTTTCCTGTTTCCGGCTGATTTGTTAATTTTAGTATAGCGGTTTGTTATTTATTTGTCAAGCCGTGATGATCAATTTCTTTTCCAGGAAATCCGTTTTTTCAGCGGATAAAATTGGTGCGCTGGGGCGCTTCCTTTTCCGGCAGGCCGTATTTCTCTTTGGCCAGAGCGATCCCCCTCATGAGAAAGGTCATGTTGCGGGCCAAGGTGCGCATGCTTTGCAGACCCTCCGCGTCCTGGACCGCCTCGCCGGGCGCCGCGCCGTGAATGCTGTTCCAATACTGGCCGGAAGCCACCGGCATACCCGAGATCGTAAAGAACTTATTCAGCTCGTCAAAGGTGGCGGAAAGCCCGCCCCGGCGGGCGGCCACCACACTGGCCCCCACCTTCATGGCTTTATCAAAGTGGGTGCTGTAAAACAGCCTGGTTAAAAACGCTACCAGGGTGGCGTTGGCGGAAGCGTAATAAACCGGGCTGCCTACAACCAGGCCGTCACAAGCCTCAAACTTTGCCGCCGCTTCATTGACAGGATCATCAAATACGCATTTCCCTGTTTCTGCGCATTTCCGGCAGCCAATACAGCCCCGGATCGCCTTGTTTCCCACATGGAGCAGCTCGGTTTCTATCCCTTCCCGCTGGAACACCTGCTCCATTTCATGAAGCGCCGTGTATGTATTCCCTTTTGCGTTCGGACTGCCGTTCACCAATAAAACCTTCATCTCCGCCACCCTTTCCAATGTCTAGTATCCAGTACTTAGAATCTAGTATGCCATATCACAACCGAAAATGCAATCCGTTCGGAAAAGGTTTTTTCGGGAAAAATCCTGGTCTGTTGCTCCGTTTCCGTTTTTGTAGTATACTAACGTAAATATGATTTAGAAGCTTTCTTAAAAGCAACGGCAGCCGAGACTTTCAAAAAATTTTTTCAACGGTTGAATGGTTTTCCGTTCCTCAATCGTATTGACTACAGAAAGGTACAAAAACCCGGAAAACAATTTGGAGGAATCAACATGAAAAAATTATTGGCAGCAATTTTGACAGCAGTATTTCTTTTGCCCGCAGGCGCGGCAAGCGTTTTTGCACAGCGTCAGGATCACAATGAGACAGCTCCTCACAGAGAGGAACGCCGTGTATGCACACAGTACGCAGATACAAATGGCGATGGTATTTGCGACAACTTCGGTTCCGCTCACTGCACTCATGCCGACTGCGATACTTTTGTGGACGCCAACGGCGATGGCGTTTGCGACAACTTCGGTTCCGCTCACTGCACTCATGCCGACTGCGATACTTTTGT
>CAJUTL010000043.1:17415-19664 GCA_910589395.1 uncultured Oscillospiraceae bacterium
GGACGCCAACGGCGATGGCGTTTGCGACAACTTCGGCTCCGCTCACTGCACTCACGCCGACTGCGATGCTTTTGTGGATACCAACGGCGACGGCATTTGCGACAACTTCGGCTCCGCTCACTGCGCCCATGCCAGCTGTGATGGTTTTGTAGACGCAGATAGCGATGGTATTTGTGATAATCATGGAGCCGCAAACTGTTTTCATGAAAATTGCGGCAGCTTTGTAGATTCTGATGGCGATGGCGTTTGTGATAATTGGGGCAGCGGAAACTGTATTCACGGCAACGGAAACGGGTACGGCGGTGGATATATAGACGCGGACGGCGATGGCGTTTGCGATAACTGGGGTACCGGAAACGGCTGTGGAAACGGCGCTGGATATGTAGACGCGGACGGCGACGGCGTTTGCGATAACTGGGGTACCGGAAACGGTTACGGAAACGGCGGCAATGGCCAGGGCTATGGCAACGGTCAAGGCAACGGCATGGGCCAGGGCGGCGGCCGCGGTCATGGCGGCCACCATGGCGGCGGAAGAGGCTGCCACTGGGGCTGAGCGCTTCAAAACGCAGAGACAGGGAGGCTTCCCTTAAAAATCAGGACAGGGGTTCGGTATGCGAAGCGAACAGGAGGCGGAAAGAGCCATTGAGCTGTATTCCGATACAGTGCGGCGGCTCTGCATGGTACATTTGAAGAATCAGACCGACAGCGAGGATATTTTTCAGACAGTCTTTTTGAAATATGTCCTGAGCACTGCTGCGTTTGAAAATGAAGAACACGAAAAAGCCTGGTTTATCCGTGTTACCATAAACGCCTGTAAGGATCTTTTGAAAAGCTTTTTTCGCAGTCGAACCGTACCTCTTGAGGAGCTCTCGGAGGAAGCCGCTGCTTTTTCTGAGGAAAGCAGAGAGGTGTGGCAGGCGGTGCTGGCTTTGCCGCTGAAATACCGGGACGTTGTTTTTCTCCATTATCATGAAGGCTATACCGCCCCTCAGATCAGCCAGATCCTCGGCAAGAATGTAAATACGATCTATACTCTTTTAACCCGCTCTAAAGATCTGCTGAAGGAAAGCCTGGGAGGTGACGGAGATGAATGACAGGCTGAAAAACGCGTTTGAAGCTGTTCGCGCCGAAGAGGCGTTAAAGGAAAAAACCAGCGAATTTCTGCTTCGTAAAACACGGGGCTATGGAGCAAAGCGCCGTCCTTTCCGGCGGCTGGTTCCCATAATAGCCTGCTGCCTTCTGGTTCTGGTTCTCTCTCTTGGGGCCGGGTGGGCCTATTTCACTCCGGTCTCGGCAATCACCATCGATATCAATCCCTCTCTGGAGCTCAGCATCAATCGCTTTGACAGGGTGCTTTCTGTAAAGGGCTACAACGAGGACGGACGCGCGCTGGCCAGCGCTGTGAATGTGACCTTTTTAAGCTATGAAGAAGCGCTTCGGCAGATCTTAGACAGCGCGGATATTCAGGAGCATCTGCGCCGTGACGAGCCCATGTCTATCGTGGTGGTCTCTCCGGATCAGCAGCAAAGCGATAAAATGCTGGATACCGTAAAGCACTGCGCCCAGGGCCATCACAACGTGCACTGTCATGCGGGAAACAGCGAGGAAGCCGCGGCGGCGCAGGCGGTCGGGCTGTCAACCGGAAAGTACCGGGCCTTTTTGGAATTGCAGGCGCTGGATCCCTCTGTTACGCCGGAGGAAATACAGGGCCTGACCATGCGGGAGATCCGGGACAGGATCGCGGCTTTTTCCGAAAAACAGGAGCCGGTCAGCAGCAGCCCGGCGGAGACCTCCAGCCCGCAAGCAACAGACAACGAATCCAGCACAGCTTCGGTCAGCAGTTCTTGTGAACAGGAGGCTTCTCACAGCCAGGGCCAAGGAAACGGTATGGGACAAGGCCAAGGCGGCATGGGCCACGGCCAGGGAAATGGCACAGGACACGGCCAAGGTCATGGAAAAGGACAGCGCCGGGGCCGCAACGCCTCTTGACGGCAAGCTTACTATGTTTCAGATGTTCAAGGAAGCGGATCAAAAAACCGCTTCCTTTTTATTTACAAATCTTCTCTTTCTCCCCGCCGAAACTTATGATATAATATCCGCAAAGGGCGCGGATATTATAAAATTTAAAATGCCTTGCCCAGTTTGTGCTTCGCGCAACGGGCAATCGGCATATTATATCAACGCGCCTACGGCGCTTATGATATAATATCCGCAAAGGGCGCGGATATTATAAAATTTAAAATGCCTTG
>CAJUTL010000043.1:19764-21147 GCA_910589395.1 uncultured Oscillospiraceae bacterium
GCAACGGGCAATCGGCATATTATATCAACGCGCCTACGGCGCTTATGATATAATAAGGACGGCAAGAAGCCGTCGTTATCTTGAAGACCCCCTGGAACGCGAAGCGTTTCTCTTTTCCTTACGGAAAAGCACCGGGCTTCTTCGGTATGCACGGAATTTGCGGTATAATAAATGCTGGATAGCAGAGAAGGGCGCTATTCTGATTCATATATGTCCTTTTCTACTATCTACTATCTAGCATCCAGCATCTAAAACGGGGTGAATGTTTTGCCGAAAAGACGAGTAAAGCGGGAGATCCTGGAACGCACGGATCACCGGCTGGATCTGAGCGTGGCCGGAAGGAATATCTTTATTTCCAGAGACAAGCAGGCGCAAAGCCGTTCCGCCCGGCGTATTAAGGTGTGGATGCGGGTAGTACTGACTCTGGTGATCCTGTTTGGCTCCATGGCCGCGATCTTATTCGCTGTTTCTTATCTGGGGCCATGGCTTCGATCTGAAATGTCCGTGGAAGCCAGCAGCTCCGTGTCCGCCTCTTCCCTGCCCTCCGCGCTGCCCAGTCCTGTTCCGGAGTATGACAGCGTTGGGCTTCCCGTTTACAGCGAAGAGGTCTGCCTGTTCCTTGTCAACAAGAGCAATCCTGCCAAAAAGGACTTTGCGCCGGAGCTTACAGAAGTAAGCGGAATTCAGGTAGATTCCAGAATCGCCGCGGCCCTGCGGCTGCTTTCCACCGCCGCCAAGGAGGATGGTCTGGCGCTGAGCTTTACCAAGGGCTACATTTCCTATGAAGAGCAGAAAAAGCGCTTCCGGGCTGTAGCGGACAAGCTGATGAAGGAGGAGGGGCTTACCACCGTTATGGCAAAATCGGAAGCGGAGGCGATAGAGCCTCAGCCAGGCGAAAGCGATTTTCAAAGCGGTATGTGCATCCGCCTGGAGGGAGACCCCAAAACCTTCGAGGATTCCCGCACCTATTCCTGGTTAAAAGCAAATATGGGAAAATACGGCTTTATTTTCCGTTACCCCCAATACAAGGAGGATGCCACCGGGCTGGAGGCCGACCCCACCGTGATCCGTTATGTAGGCAGCGCCAGCGCCGCCGCCATGCAGCAAAGGTCTCTCTGCCTGGAGGAATATATCAGCTATCTGGATAATCAATAAAGAGACAGAGCGGCTGTTAAGGAAAGAGCAGGCTCCTATCGGTATCTTGAGGGAAAGGCGCGTTGCTCCTTCCCGAAGGATTTTGCTCTTTCTTCCCTAAATAAAAGGGCGAAGGACGAAATTTTTCAAGGAAACGGAGCAATAACAGGCAAATGCAGTTCGCTAAACTATAGGTTTAGCACTTACCCTTGGCTCCCCTGAAAGGGGTGCTGGTCTCCGGTGGAGACC
>CAJUTL010000044.1 GCA_910589395.1 uncultured Oscillospiraceae bacterium
CTTATCTTTTTATCTGTATTTCAATTTGTCCTTGACTTTGGGTACACTTTAGATTTCCCGACGCAGGTTAATCCAACGCCGGTAAAGCAGACACCGATTGCGGCTGTTCGTAGATGGTGTACTCCGCTCCCCGTAGCCGTCCCCGGCTGTCCCGTTCCCTCACCCGCACAATATATCCGGCCCGCTCCAGCTCGTGGACGGCCTGACGGATGGCGTCAATCTGCTCCCGGTTGATGTAGGCCAGCCCTTGCAGGGTGTAGTCCCATTCTTCCGGGAGTGACAACATTTGCGATAGGAGGCCCTTGGCTTTCAGGGACAGGGATTTGTCCCGCAGATGGTGATTTGCCATAATTGTGTAATCTGTATTTTTCTTGACATGAAATACTGCCATTTTCGCTCCTTTCAGCGCATAAAGCGGCGTTCCCGGCCAGATTAGAGCAGAGAACGCCGCTTTTATGTTTCGTACATACCATGCTTGCCCGTCGCCCATACCCATTGATTTTCTTGTGTTTTTGGAAGTATCGTTATCTAACACCGTCTTTTCAAAGGCCCGGATTTTTGGAAATGATGAAATATGTGGAGGACTATTCGGTCTCCACCCTGATCGTTAAAGACCTGTCTCGTCTGGGCAGGGAGTATTCTTACATGGGACGTTTGCAGGATTTTATTTTCCCCGCCTATGACGTTCGCTTTATCGCTATCAATGACGATGTGGACAGCGCCAAAGGCGAGAATGATTTTGCTGTATTCAAGAATGTTTTTAACGATTATTACGCAAAAGACACCAGCAAGAAAATCCGTGCCGTTGTGAAAATGCGCGGGGAGGCTGGGGAACACATTGCCAGCAACCCGCCCTATGGATATGTGAAAGACCCACAGAATAAAAAGAAATGGGTTGTGGACGAAGAAGCGGCAAAGGTGGTACGGCGTATCTTTGGCCTGTGCATTGCAGGGAAAGGTCCCATGCAGATTGCAAAAATCCTGACCGCTGACAGAGTATTGACCGTTACTGCGTATCATGCGAAGCAAAAGGGATGGACAATGCCAGATAACATGTACCAGTGGTGTTCCAAATCTGTCGCCGGAATATTGGAGAGACCGGAATATACCGGCTGTACCGTCAACTTCAAGACATATACCAAATCCCTGAAATTCAAAAAGCGTATGATGAATCCGAAAGAAAACCAACGAGTATTTGAGGACACACAGCCGGCAATCATTGAGCGCGGACAGTGGGAACGGGTGCAAGAATTACGGACAAACAAACGCAGACCGACAAAGACAGGAAAAACAAGTATTTTTTCCGGCCTTGTCTATTGTGCTGATTGCGGTGCAAAACTTTATTACTGCACCTGCAATACCTACAAAGATGATTCACAGGATCATTTTGTATGTTCCAATTACAAGAGCAACACAAGCTCCTGCAAGATTCATTATATCCGGGAGGTCACGCTTTACAAGAGGGTTCTGGAATGTATTCAGGGAACGCTGACCTATGTGCGGCTGTTCCGGGATGATTTCACGCAGGAAATGTTGGCGCAGGACGAAGCCAGCCGGAAAGCGGAGTTGACGCAGAAGCGGAAAGCCCTCTCCGGGGCGCAGAAGCGCATGGAAGATTTGGACAAGATCATCCAAAGACTTTATGAGGATTCTGTTCTGGGGAAATTGAGCGACCTCCGTTTTCAAAAACTCTCGGCACAGTATGAAACGGAGCAGGAAGAAATTCAGAGACTTGCCATTTCTCTGGAACGGGAAATTGAAAATGAAGCTGGGCAGATGGTCGATGTTGGGTGCTTTCTTCAGCTTGCTGACAGGTATTCCGACTTGCAGGAACTTACTGCCGCTACAGTAAATGAACTGATTGAAAAGATTGTGATCCACAGTCCGAAGAAGATTGGCGGTAAGAAGCATGTCACGATTGAAGTTTACTTTACATATGTAGGAAAAATCCGTATTCCGCTTGCGAAACCGGAACTGCCAACAGAGATAGAAGAACCGGCGTGACTTTCGCCACGCCGGTTTCATCAGAGATTATATTTACTTCCTTATGAGCCTCCATCTAAAGCGCAATTCTTTTTTCTGTGTTCGCGTTCAGTCCGTCATTCCTGAGAAATCCTTTTTCTACCATCTTTTCCAATGACTAACCGCTTGCAACGAATCAGAAAAGAACGAGATTCTTCGCCTTCGGCTCAGAATGACAGATGGGGGCCTTGCCCTTGTCGAAGGAAACTGTTATTGTGTTTTGAGATGTTATTCTTTTAGGCTTCCTTCGAAAACGGAAGCTTCGAAAAAGCGCTATTCTTTTTCTGTGTTCGCGTCCAAAAGCCGCTGGATTCCGGCTTCTGTGTAGGAGAGCAGCTTTCCGTACCGCCGCGCCAGATCTTCCCGAAGCGTCTCATAGCGTCCGGTGGAAACGGCGTTCTCCTTTTCCTCTTTTAAGGAAAGATATTCCTGCAAGGCAGAGCTTTCCTGGTAGAAGATCACGTTATATTTTCCCTGATTCAGCGAAAGGGGAAACAAGTCGGTCAAAAAGGCATGGTCTTCCACAGAATACCGAACGCCGTATTTTTCACAGAGCCGATCAAATTCCGGTAAAAAAGCATCGCGCTCCTGCCGGGAATCGCAGGGGTGGGAAAGGGCGATCCGCTTTACCCCGGCGCGCACCATTTCGCAGAAACAGTCTGCTGCACCGAGATGATAAGAAAAACGGTCCAGTTTCATAGGGACAGTTCCTCCATTTTTTGAATTTGCGGCAGGAAAAGAAAGATACTTTGCAGAAGAATACGCAGGCCGTGATCCCATGCGACGGCAGAAAGAAATTTTTCAGGGCAGCGAGAATCGCCCTCAAAAAATCTTTTGCTCCTGATGTTTAGAACACATTATCGTCAGGAAAATGCTCCATGATTTCGGAAACGGAACATTCCAGGATATTACACAGCTTGTCAATGGTGTTGACTTCCACATTCATATTGTGGCGAAGCCGGTAAATTTGACCCCTGCTCATGTTGTAACGGGTATACAGGCAGTACTCAGAAATGTCTTTTGCTGCCATTGTTTGCCAGAGTTTGTCATACTTTATCATATTTGCGCACCTGTTGTCGAGCGGTTTTTCTTGCTTTTTCTCCATTATGCGATTAGTATGGAGAAAGATGTAGTGCCCGTATACGGTGGTTAATATGTGCGGAATTTTCAGATAATATGCGAAAAATCGGGTCAGCATAAAAACAGGTTAATTCCAAAAATCAAAGCAAAGTGATTTTTACATTTTTTGTTTTTACTTTATTACATTTCTAGCCCGAAAACCCGTGAATTTTTCCACCCTTCGGAAATGAAAGGAGAATGGCCGTAATATGAGCTATGACAAAATGTATTACACAGTATTTAACGCCGTTACAGACGCGCTGGAGGTAGCTGAAAAAATGCCGGACAGCCCGGAAAAGAAGGAATTGCTTCACATTCTTTCCCTGAGCCAGCAGACCAGCGAGGACATTTATGTCTCAGAAGTATAGTTTAACACTAATATCTTTGCTTGACAAAGGGAAAGAATGTATTTTTGGGTGAAAAATTTCCTCTCAGCGGGATTTTTCCTGCCAAAGGAAAAAATTTTTCAAACAGCCCCGGGCTTGTTTGAAAATAGAGGAAGCCCCGGATAAATCAGAAAAATGAAATGTTCGCCAGCCGCACAAGGTTACTCTTGTGTTGGCTGGCTGTTTTGTTGAAGAGGCCTTTGCTTGCGTGAAGTACCATGTGGAAATTTCCGGTTTGCCTAATGAAGCTTAAGGAAGCACTGATTAAATCTGTAAGCTAGTTGCGTGCCAAGCCGCCAGGCGCGATTTATTCAGTGGTTCCTTAAGGCTGCCCCTCGCAATTCATGGCTATCTCCTGAAACGGCGTCTTACGGGAAATTTTTTCAGCAAAGCATAGAAGATCTGCCTGCCGGGTATCAGTGCGCCCCCGTGCAGACCTTCCGCGCTCTGCCGAAAAAGTTCCTTTTGTGATATGCTGCTTAGAATTATGTAGCGCTTTCTTAAAAGTTATCATCGTAATTTGTCGAATAATAATATATTTTGTAAGATTTTGAAATATTTCTATTTTTTCTGTTGACTATTTTTGAATCGTGTTCTATATTAAATATATAGGCCTGACTTATTCTATAAAAAGGAGAGAATTTATATGAAGCTGAAAAGATTGATTTCCGTCTCTCTGGCCGCCGCTTTGCTGGCGTGCGCCCTGACCGTTCCCGCAAGCGCGAATACGGTAGACAGGGATTACGCGTTTTATGACATTGCCGCATCTTCCTGGGTGAATACGGGTACTGCGAAGAAAGACACCGCTTCCGAGGTGTACGCGGCTCCCACAGATTCTCCTAATGGAACGACTCTGGCCAAGACCTATTGCTATGTGGGGGGCGTTGCGCGGGATAAAACAACCTGGGGCACAGCGTATTTGGTAAGCGGTAACAAATACGCTATCAATAATTATGTGTATGAAGACGGCGATAAGTACAACGGCCAAGTTTCCATGTGGCTCAGAATGACTCCGGAGGCCGGCCGCGGAAGGCTGCGGGGCGTCTGGAGCCCGGACTATACGGAGGAAAGCGGCGTGATCCACGTTTGACGCGCCACTGAAGTTTGTGCCGGCAGAGGCAGTATAAACTCCTGCCGGTATCAATAAGGCAGTGCCGCACAAGTCATGGGTCAGGCTTGAAGTGCCGGCTTCCTCGCGTATTTTTCGTTATGGCGCGTGGTTTTCACCGCACAATACAACATTTGGACCTGTGCGGCGCCGCCTTATCTATTTTTCGGGAGGTATTCCTAATGAAAAAAAATAAGATCTGGCTTATGCCGCTGTCCCTTTGCCTGCTGCTCTGTTCCTGCGCGCCTATGAGCTCCAACAGCCAGCTGGCGGCTTCTTCCCGGGCGGCCTCGAGTACTGCTTCCTCCGCCGTGGAGAAAAATGCGGGGGCCGAGGCTTCTTCCGAAATTTCCTCCGGTTCTTCCGCCGCGGAGCCCGTTTCTGCCGGAGAACTGGGAACCGTGCAGATAGATCCCAGAGACGTGGGAACGTTCCGATATCATGTTTTGAAAATGCGATACGGGGAAAGCCTGGAGGAGCTGGGGATTTCTCAGGAAAAAATGGCTGATTGGGATCCTGAGGTTCAGGACAGCGGCGTGGTGCTGCTGACCATGAAGCTGGAAAATGTGGATTATCCCATGGACGAGCCAGGACTGGCGGAGGACGGCTATATTCTGGTCAACGGCCTGAACCTGTATCCCACAGAGGCGATCGACCAGAACAAAACGCCGGAGCATATCGTAGATGGGGCTTTGGATTACAGCAACGTGCCGGTTTACTTTGACCGGGCGCCTCAGGAGGAGAAAAAGTATTTTGCGCTTCCCATGCCGGAGCCGGGGCAAAGCTCGGAGGAATTTCAGGTGGCCTGGGCGCTGAGCGCCCAATACGCCGGGCTGTTCCGGGAAGACAAGCTGGAGCTGGTGCTGACAGCTGCGCCTTTAGAATACGGCACCAACGAGGTTTGCCGGGCAAAGCTCCGCTATGCTGACGCGGTGCAGGGGGAAGAGTAGCGTGAAGCGGGTATTTCACATGGAGCTGCATAAAGCTTTGCACAGCTGGTTTTTTCTGGCGGCAGTCTGCTGCGGGGGACTTTTTGCCATTCTAAGCTTCGTTGACCGGGTCAGCAACTATTTTTTCGGCCTTGGCGTTCTCAACATGGTGGACGCGGCAGAACGGATGGGGTATGTCAAATACCCTATTGTTCCTATGAGTACCGTTTATAACGAATGGCTGGGCGGAGAGGGGCTTTCCTTGGGCTACACTTTGTTTTTTACCCTGCTGCCCCTGCTGGCGGTTCTGCCCTACGGGTATTCCTTTTCCGAGGAGCTGCGGGGCGGGTACTTGAAAATGGTCGTTCCCAAGTGCGGAAGAAGGTGCTATTTCCTGGCAAAGGCCGGGGCTTCCTTTCTATCCGGCGGGCTGGCGGTGACCATTCCGCTGGCGGCAAGCTTATTCTTTTGTTTTTTGATCTTTCCGGCGGCAAAGCCCAATGTGATCTACGATCAGTATTTTCCCTTCACTCATTCCAGTATGCTGGCGGGGCTTGTGTATTCCCACCCCCTGCTTTATATGCTGCTTTACCTGGGGATCGATTTTGTGTTTGCCGGGCTTTTCGCCTGTCTTTCCATCAGCTCCGTGTTTTTCTTTCGGCAGCGGCTGGCTTCTGTGGTGCTTCCGTTCCTCTTTGTGCTGGGGTGCGATATGCTGCGGAGCTTCGGCACGTATGTCAGCTATGTGGAGATCTCTCCCATGAGGCTGATGCACGCGGTACCGACGGCAAATTTCATCAAAGCGCCGGTACTTTTGGGCTGGCTGTGCCTGTTCGTGCTGCTGACCCTGCCGTTGATCCTGTACCGGGGGTGCAAGCATGAGATTTTTTAACCTGTTTCGGTATGACCTGCGGCGGGGCAGGCTGTTCAGCCCCGGCAGGCTGTTTGCCGTGGTGTCTCTATTTTCGTTTCTGTTTCTCTGCTTTTGTGTGGATGTGTTTCAGGGCTTCTATTTTGAGCTGAAAAGCTTCTGGGAGATCAATTCCCTTTCGCTTTCCTTTGGGGACGTTTTGCTCGGTAAAACCGGGGGGATCCTTCCCCAAAACGCGCAAAGCCAGTCGTTTTTGTTTCCCACGGAATGGCTGGCGATCCAAATGCTGCTGTGCTATTTTACATTGGGGTATTTTCGGGAGGATTTCACCCGTGGCGGAGTGCAGGTGATCCCCCGCATGGGCAGCAAAACCGTGTGGTGGCTTTCAAAATGCCTGTGGAATATCTGCTCGGTCACCCTCTATTACTGCCTGGGGTATGGAACGCTGCTGTTTCTGATCGTTCTGACGGGGAAATCACCGAGCTTTACGCTGAACTCCTCTGTTTTTGAATTTTACTTTTCCTGCCCGCTGCCTGCCGCCAATGCTTCCCAGGGAGAGCTTTTTCTGGCCCTCTGCGTTCTGCCCTGGCTGACCGCCGTAGCGGTAAACCTGGTGCAGATGGCCCTTACGATCGTTCTGAAGCCGGCGCTCGCCTATCTTGCCACCGGCTGCTGGCTGGTGGTGGGCGTCTACTATGCCCATGCCTTTGTGCTTCCGAATTATTCGTTGTCTGTCAGAAGCGGGGCGGTGGGCGTTTACGGCTTTCAAAGCACGCTGGGGATCGCGCTCTGTTTGGGAACAGGCCTTCTGGCTGTGGCGGCGGGGCTTTTTGGGCTTCGCAGGAAGGATATGATAGACAGCCAGACGGCCTTTAGTTAAGGAGGATCTTCTGTGAAAATTTCACTCTGTCATGTGACAAAACGCTTTGGCCCCACCGCAGTGATCGACGATGTGTCTCTGGAGCTTCACGGCGGCCGGGTGTACGGTTTTCAGGGAATCAACGGTTCCGGGAAAACCATGCTGATGCGCCTGATTGCGGGGCTTATCTATCCCTCGGAGGGAACCGTTACGGTAAACGGCACGGTTCTGAGCGGGGAAAACAGCTTTCCGGAAAGCATGGGGCTTTTGATCGAGAGCCCTTCCTTCCTTGGCGGTTATACCGGGCTTCGCAATTTGGAGCTTCTGGCAGGAATCCGGAAGCAGATCGGAAAAAAGGAAGTGGAAGCCGCCATAGAGCGGGTGGGGCTGGATCCGGCCGATCCTAAGAAATACAGGAAATATTCCCTGGGAATGAAGCAGCGCCTGGGAATTGCCTGCGCCATTATGGAAAAGCCGGAGCTGCTTATTTTGGACGAGCCGGTAAACGCGCTGGACGAAGACGGGATCGCTTTGGTGCGGGAGATCGTAGCGCGGGAAAAGGAGCGGGGCGCCTGCGTGCTGCTTTCCTGCCATGATTTTGAGGAGCTTTCTTATATGTCCGATGAAATTTATAAGCTGGTTGCCGGAAAGCTGACCCGCAGGATGGTAAAGGAGCAGACCGGCGAATTTCGCGAGGAACAGCTATGAGAAGGCGGGTTTTTTCGGTCATTTTCTGTGTGATACTGGCCCTGGCGGCAGGGGTGCGGATTTACCAGGTGAACACAGCCGACTATTATCGGTATTTTCCGGTGCGGAAATTTTACGGCAGGGGAGAGCAGGTTCCCTTAAATAACGATCATTATTACTTTACCAGGCGTGATTGGAGCGGCTATACGGTAGAGGTAACGGACGCCAGGATCGAGAAAACAGAGGCTTTCCTGGCGGAGCGTCACGCGCCGGAGGGGTTTCTCGCGCAAAACGGCTATGTGCAGAATAACCATCACGCCTATGATTATCTGTGCATCGTGACCGCGGTGTTCCGCTATGACGGAACGGACAGCCTGGAAAAGGACCCTGTCAGCCTGGCGGAATTCAAGCTGCTGGGGCCGGACTACACCCTGGCCTCCGTCCCTGAGCTGAATGGGCTTCCCGCGTTCAATTCCTCTATGAAAGGGAACAGCAGGTTTGTGATCACCTCCGGAAAGCCCTTCACCGTTGAGATCCCGTTTTTTATCAGCACGGGCTTTGAAACTGACATGAGCGTAGAGTATTTCCAAAAAAGTGACCCGCAGTTACTGGTGACGTATTATCCGGAGGAAAGCTGCATCGCTGTTTTTTCAGAAGACGCACCGTAAGAGTTGTACCATTGTCAGTGCCCTTCCTTTTCTTCTCTCCTTTGGGGCGTGTTTTCGGCTGCCGCTGAGGGCGGAGCCTCCTTTTTGAAAAGTTTTCCCGGGAAGTATGCGGGAAAACTTTTCTTTTGCGCTGTTTTGTGCTATACTAAGCGCTGATTGCGAGATACTGAAGAGTAGAAAAGAAGCGCGGGCGCAAAGCGGCCGCTCACAGAAAGGCTGTGAGAACCGGGCGGCGCGGCCTGGATCGCTCGCCGATCGGAAGCGCAAAAGGAAAGGAACGTGTAAGAATGGGAAGCAGAGAAAATTTGAGGAATGTGGCGATCATCGCCCACGTAGACCATGGAAAGACCACGCTGGTGGATCAGCTTTTACGGCAAAGCGGCGTGTTCCGGGCCAATGAGGCCGTGGCCGAGCGCGTGATGGATTCCGGCGATCTGGAGCGGGAAAGAGGGATCACGATCCTGTCGAAAAACACCGCCGTGATGTATCAGGATACCAAAATCAATATTGTGGATACTCCCGGCCACGCCGATTTCGGCGGCGAGGTGGAACGGGTGCTGATGATGGTAGACGGCGTTCTGCTTTTGGTGGACGCCTTCGAGGGCTGTATGCCCCAAACCAGATTTGTGCTGAAAAAGGCCCTGGGCCTGGGGAAAAAGCCCGTGGTGGTGCTGAATAAGATCGACCGTCCCGGCGCGCGGCCCGCCGAGGTGGTGGACGAGGTACTGGATCTCTTTATCGAGCTGGGCGCCAACGACGACCAGCTGGATTTCCCGGTGGTGTACGCCTCCGCCCGAGACGGCTACGCCACGTTGGACCCCAACGAGCCCGGCACGGATATGACCCCCCTGTTCGAGATGATCATCAAGGAAGTGCCGGCTCCCCAGGGGGATCTGGAGGGGCCCACCCAGGTGCTGTTTTCCAATATCGATTATGACGACTATGTGGGCCGCATCGGCATCGGCCGGGTAGAGCGGGGCAGCGTTCGTGTGGGAGAAACCGTTACCATCTGCGGCGGCGCCGAAGATGTGCGCAAAAACGCCAAGGTCACAAAGCTGTATCAGTTTGAGGGATTGAAGCGTGTGGAGGCGCAGTCCGCAGAGCTGGGAGATATCATCGCCGTTTCCGGCATTGCCGATTTGAATATCGGCCAGACCGCCTGTGCGGTGGACTGCGTGGAGCCACTGCCCTTTGTGAAGATCGACGAGCCCACGGTTTCCATGATGTTCCTGGTGAATAATTCCCCCTTTGCCGGGCGGGAAGGAAAATATGTGACCTCCCGGAACCTGCGGGACAGGCTCTTTAAGGAGGTGGAGACCAATGTGGCCATGCGGGTGGAGGAGACGGAAACCACCGATTCCTTCAAGGTTTCCGGCAGAGGCGAACTGCACCTTTCCATTTTGATCGAGCAAATGCGCCGGCAGGGTTATGAATTCCAGGTGTCCCCGCCCAATGTGATCTATAAGGAAAAGGACGGCCAGCGCCTGGAGCCCATGGAGCTTTTGATGATCGAGGTGCCGGATAACTATGTAGGTGCCGTTATGGAAAAAATCGGTTCCCGGAAAGCGGAGCTTCTGAACATGGGCAGCAGGGATTCCGGCTCCACCCACCTGGAATTTAAGATCCCCGCCAGGGGCCTGATGGGCTATCGTTCGGAATTTTTGACCGATACCAACGGCAACGGGATCATGAACCATGTGTTTGACAGCTACGAGCCCTATAAAGGCGATATCCAGCAGCGTACCCAGGGCTCCATCATTGCCCATGAAACGGGAGAATCCACCGCTTACGGCCTGTTCTATGCCCAGGACCGCGGACGTATGTTTATTGGGCCGGGCGTGGAGGTCTATGAAGGCATGATCGTGGGGGCCAACCCCAAAAATGAAGACATCACCGTGAATGTGTGCAAGAAAAAGCACGCCACCAACACCCGCTCCTCCGGCGCGGACGAGGCCTTGAAGCTGACGCCCCATTCCGTGCTGAGCCTGGAGCAGTGCCTGGAATTCATTGCCGACGACGAGCTGGTGGAGGTCACCCCGGAAAGCGTGCGAATGCGCAAGACGGTTCTTTCCAAGGAGCTTCGCATGAAGCAGGCCAGTAAGAAAAAATAAGGACTTGTACCGATCGGGTACATGTGTGGATTTTCCAGCGGAATTCATCGGGAAGGAGGGCTTTTTGCTTTGGAGCTTGTGATTCTGGATCTGGAATGGAACGCGGCCTACAGCAGGCGTACCAAGGGCTATATCAATGAGATCATTGAATTCGGTGCGGTGAAATGCGGGCCGGATCTAAAGCGGAAAAGCACCTTTTCCTGCTTTGTAAAGCCCCAGGTAAGCAAGCACATCAGCACGCTGGTCTCCAATTTGACCAGCATTACCGACGATACCCTGACCGATGGCATGAGCTTTATGGGCGCTGTCAGCAAATTCCGAAAATGGGCTGGGGACTGTATCGTCATGACCTGGGGCACCTCGGATATTTTGACCCTGATCGAAAATTGCCGTTATTTCAGCGGCAGCGGCGAGGTACCGTTTTTGTCTCAATACTGCGATTTGCAGCGGTATGCTCAAGTACAGATGGGAACCGGCACGGCGGAGCAGCTGGGGCTTTCCAGGGCGGCGGAGCTTTTGGGCCTGGATATTTCCGGTATGGAGCACCACAGGGCGCTGGACGACAGCCTGATGGCGCTGAAGATCCTTCGGCGGATCTATTGCCAGGAAACGCTGCCGGAGTTTACAGACCCCTGTAACGAGGAGTTTTACAGGCGGATCACCTTTAAGACCACCTATATCTGCGATTTGCACAGCCCTTTGGTGCAGAAAAGCCATTTGCGCTTTCCCTGCCCCCGTTGCGGGGGAGAAAGCGCCCGCACCAGTCGCCGGGCGTTGAAAAACAGGGGCTTTCGGGCGGAATTTCGCTGCGGCGCCTGCGGGCACCTGTTTGCCGGAAGGCTTACCATTAAACAGAAATACGAGGGACTTACCGTGAATAAAAAAACCTATCCCCTGCCGGAGATCGAAGCGCCCCGAAAGGCTTCCCCTGGCCCTCTCGGAAACATGCGCCTGGAGCTTGTGGAGCATACCGGAGTGCTGCGGTTCCCGGGCCTGAAAGACTGCAAAACGGCAAACGCCGTGTTTTCCACCAGGCTGGGCGGCGTAAGTGAACAGGAATTTGCCGCCATGAACCTGGGCTTCAGCCGGGGAGATGCGGAAGAGAATGTGGCGGAAAATTACCGCATTTTTTGCCGGGCTGCCGGGTTTGACAGTGAGTCTCTGGTGGCCGGAAGCCAGGATCACCACGTCAATATCCGCCGGGTAGGCGCGGCTCAGCGGGGAATCGGCATCTGGAAGGAAAAGGATATGGAAAGTATCGACGGTCTGTGTACCGACGAAACGGGCGTTACTTTGGTGATCTACTGCGCGGACTGTGTTCCTCTGTATTTTATCGATGAAGCCCACCACGCCATCGGCCTGGCCCACGCGGGCTGGCGGGGAACGGCGGCGGGCATGGCAAAGGTAATGGCAGAGCGGCTTACGGCGGAATTCAGCACCCGGCCTGAGGAGCTGCGGGCCGCGATCGGCCCTTCTATTTGTAAAGACTGCTTTGAGGTGGACGAACCGGTGGCCGCAGAATTTTTGAAGCTGCCCCATTCGAAGCTGTTCGTTTCCGGCCCGGAGGAAAACGGGAAATACCATGTGGACCTGTGGGAATGCAACCGCCAATTCATGCTGGCCGCGGGGCTCCTGCCGGAGCATATCACAGTGGGAGAGGTCTGCACCATGTGCGAAAGCGACTTGCTGTTCTCCCACCGAAAAACCCGCGGCCGCCGCGGCAGCAACTGCGCCATGCTGGGGCTGGTGAATAATTAGTGATTAGCAATTAGTAATTAGCAATTTTAAGGGCAAGGGAAAATTTGATAAATTGAAATTTAGCAGTTACTCACTCACCCTCCATCTGTCATTCTGAGCGAAGCGAAGAATCTCGTCTTTTGTCCTTTCCCTAGAAATTGAGGGCGAGATTCTTCGTCGCTATGCTCCTCAGAATGACAAAAAGGGGGAACTCGTTCTTCTCTAACAACTAGTTCGCTAAACTACAATTTACCGGACAGTGACCTTGCCCTTCATTGCTCATTTCTCATTGCCTCTGCTGTTCAGTATCTAACAACAACTAACGATTATAGGAAACATAGGATATAAAATGGAACCAGAAAATTTGTCCCTGTTGTCCGGCATGGGGGAAAGCTGCCGGCTTTGTCCCCGGCAGTGCGGGGCCAAAAGAAAGGAAAGCGGAAAAGGCTTTTGCAAAAGCGGCAATGAGCTGCACATCGCCCGGGCGGCCCTTCACTTCTGGGAGGAACCGCCCATCAGCGGCAAAAACGGCTCCGGCGCGGTGTTTTTTACCGGGTGCCCCCTGGGCTGCGTGTATTGCCAGAACCGGGAGATCAGTAAGCAGGCGGCCCCGCCGGGGAAGACGGTTTCCCCGGCTGAGCTGAGCCAGCTGTTTTTTGACCTGATCCGGCAGGGGGCTCACAATATCAACCTGGTCACCCCCACCCACTTTATGCCCCTGATTCGGGAAGCGCTGCTTTACCGCCCCCTGCCGGTTCCGGTGATATATAATACCTCCGGCTATGAAACGGTGGATTCCCTGCGGGCGCTGGAGGGGCTGGTGGATAGTTACCTGCCTGATTTTAAATACGCCGAGCCGGAACTGGCCAAGGCGCTTTCCCGGGCTCCCGATTATCCTGAAACTGCCCTTGCCGCAATTCGTGAAATGGTGCGGCAGGCAGGCGCTCCCGTTTACGGAGAGGACGGTATGCTGCAAAGGGGCGTGCTGATCCGTCATTTGATTTTGCCGGGGCACACCAGAAATTCCATTGCCGTATTGGAAAAGATCGCCCAGGAATTTCCGGGGATCCCCGTAAGCCTTATGGCGCAGTACACTCCACCCCGGGAATTCCCGGAGGGAAAAGACTTTCCGGAGCTTACCAGAACCATCACCGCGAGAGAGCTGAACAAGGTACAGGACAAGCTGTTCCAGCTGGGGCTGGAGGGCTTTGTGCAGTCCAGAAAAGCCCAGGGTAACGAGTATTTGCCGGATTTTCATCAGCTTTTGTGAAAGGGCAATTAGAAATGAGCAATTATTTAGAAGAGGCTGGTTTGCTAAGTTGGAATTTGCAGCGTTGGTTACAACGCTTGTGCCGCTGCACCAACTCGTGAAGTTGCTTGTTGCAAGCGGACAGCTTCCGGCCCGACCACAACCAGGCTGATAAATTGGAATTTAGCGGTTATCTACTCACCTCCCTCCTGTCATTCCTGAACAGAAAGCAAGGCGCGCCTTGCTTTCTCGGTGAAGAATCTCGTTCTTTGCCTTTTTGCCCTGGAATTAAGGACGAGATTCTTCGTCACTTCGTTCCTCAGAATGACAGTGGGGAACTGAGTGCCAAACTATAATTTACTAGTTACCTCCGGTTGGGTCAGAAATTGTTTTTCTGCACCAAGTGGGAACACGAGTGCCTGCAGCGCAGCTGCAAACTATAATTTACCGCCCCGTCCCTGCCTTTAAATTGCTCATTGTATCCATCCTTGCGCGGAAGTGTGCCGTCACCGTCCAGCATCCAGCGTCTAAAAATCCAGTATCCAAATTGACCGCCCAAAGGAGGAGTTCTATGAAAAGCATCAAATTGTATCAGGTTTCTTCGCTGGAAAAGGTTTTTCCCAGTGAAAAAATTTCCGGTGAACGCGGGAAATTTGCAGAGTATTCCCGGGCCAGCGCTTTGCGGGGGGAAGAGCTTGCCTATCAGATCGTTCTGAGAAAAGAGGGCTGGGGGAAGGAGGAAGTTCGCTGGTCTGTGTCCTCTCCGCTGGGGGACGCGGTGCGGGTCTTTCAGGTGAAAAGCGTTCCCTGCGAGCTGGCGGCTTACCCTGAGGAAGACGCCCACGACAGCGATTATCTCACGCTGGATTCCGGCCTGTTCCCCGACGTGCTATATCCCATGGGGGAGAACACGCTGGAAATCAACAGCTTCCTGAATACCACCCTGTGGGTGGAGCTTGCCGTACCGGAGGACTGCCCCGCCGGGGAATATCCCATTTGCTTTACGGCGGAGGGGGAAGAGGGCAGGGTGGAGTGTACCTTTACGCTTACCGTGGTCGCCGCCCGGCTGCCGCCTCAGAAGCTTTTATTCACCCAGTGGTTCCATGTGGACTGTCTGGCGGAGCAGTATCATGTGCCCGTGTATTCCGAACGCCATTGGGAGATCATCGGCGCGTATTTGAAGGAAGCGGCGAAAGCAGGCATGAACACGGTGCTTACCCCGGTGCTCACGCCGCCTTTGGATACCGCCATCGGCACGGAGCGCCTGTGTGTACAGCTGGCAGAGATCGAAAAGCAGGGGGATACTTACCGCTTTGATCTGTCCCGGCTCCGGCGCTTTGTGGAGCTGGCCCTGGAATGCGGGATCACTCATTTTGAAATAAACCATCTGTTTACCCAGTGGGGCGCGAAATTTACCCCGGCGGTGTATGCCACGGAGCAAGGAGAAAGAAAGCGGATCTTCGGCTGGGACAAAAAGGCGGATTCCCCGGAATACACGGCCTTTTTGCGTCAGCTGCTGCCTGCCGTGAACCGGTTGTTCCAAAGCATGGGGCTGAAGGACAGGCTGCTGTTTCACGTTTCCGATGAGCCGGGAAAAGGCGCGCTGGAACACTACAGCCGGGCCAAGGCCATGATCCGGCAGCTGGTAGGAGACTGCCCGGTGATCGACGCTCTGTCCGACCCGGAATTTTACGACCAGGGCCTGGTGGGGCAGCCCGTGGCGGCCACCAACCATATTGAGCCCTTCCTGGAGCGGCAGGTGCCGGAGCTGTGGGCCTACTATTGCTGCGGGCAAAGCGTGAAGGTGGGGAACAGGTTTCTCGCCATGCCCTCCTACCGGAACAGGATCCTGGGCGTGCAGCTTTATAAATACCGGATCAAGGGCTTTTTGCACTGGGGCTATAATTTTTGGCATTCCCAGGAATCCAAAAGCCGGATCGACCCCTTCCGCGTAACAGATGCCGGCGGAGCCTTCCCCGGCGGGGACGCGTTTTCCGTTTATCCCGGTGAGAACGGCGCGCCCCTGCCCTCCCTGCGGCTGAAGATCTTCCACCACGCCCTTCAGGACCTGCGGGCCCTGGAGCTGCTGGAAGCCCTGACCGACCGGGAGACTGTGGAAAGCACCGTAAAGGATTTTGAAGCCATCACCTTCTCAGAATATCCCCGAAATTCCCAATATCTTTTGGAGCTGCGGGAGGCGGTCAACCAAAAGATCGGAGAAGCGCGGGTGGCGGGTAACTAATAGTTTAGCGAACTAGTTGTTAGCTGTTAGTTGTTAGTCGTTAGAGAAGAACAAGTATCCTCCTTTGTCATTCTGAGGAACAAAGTGACGAAGAATCTCGTCCTTAATTCCAGAGAAAAAGGACAAAGGACGAGATTCTTCACCGAGAAAGCAAGGCGCGCCTTGCTTTCTGTTCAGTAATGACAGACGGAAAGTAAGCGGTAGAGCGATAAATTCCAATTTATTAAATTTTGCCCTTGACCTTCCTAATCGCTCATTGCTCATTCCTCATTATTTCGCCTTCCCGCACGCCACTTTAAGAAAAAGGAGTTGTCAGCATGGAAAAACTGATCACGGAGCTATTTGATTTTATTGAGAGCAGCCCTACCGCCTTTCATACGGTGGAAACGACACGAAGGCTGCTGACCGGCGCAGGGTTTACCGAGCTCTCCGAAACAGAGCCCTGGAAGCTTTCCCCCGGAAAAGGATATTTTACCACGCGGAATATGAGCTCTGTTATTGCCTTTCACTTTCCCAAAAAGGATTTTCACGGCTTTTCCGTTGTTGCGCCCCATGGAGATTCTCCCTGCTTTAAGATAAAGGGCAGCCCGGAAATGAAGGTGGAGGAGCATTACGTGAAGCTGAACACCGAGGTATACGGCGGCATGGCCCTGAACCTGTGGACGGACCGCCCCCTTTCCGTGGCGGGGCGGCTGACCCTGCGCACGGAGAAGGGCGTAAAAGCCCTGCTGACCGACCTGAAGCGGGATCTGCTGTTGATTCCGGGCCTGGCCATTCACATGAACCGGGAGGCGAATTCCGGCTCGAAAATCGACCCCCAGAAGGATACCCTGCCGCTGCTGGGCGGCAGCGAGGCGGAGCTGCTTTCCCTGCTGGCGGAGCAGGCCGGAGTGGATAAAGAGGAGATCCTTTCCCATGATCTGTACCTGTACCACCGTGCAAGGGGTACCGTGTTCGGCGCGGCGGAGGAATTTATTGCCGCCCCCAAGCTGGACGACCTGGAATGTGTATTTTCCGCCGTTACCGCCTTTCTGCAAAGTGATAATCCGGAAAATTGCAGGATCTGTGCCATCTTTGACAATGAGGAAACCGGCAGCATGACCCGCCAGGGCGCGGGCGCCACCTTCCTTTCCGATGTGATCTCCCGTATCTGCAAGGCGGCGGGCAAGGACGAGGAGCAGCGGCAGCTGGCCATTCAAAACGGCATGCTGCTTTCGGCAGACAACGCCCATGCGGTGCACCCTAATTACCCCGAAAAGGCGGATCCCACCAGCCGGTGCTATCTGAATGAGGGGATCGTGATCAAGCACAGCTCTCATTATGCCACCGACGGCGTGACAGCGGGGCTTTTTCACCGGATCTGTGAAAGGGCGGAGGTGCCCACCCAGGAATTTTACAACCATTCCTCCAATCCCGGCGGCGGTACTCTGGGGCTGATCTCCGGCGCTCAGGTCGCCATTCCCACGGTGGATATCGGCCTGCCCCAGCTTGGTATGCATTCCCCCTATGAAACGGCGGGAAGAGCGGACGTGGCTCACATGGTAAATGCCATGACAGCATTTTTTAATACCGTTATCACGGCGGGAGAAGACAACAGCTGGAGCTTAAATGGCAGAGGAGGCAGACAATGAAGGAGCTTATCGTCGAGAATTCTCCCATGGTATTTTATCAAAGCGGGAACGAGCATGGAGAGCCGGTGCTGTTTCTCCACGCCGCCTTTGCCGACCATACCATGTTCCGGGCGCAGGTCAAATATTTTGAGAAGGACTATCAGGTGCTGACGGCGGATCTTCTGGGCCACGGAAAATCTGTAAAGGCCCGAAAAGGGGACGGCATCGCGAAAACGGCGGACTGGATTGCCGAAGCCATGGATGCGGCGGGCATCGAAAAAATACATCTGGCCGGCGTTTCACTGGGCGCGGTGCTGGCGCAGGATTTCGCGAACCGGTATCCCGGCAGGGTGCGCTCCCTGGCCTGCTTCGGCGGATATGACATCAACCATTTTGACCCGGAGCTGCAGAAGGAGAACGGCGCGGCGCAGATGGGAATGATGCTGAAGGCTGTTTTTTCCATCAAATGGTTTGCCAAAGCGAACCGGAAGATATCCGCGGTTACCCCCCGGGCGCAGCGGGAGTTTTACGAGATGAACCTTCGGTTTCCCAAAAGCTCTTTCCGGTACCTCGCTTCCCTGGGGAGCCTGGTCAACCGGCAGCAGACAGAGCCCAGGGAGTACCCCCTGCTGATCGGCTGCGGGGAATTGGATATTCCCATGGAGCAAAAGGCGGTGGAGCAGTGGAAGCAAAGGGAACCGGACTGCGAGACGGTTCTTTTCAGCGGTGCGGGCCATCTTGTCAATTTGGATGCGCCTCAGGCGTTTCAGGAATCCTTGGAGCGCTTCTGGACTATGGAAAGAAAGCGGGGATAAAGTGATGAACGCGGAAATTATTTCAGTGGGAACAGAGCTGCTTTTGGGGCAGGTGGTGAATACCGACGCCGCCATTGTGGCCCGGGAGCTTTCCGCCCTGGGCGTCAGCCTTCTGCATTCCTCTGTGGTGGGAGATAACCCCCAGCGGCTGCGGGAGGCGGTAGAAACAGCCATTTCCCGCAGTGATCTGCTGATCATGACCGGGGGCCTGGGGCCCACCACCGATGATCTTACCAAGGAGACCACGGCGGCAGCCGCCGGAAAAAAGCTGGCGCTTCACGAGGAAAGCCTCAGGCGGATCGAGAATTATTTCAACGAAAGCCATGTCAGCGAGAACCAGGCAAAGCAGGCCTGGCTGCCGGAGGGCTGCTTCGTGCTGCAAAACGACAACGGCACCGCCCCCGGCTGTGCGTTTTCCGCGGAAAACGGCTGTATCGTCATCATGCTGCCCGGCCCGCCCTCCGAGCTGGAGCCCATGCTGAAGAACTATGCCGTCCCCTATTTGAAGCAGGGACAGGAGGCGGTGATCGTTTCTCACAACGTCCACATTTACGGCAGGGGCGAGGCCCCGGTGGCCCAGCTGATGGACGATAAAATGAACGGGGAAAACCCCACTCTTGCCCCCTATGCCAAGGAGGGGGAATGCTTTCTGCGGGTGACCGCCAAGGCAAGGGACGAAAAAGCGGCGGACCAGCTGTGCGCCCCCTTGATCCAGGAGATCAAGTCCCGCCTGGGAGACTATGTGTACAGTGTGGATATCGAGTCCCTGGAGGAGCTGGTGGTAAAGCTCCTGAGGGAACAGGGAAAAACCCTTGCCACGGCGGAGTCCTGCACCGGCGGGCTGCTGGCGAAACGGATCACCGATATCCCCGGCTCCTCCGCTGTGTTCCACATGGGCTGCGTTACCTACGCAAATGAGGCAAAGGAAGCCCTGCTGTTTGTTCCTCATGAGGTTTTAGAGGCCTATGGAGCGGTCAGCGAGGAAACGGCCCGGGCCATGGCGGAGGGAATTGTAAAGCGCTCTGGCAGCGATTTGGGCATTGGGATTACCGGGATCGCCGGGCCGGACGGCGGTACGGCGGAAAAGCCCGTGGGGCTGATCTATATTGCGCTCAGCAACGGAAGCGATACCTGGGTGGCGAAGCGCGCTCCCATCGGACGGACGAAAAGCCGGGAGTGGCACCGCCACTGTGCCGCGTCTCAGGCGCTGGATATGGCCCGCCGGTATCTTTCCGGCCTGCCGGTGCTGCCGGAGAAATAATGGGCGGCGGGATCATTGGGCGGTTTGCCCCTTCTCCCAGCGGCAGGCTGCATCTTGGAAACCTTTTCTGCTCGCTTCTCGCCTGGCTTTCGGCAAAGGCCAAGGGCGGGGAAGTGGTTTTGCGCATTGAGGACCTGGACCGGGAGCGCAGCCGCCCGGAATACGCGGAGCAGCTGGAACAGGACCTTGCCTTTTTGGGGCTTACCTGGGACAGGGGCGGCGAAGCCGGAGGGCCGGAGTATTTTCAGGCAAACCGCACCGCTTATTATGAGGCCCTTCTGGCCTGTCTGAGGGAAAAGGGCCCGGTATATCCCTGCTTTTGTAGCAGGGCGGAGCTTCACGCCGCCAACGCCCCTCACGCCTCCGATGGGGAAGCGGTCTATTCCGGAAAATGCCGGGGACTTTCTGCGGCGGAAGCGGAGAGTCTTTCAAAAACCCGCTCTCCTGCCTTGCGGCTGCGGGTGCCGGAGGAAACTATTGTGTTTCAGGACGGGCATTACGGCCGGGTCTGCCAAGCTCTGGAACAGGACTGCGGCGATTTTATCCTTCGGCGCTCTGACGGTACCTTTGCCTATCAGCTGGCGGTGGTGGGAGACGACGCCGCCATGGGCATCACGGAGGTGGTGCGGGGCAGAGACCTTCTTTCCTCCACACCGAGGCAGATCTACCTTTACCGGCTCCTGGGCTTTCCAGTGCCGGAATTCTTTCACACCCCCCTGCTGCTGGGGCCGGACGGCCGCAGGCTTTCCAAGCGGGACCGGGCCGATAGCCTGGACGCCCTGCGGGAGCAGGGCCTTTCCGCAGAAGAGATCATCGGCCGCCTGGCCTTTCTGGCCGGATTCCTGGACAGGCCGGAGCCCGCCTCCCCCAAAGAGCTGATCCCCATTTTCTCTTGGGATAAGGTGCCGAAGGAGGACGTGAGATGGGAAATTAGGAATGAGAAATTAGGAATGAGAAATTAGGAATGAGGAATGAAAGGTCAGGGGCACAGGTGTTGTAACCAACACAAGCGTTGTAACCAACGCTGGTAAATTGGAATTTAGCAAACAAGTTGTTAGTCGTTAGTAGTTAGTTGTTAGAAAGGGAAACGGCCCCTGTCTGTCATTCTGAACGAAGTGAAGAATCTTGCTCTTTAGCCCTTTATTTAGAGTATTAAGGTCGAGATTCTTCGTCACTTCGTTCCTCAGAATGACAGTGGGGAACTGTTCGATAAATTGGAATTTAACTGACTAACGAATAGCACTAACCCCTTGCCTTTCTCGCCTGTTGGCTCGGTTGCTGTGCCCCGGTGGGGCACGCCCAGCAACGGTCTCACCTGTCGGTTCGGTCGGTGCAGAACAATGCGCCAAGAAAGCCATGGCTTTCTGCGCTTTGCACCCGAAGCG
>CAJUTL010000045.1 GCA_910589395.1 uncultured Oscillospiraceae bacterium
CTGCTCTTCGAGCAGATTTCGGCAGCGCGGCGAAGCCGTGACGGAGGGGTTATAGAGCACTGGAAATCCACATAAAACCTACCTTTTCTACCATGCAGTCGGAACCCCTCAGTCACGGCTTTGCCGTGACAGCTTTCTCCGCTTCGCTCCGGTCGGTGCTGAACGGTCTCCACCGGAGACCAGCACCCCTTTCAGGGGAGCCAGGGGTGTGTGCTAAACTATAATTTAAGCGTTGGTTACAACACTTGTGCCCTTGCCCTTTCATTGATCATTGCATCTGCACTCCCCAATCGGCAGCGAAAGGAGAGCCTCCCGTTATGGCAAAGTCAAAGCGTTTATATGATCTCCTGGCTCCTTGCCGGGAGGAGGAAGAGGTCAAGGCGGCGTTCGCAAATTATTTTCAAATCGCGTACCGTACCAGATACCGTATTGATCTGATCACGCCTCAGGTTTTGTTTGAATTTAAGCTGGAGCAGAATTTTTCCCGGAGCTCTGTGCGGGCGCGGGCGATCGCTCAAACGCTGTATTATGTGAGGAAGCTGAAATACGGCCCCTTCCCTGACCCGGTGCCGCCTGTTCTCTGTATTGTGGATAGAAAATCAGGCTTTTTTGTACATACAAATGATCTCGCTTCTTTTTATACCGCCCACAGGAAATATGATTGGGATCGGGCGGCCAGTCAGCCCTGCCCTGTATTGATAGAGGCCCTGCGGCAGTGTCCGACTGTGAAAAAGATTCATATATATTCCTTTGAAAATCCGGCGGAGGAGCAAGTCTTTGCCGAGACGGTAAGCCTTTACCACCAGGAACAGCTGGCGGGAGCGGACAAAAAGAGCATTCACGAGGAAAACTTCCTGGCGGTTTACGAGCACTGGGCTTCCTTTTTTGAAAAATATGTGGCGGACGAAGGGCACAAGCCCTCTGAATATTTTGTTACAGATCTTGAATCGGGGCGTTCCGAGCAGCTGGGAGATTCCGGAGAGGTGTTGTTTCGCCTCAGCGACGGAGACTCCCGAAAAAGCCTTCCGCTGGAGGATTACCGGCATTTCTGGAGCGTCTATGAGAAATTGAGCCGCCCGGAGGAGCTTCGGGCGATCCGCCAGAAGATGGATCGCCTTTCCGAGGATTACCGGCGGCGGTTTACCGGGGAATTTTACACGCCTCTGGAATTTGCCGGCAAGGCCTTTGATTATATTTTACGAACGGTAGGGCCAGAGCGCTATCAAAACGGCAAGTGGCGTATTTGGGATATGGCGGCGGGCACGGGAAACCTGGAATTTATGCTGCCCAGCTCCGTGCTGCCCCACTGCTATATTTCCACGCTTCTGGAGGATGACGCCGCGTACTGCAAGCGGATATTTCCCGCCGCCACAGTATTTCAGTACGATTATCTGAACGACGACGCTTACCTTGTCAAGGAAAAAGGAAAAGTACCCTTCGGCGTGCCCCCCAAGCTGCCGCAAAAGCTTCTGGACGACCTGCACGATCCGGAAATCAACTGGATCATCTTTCTCAATCCGCCCTTTGCCACAAGCAACAAAAGCGGAAACCGGCAGGGGAAGCGCTCTAAGGACGGCGTTTCCATGACCTATCTCCGGGAGCTGATGACGGAGCAGGGGCTGGGGGAGACCAGCCGGGAACTGATCGTGCAGTTTTTGTACCGGATCTTTGCGGAATTTAAGGGAAAAAACGCCTACCTGGGCCTTTTCTCCAAGCTGGGGATCCTAACGTCCAACAATGACCAGGCCTTTCGGGACAAGGTATTCCACTGCAAATTGGAACGGGGCTTTCTTTTTTCCTCAGAAAATTTCCAGGGCTGCAAGGGCAAATTTCCCATTGGCTTTTTTGTGTGGAACCTGGGAAAGCCGATGCCTGTTGAGGAGCAGCAGATCGTGTTGGACGTATATGATTCCTATTGTGAGAAGGTGGGAACAAAGGAGATCGCCGTTCGGGAGAGAGGGCAGTTTTTGAATAAATGGCCCCGGCGGGTGAAAAATACAAGGATTTTTCCGCCTTTGAGCAGCGCTGTTACCGTAAGCGGGCGTACCGGGGACGTGCGGGATCGCATTGCTGAGGGCTTTCTTTGCTCTCTGATGTGCTGCGGGAACGATATGCAGCATTACAATCAGGTGGCGATCCTTTCCGGGCCCCAGGCCAGCGCGGGCGCTTATTCCGTGGTGCCGGAAAATTTTGAGCGCTCCATGGTGCTGCATGCTGTGCGGAAGCTGCCGAAGCCCTCCTGGGAAAACGACCGGGATCAATTTTACCAGCCCAATACAGATCCGCTTCCGGAGGAATTTGTTTCAGACTGCGTGGTGTGGAGCGCCTTCGCACCCTCCAACAACACAGCCTCCCTGAGAGATGTGATCTATCGGGGCAAGCGGTATCAGATCGATAATCAAATGTTTCCCTTCCTGCTTTCCGAGGTGAGAAGTTGGAGTTGCGGGTTGCCGGACCTGAAGGTTCAGCTTACCGCCGCCAACGAAGAACGTTTTTTGGCCCTATGGCTAAAGGAGCACACCCTTTCCCGGGAAGCGAAAGCGGTGCTGGAAAGCGCGGAAGCTCTTTACCGGCAGGTTTACGGTGGACTGGGAAAGGTTCATTGGCTGGATTATAAGATCGGCCTTTGGGATATGGGTTGGTGGCAGGTAAAGGCTGCCGCCGGCGAACTGCCGAAAGCGGCGGAGCCGGAAAAAGCCTTGAGAAATGCCATGGCGATTCTGCGGGAAAAGCTTTTACCGGCCCTACCCGCCTTCGGTTTCCTCCCGCCCGGCGTGAAGCCGCTGGAGCAGGAAAGTGAAATGGCGGAGGCTCATTAAGGACAGAAGAAAGAAGGAGATCCCGTGAGAAAAGCGGGGTCTCCTTTTTTGAAATGTAGGGCATTTATCGTAAATTGTGCGGCAGGAAAAGAGCATCGCCACGGCAGGTTCAACAGCGCTTCTTCTTTTAGGTGCTTTCCGGCTTTGCTTCCTCCACCTGGCAGCGCTCCAAGGCATATTCGATAAACATGCCGATCAGCTCGTTTCGACTGCGGCCTGTTTGCGCTACCAAAAGATCCAACTGTTCGGCAAGCCCCTCTTTGATCCTGATGGAAAAGACCTTATATCCGTCCTCTCCCTTTGGGCGCTTGGGCTTAATGATCAAAGGCTTTTGTTTCATAACGCACCTCCTTATAACATAGTTTATGCTTGTAAAGAGGTGGTTAGTATGTTATTATTTATGTTATAAAACGGCGGTATAGGGGTCCTGCGGCCGGCGTAAGGCAAGCGGGCCGAATTCTGCGGCCGTTTCGCTTTAAGAATGGAAAAGGGAGATGCCAAAATGAAAAAAGAAAGAGAAGAATTTCGAAAGCTGCTGCGCCAGATACGGCTGGCCTGCGGCTACAGCCAGGGCGCTGTAGCCGCAGGCGCTGGGTGTGAACCGATCGACCTACACCTGCTATGAATTGGGAAAAACGGAACCTTCTCTGGAAACCTTGAAAAAGCTGTCCCGGATCTTTGCCGTACCCATAGAGGCTTTCCTTTTTCCGGAAACTTTTCAGGGGCTGGAAACCGCCCGGCAGCGTTCTCCCCGTAGAGTGCAGACGAGCCCGGAACGGATCGGCGAGCTTTCCGAAGAAGAGAAAAAACTGATCGCCCGTTTCAGGGCAGAGGGGGAGCAGTAATTAGCAGTTAGCAATTAGTAATTAGTAGTGAAGAACAGAGGCGAGTAATTTGGTAAATTGGAATTTAGCGGTAAGCGAAAGCCTTCCCTTGCTTGCAGAGGGAAAACAGACTGCTACGCAGTCTGCGGGGACCGCCGATAGGGTGAGCGCGTCCCGGTGGGACGCTGGTGCGAACCGACCGAGCCGACAGGCGAGACTGGTGGAAGGGATAGTCACACGCAGAAAGTGGGATAGAATCGCTAGTTAGAATCCCCTCAGTCACGGCGCAGCCGTGACAGCTCCCCTTATAAATAAGTGGAGCCGAAGGGCGTTAAACTGCAATTTGCCATCTTATCTTCCGGTCGGGTCAGAAACCAAATTTCTGTACCAAGTGGGGACACGAGTGGCCGCGGCGCCTCGCCGTAAAGTACAATTTACCGTGCCATAAATTATCTAGCGTTGCAAGCAGCGCCTATTTAGAAATTTTCTTGCACTGTGAGGGGCGGTATGCTATAATTGCTTTATTATAGCAGTGAGGTAAAGCGAAAATGATAGCGATCATCGATTATGGCGCGGGAAATTTGCTCAGTGTGGAAAAAGCTTTGCGGTATCTTGGCTGTGAGTGCGTGGTTACGGCAAAGGCGGCGGAGCTCGGAGCGGCGGATATGGCGATCCTGCCCGGTGTGGGTGCTTTCGGCGATGCCATGTGCCAGCTGCGGGAGAGAAGGCTGGAACAGCCCATCCGGGAATTCATCGCCTCCGGGAGGCCTTTTTTGGGGATCTGCCTGGGGCTTCAGATCTTATTTGAAAGCAGCGAGGAATCTCCCGGCGTAGAGGGCTTGGGCGTTTTGAAGGGGAAAATTTGCCGGTTACCGGACAATTTCGGGTTAAAGGTACCCCATATGGGCTGGAATTCCCTGCAAATCAAAAAGCCGGGCGGGCTGTTTGCGGGAATTCAGCCGGAGCCCTATGTATATTTCGTACATTCCTATTATCTGCGGGCGGAGGAAGATATTGTAACGGCCAGCGCTCAGTACGGTGTGGAGCTCCATGCGGCGGTACAGAAGGAAAATCTTTTCGCCTGCCAGTTTCACCCGGAAAAAAGCGGGGAGCTGGGTCTTGCCCTGCTGCGGAATTTTGTCGGACTGGAGGGATAAGCGATGTATGCGAAGCGTTTGATCCCCTGCCTGGATCTGAAAAACGGCAGGGTCGTCAAGGGGGAAAATTTTGTGGGTCTGCGGGATGCCGGGGACCCGGTGGAGGCCGCCATGGAATATGATCGCCAGGGAGCGGACGAGCTGGTGCTGTTGGATATCACAGCGTCTTCGGACGACCGAAATATCATGGTGGAACTGGTGCGCCGGGTGGCGGAGCGTATTTTTATCCCCTTCACCGTCGGCGGGGGGATCCGCAGCGTGGAGGATTTTACCGCCATTCTGCGGGCGGGGGCGGATAAGGTGTCTGTCAATTCGGCGGCGCTGAAAAATCCCGGGCTGATTCGGGAGGCAGCGGAAAAATTCGGCAGCCAGTGTGTGGTGGTGGCAATGGACGCCAAACGCCGGGATTCCGGCGGCTGGACCCTTTACCTGAACGGCGGCCGGATCGATACCGGAAAGGACGCTGTGGAATGGGCAAAAGAAGTACAGCAGCTGGGCGCGGGAGAAATTTTGCTCACCAGTATGGATCGGGACGGTACCAAGCGCGGCTATGACCTGGAGCTGACCCGGGCAATTTCTCAGGCGGTCTCCATTCCGGTGATCGCCTCCGGCGGGGCGGGCCAGCTGGAACATTTTTACGACGCCTTCACCGAAGGCCGCGCCGACGCCGTGCTGGCGGCATCTCTTTTTCATTTCAAGGAAACCTCCGTTCCGGAGGTGAAAGCCTATCTTGCCGGACGGGGTATTCCGGTGCGGCGCTGAAATAGAATGGCAGCTCTGCAAAATACGATCGTTTGCAGAGCTGCCATTAGTTGTCAGAAATGGGCAATAAGAAATGAGGAATGAGAAATTAGCAATGAGCAATTCAGGGCAAGGGCTCAGGCGTTGTGACCAACGCCTGCTAAATTGGAATTTATCTGCCCTTTGCCTCCTCTTATTTAATAGAGGGGAAACAGACTGCTTCGCAGTCTGCGGGGACCGCCGATAGGCGGTGGAAGGGATAGTCACACGCAGAAAGTGGGACAAAACTGCCAGTTTTAATCCCCTCAGTCAGCCTTCGGCTGACAGCTCCCCTTACTCGCGCAAGTGGAGCCTACAGGCGTTAAACTACAATTTGCCATCTTATCTTCCGGTCGGGTCAGAAACCAAATTTCTGTACCAAGTGGGGACACGAGTGGCCGCGGCGCCTCGCCGCAAGCTATAATTTACTGTCCTACCCCTGCTCTTTCTTTACAATGCGCTATTCAATAGTCACCGTCCAGCCTTTACTTTTTCATAGCGGCTTCCACGTCCTCCAGCTTCCGGGGAATGGCCCCGGTCAGGTTTTCACAGCCGGTTTCCGTTACATGGCAGTTATCCTCCAGACGGAATCCGATGCCGCTTTCCTCATCGTAAATGCCGATATCCACGCAGAAAACCATGCCGGCGGAAACGGGGCGGGTCATATCCACCTCGTCATGCACGTCATAGCCGATATGGTGGGCGCCGCCGTGCCACATGTATTTGCCGATCTCGTCGAAGGAAGAGAGCTTTCCGAGCTTTTTCAGCTGCTCATAGCAGAATTCCCGGGCGGTTTGATCTACCGAAGCCATGGGCATGCCGGGTTTGATGATGGAGAACATGTACTCCGAAGTGTTGTAAGCGCATTCATAAAGCGCCGCCTGCTCCTTTGTGAATTTTCCGTTGCAGGGCCAGGCCCGGGAAACATCGTTCACCTCATTATCCCACCAGGCACCCACATCGTTCAGGATCAGGTCGCCGTCCTGAGCCTGGCCCATATAGCTGTCGTAATGAATGCAGAAGTTGTTTTGCCCGGCGGAAATAATGGAATGGAAGGCAGGGGTCAGCACGCCGCACTTTGCCAGAGCATAGTCAAATTCCGCCTTGTATTCGTATTCGTACATGCCGGGCCGGGAAGCCTTCATCATCGCCAAAATCCCTTCACCGGTAATGACGGCGGCCTTTTTCATGGCCTCGATCTCACAGGGCTTTTTGATGGTGCGGATCCTCCGCATCAAAGGCATTACGTCTTTTATCTGCACCCCAGGGTATTTAGAGGCCGCATCCCGCGCGAAGCGGTGGGAAAGAGTAAGGGGCTCATCGGCCGTGTTCAGGAACAGA
Organism: uncultured Oscillospiraceae bacterium; assembly: GCA_910589395.1. Lineage (GTDB taxonomy): Bacteria > Bacillota > Clostridia > Oscillospirales > Acutalibacteraceae > Acutalibacter > Acutalibacter caecimuris_A. Next base: position 6,922 of record CAJUTL010000045.1, read on the forward strand.
TCCAGCCAAAGCGTTTCATAAGCGCCCGAGGTGGCGGCCCGGCGGAGATCCTCTTCAAAATTCTCCACCATGCGAACGGTTTCCAGGCCGGACTGTAATTTTACCTCCTCCACTGTAGGGCGGCGCCCCGTCCAGCGTTCTTTCAGTAGATCATGGGGCAGAATGTACAGGGATTCCCGCACCGTGCCGTTCTGCTTTTGCAGCAGGAGAACAAGCCCGTGAAAATTCACGCCGGTCAGATAAAGAAAATTCCGGCTGCAAAAAAAGGGATAGTAGGCGTCGGCAGACTGCCGTGGCGCTTCCCCGGAGAAAAGCACAGTCAGGGAATTTTCCGGCAGAGCATTCAAAAGCGCCCTGCGGTTTTCCATATGAAATGAAGCATTCATAAAAAGGCTCCTTTCTGCGGCATAAAGCCGTTTTCAGTGATTTTTCTCTTTCATTATAGGCCCGCTGTGTTGCCGATGCAAGGCTCGATCTGAAGAAAAAAGGAAAATTTTCATTTTTTCCTTGACAACCGCCACTTTTTGGATATAATATATATTGCTGTTCAAACAGCGGCATAAAGCGGTATTGTGTAATGGTAGCACAGCAGACTCTGACTCTGTTTGTCTGGGTTCAAATCCTGGTACCGCTGCCAAAACAGCCTCGGCAGCAAATTTGTTCCGAGGCTGTTTTTTACGAGGTGTAGCGCAGTTGGTAGCGCGCCACGTTCGGGACGTGGAGGCCGCGAGTTCGAGTCTCGCCACTTCGACCAAGTAGAAGAGCCGGCCCATAAGGGTCGGTTCTTCTGCTTTTCTAAACGAGACTCGAACTCGGGAGAGTCCGAGCGTAAAGGAAAATATGCCGGTGGCATATTTCCAGCGAGGAGCGGCGCAGGGCGGTACCCCAGGGCGTAAGCACTGGGGTGTCCAAGCCATCAGGCGCAGACTGCGCCTGGTCGAGTCTCGCCACTTCGACCACACCTGCGGTGAGTAAGTCGCAAACCGCAGGTGTTTTCTATGTTTTCAGCGAGCGACCCGCGCCGAAATATCTGTTTTGCGGTAGTGTCACATCTGAGAAACCGCAGTATCTAGCCAAAACGGCTTGGTACTGCGGCTTTTTCATTTTCTTTCCGGACTGGAGCGGACTGTTTTTCCCGATTCAGGTGTTTTTATGTGGACTAAATGAGGACTAAAAGCACAGTATGGCTTAAGGAAAAGGTGAAGGCCAATTTTGGACTGCCTGCGTTTTTTTCCTCGGTATTTCGGCGGGCGGCCGGTTTTTCGCTTTACAGTCCCGTGCCGTCTACGCCATATACGGCTTGTTCGTGTGTAAAGCCTTCATATTCCAGCTGATCGATCAAGCCTTCATAGGAAAAAGCGGTATAGTTCAGATAAGATTTTGCTGTTCGAAGGGCATTGCTTTGACCGGCGGTTACTTTCGGCGTGGGTTCCGGTATGGGGGTAGGAACCGGGGCAGGCGTGGGCTCGGGGGTAGGGGTAGGAGTGGCAAACAGCTTCTCTTCCGCGTCTTTCAGTTAAGGTCCCAAGCTGGAAATTTCTTTCTGCAGGGAAGATACCTTGGATTCCAGTTCAAGCTTTTCATCCAGAACCTTTTGGCGCGTTGCTTCTGAGATACCGGAAGAACAGGCAGACATGTTAGTACAAATGGCCGCTGTCAAAAGAACAGCCGCAATTCCTTTTTTTATTTTTCACAGTCCTTTCTTGCTTTTTTACCGTCAAATACCAGCATTCCTCATTTGCTGCCGCTTGAGCTTATATGAGTATTTTTCGCTGCGATTTTCAGCAATAGAATTTGACAGCTTCTGCTTTTGGTCATATATCTGATAATAAAGTAGCTCAATAAAAATGATTTAAAAATATCCAAGCAGATTGATCAGGCATACTTTTGAGCGCCGTCGCGCTTGCGTGATGAAGGTCTAATGCGTTAGGCGTTCTTTGGAGGCGCCGGCAGGAAAAATTTGACGCTCCGGTGCGATATGGCGCGGCTTTGCTTGACAAGGATGGACACGGTTTTGCGGGCCGTCCGGTGAGAAAAACCGTCAGTACATCCTTTGTGACCCTTCGAGGCGCATCCGAACAGGCTTCGCAAAGCTGCTGCCATCGAAATAGAGTAAAGCAAAAAAGGAACTGCCGGCAAGATTTACGGCAGCTCCTTGGATTAGGTTCAAAGGATCTTTTTAGAGATACACCCTTCGGTGAATGAAATGGAATCGTTCTTGGAGAGAGCGTTTTGCGGATAACCGCTGAATCAGCCGATCACTTTCGGCTCGCCGTCTTCCCAGGTCATATCGATCAGGGACTTCATGAAGATGCCGTATTTGGTCTCCATTTCAGCCTGAGCCTTGTCAAACTGGGTGTAGGGGTAGATCTTGGTTTTTACGTTCCGGTATTTCCAGGAGCCATTTGAGAGCATTTCCGTGGCGGCCGCCGCGCCCTTGCGGTTGAGGTGATCCTCTCTGGGGTGGGTGCTCAGACAGTCGATGGCCTTTACATTCAGCTGCTGGATATCCACCAGGCGCTTTCCGCCGGTATGATATGCTCCAATGCAAAGCTGGCCGCACTGCTGCGTGATATTGATGGCCAGATCCAGCGATTCATTGGTTTCGCCCCATTCCATGACCGCCTCAAAACCGGGGAAGCCGTTGGAGGTAGAGAATTTTTCCTTTGCCTCATCGTAGAGATACAGCTCGTCCGCACCGTAGGCTTTCGCATTTTCCAGGGATTCCGGGCGAATATCGATAGCCACCACGTAAGCGCCGCAGGCCTTCAGCAGGCTGATGGCGCCACAGCCCATATAGCCGCAGCCCACTACCGCCACATGGGTACCGGGAACCGTTGTTCTCACCTTGCTGACAGCACTCATAATGCAGGCCAGAGGCTCCAATACAGCTTCCTCGTCCGTCAGATTATCCGGAAGCTTTATTACAATATCTTTACGGGGGTCCGCCACATTGTACTCGACCATGCCGCCGGAGCCCGGCAGGGAACCGCCCCACAGACCGCTAATCCGGTCTCCTTTTTGAAAGCCGGTAACATTTTTACCGACTTCCTCCACATATCCCATGGGTTCATGGCCGAAAGCGGCGCCGGGGTTTGCCACGCTCCAGTCATAGTGCTCGGACATGCACACGCCCACATATTTTGTTTTGATCAGGATTTGATCGTCGTTGATGACCGGCAGAGCGACCTCCCGGACTTCGCTGGTTTTCGGGCCGGTGGAAATGATCGATTTCATAAAGGATCCCTCCCTGAAACATATTTTTTCTGAGTTTTATTGTACAGGCCAGAGAACAAAGAAGTTAGGAATTTTCCGACACGACAGGTGGATTATTCCGAACTTTTTGATATTGCAGGGGGGAAAGGCCCGTCAGCTTTTTGAATACGCGACTGAAGTAGTGGGCGTCGTAAAAGCCGCAGGACAGCGCCACCTGTGAAATGGGGGATCCGGCATTTGCTCCCAGCAGGCTTTTTGCGGCTTCAATTCTTTGCTTTACCAAATAATCGTGAGGTGTGATGTGGAATTCTTTTTGGAAAAGCTTCCGGGAATAATCTTCACAGACCGGCAGCTTTTCCAAAATGCTCGCCATGGTAAATTCCGGATCTGTAAAATTCTCGATGATCCCCCGCTGGAGCTCCAGGGCATAAGGGTGGATATTCCGTGTTTGAAACCGGGCGGACAACAGCTGTACCAGCGCCTGAAACAGGCTTTCCGTGGCGGGGCTGATGGTTTGAGAATCGCGGTAATAATAGTAGTAAATCAACCGGAAAATATTTTCCAGACTTTTGAATTCATCGTCCTGTGCCGTCAGGGCCTTTTTTCCGTAAAAGCATTGAGCGTCTGTGGTCGTAATATAGATGTCCTCAAATTTCTGAGCGGCCTGCTTTTCATGAAAGACCCCGGGCGGAACGCAGAGGATCGATCCAGGAGAAAAAAGGTGCGTTTCATCGCCTACACGGTCATAGCCTTCTCCTGAAATATTGAGAATGATCTCCCAGCCCTCGTGGGTGTGCTTGTGAAAATCGGCAAGGGGCGTAAGCGTTTTTCCTAATACCAAGTGTTTCAACAAACTGCCCTCTTTCTGCTACAAAGCGCTGATGGTCCCGGTCTCTTCGATCTCTGTGATCTCATCGATCCGAACCTGATGTCTGCCACCTTCGTACTCTCCCTCCAGCCAGCTTTTTACGATCATCAGGCCCAGGTCTCTTCCCACCACCCGGGAACCCATGGAAAGCATGTTGGTGTTGTTGTGCTGCCTGGAAAGCAGGGCAGAGTAGCAATCGGAGCACACGACACAGCGGATGCCCTTCACCTTGTTGGCCGCAATGGAGATCCCGATCCCTGTTCCACAGCACAAAATGCCCATTTTACATTCGCCTCCGGCCACGGCATTGGCGGCTTTTAAGGCATACTCCGGGTAATTGCAGCGCTCTGTGGTATAGGTGCCGTAATCCCGATATTCCAGCTTCTGTTCTTCCAAATATTCGATAATAGCTTTCTTCAGCTCAATTCCAATATGGTCACTGGCAAGTGCGATCATACATTTCTCTCCGTTTCTGAGTTTAGGCAGCACCGCACAAAGATTGTGCGCAAGAAGTTGCACATCAGATTTTTCATCAGAGTGCATAGATTGAGTGCGGTCAATCAGACCATTTATGGTCTTGCGATTCGACAAGTGAAAGCTGTGTTCTATGACGGAAAATCTGCAAGCAAATTGTGTACAAAGGCCTCTGGCCGGTTTTTGTGCGGGGTTGCCTATAGTCTTTCTCGGGCATACAGAGCGCTGCCGTAGATCCCGTTTTCACCCTGGTTGTCGGAATAGACAATGTGCAGGTTATCTGCGGGGAGGGGCTTACGGCTGTGCTTATAGATGTATTTTTCCAAACGCTCCTTGGGGAAATCCGCCATGGACAGTACACCGCCGCCCAGCAGGATCACCGCGGGGTTCAGAATATTGATCTCTGTGGCGATGGGCAGGGACAGGTGCTCTAAATACCGGTCGATTTCCGGCGTGCTGCCCTTTTTCGAGAACAGCTGGCTGATTTCCACGTCGGAAAAGGTGGATTTTTGCAGCTCTACCAAATATTTTCCACCTACATGGCTTTCCATGCAGCCTTCGTTTCCGCAGCCGCAAAGATCAGTCTTGTCCCATACCGGGATATGCCCCAGCTCGCCTGCCGCTCCGTCATTTCCCACCAGGAGGCTTCCGTTTACTGAAATCACATTTCCAAGTCCTGTTCCGATATAGCAGCCTATAAGAATGTCCCGGTGAGGAATCTGAAAGCGGTACAGGTCATAATAAAACAGCATGGTAACGTCCCGTTCCAGGAAAATGGGGAAGGGGAAATGTGGCTTTAGGGCTTCCAGCACGTTTTTACCGCTGAAGCCCCTGATATTCGGGGCGTTCCACACAGTGGAGCGGTCCCGGCTCATGGCCGCCGGAATTCCCGCCGCTATCGCTACCACTTCTTTTCCTTCCGCGCGGTCCTTCAAATACTGCTTCAAATACTCCGCAAGGCTTTTTAAGGTGTCTTCCCCCTGTAAGATCTCTTCCTGGGGTATTTTTCGATAACCGGAAAGCTGGTTTTTCTCGTCTACCAGCCCCAGACGGATATTGGTCCCGCCAATGTCGACGCCCAGCACATAAGTGTGTTTTTCCATAATGCCCTCCTTTAGCCCTGTTTCAAGCGGGGCAGGATCGCTTCGTATCCCTCCGGCTTGCCGAACAGAGCGGAGGTACCCAGCACAAATGCGTCAACGCCTATTTCGGAAAGCTCCTGGATCTTTTGGGGAGAAATAGCGCCGTCCACCATCAGCCGGAACCCATACTCCTCTTTCAGGGCTGCCAAGCTCTGAAGCTTTCTGTCGGTAAATTCCAAATATTTCTGCCCGGCAAAGCCTGGGTTTACCGTCATGGCCAAAACATAATTGGCCAGGGGCAAAAGCTCCCGCACAGTTTCCACGCTGGTGCCGGGGTTCAGGGCGATTCCCGCCTTTTTCCCCAGCTTGCGGATCTTATCCAGCGTTCTGGCAGGATGAAGGTCCGCTTCCTGGTGAAAGGTGATAACGTCCGCGCCCAATTCCGCAAACAGCTCCACGTAATTTCCTGGATCGTCGATCATCAGGTGAACGTCCAGAGGTTTTTTGGTCAGTTCACGAATACATGCCACGTCCTGAAGCCCCATGCCGAAATTCGGCACAAACCTGCCGTCCATGATATCAATATGAAACAGATCGGCGCCTGCCCGATCCAGCGCTTCCACCTCCTGCCGCAAGCATTTGTAATCCGCGCACATCATGGAGGGGCAGAGAAGTTTTTCCCGCATACAGCTGCACTCCTTTCCATAATATTTCCTTTGAGTAAACGTTTTCTCTAAAGCGCATTATGACAGGTTTCCTTCCGCTTGTCAATTTCCACTTCAAAAATAGGCGTTTCGCACAAGAAACACAACAAATTCTTGTTGCCATTACCATTTTAATTTTGAAAAGGAAAAGATTTACAAAGCATGAAAGCCGTGCTATAATGGGTAACAAATGGGTAACGATTGGTTTGAAACGGGGTGAAGCTTTGCGAAGCCAAAAGAAGGTTTCCATTAAGGACATTGCCCGGCTCAGCGGCGTGTCGGTGGCCACGGTTTCCCGGGTGATCAACCGCAACGGACGGTTTTCAGAGGAGACCCGGAAGCGGGTAGAGGCTGTTATTCAAGAATATCACTATACTACCGATATGACGGGAAAAAGCCTGCGGGAGAACAGAACCCATACTATTGGGGTGATCGTTCCGGATATTACCAACGAGCTCTTCGCGACAATCGTTTTGGAGCTGGAAAAATATTTTTTCGACCAGGGCTATTCCGTGCTCATCTGCAATACCAATGAAGAGGATAAAAAGGAAGCCGCCTATTTCAAGATACTGGAATCCAAGTCTGTCGATGGGATCATCTGTATTTCCGGCAGCGAGGATCTGCCGGAGCACATCGTTTCCAGCGGCATCCCCATCGTCTGTATCGACCGCAAGCCCAAGGGGAAAAGCGATGCTGTCTATGTGGAGTCTGACCATTATCTGGGTGGTTATATCGCTACAGAAACGCTGATCAGGAAGGGCTGTAAAAACATTTTGATCCTCTCTAGGCAACGAGCCTTGTCAGTGAACACCCAGCGGCTCAGCGGCTATTTGGACGCCTTGAAGGATTACGGCATGCCGACCCTTCCGGAGCAGATCGTGGGCTTAAGCGACGACGCCCCCAATTTCCAGGGAGCAAAGGATCGAGTTTTTTACATGGCGAAAAAAGGCCTTTCCTTCGATGGGATCTTTGCCACAAACGACTGGCGGGCCTATGGCGCGCTGGTGGCTTTGCAGCAAAATCACATTGCCGTTCCCGAACAGGTGAAAATCGTGGGCTTTGACGGCAGCTCTGTTTCCGAATACTGCTATCCGGCAATCACCACCATTCAGCAGAACAAAAGGGAACTGGCCCTGCGGGCGTCCCAGGCGCTGTTGGATCAAATGGAGGGAAAGCCCGCAGCGGAGAGTCGGATCGTTTTACCGGTGGCGCTGATTGAGCGGGGAACCACCTGAATAATAGGGAGCAAGACTGCTGAAAGGGAGTTTTCCGTATACGAAACCATACCCTTTTTGGCAGAAAGATTCCTGCTGCGAGCAGAGCTTTTCTCTTTTCTGTTCCCCTGTATTGCAGCGCCGTGAAATTACTCCGGAGAAACAAATCACAGACCTCTTGATTTTAGGAAAAAGGTATGTTAACATAATACTGCTTTTTTTGCCTTTATTTTACAAATTGCAAAGGAGAGTAAGGATTCATGAAGAGGCTCTTAAGTATCTTGCTTGTTTGTTGCATGGCAGTCAGTGTGTTTTCAACCACCGCTGCCGCCGCGTCTAATGAGCTGGACGCGCCGGGATTTTTTGATGGGATCGAGGAGGAAGCTCCTCGCGCCGATCTCTCAGAACCAGCTTTGGGAAATGAGCTTGTGCTGAACATGTATCGGTCCTGGAACACCGAGACCGTATATGAAGTGGAAGTACGGGCGGAAGATGGTTCTGTGGTCACAGGTTCTCTGGACGCGTTTGCCGGCGCACGGTCGCTTGATGATGAGACGAGTCAGGCTTCTCTGACGCTGACCGGAATTCCTGACGGCGTAAATACCGTTACAGTAACAGCGCCGTACCATATTCCCTATGTACAGGAAGTAGAATTTGACCACTCTAATGTCATTCTCAATCTGAGCAACAACCACGCTCTGAATGAGGATAACGGCAAGTTTGGCATCATACCTGCCGGCGATATCAACAATGATGGCCGGATCGATGATACCGATGCGGAAACGGTGTTGGATTCATCGATCGATTTGACAGGCGATGGCAAGGTCGACCTGAAGGATCTGGCCGTGGTAGTCAGAAATGAGGACGTGATTGTTCCTGCGCCTGTTGTTACCTATACAACGCCTGAAATTGAGCTGGGGGAGAATACCATCGTGGAGCAGGCCCCCACAGAGAAAAGCTTTACGATCTATCGTGAAGATTCGGCGGTGATTACAGAGGAAAATCCTGTTGTAGTGGATCTGGTTCCTCCGACAAACAGTGATACCGGCGTTGCCGGTATTGTGATCGGTGCGCCCGCAGAGGCTGGAAACACTATTACAGAGGGTGTTATTGAGGTTACCGGAGAGGACGGCGCAATATATACCTATCCTATTCCGGGCAGTGTTTCTGCGCGGCAGTCGACTCGTGCGTCTGTTTCCCGTACGGTGGGCCTTCACGCAGTGAATTCTCTGGACACAGGTGTTCGAGAGGCTGCTCCTGAGGAGATCACTCGGGAGGAAGATGGTACCATTGTCATCGATTTCGGAAACCGTGTCGTGATCAAAAAGGTGACGATCCGCGCTACCGGAACAGAGTCCGGCGGTGCTCTGGCCGAAATCGCCAAGGTTGAATTTTTCCAAAACTTTGAAGATCGTATTCCCGAACCGAAGCTGGATATTCCGGAGGTCGTTTCTGTTTCCAACACAGAAGCCGATGGCCAGGGATACAGGGCTCTGACCATCAGCTGGACTCCCCAGCAGAATGTTACCGGATATGAAGTATCTGTTTCCGGCGAAGGGTACAATAAGACCGCTGTCACCGCCAATACCAGACACACCTTCCAGGGAGATTCCTTCAACGGCACTGTCAAGGCGTTTAAGACCTATGCCGTGCGGGTCCGCTCTGTGAATGGAGACTGGAAAAGCGGCTGGTCTGAGGTTTGGAACCATGAGGTCACCTGTACAAAGGTCCCTCCCGCGCCGGAGTATGTAAATGTGGTAGCCGGTGTGAAGCAGCTAAAGGTTTCCTGGAGATGTAAGTTTGACGCGGAGACCTTCTCTGTGTTCTATAAGAAAACCTCTGAATCATCTTTTACCGAGGTGCCGAATATCACAGGCCAGAGCTATACCCTGACAGGCCTTGAGGGCGGCGTGGAGTACACGGTCTATGTTGTGGCCCATAACCGCAACGGCAGCAGCGGCAAATCTAAAAATGCCGTCGGCTTGCCCATGACGCCGGAGGGGGTCGATTTTCCGCAGTATAAGCTTTTTGGGCAAGATGTGATCAAAAGCGTGTCCGGCAACGCGAATAAGAGCTATACAATTTACAGAGCTGACGGCAGCACGGTATCAAACGGTTCCGCTACGGCGGAAGACTGGAAGGTGCTGCTGGACGACGACCCGAATACTTATGTTTTGATCCCCGACTGGGACAGCGGCGTTGATTATGAAAACTTCCGCGGCCCCATTGTGGAATTAAACGAGCGGCGCACGCTGGATACGATCCGCATTTCTCCCAGCCAGACCGCCAGTGTTCATATGAATACTGTTCGCATTCGGTATCGGGACGAAAACGGCGAGATGAAAACCATCGGCACTAAGTTCTTTAACAGAACCGATAAGCAGAACAGACGGTATTACGAGGCTGTTTTTGAATCGCCAATCACAACGGACTATCTGGAGGTTCGCACCTCTACCAGATACGGCGCCAGCCAAAATTACACGTTGTGCGAGCTCAAGCTTTATGATTACGATGATCTGGAAGCGAAGGTGGAAGCGCTGTTCGCCGATGTATCCCATTCCAGATTGAACGAGGATGTAACAGAGGAAAGTATTCAAGCGCTGATCGACCGGGTGAACACGCTGGATCCGGAAAGCGGCGAGTATCACCCGCATAGGGAAACCATTCTGAACGATCTGAATTACGCCATGCAGATCCTGAAGGACGGCCAGGCCAGCGATCCGATTTTGGTGGATAATCAGATCACCGCCGCGAAGGGCCCGGCCTCCGGCTTTGCCCAGGCCTTGTCCGATTACCAGCCTCTCGGTTATACCGCCAAGGCCGGCAGCACGGTGATTTTGTATGTGGAAGACCTGAAGGGCGCAGCGGCCCAGGGCAGCAATGTGAACCTTCAGCTGGTGGCCACACAGGTTCACCCCGAGGTGGCGGCCTGGCAGTCAAGCGCCGTGCAGCTGAAGGCCGGGCGGAATGAGGTCACGGTACCGAGAATCGGCTCTTATGCGAAGGAAGCCGGAGGTTCCCTGTATTTGCGCTATACGGGGGAGAAGGGGGCAAAGGAGTATGCCGTTCGTGTGATCGGCGGCACCAGGATCCCCGTTTTGAATTTGGACGGCGTGACCGGCAGCGAGCGTACCGCCCGGATCGAGGCATATGTGGAAGAACTGGGAGCCTATGCGGGCTCAGTGAGCGCACTGCATGAAAGCACCCATTCTGATATTGGCTATGCGTATCAGGCCAATGAGTGCTTCCTGAACGTGACCGAGATCACCATGGAAAACATGATGTTCAGCGTGCCTGCCACCCAGGTGTGGGCCGCCATTTCCGCCAACCCCACCGCGAAGCTTGCGAATTCCATCGCGGCGATGGAGCAGGAGATCGATTACTTCTATCAGTTCAAGGGTTTGAATAAGGCGGCGACAGATGCGGATGCCTATCCGAATACACGCTTGAATATTCGGTATCACCAGATGTTCACCGGCGCGTTTATGTATGCCGGCGGCAAGCATATCGGCATCGAATGGGGCAGCGTCGGCGGCCTGTTCCAAACAAATCCCATCACCACGGACGCAAACGGGAAGAAGACCGGCGGCAATTATTCCGGCTGGGGCGTTGCCCATGAGATCGGCCACTGCATCAACGCCGCTTCTTATCAGCGGGTGGAAGTTACAAACAATATATTCGCGCAGCTGGCCCAGACCGATGAAACAAACGCCACCGCCCGCCCGCAGCCAAACAATATCTATAAGGCTGTTGTGACCGGCACGACCGGGCATACCGGAAACCTCGCCACACAGCTGGGCATGTATTGGCAGCTGCACCTTGCCTATGATAACGACTATTCCTTTAAGGTGTACGACAGCATTGAGGCCCAGCAGGCCGGCCTGTTCTATGCTCGTGCGGAATCCTATCTGCGCACGCCCGGCAAGGCAAAATATCCTCTGACCACCACCTCCGGCGACCAGGGCTTTATGCAGGCCGTTTGCGCGGCAGCCGAGCGGGACGTTCTGGACTTCTTCCGCGCTTGGGGCATCATTCCCAATCAGGCCACGGAGGCCTATGCGGCCCAGTATGCGAAGGAGACCCGTAAGATCCAGTATCTGGACGATAACAGCCGCCTCTACAGGCTGGAAAACAAGCCCGGCATGTCAAACGGCACTACTGTAACAGCCGCGATCACAACACCGATCTTGAATTCTCAAATCAACAGCAGCAGGGTCACGATTTCCCTGAGCAACAGCAATACCAATGAGAATGCCATGCTCGGTTATGAGATTTCCCGCAACGGGAAAACGGTTGCGTTTGTTCCCGCTGGTGAAGCAAGCTATACGGATGTTGTAACCACCGAAAACAACCGTTCCTTCGTCTATACCGTGACCGGGATCGACCGGCTGCTGAATGAAACGGAGACCGTTGTTCTCGATGAAGTGAAGATTTCCCATGACGGGGCTATCGATAAGACCGGCTGGTCAGTAACAACGAACATGACTTCCGCCGACGATGAAGTTCTGGAGTATGATCCTGAGAATAGCATGGGGCATGAGGCTGAGTCCGTGTCCGCCATCGCCCGCGCCATCGACAATGATGTAAGCACTGTGTATTACGGCACAAAGCCTGCGGATTCCGGCAGCGCGGTTCGCCCCCAGATCATTCTCGACCTGGGTGGCGTCAAGCAGGTCACCGCTTTGAAATTCACACCGGATCAGGGTGAGCATTCCAATTATCGCCTGTTTGGTTATAAAGTTGAAATCAGTACGGACAACGCCACCTGGACGACCGTGAAAGAAGGCGATTGCTATACCGGCAGCGCCAGCAGGCCTGAAAGCTGGGTAAAGCAGGAAGATATCATCTACAACGCAGATGGCTCCTATACCTTGTATTTCAACAAAAAGGCCGAAGACGGCTCCATGGATCCCTACATGTACACCTATGACGCGGCGTTTGTGCGGCTCACCGCCACCAATATGTC
>CAJUTL010000046.1 GCA_910589395.1 uncultured Oscillospiraceae bacterium
CGACCGAAGCGACAGCGTAGAAAGCTGTCACGGCAAAGCCGTGACTGAGGGGTTCAAAAAAGTAGGTTTTGTGTTAGTTTCCAGCGAACTGGAACCTCTCCACCACCTGACGGTGGTCCCAGAAGGTTGCAAAGCAACCTTCTTCCCCTATTCAGGAGAGGCAAGGGTTGCTGCCATTTATTAGTATACTAAATTCCAATTTATCGAAAAGCTTCCCACTGTCATTCTGAGGAACGAAGTGACGAAGGATCTCGTCCTGAATCCTTTAGCTAAGAGTCAAAGGACGAGATCCTTCGCCACCTTTGGTGACTCAGGATGACAATTCTGAGAGACATTTTCTCTTTCTAACAACTAACATGGTAAATTCCAATTTATCAGTTTAATTACGGTCGGGCCGGAAACTGTCCTCCCGTACCTGGCAGCTTCACGAGTGCCTGCGGCGGTTCGCCGCTGCCCTTAAATTTCTCATTCCTCATTCACCATTTCTTATCCCGCTTTTTCCAGATCCTTTCTCAGGCGGTGAATGATCCGTTTTTCCAGCCGGGATATGTAGGATTGGGAAATTCCCAGTTCGTCTGCCACTTCTTTTTGGGTGTGTTCCTTGGTGGATTCCAGCCCGAAGCGGAGGGTCATGATCTTTTTTTCTCTAGGAGAAAGCCGGTCTACTGCTTCCAGGAGCATGGTCTTTTCTGCCTCCTGCTCGATGTTCCGGTTTACCGCGTCCGGGTCGCTTCCCAATAGATCGGAAAGCAGCAGTTCGTTGCCGTCCCAGTCTACATTCAGGGGATCGTCAATGAACACCTCATTGCGCAGCTGAGAGCTTTTTCGCAGGTACATCAGGATCTCGTTTTCGATGCAGCGGGAGGCATAGGTGGCCAGCTTGATGTTTCGTTCGATCCGGAAGGTGTTTACCGCCTTGATGAGCCCGATGGTGCCAATGGAGATCAGGTCCTCCACGTTGGCGCCCGGGCTTTCAAACTTTTTGGCGATATATACCACCAGCCGGAGATTGTGGGTGATCAGCGGTTCCCTGGCGTTGGGGACCTCGTTTCGGATATTTTCTATGACTTGGGCCTCTTCCTCCTTGGTCAGCGGCGGGGGAAGAGTTTCGGGGCCGTTGATATAGTGGCATGGCTCCGCAAACCACCGGGAAAGAAGGGCTTGGAAGGAGCGGCGAAGAGAGGAAAAAAATTGTTTCAGGGTTTTCATGGAAAAGCACCTCATTTTGAGTTTTCAGCAATGCTCCCGAAGCTCCGGGAACAGGTCGGGATTGTACAGCGCGTCAAATTGTCCGGCGGAAAGCTTCTGGCCGGAAACCGCTATGTAGCAGGAAAGCTCCTGCTCTGTTTTTACCACGGTAACACGTTCGGGACGAAAGGCGGGCAGGATCCCCGCACCACCCACGCTTTCAAAGGGGATCAGCCGCAGGGCTCCGGGGGATTCAGAAAGCGCGGGTGCTTTGTCTGTAAAAAAAGCCGAAAGCTCCGGCGGCACGGTTTTTCCCAGGCTTTCCGCCTGGCATACCAGCACGGGCAAGCCGGAAAAAGGCTCCCGCAGGGCATTTCCCGTGTCTGCTTTCACATAGAGCTTTACCGTTTCACCGTTGTTTTTCACAGCGATCCATTGGCAGCGCAGGCCGTTGGAGCCGGAGGAAAGCAGCCTTTGCGTGAGAGAAAAAAGAAAATAAGCGCCGCAGGTAAAGAAAAACAGCAGTGGGAGGGAAAGGTCGAAATAAATCACGTTTCCCAGCACCGCCACATGCCCCGGCGCAAAAAAGCGCAGCAAAAACAGAAAAAAGCCCGCCAGCAAAAGGGTGAAGGCCCAAAAGCACAGGGCGGCCCGAAAAAACATTCCGGGAGAGATCGGGGCAAGGGCCGCGCCCGTTACGGCAAGGGCACAGCAAACTCCCGACAGCAGAGAGACCCAGCCCGGCAGGCCGGGCAGCAAAGCGGAAAGGGAACAAAACGCTCCGGTAAGAGCTCCCAGCGCCAGCCTTCGGTTTTTGACCCGAAGGCGCAGGAATTTTTTGACGCACCACAGCAAAAAGAAATCGATGTACAGGTTTACGATCACCAGAATATCGGCATAAATCGTCAACGGCATTCCCCCATTCTCGCAGGCGCTGCCCGCTGCCTGTATTATAGGCCGAAGCCCCCTTTTGATTCTGTCGGTTTATGGACACGGAAAAATTTTTTAACTTTGCCGATTTTTTGCCCGATTCCTTGCTTTTTATAAGGAAGCAGGTTACAATAAAGGGCAGCTCTGCTCGAAAAAGAAATGCTGAAACAGTGTTTTCCAAATTTTCTTGATGAAGGGGTTGACCACATGGAGAGAAAACAGAAACGGGGTACCTTTTTTGTGCTGCTGGCCTCTCTGCTGTTCAGCATCGGGGGGCTTTGCGTAAAGCTGATCCCATGGTCGGCGCTTTCCATCAACGGGGCCAGAAATTTGATCGGCGTTTTGGTGATCGGTTTGTACCTGCTGGTTTCCCGCCACCGGCTGAAGTGGAATCTGCCCGTGCTTTTAGGGGCCTTATCCACTTTTGGGACTACCACGCTGTATACGGTGGCAAACAAGCTGACGACTGCGGCCAACGCCATTGTGCTTCAGTTTACCGCGCCGGTTTTCGTGATTCTGTTTATGATCTTTTTGTTTCATGTAAAGCCCCAGAAGCTTGATGTGCTCACCTGCAGCGTAGTGCTGTTTGGTGTGCTGCTGTTTTTTATCGACGGTCTGAGGGCGGGAAATATGCTGGGAAATCTGGTGGCGGTGTTGTCCGGCGTGTGTTACGCGGGTGTTTTCCTGATGAACGCTTCCGAAAAAGCGGACGCCTTGTCCTCGGTGTTTTTCGGCCAGCTTGCCGCAGCGGTGATCTTTACGCCCTTCTGTCTGGGAGAAACCGATTTTTCTCCGGCGCCCATGCTGGCGCTCTTCGCTCTGGGCGCTTTACAGGTGGGACTTGCCTATATTTTCCTTTCCCTGGGCATCCGAACCACCCCGCCGGTAACGGCTTCCCTCATTACGGGGCTGGAGCCGGTGCTGAATCCCGTTTGGGTGGCGTTGTTTTACGGAGAGTGTATTTCTCCCACGGCCCTTGCGGGAGCGGTGATCGTAATAGGCGCTATTGTGGGTTACAATGTGCTGAAAAGCAAACGCTCCAAGGCCTCTGTATAGAAAGCACCTTTTCCGGCATACTAGGAAAGAGGCAATGAAACAAAAGCAGGGACGGGCCATTGCCCGTCCCTGCTTCTTTGCGGAAAGGAAGCTGAAGATGCATCAGAACAAAAAGAAGGTCGTACTGGTAGGCACGGGCATGGTGGGCATGAGCTTTGCCTATTCCGCCTTGAACCAGGCGGTGTGTGATGAACTGGTGCTCATCGACATCGATAAAAAAAGGGCGGAGGGAGAAGCTATGGACTTAAACCATGGCGTGGCTTTTGCCAGCTCCAGCATGAAGATCTACGCGGGAGAGTACAGCGACTGCGCGGACGCCGATATCGCGGTGCTGTGCGCCGGGGTAAACCAGAAACCCGGGGAATCCCGGCTGGAGCTGTTAAAGCGGAATGAAGCCGTATTCCGTTCCATTGTAGAGCCCATACTGCAATCCGGTTTTGGGGGGATCTTCCTGGTGGCCACCAACCCTGTGGATGTGATGACCAGGATCACCTACGAGCTTTCCGGCTTTAATTCCAACCGGGTATTCGGCAGCGGCACAACGCTGGATACCGCCAGACTTCGGTATCTCTTGGGAGAATATTTTTCCGTGGATCCCCGGAACGTGCACGCCTATGTGATTGGCGAGCACGGAGACAGTGAATTTGTGCCCTGGAGCCAGGCCATGCTTGCCACAAAGTCTGTTGCGGATATCTGCCGCCAGTCAGAGGGAAAATTCCGTCTTGAGGAGATGCAGAAGATCAGTACGGAGGTGCGGGACGCCGCCCAAAGGATCATCGAGGCGAAAAAGGCCACCTATTACGGCATCGGCATGGCCCTGGTACGGATCGTGCGTGCGGTACTGTCCGATGAAAACAGCGTTCTCACTGTATCCGCGCGCTTGTGGGGAGAATACGGCGAACGGGATCTTTATGCCGGAATGCCCTGCATCGTCAATCGCAACGGAGTGGACCGGGTGCTGGAATTAAACCTGACAGAGGAAGAGCTGGGGCGCTTCCGCCAGTCCTGCGCGATCCTGCGGGAAAGCTATGAGGCACTCTAGGCCAATCCCCTATTATCTCCGATCCACGGGTACTCCAGAAGCTTAGCGGAGCAAACAGCCTTCGGGGCCTCGTAAAAAACCAGGCAGCCATCGGTGCTTTTCCAGCCCTCCGAAGCAGGGCGGGGAAGCGGTATCAGCGTGAGAACAGCAGCTTCTTCGGAGCAGGAAAGGGATTCCTCCAAAAATGCGGAGGAGGAATAGGCAGGGGCGCATAACACAAGAATGTTATGATCCGTAAAGGGGTCCTCCGTGATTTCCAAGCCGGGAAGCTGCGGCTCTTCCTCTGTATAGCCCCGCGCCTTTTTTACCGTGCTTTGATAATCGGCGAGATCGGTAAGAAACCCATACCCGCCGCCGAAATGAGAATCGGAAAAATAGTTCACATTCTCCAGGGAAAGCAGAAGCTCCATGGCGTTTGAAAAGGAAAACGGAGCGGAAGAAACAGAATCAGAGCACAGGGAAAACCGAAGACGCGGCGTTGTACCGTCCAGAGGACAGCTCAGCTTTTGATACAAACGCACAAAAAGCCTGGCGGCTTCGCCGCATGTTACGGTTTTTTTCGGAGAAAAGCAGCTGCCAATATAGCTTGTACTGGAAAAAGCCTGATATTTTTCCAGTTCCCGCACAGGCTCCAATGCCCAGTTGGATATCTCATTCCAGTCTTCATAGTCTGGGTCGTCAAAAGGAAACTCCTGCCCGATGCCGGAAAACTCGATCATACGGGAAAAGCATACCGCCAGCTCTTCCCGGGAAATAGGCCGCTCCGGCTGAAAAATGTGAGAGCTTCCGTAAAACAGAACGTTTCTTTTGGCCCAAACAGCATACCGGCTGTAAAACCTGCCGGGTGTGATCTCTGAAAAACCGCCCTGATTTTCCGGAATTGTCACGCCAGCGACCTTTTCATAAAGCCGTCCCAACAGAGTAAGAGCTTCTGCTAACGTAAGATTTTGCTCCGGTTGAGTAGTTGTAATAAAGCGATTGGATAGTAACATCGCGAAAGCCGGAGGAGGCGGCATACAAAGGCAGGGAAAAGCACCCCAATATGAAAACGCAGAAAAGCAGACACAGCGAAAGAAAACGAGCAGCGAAGGATTTCATTGACCGGACAGCTGTTAGTTGTTAGAAAAGGCAGCGTACAGAAGGGCAGTGAGCAATTAGGAATGAGCAATTTAAGGGCAAGGGCCTAGTTCGCTAAATTGGAATTTAGAGGTTACTCGCTCGCTTCCCTCTGTCATCCTGAGCGAAGCGAAGGATCTCGTCCTTTGCCCTTTTACTCAGGAAGTAAGGACGAGATTCTTCGTAAAGAAGCGAAGCTTCTTTTCCTCAGTAATGACAAAAGAGGGGGCTTGTTCTTCTCTAACAACTAGCAGTTAACGACTAGTTCGTTAAACTACAATTTGCCATCTTATCTTCCGGTCGGGTCAGAAACCAAACTTCTGTACCAAGTGGGGCAATACCATTAAGTTTAGCCTAGCAAATATAATCCGTTCTGCATCCACAGCACCGTAATCATAATTGATTTTTACTATAGCACAAATGGCTCATAAATTCAAACAAGCCGGCTGCCTTTCCCATTTCTTTAGAAACTCTTTAGAACTCCCCTCCCACCCCGTAAAAAAGCCGAAACAATTCCTTGCTATAATAGTCACAAAGGAGGAATGACTTATGTACCATATCCTCGTGGTAGAGGATGACCAGGAAATCAATCGTCTGCTATGCCGCTTACTGGAACAAAACAATTATTGCCCTATCCCAGCCCTCAACGGTTTGGAGGCACTTCAAACCTTAGAGCAAGAGACCGTTGACCTGATACTATTGGACTTGATGCTCCCCGGCCTCCATGGTGAGCAGCTTCTGGCAGAAATCCGCAGAGCGGGCACCGTACCTGTCATCATCGTTTCCGCCAAGACCAACATGGAGGGTAAGGTGGAACTGCTCCGGCAGGGTGCGGATGACTACATCACCAAGCCCTTTCACACAGGAGAGGTACTGGCCCGTATCCAGGCCTGTCTGCGCCGGGCGCTTAGGGATAATGCCCCGCCTGCCGTTCTGCATACCCATGGTCTAACTTTAGACACCTGTGCTAAAGCGGCCAGCGTGGAGGGCCATACCGTCCCCCTCACTGCCAAAGAGTATAAGCTGTTGGAAACCTTGGCGCTAAATCCCCATATGACTTTTTCCAAGCGCCAGCTTTTTGAAGCCGCTTGGCACGAGCCGTACTTAAATGGGAACGCACTCAATACGCACATTAGCAACCTGAGAAAAAAGCTGAAAGCCAAAGGGGCTGACTGCATCGAGACGATATTCGGTATCGGCTACAAGCTACGGGAGGAGGAACACCATGGCAACGGTATTTGAGGCCCAGGCCCTCACCAAATGTTACCGGCGGCGTACAGTGCTGGATAACCTGCATCTTTCCATCCCCCAGGGGAGCGTCTATGGCCTGGTGGGGGAAAATGGTGCGGGGAAAACCACCCTTATCCGCTTGATGGCCGGGCTGGATTTCCCTACCTCCGGTGACTTTTCCCTTTTCGAGAAAGCGGAAAATCAAGTGGAACAACGCCGGCGTATGGGCTTTCTCATCGAAAGCCCGGCCTTATACCCGGATATGACCGCCCGGCAAAACTTGGAGCTGGTGCGTATCCAAAGGGGCATACCAGAAAAGAACCAGGTGGATGAACTGTTAGAGCGTCTGTTCCTGCAGGACACGGGCCGCCAGCGAGTAAAAAACTTCTCTTTGGGGATGCGCCAGCGGCTGGGCATTGCTGTGGCGCTGTTAAATGAGCCGGAATTCCTGGTACTGGACGAGCCCATCAACGGCCTGGATCCCACGGGCATTTTGGAGATACGCAGGCTGCTGCAGGAGTTGAACCAGCAAAAGGGCACCACTATTCTGATTTCCAGCCACATCCTGCCGGAACTGGAGAGTTTGGCCACCCGGTATGGGTTCCTGCATCATGGGCGGCTGGTTCAGGACATCTCCGCCGGGGAACTGGGAGAACGCTGCTGTCAGTACCTCCTTCTTCGCGTACCTGACCCAGAGCGGGCGGCGGCCCTGCTGGAATCGGAACTACATACGGCGAAATTTGCTGTGTATCCTGACCGTTCCTTGCACATTTACGACCTTATGGGGCGCACCATGGAGATCAGCGCCTGCTTGGCCCATCATCAAATCCCCGTCCAGGAATTGACCACCAAAGGCGATGACCTGGAAACCTATTTCCAACGGTTGATAGGAGGTGGAGCAGAGTGAAAGCGATATGCTACCGGTTTTTCCATAGCCCTGGGGTGGGCGTATTCTTTCTGCTTTATGGGGTGGTAAGCTGCCTTTCCCTCATCAGCGGCTTTTCCTCTCCGGGGGAGCTGTTTGTCCAGAATTTGGGGGATATGGGCCCGCCCGGTTTGGGGCTGTCCGTGTTTTCAGCGGTATGCATGGGGGCGGCATTTAGCCGGCGCACTTTCCAAAGCCAAATTGCCCATGGAGCGTCCCGGATAATGCTGCTGAGAAATCACTTTCTGCTGTTAACACTGGTGTTCCTGTTCCTGGCCTATCTTAACGCTGGGCTGCCTGCCCTGCTTTGGGCTATCTGGCGGGGCGGTATGGGCGGTGCATATCCAATGGAATATTTGCTGCGCCTGTGCGTGCCCGCTGCCCTGCTTACAACAGCCAGGGGCGTGGGGCTGCTGATATTCCCTTTCCTGTTCCGGGACTCGGTCAAGACCCTGATGATATCACTTGTGTACACCCTGCTGATATCCGCGCTGACCCAAAGCGACCGGCATACCTTCCCATACAGCTTCTACGGTCCGGCACCTTTCCCACTGTGGGCAGATATTGCCGTAGCTATTTTGTCCCTGGGCATACTGGCCCTAACCTTCGGCCTGCTGGCACTATACTTCCGCCAGACGGCTTTGAGGTGACGCTATGCGGATACTTCTTACAGAATTGCGCCGGGTACTTTCTCAGCGTTTTACACTGCTGTGCATTTTGGGAGGGGCGGCCCTTGGCGCGCTTTTCCCTTGCACAAACCTACGAAACCCAGACCGCACGATAGAACAGCTTTTTGGCACTCCGGGGATTATATACGGCCTGTTCCTTGTCATGGCAATGATGGTAGTCCCCTTAGGCAGAGATTTTACTCAGAGGACTTTCCAGCAAAAGATCGCCCAGGGCGGCAGGCGTGTCCCTTTGGTGCTGGCTGCCTTTTCTGTTTCCTTGTTGGGTGCTGCAGGCGGAGCGCTGGTTTTCCCTGTCAGCGCCGTCCTGTTCACCCGGATTTACAGCGGGTGGCAGACTGTACATGGCCAAAACTTAGGTTATCTGCTGGCAGACAATCGCTTCCACACCTGTCTGCTGGCCTATGGTGCGGGTTTGCTGGCAGCAGGGACAGTGTGTTTTCTCATTACGGTCTTATGCCGGGACTTGGTAAAATCATTGGGCATCTCCACAGGATATGTGGTTTTGCTGGTAATGCTTTCCCAAAAAGCCTTGGACGGGGAAAGCCTGGCCGTTTTTCGCAACTTTTTCAAGTGGACACCCGTGTACCAACTGCTTGCGGGCATCCGGCAAGTGCTTATCACCTCGGCGGATATGCAGTTTTTGCTGGTTATCTCCGGACTGACCTTACTGCTGACAGGAGCAGCATCTTGTGTGGCGCTGTTCCATGCTAAGCTGAAATAGGAGGGCGGAATGATACTCTTTTTGTGCATTTCTTTGCTGGCAGTGTGCCTTGTCTTTTTGTCCTACTGCTGGGAGATAAACAGCCTGTGCCGCCAGCTTCATGCGTATAATCAGGGCCAGCGTCGCGCCAAGCTGTCCAACCGCGGGCTGTTCCCTGGTATGGGAAAGCTGGCAGGGGAAATCAATCAGGGACTCAGAGCAAGTGAAAAACTGCGGGAGGATGCCGCCTGCCAGGAAAAACGATTGCGGGAGTCCATAGGTAGCTTGGGCCATGACCTGCGCACTCCCCTGACTGTCCTTCAAGGCTATAGCGAACTGCTGGAGAGCAATCCGGAGCACCAACAGGAATATCTTTTCGCCATGCGGCAAAAGTGCGCGCAGTTAACCGAAACCATCGACCAGTTTACCCAATGGCACAAGGCTGAAAACCCGGAGACTCCTCTCCATATAGAGAGACTTGATTTGGCCGAGCTGCTGGCTGTCTGCTTGATGGAGCAAGCACGCCTGTTCTGTAACGCTGGGGTGGAGCCGGAGGTGGAACTGCCGGAGCAGCCAGTATATATATATTCTGATAAAGGAGCCTGTCGGAGAATATTGGAAAATCTGTTGACCAACGCCTACCGCCACACCACGGGGCAGATATATATCAAGCTGGACCCTCCGGGAGAACCCGTACACCTTGTAGTTGCTAATCAAGCAGAGGGATTGGAGCCGGAGGAAGTGCCCCTGCTTTTCCAGCGCTTTTATCAGTATGATTCTGCCAGGAGCAAAGGCGGCAGTGGACTGGGGTTGGCGATTGTTAAGGCATTGACGGAAAGGCTGGGGGCCGGGCTTGATGCTGGGGTGGAGCGAGGATGGTTTTGGGTACAGATAAGGTTATAGGCGGCGGACGTTTAGGGATTTTCCTCAAAGCGGTATAAGTAAACTCTTGTACAAAGAATAACTTTTATGCGATTGGGTACCTTTATACAAAAAGATTTCGTGAAAGTGGCTAATCCACAAAAGCAACCATTCTAATCAAGGAGCCCCAAAGCGTATCAAAGAGTATGCTTTGGGGCTTTTCTTTATAGAAATGAAATTGTTTTCAAATACAGCCTAAGAGATTATTTATTTTCGCCGATATCCCTAAGTTCAAGCGCGATAGCCCTCGCTGAAGCGAGGATAGCCCGCTGGCCTTCTTCAGATGAATTTCGATAAAGCACTGCAATTTCTTGAATGTTCGATTCCACCGTTAGGTTTGCGCAGGAAAACAAAGAGTCAAAGGATATTCCTAAAAACCGCACCAATATAGAAAGAATTTCATAAGACGGATTCCTCTTTCCTCTTTCAATGTTTAGATATCGTTCTTACGGCAATCCCAGAGATATCTGAAAGAGCTTGTTGGGTCATATTGCGGTTTTCCCGCGATATCTTTATATGGCGGCCTAACTTGACCAAAATATTCTCTGGCACTATTGTTCACCTCAACCATATTCTATCGGTCAGGCCGTGTATTATACAGAACCTAATCGTGCTAGATAACTAGAATTATAATTCTATACAACTCAGAGAATCCAAAACTTGTCAAAAAAACGGCAGCTTTTTGGATCGCTCACCCGTATTCAAAAGACATAACTGCCATTTGAGGAGGCAATTATGTCTTTTTCTTCTAACTGGCTAAGACTAACAGGATATCGTTTCACAAAAAATATGTAAAATTTCTCGGAACACTATTGTTTCAATTATAGTATTATCGTTCCATAATTCATGCACTAATAAGCGTATACACAGCAAAAAGGCAGGGTTTCCTATAGAGGCACCCCAATGCCATTAAGTTAACCATACATCAAAACAGCCATCAAGGTGCTATTCATCGAGAGGAGAGATAAAAGCAAGAAATACGATTGCCAGATGAGGAACGTCTGGGAAAAACTCTGCCAGGGCGAACCGGAAGGCGTTTTCTGCGAAGGAGAGCCTCCAAATTCTTCACAGAACGGCGCAGGAAACGGTAGCAGGCAAAGACAGCGTCGGAGAAGTTGAGGCGCTGTCTTTTTTTCTGCGAATCCTGCGATATTTTCACACCCCAGGATACGGCTTGCGTAAAGTTGAAAATCAGGAAAGCGGCGAAAACCTCTTGCAAAACCAGCATCGGGATTTTCGAGTGGAGGTGGATCAGGCCCACCGTGTATTTCAGGCTGCGGAAGGAGGTTTCAATACCCCAGCGCCTGGCGTAAAGCGCCTTCAATTTTTCAGGAGGGAACTCCTCCGAATCCAGATTTGTGATCAGGGTTTCTGTGTTCCCGTCACTGATTTCTATGCGGACAACCCGAAAGTGAAGTGCATAAAACTCTGTTCTCCCAACAGGCAGAAAATCGAATGTTATTTGGGCAGTGAGATGATAGTAATTTTCTGGAATGGACGCATTTGTCTTCTCTAATTGGCCCTTGGAAAACCGGCCCAGAGCGAGGGTTACGGGTTCGTCAAACATCGGGGAATCCGGCAGCCGCACGCCAAAAACGGAGTTCCGTTCTTTCAGGCGGATCACATAGTTCCAGCCCCGGTTTTCCAGGTGGGCCAGGTGATTCAGAGAGCCGTAATTCCGGTCGGCCAGGACAATTACAGGCTCTGAAACGGAGGAACGGTCTGCCATTTCGCACAGGGCCTTGTTTTCGTTTTTTTCGTGCTCTTTTTGCACGATCAGATCCGTGTAGATCCCATTTTCCAGGTCAAAAAGCGCGTTTATGTGATGCTTGTTCCACCCATGCTGGCGGTCTGTTCCGGGGAGGTAGGAGAGTGGATCCTGGGGATAAGCGGCAGACTTCAAGGACGAGCCGTCCACAGCGAACAGGCGGTATCCACGGTATTTCTTTTCCGGATGGAGCTGATTTGTAAACCCGTGGAATAAGGCTTCCAGCGCTTCGGGCAGCAGCTTTTTCCGCTGCTGCACAAACGCGGGGGCGGAGGGTGCTTTTTCCTGAAAATGGAAGGATTCCATCAGACTCTTACCCACGCTTTCACTGCCCATAGTGAGCAGAAGGAGTATGATTTTTCAAAATCCAACGCCCTGTGGTGGGTAAAATCTTTTCCGGGCCGGTTGGCGTATGCTTCCGGGTTTTTCCCCAGCTTTTTGACCAACGAAAGCAGCTTTTTGCGCAATCCTTTTGCAGTGTGTTCCATCCTTTTTGCCCCCTGAAAATCTTTTTTCAAGGGGCTTCGCCGCATATTTTTTCTCTTTTGTCAAGGGTTTTTGTCTTTTCTTTATGCTTTTTTAGAGCTTCCTTAACTTAATGGCATTGACCAAGTGGGGACACGAGTGGCCGCGGCGCCTCGCCGCAAACTACAATTTAGCGGTTTCTTTGCCCTTCCTTCAAGAAAGCTATAGCTTTCTGTGCTGCATAGCGGCGCCACCGCCGTCCAGCGTCTAGAATCCAGCCTCCAGCATCTAAAAAGGTGCGTTGCAGTTTTTCCTTCTGCAACGCACCTTTCCACAGCGCGAAAAACTCAAAACATCGTCTTTTTCCCGGTGCGGTGAGCCTCGTAGGCTTTTTCCATCAGCTCGGTGAGGGCGATGGCATCCTCGATGCCGTTTGGCGCTTTGCCGCCTTCGGTAACGGCGTCGATCCAGGCGTCTATGGGCATGGGATCGGGCTGCGGCAGATCGGTTTTCTGAACCAGCTTATTCTCCGTTTCCTCACAGGAATATTCCAGAATATTATTGTGGATCATCAGGGAGCCCTTTGTGCCGCTCATTTCCAGCACATAGGGCATTCCGTTTGTGACAAAACCGGTTTCGGAAACGCCGATGGCTCCGTTTTCAAATTCCAGAACGGAGACGGCGTTGTCCTCCACGCCCTTATGGGTGACCTCTGTAAACAGGGAAACAATGGACTTCGGCTTTCCCATGAACCAGCGCAGGGTGTACATGGGGTGAGCGCCCAGATCGATCATAGCGCCGCCGCCGGTTTGCGCGGCGTCATAGAAATGGGGCGGAAGCCAGCCGGCGGTGCTGCCGTTGTGGGCGTCCCGCACACGGGCGTAGGTGATCTGCCCCAGCTTGCCGCTGTCTACCAGTTCCTTGGCGGCCTTCAGCGTGGGCCAGGTTTTATGAGGATAGGAAATGGTAAAGGTAACGCCGCTTTCCCGAACAGCCCGGGCGATCTCCTCCGCGTCCTTTTTGGTGAAAGCCAGCACTTTTTCCGTGAAAATATGCTTTCCGGCCTTGGCGGCGGCAAGCAATACCTCCTTGTGCTGGCAGGTGGCTGTGGTGATTTGAACGCCATCGATCGAAGGATCTGCCCAAATAGCGGAAGACTCCGGCTGAAAGGGGATCCCCAGCTTTTCAGCGGTCTCCTTTCCTCTTGCCTCGTTATCGTCCCACAAGCAGGCAAGCTCCGCCTTGGGGTTGTGTGAAATGGCCTCGCCGTATTCCATCGTGTGAACATGCCAGGCGCCGATGATCGCAATCTTCATAAAATTTTCTCCTAGGCCGCGGGTGATCCGCAGATGATTTTTGTTCAAAATGAATTTTCCACTATCATTTCTTCTTTCGATTTTGCAGATAAACCCTGGCCAGCGTGGAAATTCCCATGGCAATCAGGCCCAGAGAAAGGTAGCAGCCGGCAAAGGTCAATGATGTGCTGAAATTCAGCAGAAAGCTGTAGGTGACAAGGGCCAGCAGGGCTGGTAGCACGGAAAAGCACCACAGCCGGGAAACGTTCTTTCCTGCCAGAACGCCCAGTACAATGGAGCAGAGCGGGCAAAACAGGTAAATCAAAAGCAGAAAAGCGGTAAAGGGAACCACATGCTTCAGCGTTACAAACAAAACGGGTAAAGCCAGCATGAAAAGAACCGCGGCGGCGGACATACCGATCAGTTGTTTCTTCATAACAGAATCCTCCGAAGGAAAAGCTTCCCGGACAATGGCAGAATGTGAACTGTAATGGTGAATTAGCGCCGTGAAGCGTATTTCTGAACGATAGCGTTCATTTCCTGTTGCTTCTGTTCCATTTCCTCCACCAGCTTGAACTGGTTTCTGGCCCGATCCAGATTGTGGGTGGGGTAGGCGGTGCGAAAATACACATCGCCGTTCAGAAAATCCGCCAGGAAGCGGATCCCCACTTCAAAGGTCATCAGAATAGCGCCCTTGGAAAGGCTGGCAAGCTCTGTTTCCGAAAGCGCCGTTCCGGCGGCTGCAAGGAACCCGTCGGTATAGGCTTCAAACAGGGAAAGATCGAAATGGACCTTGGAAAGATCGGTCTCGTCCTCCTTGGCGGTAGCGGCCCCGGCCCGAATGGAATCGCCGAAATCAAAGGCGGTCAGCCCCGGCATTACCGTATCCAGGTCGATAACGCAGATGGCCTTTCCAGTGGTATCGTCAAGGAGCACATTGCTCATTTTTGTATCGTTGTGGGTGACCCGCAGGGGGATCTTTCCCTGGGCCAAAAGCTCCATCAGGCAGCCGCAGTCCTTTTCCCGCTGTAAAGCAAAGGCAATCTCCTGTTCCGCGTCCTGCTTTCGTCCGGCGGAATCCTTTTCCATGGCTTCCCGCAGCTGGCGAAAGCGATCTGGCGTGTCGTGAAAATGGGGAATGATCTCGTGCAGCGTGTCCGCGGGATAATCGGAAAGCATGCTCTGAAAGTTTCCGAAGGCAGAGCCCGCTTCCCGCAGCATTTCCGTTCCGGTGGCCGTTTCATGGGCGGAAGCCCCGGTGATCAAAATAGTGCAGCGCCAGTATTCTCCGGCTTCGTCCCGGAAAAAACTGCCGCCCTCCGTGGTTTTGCGAAGAGTCAGGGTTTCCCGCCGGGGATCGCCTCCGCGCGCTTCAATTTTTTTTCGCAGAAAATTCGTAACAGCGGAAATGTTTTCCATAATGTTCTCCGGGGAAGGGAACACAAACCGGTTGATCCGCTGCAAAATAAACTGCCCCTCCGGGGTTTCCATGGAAAAGGTATCGTTGATATGCCCACCGTGAACAGGTTCGGCCCGCAGCTGGGCAGGCAGGCCAAAGGCCGTGAGAATCTGTGGGGTTACGGTACACTGCTGTTTCATAAAAAGGATCCTTTCTCTATGTTACTATAAGGCGGCACTGAATAAATCACACCTGCCGGCTTGGCGCGAAATCTGCGTGCCAGATCGGTTCAGCATTTTCTTAAAAGTGCAGGCAAACCTGCAAAATGGTCTCGTTCGGCGCGCCGGAAACGGTGAGCTTGCCGCTGTACCGGCCAAGGATCTCCTCGGTGTTTTCCAGCCCCTGCGGGCTGCCCATTTCCTGAGAGGGCTCTTCAAAAAGCCAGCGGGCAATATCGGCGGCTTTTTTGCCTTGCAGCGTGAATTTTTCCGGCTCCGGCAACAGGGAGGAATAGACGACCTCCAGGGTCAAAGCGTCCCTTGCGGGAAAGGCGGTGAAACGAAGCTTTCTTTCTCCCTCAAAGCATGCCGCTTCCCGGCAGGCCTTTGAGAGCAGTTCGTTTATGAGAATACAGAGCTCGGCAGTTTTCAAAGGAGCTTCATCGGTTACGGCGTTGCATTCAAAGGTAATGCCGTTCTGAGCCGCAAAAGCAGCCTTCACGGCGATCACCGCGTTGAGGTAGGGATTTTCATGGTATTTTTCCAGCACAGGTGTGTGCAGGGAATTTTGCTTGACAGAAGCTATGTAGGCGGGAATTTTTTCGCTGACGCCGTCAGACAAAAGCACCGCAATGGTATCCAGCGCGTATTCTCCGGCCTTTTGAGCAGACTGTGCCTCCCGCACGCCGGCGAGAAGGTCTGTCAGCGCTTCCGTTTCCATAGCCAAAATACTGTTTCTCGCCGCAGCCGCGGCAGTCTTTTCCCGGAATCTGCCTGCCTGATAGATAGAGCGGAAGGCAAAGATCATAGCGCCGTACAGCAGGGCGGCTGTCAGCAGCCTGGCGGCGGGGATATTTGTGCGGAACAGGAAATCGAAAAGGCCCAGAGAAAGAAGGTACAGGCAGAGAAGCAAAAGGCACATTCCCACCAGGAAGCCGGAGGCCCCTCTGTCGCTGTAATGGCGAATAGGACGATACAGGCAGAGCCCCAGAAGAAGGGTGAAAAGAACAGTGACCACAGCGGAAAAAACTCCGGCAAAGGCCCCGGCTGTGGAAAAGGGCATCAGCCCCAGCAGCAGGGGAATGAAAAAGCTGAGGAAGGTGAAATTGCACAGGGAAAGCAAAGCGAGAAACAGCTTCTGCAAAATATTGTTGGTAAAGAAAAACAGGGAAAGACCGAAAAACACCGCCGCGCCGGCAAAGCAGGGCAGCTGCTGGGCCAACACAGGCTGATCCGTAAGGCGGCGCAGCAGGAAGGCCAGGATCAGAGAGAGCACATAGCCTCCGCCTACAGCGCCTATGGTGGTCCATACCCGAAAGCGATCCTCCAGAAGAGTCAGGAAGAGCCCGGCCATGCAGAAAAAAACAATGGAAAAATAGATCATAGGGATACCCTCTTTTAGATACTGGATGCTGAATCATAGATACTGGATCAGAGAAAGGAAAATGGCATTCTCAAGAGCTCATTCAAAAGACAGCGCCGAGCATGCCGCCCTTATCCAGCGTCTAGTATATCATATTACTTTTACTTGTACAAATCCTTTTTCCAAAAAAGCGGTGGAAAGAGGGATATGAAATTTATTTCAGAATATACCTTGACAGGCGAGGTATATAATGCTATGCTGTATCTACTGAAAGCAAAGGAGGAATTGAATGTCTATCGCGTCGGACGTGATCCGGGGGCATACAGATACTATCATTCTGGCACAACTGATGCAGGGAGACAGCTACGGCTATAAAATAAACCGCGCGATCGAGCTGCGAACCGGCGGGGAATACGAGTTGAAGGAGGCTACTCTGTATACGGCCTTCCGCAGGCTGGAGCAGATGGGCTGTATCACCTCCTACTGGGGAGATGAAAGCACCGGAGCCCGCCGAAGGTACTATTCCATCACTCCGGCTGGAGAGCAGGCCTATTACGCCATGCTGGCGGAATGGGACACCGCGAAGCAACTGCTGGAAACCCTCATTCGCCCCAATTAGGGCGTTTTGCCCGAAAAAACCTGATCCGGTCATGAGGCCGGAATTCTGCTGAAAAGGAAAGTGGTCGTATTTATGGAATACAATATCAGAAGCTATGTAGACGAATTGTTTCAAAACGCGCCCAGAACACAGAAGGCTTATGAGCTGAAGGTGGAGCTCACGCAGAATCTGTTGGATAAGTACCATGCGCTGCTTGCCGAGGGCAAAAGCCCGGAGGACGCTTATAGTCTGACTGTGGTGAGCATCGGCGATGTGCGGGAGCTGTTTGAGGGCCTGGAGGACAGCCCCGTGGGGACAGAGCCGGTTTATATCCCCGTCACCAGCCCGGAAAAGCGGTCCGCCGCCATTACCTCTATCGCGGTGATGCTCTATATTCTCAGCGTGGTGCCGGTGATTGTTTTGGGAAGTATCCCGGTCGTGGGGCTGGAGACCCTGGGCGTTGTTCTGATGTTTTTGATGATCGCCCTTGCCACAGGGCTTTTGATCTATAATCATGCGGCGAAGCCCAAAAAGCAGGCTTCCGCCAATACGGTGGTATCCGATTTTAAGCAGTGGCAAACCCAGACCAATTCCCGCAAACAGCTCTTGAAGGCGATCCGTTCCGCTTACTGGCCATTGGTACTGGCCCTCTATTTCCTGCTCAGCTTCGGTACGGGAAGATGGCACATCACCTGGATCATTTTCCTCATTGCCCCGGCGGTAGACGGCATTATCAAAGCGGTGCTGACACTGAACGATTCCAATGGCAAATAAGGCTCTGTCCTCTGCTGTGTACAGCGTTTCAGAGCTTTTCGAGAAAGGAACTTAATTTATGAAAAAGAAAGCGGTCTTTACTCTGATTACCTGCTCCGTAGCGGCGCTGTTTCTGATTTGCGTGCTGGCGGTGGGACTTTCGGAAAACGGCTTCGGGATCGGAACGCTGTTTCACGAGTCCAAGGAGGGCTGGTCAAAGTCGGAAGGTCAAAGTAGGGAATATACCTGGGATCCTGCGGAAACAGAGGTGACTGGCCTGAAGATCGACTGGGTCAACGGAAAAATCGATGTGAAGGTAGGCTCTGGAGATGTGATCCGCATTACGGAGCAGTCAGCCTACGGGGAACTGAAGGAAGATCATCAACTGAAGCTTTCCAGCTCTGACGGCATACTGCGGATCAAGTGGGGAAGAGATTTTCTCTTTTTCAATATTTTTGAAAACCGCAGAAAAGACCTGACCGTAGAGGTGCCGCAGGCGGTGGCGGAGGCCATGGAGGAACTTTCCTGCTCCAATACCTCCGGACAGATCACGGTTTCCGGCTTTACAGCCGAAGAAATGAACGCCTCTTCCACCTCCGGTGATATCAAGCTGGGAAGCCTGAAGCTTTCCGGCGGCCTGAACGTCTCTTCCACCTCCGGTAAGATCGAGGTGGAGGACGCGCACATTTCCGAAGAGCTCAGCGCCAGCACCACCTCCGGAGCGATCCTGCTTTCCAATGTACAGGCGGAAAAAGCAGATCTGGATACAGTATCGGGCGATGTTTCCTGCGGCGGAAGCCTTCAGGAGCTTAGCGCCAACACGGTTTCCGCTTCCGTGCGGGCCGAGCTTACAGCCTGCCCGGAGGAAGTGGACCTGGATTCCGTTTCCGGGTGCCTGACCTTGGTGATTCCGGAGAATTCCGGATTTGAAGTGGATTACAGCAGTGTTTCCGGAAGCTTCTCTTCTGATTTTCCCGTGACCACAGGCTCCGGAAAATCCGGAAGAGCCAAATATTCTTCCGGAAGCGCCAGCTTCCAATTTTCCACCACCTCCGGCGACATGCGGGTGCTGCGAAAATAGGAAATCGGCAATTCATAGAAAAACGGCTCGCCGCGTTTCTTCGCGGCGAGCCGTTTTAGGTGCTGGACGGTAGATATAATGAGCAATTAGGAATGAGCAATGAAGGGCAAGAATAGAGAGGTAAATTATAGTTTATATGGCACCCCTTGGCTCCCCTGAAAGGGGTGCTGGTCTCCGGTGGAGACCGTTCAGCACCGACCGGAGCGAAGCGGAGAAAGCTGTCACGGCTTCGCCGCACTGCCGAAATCTGCTCGAAGAGCAGATTTTCCCCTTCTCAGGGGTGAGCGCGTCC
>CAJUTL010000047.1 GCA_910589395.1 uncultured Oscillospiraceae bacterium
CCGGTGGAGACCGTCCAGCACCGACCGAAGCGACAGCGTAGAAAGCTGTCACGGCTTCGCCGTGACGGAGGGGGTCCGACAGAAAGATAAAAAACACAGGTTTTATGCTGGTTTACAGCGAGCTGGAACCTCTCCACCACCTGACGGTGCTCCCCGCAGACTGCGAAGCAGTCTGTTTCCCCTATTCAGGGGAGGCAAGGGGTTAACGCTATTCGCTAGTCTGCTAAATTCCAATTTATCTGCCCTTTCCCTTAAATTGCTCATTCCTAATTACTAATTGCTAATTACTAAGTACTAGTTCCCCCTACCGCCCGCTCAGTATCCCTCTCGCTTCAGCCATTGCACTGACTTTTTCAAGGCCTCGGCGGTTTTGGTTTCCAGAACACATCTGGCGCCGCAGAGGCTGGCAAAGCTGAGCCTTTCCCGCAGGTCGAGCTTCCCGTCTCCGAGGGGCAGATGGTTTCGAGGTGGCTGCTCTGAGCCGTCGTGAATATGAAAATGGACCAACTTTGCCCGGTGCGCCCGAAGGAAGGATGCGTCCCCCTCCCCCGCCGATTTGGAATGCCCGATATCCCAGGTCAGGCCGAATTTTGGGCTTTGCAGAAGCTCCTCCAGCATTTCCCTTTCATAGTCCCAGAAGCCGTCTGTATTTTCAATCGTGAGCATGAGATCATCGTCTCCGATCCATTCCTCGCACTGCTTTCGAAAGGAGCGGTAGGCCTTTTGATAAGTGCTGAAATGTCGCTCATACATTTGCACCTTGCGGTCGGGAAGGGTGATATAGATCCCGTGGTTCAGGTGCATGTTAAGAATAAGAGGATGAGCGGGATCACCGCGGCTGTTCCGCAGGCAGAGCAGCTTTCCGGCGGCTTTGATGGTTCTTCTGACGGTTTCCAGATACGCGCCGGAAACCAGCCGGTTAAAATCCGCGATATCCAGATTTTCGTCCAAATGAATGGTGTAGTAGATCCCCGCCGCAGCCGCGGCTTCCGCCAGGCGCTCTGTTTTCTCCAGCTCCGCAAGCTGATATTCCGGGAAATTCATGTTCAGCTCCAGAAACCGCAGCCCCAATTCTTTGCACAGAGCAATATTTTCCTCCAGCGTTTGGTTTTCCACCAGCGTTGGCATTCCAAACTGCATAGCGCCCTCCAAAACAGAAATTCAGTGATTGGCTGTCTGCCGTGAAAAACAGCTTTTGCCTCTCCTTTTACATTGTAAAGCAGCCTCTGCCAAAAAGCAACCGCTTTCCCGGGGAAGCCTGCATTCCTCAAAATCCGCACATTTTTTTCCTTCCGGCATACTCTGATAACAGGGACAAGGCCCGGCATGGCCGGGCCAGCCCGGTATTTTTTGGAAAGAAGGAATCACTTTGTCAGAGGAAATGAACGGCATGGCCTGCGGCCTGTACAGCGATCCCGCGCCCCTGCCTCCGGATCCGGTACCTGCCATGGCATACGTGCCTTACCAGCAATGGAGCGACCAGCTTCACAGCGCAGAGCGCGCCCTGGAAGCGGGTACCCTGTTCCCCGTGCTCGACAAGCCCTTTCTCGGTGGAAGGAGGGAGCCCAGATGAGTGAAAAAGAAGCCCTGCGCCGCAGAATCTACGCGGCGGAATTCGCCTCCTGGGAGCTTCACCTCTTCCTGGACACTCACCCAAACAACAATGAAGCTGCAAAAAAGCAAGAGGAATACAGAGAGCGCGCCAGAAAGCTCCGCAAGGAATATGAGGAAAAGTACGGCCCCATCGGGGAAACTCCTCACAACACCAGCCGCTGGGCCTGGATCTGCGACCCGTGGCCCTGGGAAAAGGAGGCAAATTAACCTATGTTCATGTATGAAAAACGCTTGCAGCACCCTGTTAATATTAAAAATCCCAACCCCAAGCTGGCAAAGATCATCATTACGCAATACGGCGGGCCCCACGGAGAAATCGGGGCTTCTCTGCGGTATTTGAGCCAGCGCTATGCCATGCCCTATCCTGAGCTTCGGGCCATTCTCACCGATATCGGCACCGAGGAATTGAGCCATCTGGAAATGGTCGGCACCATCGTATACCAGCTTACCCGGAACTTGACGCCTGAGCAGATCCAGGAGGCCGGGTTCGACACCTATTTTGTGGATCACACCACCGGCGTATACCCCATTGCGGCCTCCGGCACACCATTCAGCGCCTCTACCTTCGCTGTTACCGGCGATACCATTGCCGATCTTCACGAGGATCTAAGCGCCGAGCAGAAGGCCCGCATGAGCTATGACAACATTCTGCGCTTCGCGGACGACCCCGATGTACGGGAGCCCATCAAGTTCCTGCGTGCCAGAGAGATCGTACACTTCCAGCGCTTCGGCGAGGGTCTCCGAATTCTCACCGACAAGCTGGATTCCAAGAACTTCTACGCCTTTAACCCCTCTTTTGATAAGCACTGAGTTTTGCAGACCAGCGGATTTTTTCGGATCGCAAGCGAAACCTTAAAATTATGTAAACTAAAATTCAATGAACCGCCCGGTGATATCGCCGGACGGTTCTTTTCTGTTACCACTTTCATACCAATGTCCGCCGAGGGGTGAGTTAGAACATTTTCCATGAGGTACTGAAAGGCTCCCTGCTGAGTGGCGCTTCCCGGCTGCCAGGAGAAGCCGCCCTGCCCACTCCCCGTACCTCTCAAGGCTCTGTTTCCCAGGAACATTGATACCGCTCCGTCTATTTTGGCTTGCCGCAGCGCGTCCTCTGCAGTGGCTCCCAGGTAGGCGGATCCCACTCCCGGCGTTCCTACCATGCCCAGCGCGTAACCTGGACCCGTATCTGCCGTGTTATTTATGTAATTGATGACCTTTTTTAAGACTGGATTTTCGATGCTGTCCAGTCCAGACTGCCTTGACACTCAGATTCCCCTGGTCACTCTTTTCCCCAGTGTATTCGGGCCTGCCAGCAAGCCTTCTGGAAATACTGCTTCTATACGCAGCACCTGTTTCAGCGCGGTTACATTTTTTCTTCGGATAGCAAAAACCAGCAGCATACTACTTCAAGTATGCTGCTGGTCTTAAATTAGAACACCAATATTCTATGCATGATATAATATCTTTTCTATATCAGCAAAAAAAGCAGTGGGCCATTCATCAGTAGAACCCCTTTCATCAAAAACATCTAGGATAAAAGCTTTTTCATCTAAAATATCAATTATAGTACCTATTCGTCCATCTCTCATTTGCACCACATCAAATTCCTTGGCCATTTGTATCACCTCACTTGTAAATATAAGCTGAAATAATTCTCGGACAATTTCCTCCAGAATTCACTATCCAGCCAGTTTTAACTTTCGCATATCGTCCTGTTGGCCCTTTAATTATTATTTGTACTTCAAATCTTTTACCATACTGATCAGTTAATCCCTCTGTACTGCGATATTTCAAAAGCCCTTGCTGTATTTGTGATCTTAATTCACTCCAATTTTCTTTATTATACCCTAACACCTTTTCAAACACAAACGCTTTATTTCCCCCGACTTTATGATTAGAGTCAGGAAAATATCCCGTGAATTTTTCTTCCGTAAGAATAGCCTTTTCTGCATTTGGCAAAAGTTCCTTTTCCGAGGTAGCAGCATATTCTTTATCAAACTCAATTACTTCCATAGAAATCCCCCTTTCTGGGAACTCTACTTTCTTTTCTTCAAGCTCATCACTCTCCGTTTCAAATTCTTCAACCGCCCTTCCTTTCACTTCTTCTCTTTGCAGCAAGTCCTCCTCGCCATCGTCAAGCAGGCTCGAAAGCTGAGAGGTATCGCCCAAACGGTACCCGTTACTTTCCAGCAAATACCGCGATGTTTCGGGACTTAAGCCCTCGGTCTTCAGAATGTTGTAGGCCTGTTCCACCTGCTTTGGCGCAGCTACATTTTCCTGATAACAAAACCCGGGAGCACAGCCTTTTAGGTGCACTTCCGGGTTTTGCAGTAATTATAGAGAAGCCTCCTTAATGGCTCAAATGCTTCTATGCCTTCTCTGCCATTCCACAGTTACATCTTGAAGATATTTTTCAAATTTCTCCCAGCTATAGTTCACCACGGCATCAAAGTGCTTTTCTTTTAGAGTTTCTATTCTTACTCCTTTTAAATGTTCCTCAAATTCCTCATCGCTCATTTTCGCAATTCTTTCATAAACCCCACCTCGTCCAAGTTCTCGGTCATCAATCATGTAGTTATTATAATAATATTTTGCGTTTCTTGACTTTCGTTTTTCCTTTTTCAACTCCTGTATATACGCAGCAAACTCTTCCTCGTCCAGTGCATAGATGAGATCAATAAAGTTTTTGGGGACAGAATTTCCTTTCGTAAGGTAGCTTTTACAATAATCCATTTTCTTCACCTCAATTTCTTCCATGTAAAATGATAACGTTCGGCCAGTTCATCCAGCGCTTTTTCATGTCTGGTTTTTTCAGTATACCTCTTATACTTTCGGATGGCAACATCAAAATCTTCCTTCGGTATTTCTGTTTCTGGTTTAGTATAGTAATATACACTACCATCGTGCCCAACAACAATCCCGGCAGCACGTTCGCTATTTAACAGGGAATTTATATCCGTAAGGCTAGGTGGGAAACCCTCAGGATGGTTGTGGATAAATAAAATTTGCGCCCCTCTACTCTCAGCGACATTGAGCTTTTCTTCAAACTTTTTAGATCGCTCCACGCCGGCTTCGCCTTCCACCCCTACTCGGTTTCCTATTTCTGTTCCATCGTTCAGGTCAATGGCATAGAGCGTTTCCATTTTTCTGCCGTCATATGTATTTAATAGCCACTCTGCTCTGGTAGAAATGACACGAGAAACTTTTTCGTTGTCTGTCAGTTGCGAAAAACACGCTTCGTAGTCGGTTTGATCGATACTGCTCCAGGAGACTCCGTAATCTCCGCCCTTTCCCTTCCGATGAGACCACTCTTCTTCACGAACAAGAGCACGGTTTTGATTTATTTCTCCTTCATGGAACAGATCCGTTCCATACCACTTTAATCCGGGGGACTGTAAGTCAGCACCACTTTCCGCCACCGAGGGAAGTTCCAGCAGGTTATCTGCGAAATACCCGCTATTTTCTGGTAAGCTCAAGATCGCTCGTAAACCGAATTAAAAACTACTTGGTTTCTATAGATAGCAAACCCCAGCAGGCTGCTGAGTGGCAGCCTGCTGGGGTTCGCTTTTCCTTTTCTGAGCGGTTCAGAAACTAGAATATTTTATTCTCTTTGCGCAAATCTTCTTCTGAGCCTTCTATAACCTCAAAAGCCTCCGGGGGAAAAAGATAGGTATCCTCGAACTCAGTCATGATTCGATACCAACCCTTTTCAATGGAAAGAACTTCATGAAAGATATCTTTCCTGATTGCCGGAGTATCTCGCCCAATATATTTTACCTTCAATCCAACCACTCCTTTACAAAAAAGTCAAATTTTCCAATGCCCGGACACTGCATCCAATGGACTTCTGCCATTCGTTCTCCGTCAGGAGTTCCCAACAAACCAAAGCCTTTGGCATGTTGCCAGTTTGAAGGATCACCTCCATGATCTCCTGAATATTTATCTGCGATACGAAGTTTTACTTTTGTACCTTTTCCTGCAAACACCTGAGCATCTTGAATCTTTGTACCTTCAACAAAATGATAAATTTCTCCGGTTTCAAGATCCATTACATCATAGTTTGCAGCTTTGGCTCCCAGCGAACGGCCAATTTCAAAATTATCTATCCTTATTATATCAGAATTCCCATTGTTTTCAATACTTTCCACTCCACCTTCCCCCGCATCGTCCCCAAGCAACTTTGGAAGATGGAAATCCTCTTCCCAGCCATTCTCGAGAAGATTTCCTTTCGGCCCGGGGTCAAGCTCCGGCGCGTATCCGGTCTTTTCGGAAATCCCCTTCAGGGAATACCCATTCCTTTCCAGCAAATACCGCGATGTTTCGGGGCTTAAACCCTCGGTCTTCAGAATATGGTAGGCCTGCTGCGCCGAGGGACGGGACAAAGCGTTATCCGCGGAAAAGCCTCTGTTTTCCATGAGGTATTGAAAGGCTCCCTGGGCTCCCAGCTGGTTTATCAGGGCGTGAGCCCCTGCTTCCGGGACCTCGCCCAGCAGGCTCGAAAGCTGGGAGGTATCGTCTAAACGGTACCCGTTACTTTCCAGCAGATACCGCAATGTTTCGGGGCTGAAGCCCTCGGCCTTCAGAATATGGTAGGCCTGCTGCGCCGAGGGACGGGACAAAGCGTTATCCATGGAAAAGCCTCTGTTTTCCATGAGGTATTGAAAAGCTCCCTGGGCTCCCAGCTGGTTTATTAGGGCGTGAGCCCCTGCTTCCGGGACCTCGCCCAGCAGGCTGGAGTTTAACGGGATCATGGAGACTCCCTGCTGAGTGGCGCTTCCCGGCTGCCAGGAGAAGCCGCCGTTCTGTACCGTTCTTGACAGCTGGGATAGTCTTTCCAGCAGTATTCCCCGCGCCATACTTTCTTTCCCCTGCCGCTGAGTGTCCGCATTTTCCCCAGATAACAAAACAGCCAGTAGCATACCCTTTCAGGCATACTGCTGGCTGTTTAGTGATTTAAGAGCTCTTTAGATTCCTTCAAATTTGCAGGCGATCAGCTGCTTTGCATGGTCACTATTGCCTTGGTACTTTTCAACCCCGCATACATCCAAAGCCGCCCGAGCCACATCTTCAATACTCCATCCCATAATGGCGTTAGGGTTATTTTTTGCTATCTGAAGCCCCTCAATAAATTTCGGACTTCTCTCATGAAGGATCATTCCGGCTAAAATGGCATTTCCAACCAGATACGTGGAATTACTCTTAATTCCATTAAGAATATCTTCCCGTGATCCTTGATACATTTTGTTGACCTGCATTTGATCTTGATCAATATAATCTCGGCTAATATCGTTCATATTTTTGCAATCTCCTCGTCACGTAGTATTTTCAATTTTTCAGCAATATCCGGGCGGCCGTAATCCAAAGCCAAATCAATCTCCAGCTGATATGCGTCATGTTCCATTTGCTTCCACCTTTCTTTATTCGTAAACGCCCCTCTCATTCCAGGGAATCCATTTGCACGGTCATCACAAAAATGCTTGTACTCATGAAGCCAACCGCTGTAGCTGGTTCCCGGAGCAGCGTGAAATTGTCCAGGTTCACCAGGATTTATACCGGGGGAATACCCAATCGAACCTTTTCCATAACGCATCTCCACGCCGGAGTTTTCCATATCGGTTTTCATTTTTTCAATTTCCTCTGGGTGAGAATCCTCCGCCGCACCAGTTATTTCAAACGTGGGATCACGCCGCTTTTGCTCTTCACTTCTTTCTATTGTATCAATCTTTCTGGTTTTTTCAACCTCTTTCTTATCTTCTTTGAATTCCTCCCCGATTTTCGGTAGTTCAAGCATTTCTCCCGATAAGCCCTCGTCTCTCTGCAACACCTCCCCCGTATCGTCCCCAAGCAAATCCGGAAGCTGGGAGGTATCGTCTAAACGGTACCCATTCCTTTCCAGCAGATACCGCGAAGTTTCGGGGCTGAAGCCCTCGGCCTTCAGAATATGGTAGGCCTGTTCCACCTGCTTTGGCGCAGCTACATTTTCCTGATAACAAAACCCGGGAGCACAGCCTTTTAGGTGCACTTCCGGGTTTTGCAGTAATTATAGAGAAGCCTCCTTAATGGCTCAAAAGCTTCTATGCCTTCTCTGCCATTCCGCAGTTACATCTTGAAGATATTTTTCAAATTTCTCCCAGCTGTAGTTCACCACGGTATCAAAGTGCTTTTCTTTTAGAGTTTCAACTCTTCCTTCCTTTAGATATTCTTCAAATTCTTCATCGCTCAAATTTCTACACTTGTCAATAGTTCCTCCTGGATCAAAACACCTGTCATCAATCATGTATTTGTTATAGTAATATTTCCTTCTCCCAGTTTCTTCTTTTTCTTTTTTCAGTTCTTTTACATACGCCGCGAATTCCTCCTCGTCCAGCGCATAGATAAGATCGATAAAGTCTTTGGGAACAGGATTTCCTTTGGCAAGGTAACTTTTACAATAATCCATTTTCTTCACCTCAATTTCTTCCATGTAAAATGATAACGTTCGGCCAGTTCATCCAGTGCTTTTTCTTGTGCTGTTTTTTCAGTATACCTCTTATACTTTCGGATAGCAACTTTAAAATCTTCCTCCGGTATTTCTGTTTCCGGTTTAGTATAGTAATATACACTACCGTCATGCCCAACAACAATTCCGGCAGCACGTTCACTTCTTAACAGTGCATTTATGTCTGTACTGCTGGGCGGCAAACCTTTTGGGTGATTATGAATCAGTAAAATTTGTGATCCCATACTCTCAGCGGCATTGAGCTTTGCTTCAAACTTTTCTGATCGTTCCACACCGGAATGGCCTTCCACTCCTGCTCGGTTTCCTATTTCCGTTCCATCATTCAGGTCAATGGCATAGAGCGTTTCCATTTTCCTGCCGTCATATGTATTTAGCAGCCACCCCGCTCGGGTAGAAATGACACGAGAAACTTTTTCGTTGTCTGTCAGTTGCGAAAAACACGCTTCGTAGTCGGTTTGATCGATACTGCTCCAGGAGACTCCGTAATCTCCGCCCTTTCCCTTCCGATGAGACCACTCTTCTTCACGAACAAGAGCACGGTTTTGATTTATTTCTCCTTCATGGAACAGATCCGTTCCATACCACTTTAATCCGGGGGACTGTAAGTCAGCACCACTTTCCGCCACCGAGGGAAGTTCCAGCAGGTTATCTGCGAAATACCCGCTATTTTCTGGTAAGCTCAAGATCGCTCGTAAACCGAATTAAAAACTACTTGGTTTCTATAGATAGCAAACCCCAGCAGGCTGCTGAGTGGCAGCCTGCTGGGGTTCGCTTTTCCTTTTCTGAGCGGTTCAGAAACTAGAATATTTTATTCTCTTTGCGCAAATCTTCTTCTGAGCCTTCTATAACCTCAAAAGCCTCCGGGGGAAAAAGATATGATTCATCAAACAGAGTCATAATCCTATACCAGCCTTTTTCAATGGATAAAACCTCCCAGACTGATCCAGTAGGAAGTGCTACAAAATCATGCCCCAAATATTTTACTTTCAATTCAGTCGCTCCTTTTCAATATAGAAAGAACCGTGTATATCCTGCCCTTTGCCAACATTAAAAACCCTGTTTTTCCTTTCCAACGAACTTTCACTCATAAGCCCCCTAATCCAGCCACTCAGGCTCATATTAAGCCTTCAAATTTGCATGCAATGAGATCTTTTACGAGCTTTTCGTCTCCTTGATATTTTTCAACACCACAAACCTCCAGAGCTGCTTGAGCAACATCGCTAATTCTCCACCCTAACAACGATTTATGATTATCTTTTGCCATTAGCAGGCCCTCCAGAAATTCGGGACTCCTTTCCTGAAACATCATTCCAGATACAATAGCGTTCAGAACAAGGAAGGTTTTCCCTTCTTTTATTCCATCATTTTTGATTCCGTCAAGAATATCTTCCCGTGATCCTTGATACATTCTATTTACTTGCATCTGTATTTTATCGGGTGATTCTTTAATCATAATCCTGCAATCTCCTTATCACGAAGTATTTTCAGTTTTTCAGCAATATCCGGGCGACCGTAATCCAAAGCCAAGTCAATCTCCAACTGATAAGCATCAAATTCCCATTGCTTTGTTCTTTCCCGATCCATTCGCCCTCTCATTCCAAGATATCCAGCAGCACGGTCATCACAAAAGTGCTTATATTCATGTAGACAACCACTATAGCTGGTTTTTCCCGGCGCAACATGGAATTGTCCAGGTTGACCGGGGTATATACCAGGGGAATATCCTATGGAACCATCTCCATAGCATATCTCCACGCCGGAGTCTGCCATATCATCTATCATTCTTTCATAGCCCTCAGGGTCAAAGTTCTCCGCCGCGCCGGTTACTTCAAACATGGGATCATGTTTTATCAGCATCTCACTTCTTTCTATTGTATCAATCTCTCTGGATTTTTCAACCCCTTTCCTGTCGTCTCCAAATTCCTCTCCACTCTCCGGCAGCTCAAGCATTTCTCCTGAAGAGGACTCGTCTCTCTGCAGCAAGTCCTCCTTGCCATCATCAAGCAGGCTCGGAAGCTGGGAGGTATCGTCTAAACGGTATCCATTCCTTTCCAGCAGATACCGCGAAGTTTCGGGGCTGAAGCCCTCGGCCTTCAGAATATGGTAGGCCTGCTGCGCCGAGGGACGGGACAAAGCGTTATCCATGGAAAAGCCTCTGTTTTCCATGAGGTACTGAAAGGCTCCCTGGGCTCCCAGCTGGTTTATCAGGGCGTGAGCCCCTGCTTCCGGGACCTCGCCCAGCAGGCTGGAGCTTAACGGAATCATGGAAGCACCCTGCTGAGTGGCGCTTCCCGGCTGCCAGGAGAAACCGCCCTGCCCGCTCCCCGTACCTCTCAAGGCTCTGTTTCCCAGGAACATTGATACCGCTCCGTCTATTTTGGCTTGCCGCAGTGCGTCCTCTACGGTGGCTCCCCGGAAGGCCGCCTTCGCGTAGCTGTCGGCGCTTCGCATAGCTCCCAGATAAGCCGTGCCCATTCCCGGCATACCAACGGCACTCATGACAGCCGCCGGGGCCGTATCCGCTATAGAATAAACATCTTCCACGCCTTTTTTCAATATCGGGTTGTCAATTTGCTCCAGCCCCGTCTGACGGGCAAGGTCACTTCCGATAAGCTTACTCTGTCCCGGAGTGTAGGGGTCTGCCAGCAGTCCTTTTCGTTCCTCAGGTAATGTGGTGGCTTCCATCATGTCGCCGAAAACCAGTGCTCTGCCGATAGCCTTTTCAGGCACAGAATAGATTCCCGCAATTACCGGGTGTTCTTGCGCGACTGTTTGAACGTCCTCAAGATGAGATTTTGTCCTGCTTTCGTTGATCTCCCGCCGCAGGCTTTCCATGTATGGCGTTGCCCGATTTCCATTTTCGTCTTTCCCGTAGTAGTAAGCGATCATGTTTTGATCTATCGGGGCTAACGACTTCCTATCCCGTTCCAGTTCTATCTGGGCCTGCGTGTAATCAGGTTGATCTGAATCAGGAACATAATGCCCAAACGAATCGTTTAGCTGATTCTGCAGAAAGGTATTTCCCTTCTCCACATACTTCCAAAAGTCAGGATCCTTCAGGGCCTCAAATTTTTGGTGGGCGCGGTCCTTTTCCCCTTCCGCGAGAAACAGCTGGGTTCTCCAGAAAGCTTCCGCTTGATCCAGTTCCTCCCATTCGTCCAGATCCCGGAAATACTGGTCGTTTGCCTCGTTGGCATAGTCCGGGTCCACGGAGAAGGTACCGGCAACCCTTTTCTCTATTTCCGTTTTTTTCTCCTGAATTTCGGAAATTTGATCTGTCGCCTGGTTTATCACCGAGATATACACCAGCTCCTGTACGCCCTGCACCTCCGGCCGGACTTCCTCGGAAAGCTCCTCCAAGTCGTCTCCCCGGTAGCTGTTTAAGAGCGCCGCGTATTGGCTCTGAAAGGTCTTCTGGCCGTCAGCGGCCTGTTGATACGTTTGCTGATCGCTGGAATACTGCTGCCGCAAAGCTTCCTCGGAGGCTTCAAAATCCAGATAGTCTTTTTTATATACCGTCAGAGCGTTTTCCTGCCGTTTAATACTTTCCGCCAGCGCGTCCCGTTCTTGCTTCAGCTCCGGGGTGGGGGTCATTTCATAGTCCTGATTCAGCTGCGCCAGCTTTCCCTTATCCTGCTGAATTCCCGCTTGATAATCAAGGTAGCTCTGCTTCGCGCCGGCCGCGATCCCCTTTTTTGCGCCCAGATATTTTCGCGTGTAAGCAGCATCTTTTTTGGTCTTTTCCACCCTTTGATTCTGTTCGCTTTTTTCCCGATACGCCTGATTGAGCTCCGCCGCCGTTGGCCCGGCGCTTTCGCTCTTTCGGCGCTTGGTGGGCGCGACAACTTCAAAATGCTTTCCATCGCTGCTGATTCTTGCCATTTCGTCCTCCTCTTCTTTGTTTTCTCCGCATACGTTTGAAAAAATCTTAGAAGCTAAGATAATTTTAGTATAGTCTTATACGCAAAGACTGTCAACCCCTTTTTCCCTCTTTTTCTTATTGGCTAAGATTTTTCGTTGACCTCGCGGAAAAAACGTGATAGGATAAGAGCATCAAGTGTGGAAATGCTCCGCTTTCACGCCCAAAAAGGAGGAACCTATATGAAACGCGTTCCGATCCCCCCGCTGCTCAAGCAGCTCAGAAGCGCCTCAGGGCTTTCCGGAAGAGATGTGGCCCGGAAGCTGGCCCTTTACGGCATTTCCCTTTCCGAAAAAACGCTGTACGGATACGAAAACGGCGTCAGCATGCCAAATGCCGATGTTTTTCTGGCCCTTTGCAGCATCTACGACTGTGAGGAGTTGGCCGGTCTCGGCTCAGCGGCAGATTTTTCCATGGAGGAATACGGCCTGATAAAAAAATACCGTGTACTGGATGTACACGGGAAACGGGTGGTCGATAGCGCTCTGGAGCTGGAATATGACCGCATCACCCACGTTGTGGAGCGGAAGGAAACCGGGAATATCACCTACATCAACTGCTATGATCTGGCGGTTTCCGCCGGGCCCGGCGAGCCTTGGGCAGACGACAGCGGCTACAAAACCATGCTGGAGATCCCCACGGAGCAGGTGCCGGAAAACGCCCATTACTGTGCCAGAGTCAACGGAAATAGCATGGAGCCTGCCTATAAGGACGGCGATATCGTCTTTGTGGAGCGGCTGGACGAGCTGGTGAGAGAAGGCGAGATCGGTATTTTCGCCTTAAACGGAGAAGGCTATATCAAGCGTCTGGGAGACCGGGAGCTGATTTCCCTGAACCCCGAGTATGACCCCATTCCCCTTCACGAATTCGACGACCTGCGCTGTCAGGGCAGGGTGCTGGGAAAATTGGGCATAAGCTGATAAAACCTGTATTCATAACCGGAGAACGACGGCTGTGAATACAGGTTTTTCTTTGCGGATTTTTTGGGGAAAGGGCAGGGCGGCAGATGGAATGAGCAATCAAGGGCAAGGGTGGGGCGATAAATTATAGTTTAGCGTCCTTAGAGGCTCCACTTGCGCGAGTAAGGGGAGCTGTCACGGCTGTGCCGTGACTGAGGGGATTCTAACTAGCGATTCTATGGCCTTTCTGCGTGTGACTATCC
Organism: uncultured Oscillospiraceae bacterium; assembly: GCA_910589395.1. Taxonomy (GTDB): domain Bacteria; phylum Bacillota; class Clostridia; order Oscillospirales; family Acutalibacteraceae; genus Acutalibacter; species Acutalibacter caecimuris_A. The sequence continues at coordinate 13,195 of CAJUTL010000047.1, forward strand.
CCTCCACCACCTTACGGTGGTCCCCGCAGACTGCGTAGCAGTCTGTTTTCCCTCTGCAAAGCAAGGGGAGGCTTTTCTCACCGCCAAAATCCAATTTAACTGGCATTGCTTCAACGCTTGTGACCCTGCCCTTCATTGCTCATTGCTAATTTCTCATTGCTCATTTATCTGGCGCCGCTGTCCGGAATCCAAACTCAAGCAATGGGGCTGAAGCAGAAGCCCTGCTCTAATTCCTTGGAAAGGCGAAGCAGGAACTGGGCGATGAGCTCAATGCAGCTTTCCAGGTCTTTCCAGCTTCCCATCTCTACGGAGCTGTGCATATAGCGGAGAGGAATGGACACCAGCGCCATGGGGACGCCCTCGCCGGTGAGGTTCACGGAATCGCCGTCGGTGCCGGTGCGCCCTGTGGCGATCTCCCACTGTATGGAGATCCCCACTTCCTCCGCCGTTTTTTTCAGAAGCTCGTTCATTTTTTTATTGACCGCGGAGCCCATACAGAGCACCGGGCCGCTTCCCAGCTTTACCTCTCCAGTAGAGGCGGGGTCGCCTCCCGGCGCGTCGCTGGCCCAGGTGACGTCCACCGCCAGCGCGCAGGCGGGCTTTATTCGGGAGGCGGCATAATAAGCTCCCCGCATGGTGGTTTCTTCCCCCACGGTGGTGGCGGCGTAAATTCCGGCGGAAGCGCCCAGCTCCGCCGCCCGCCTGACGGCTTCCAGCACCACAAAGGCTCCCGTGCGGTTATCCAGCGCCCGGCAGGTGAAGCGATCGTTCAAAAGCTCCTTGACCTGTACGTCCGCGCACACGGGGTCTCCTGCGGAAACCACCTGCGCCGCTTCCTCTTTCGTGCCCGCGCCGATATCCACCACCAGGTCAGAGACCTCTGTTTTTTCCTTGCCCAAAAGCTCGGAAAAGACAGCTACCACACCGCTGACCATGCTTTCTCCGTGCCACACCTGCACCGGGCTTCCCAGATACAGCCGGGGCCGAACGCCCCCGGCTTTCGCCAGGTGCAGCCTGCCCTCACCGTCGATATGGGTCACGATAAAACCGATCTCATCGATATGCCCGCAGAGCAGCACCCTGTGCTCCGATTGAGGGTTCACTACAGAAACGGCGTTCCCGCTGGGATCTGTCAGCTGCTTTCCGGCAAATTGCTTTCCAAACGCCAGCGCCTTTTTCTGGATTTTCTCCTCATGGCCGCTGACAGAAGGCGTTTCCAGCAGCTCCTTCAAAAATTTACGATCCATGCTTTTCCCTCTTTTCCATTCTTAACATCAGTGTTCAGTATACTATACTTTCCTAAGAAATCATAGTGAAACGACTGAAAATTTCCTAAAAAAGGTTCCGTTCTGCCTTTTCACAGACAGGACGGAACCTTTTTATGCAGCAGATTTTCTTTACGCGGTGGTGAGCTTTTTGATCACCGGAGAAAGACGCTTATACACCAGGAAGGTCAAAACCACATCACAAATGCCTTTAAAGAAGGTAAAGGGTACGTTGAACCACAAGAGCGCGTCGAACAGCGTATTTACATTGGGGTTTATGGCCCGGTACATTCCTAAAATGATATCTGTGCTGAGACCGTAAAACAGGGAATAGGCCGGGTAGCTGATAAAGTAATTGATGGGCAGGCTGCACACCGCCATGACCGCCGCCCCTACCAGAGAGCCGACCACCGCGCCCTTTAGATTTTTGTGCCGCTTATAGATCCACCCGGCAGGCAGTACGAAGGTAACGCCCATCAGAAAATTACAGATCTCCCCTGCCCCGGCGGTAGAGGTAAAAATCGCGTTGACGGCGTTTTTTACAAAACACACCAGTACGCCGGAAAGCGGGCCCATGCTGAACGCCGCGATCAAGGCGGGCAGCTCGGAAAAATCCAGCTTGATAAAAGCGGGGATCACCGGCACGCTGAAGCTCAAAAACATGAGCACCGTGGCGACTCCGCCCATGACGGCGGAAACCGCCAGCTTTCGTAAATTGAATTCCTTTTGCATCAAAACCATCCCTTTCTGGAAATTTGTTTGCAAAGGATCCCCGAAAAACAAAAAAGCCGGAGGCGCACAGCGCTCTCCGGGGTACGAGGCCGATTTCCGAAGCACGGAAAACAAGCGCTGAAGGCGCTTTTCAGCCTCAATCTTCTTCCATCCGGACTGTACCGTCGGTACCGGAATTTCACCGGTTCAACAGCGGACGTTTCGCCCGCCGCTCGCAGACTGGAACCCAAAACACGGGTTTTTCACTGCCGGTCAGGAATTTCACCTTGCCCCGAAGATCATTTGCTGTTATTATTTTACTGAGAACTCACCGTTTTGTCAAGAGAATCGATCAAAGCAAGGGGGATTTTTCATGAAGCTGTTCTGCAAGGAGGAAATGCAGCGCCTGGAAGGTATGGCGGAGCGCTCCGGCGTTTCCCTGCAAACGTTGATGGAGCACGCGGGCGCGGCGCTGGCGGAGGAAGCGGTCAGCCGCCTTCGGCCCATTGCCGGAAAACGGGCGGTACTGCTCTGCGGCAAGGGAAATAACGGCGGCGACGGCTTCGTCTGCGCGCGATATTTAGCGGAGCACGGGGCCTTGTGTACGGTGCTGCTGCTTCAGGGAGAACCAAAAACGCCCCTTGCGAAAAACGCCTTTCAGGCGATGCCGACTTCGGTAAGGGTGCTTTCCGTGCTGGAACAGCGGGAGGAAAGCGAAAAGGCGCTGGAGCAGGCAGAGCTGATCATAGACTGTGTGTTCGGCTTCAGCTTCCGGGGAGAATTTTCCGGAGAGGGGCTGGACTTTCTGGAGCTGGCAGGCCGCCAGGACTGCCTGCGGATCTCAGCGGACTTACCCAGCGGCGCAGTTTGCGATACAGGCCGTGTGAGCCCCGGGGCCTTCCGGGCGGACGTAACGGTGACCTTTACCGGAAAAAAGCCCGCCAACTGCTCTTATCCCGCCAGGGAATACTGCGGGGAAACGGTGGTGAGACAAGTGGGCGTTCCCCCGGTGCTGCTGGAGGCGGCGGAGACCCGTTTTTTTGAAACGGACGGCGCCCTTCCCTGCGCTGTTCTGACAGAGCCCGCTCCCCAAAGCAACAAGGGAGATCTGGGAAAGCTTTTGCTGGTGTGCGGCAGCTACGGCATGGCGGGGGCCTGTATCATGGCGGCAAGAGGGGCGCTGCGCTGCGGCGTGGGGCTGTTGAAAATTGCCGTGGAGCAAAGCATCTACCCCATTCTGGCGCAGGCCGTACCGGAGGCGGTCTTTCTTGTTCTGGACTGGGAAAACCGGCGGCAGGAAAGTGAGGAAAAGCTGAAAAAGGCCCTTGACAGCTCCACCGCCTGCCTGATCGGCTGCGGGCTGGGAGAGCTTGCAAATACAGTATGTCCCCCGGTATTTTCTCATTGCTCCGTGCCCCTGGTGGTAGATGCGGACGCTCTGAATTTTGCCGCCCGGCGCCCTGGCGTTTTAGAGGAGCTTGAAACGCCCCTGATCCTGACCCCCCACCCCGGGGAAATGGCCCGGCTTTGCGGTGACGATATTTCCGAGATCCAGGCGGATCGCCTGGGGGCCGCCCGGGAAAAGGCCCGGGAGACCGGGGCCGTTGTGGCGCTGAAGGGCGCCGCTACCGTCGTTGCCGGGCCGGACGGCCGCTGCGCCATAAACCCCACTGGGAATTCCGGCATGGCGAAGGGCGGCAGCGGCGACGTGCTGGCGGGGATCATTGCCTCCCTGGCGGCGCAGGGAATTCCCGCCTTTGAGGCCGCCGCCGCAGGAGCTTACCTCCACGGTCTGGCAGGCGATTTGTGCGCGAAGCGCCTTGGAAATCGCTCCATGCTTCCCACAGATCTGATCGATGCTCTGCCGGAAGCGATTCAGAGCATCAGAAGAGGATAGTTGTTTAGAAGGGTGCTGACCATAATAATGAGGAATGAGCAATTAGCAATGAAGGGCAAGGGGCACAAACGTTGTAACCAACGCCGGGAAATTATAGTTTATATGGCACCCCTTGGCTTTCTCGCCTGTCGGCTCGGTTGCTG
>CAJUTL010000048.1 GCA_910589395.1 uncultured Oscillospiraceae bacterium
ATATCAGCGCCCGTCAGACCGTGACCTTGTGTAGTCCCTTATAAACTAACCTAAAAGTCTTATCAAGAAGGAGTGTGTGCTATGAAAGATCAAAAAAGGAAAGTTGGCTTTTTAGTCGGGGGCGCTGCTGTTTTTCTGGTGATCATGCTGGGCGGAATCTTTTTTCTGCAAAACGGGCCTTTTTCTGTTTTGGAAGCCGAAACCTCGTCTCTTTCTGAGGGTCCTGCCCAAGCTTCGCTTCTTTCCACAAAAATGGAGTCGCTTCCGGATGATACAGAGATTATTACCGCGGAAGGTGTTTCTGTAGAAGAGAATCTCTTTGAGGTTTCCGAGCGCTCTTCCCTGATTTTGTACGGCAGGGTCTCTCATATCTCCGAGCCTATTCTGTTAAGAACGGTTTACGACAGCGTTTCCGTGCATACAGACGTGGAGATTACCCCGGAAAAGGTCTTCCGCGGGGAAGCGGACAAAACGGTGACCGTGCGGCTGTCCGGCGGTCTGGTGGGGAAAGAATATATAGAATATCAGGACGAGCCGGAGCTTTGCCTGGGGAAGGAATACCTGCTGTTCCTTCAGCAGCCGGACAGGGGCTACGGCGTCAACGGCCCGGGGGAATATTACATTTTGACGAGCCTGTGGAGAAGCGTATTTGCGGCGCTTCCGGAGTCTCAGCAAAAAATCGCGGCGCTGTCCGCACCGCAGGAGAAACAGAGCGATGTGTTTTTGGCAAACAGCAGCAAAGCCTTGCCGACGGAAAATTTTGAGATCGTGGACCAATGGGAGGATATCGTAAAGGGACTCTCGGTTTCCGAGGCGGTTCTTCCTTTGAACACGCTGGAAAAGGTCTATCCTGAGTTTAACAAAAGCTACCCCGTGAAGGAGGGCAGGATCTATCAGGAAACCCTGGAGGCTTATAAAGCTAATTTGGAAAGCGGATTTCTCTCTCAGGAGGAATACGAGTACTATCTTTCCGTGATAGATGTTTACGCCGAGGAAATTACCCCGGAAGAGGCCGAAGAAATAGCTGCGAAAAACGAGACGCAGAAAGAAGAGTTGCGAAAACAACTGGCTGAGGAAGAGCAGCAAAAAATGAGCAATTAGGAAGAGCGAGGGAAGAGTTCGGTAAATTGGAATTTGCGGCGTACCGCTTACTTTCTACCTGTCATTACTGAACAGAAAGCAAGGAAACCTTGTTTTCTCGGTGAAGAATCTCGTCCTTGGGCCTTTTTGAAGGGCTTTAAGGACGAGATTCTTCGTCACTTTGTTCCTCAGAATGACAGTTGGGAACTGTATATTAAACTATAATTTCCTGCCCTTTCTTAAAAATATGGTGCCAATAACCGCGCAATGCTCGGTTATTGGCACCACCACCGTCCAGTATCTGAAAGCACAGCAGCCGCTGTGTTTTTTGCATTGTGTCCGTTTATCCGCTGTTTCCTATTCCCAGGCGGCAAAAAACAGATGAGTGCGCTGATCTGCTCTTTCCTGATCTTCCTTGGAAAGCCCTGTGTACCAGAGCAGCCAGTTCATGATTTTTTCTTGGCTTTCCAGGCCGTTGTCCGATACCTCCGGCTGCCGGAAGTACTGATGCCACCAGGCGCCGGGGGAGAAAACGTGCTCCTCCACCGCCCGGATAACGCCGGGATCGATCTCCTTCAGCTTTTTGGCAAGCTCCAACTCCGTGTAAGCTTCCGGCAAGCCTGCGGGCCGGTAGCTGGAAAGCTCACGCTCCTCCGGAGAAGCGGCGGAAAAATCCCTGAGCCAGGCAAGCTCAGCGGTTTGAGAGCTTTTGGGGTCGTACTCCGGCAGGGAGCAGAAATGGCTCCACCAGAGCTGAGACCTGCCTTCGGAGTTTTCCTCCACCACCTGCTGTACCTCGCTGCTTTGCGCCTCCATAACAGCCGCGGCGTCCATTTCAAAAAAACAGCCAAAGCCCCCGGGGCGGTACGAGAGCATTTCCCGGTCCTCTTCCCCGAGCCCCTGATACCAGCCCAGCCATTCCCGCACCTGAGCCTGTTCCCCGGCGGAAAGCGCTTCATAGGCCTGCCGCCACCGGTCCAGCGGGGGCATGGCTTCCTCCACAAAAGCATACAGCTCTGCTTCGGAAGGCGCGGAGGGCGCACTTGGATAGGAAAAAATGCCGGAAGGTATATTTGATTGTCTGGTTGAACAGCCATATAACAATAGTAATATAATCAGCGAAAATATAGTAAGAAAAGAAGGGGTTTTCATACAATTTCTCCTTAATATGTAACCATGAAAAAGCCAGCAAAATAAGAATAATTTGCTCTTTTTGAATTGTAATTTCTATTGCATGTTTGAGGATTAGTAATAAAATTTTGACTGGCATCTAACTTAGTTATGGAAGTGAATCCTCTTTTATGAGAAAAGTAGCCGTTAGAATCTTGGCGATAAAAGTGGAAATCTCCTCCGTCGATTCCACTTTCTCCTTCGGAAAAAGCACAAGCAATTTTGTATTGTCTGGTTCCTGGTGTTGTGTAGGTACTGCATTTTGTAATGGTTTTTCCGTTAAAGTAAGGTGCGTCCTCGGCAAGTATCTCAGCAAGATGTGTTCTCATATAGGAAAGCGTATATTCGGGCAGTATGTTGGTGGTTGCCGATTTTGTGCCGGGGGAAGGTGCATAGCCCTCACGGGCATAGGTGTTGAGCACATATGCATAGCAATTTGCTTTTTTCTTCACCTTTTCCCATAGATCAAAATCAAAGTCATGCTCATATCCGCCGAGAGGCAGGCTGGAAACGGATAAAGACTCTTCTGCTGCCATCTTTTTCATCTCCGGAAAAAGCAAAGGATTATAATTGACACATTCCTTTTCTTCAGGAGTAAGCTTAGAAAAATCAGTAAGCCAAATGGCAACGGAATTTTGATTAACATACTTATCGTCAATCAGAGGAAGGCTATTATACCAACTCCACCATTCTTCTGCGTTTGGGGCGTAATCTTGAACGGTTTTTTGAATGCTATGATCTATTCTTATCTTTTGGGGCATTTCCGTAAAGTCAACGGAATCAACGGACGGAGAAGCCTGTACTGATATAGAAGCAGAAATCAAAAGCATACAAGCACTGATGAAGAGACTTATTAACTTTTTCATAATTCAAAATCCTCCTTTTTTCAGGTTAGCATAAAATTTCTAAAAAATTTTTTCTTTACACCCTCCTTTTTGATTTTCAAAATAATCTTATAATTTATAGTATATATCACATTCAGCATTCCTGTCAATAATAATTTTTTTCAATATTTATGTTTATGTGGATTGTTGCGCCGATTTGGTAAGAATGTTGCAAAAAATGCTGAGAGTTAAAGAAAATATCACGGTAGAAATGGAGAAGAGATTATGATATACTAAAAATGAAATGTCAAATAACTATTTGGAAATAAGGGAAGAGCAGGATTCAGAAAGGAACCGCATCTATGGAATTTTCCAAGGACACGATTTTAAAGCTGAGAAAACAGGTGATGGAAAAGGATTTTTCCCGTATGAACGACCGCCAGCAGGAGGCGGTGTTTACCTCAGAGGGGCCGGTGCTGGTGCTGGCGGGAGCGGGCAGCGGCAAGACCACCGTGCTGGTAAACCGCGTGGCCAGTCTGATCCGGTACGGCAAGGCCTACGAAAGCACCTTTCTTCAGCCGGAATTTTCGGAGGAGGACGGGGCGGCCTGCGCCGCTTACATAGCAGGGGAGGGAGAGCTGCCCGCGCTTACCCGTGCGCGGCTGTCTGTTTCCGCCTGTCTGCCCTGGAAGATCATGGTCATCACCTTTACCAATAAGGCGGCGGGGGAGCTGAAGGAGCGGCTTTGCGCCATGCTGGGGGAAGAGGGAAACGATGTGTGGGCCTCCACCTTCCATTCCGGCTGCGCCAGAATTTTGCGCCGGGATGGGGAGAGGCTGGGGTTTTCCTCCCATTTCACCATCTATGATACCGACGACAGCCGCCGCATGATGAAAACCGTTATGGCCGACCTGGGCATTTCGGAAAAGGCCCTTTCCCACAAGGCGATCCTTCATGAGATCTCCCGGGCCAAGGACAGCCTGATCTCCCCCCGGGAATATGAGGAAACCGCGGGAAACGATTTCCGCCTGAAGCAGGTGGCCAGGGCTTACGCGGTCTATCAGCGGCGTATGGAGGATTCCGACGCCATGGATTTTGACGACCTGATCGTGAACACGGTGCGGCTGTTTCAGAAATGCCCCGATGTGCTGGAATATTATCAGGATCGTTTCCGGTATATTATGGTGGACGAGTACCAGGATACCAACCACGCTCAGTATGAGTTTATCAATTTGCTGGCGCAGAAAAGCCAAAATCTCTGCGTCGTGGGCGACGACGACCAGAGCATCTATAAATTCCGGGGGGCCACCATTGAGAACATCATGAATTTCGAGCAGGATTTTCCCGGCGCCAAGGTGATCCGCCTGGAGCAGAACTATCGCTCCACCCAGAATATTCTGGACGCCGCCAACGCCGTGATCTCCAACAATACCGAACGAAAGGGGAAAACCCTGTGGACGGCGGCGGGAGAGGGGAAGCTCCTTTCGCTTCACACGGCGGAAAATGAGATCGACGAGGCCGACCGGGTGGCGAAGGTTATTCTGGAAGGAGTGGCCCAGGGCAGAAGCTTTTCCGACTATGCCGTGCTGTACCGCATGAATTCCCAGTCCGTCACCTTTGAAAGAATGTTTGCCAAGCAGGGGATCCCCCACAGGATCATCGGCGGCACCCGGTTCTTTGACCGGAAAGAGGTGCGGGATATGATCTCCTATCTCAGCGTGGTCAACAATCCCGGCGACGAAATACGGCTGCGCAGGATCCTCAACGTGCCCCGCCGGGGCATCGGCGAAAAAACCGTGGATACCGCCGTGCAGATCGGCCAGCAGGTGGGGGAAAGCCTGTTTGAGGTGATCTCCCGGGCGGAGGAATACCCCGCTATTTCCAGGGCCGCCAAAAAGCTCAAGGAATTTTCCGCCATGATGCAGGGCTTCATCGAGAAAAACCAGGAGGAAGAGCTTTCCCCCAGCGAGCTATATAGTGAGCTGCTGGAGGCTACCGGATATCTGGATTTTCTGCGCACAGACGAGCCGGAGAAAGCGGAGGAGCGGGCGGAAAACGTGCAGGAATTATCCAGTATGCTTCGCCGGTATGAGGAGGAAGCGGGAGAAGAGGCCAGCCTTTCCGGGTTTTTGGAGGAGGTCTCCCTGTTTACTGATATCGATAATTACGACAGCGGCACAGATTCCGTGGTGCTGATGACGATCCATTCCGCCAAGGGCCTGGAATTCCCGGTGGTGTTCCTGCCCGGTTGGGAGGAAGGGGTGTTTCCCGGCAGCGCGGTCATTTACGATCCCTCACAGGTAGAAGAGGAACGCAGGCTTGCCTATGTGGCCATCACCCGGGCCAGGGAAGAGCTGTACCTCTTAAACGCCGATTCCCGCATGATCTTCGGCTCCACCAACCGAAACAGGATCTCCCGGTTTGCGGAGGAAATTCCGGAGGAGCTTTTAGAGCGCACCCGTTCCCGGGAATACGGCTATCGCTTCACACAGCTTTTGCCTTCCTTCGGCGGCTCCGGCGAACACGCTCCATCGGCGGGCCGGACGGGAAATGCCGCCGTAGGGGGCTATCAGCCCAACAGGGTAAAGCCCGCCCCCGTGGGAACCTATCAGGCCGGAGACAGCGTGAAGCACAAAACCTTCGGCGTTGGGCTGATCCTTACCGCCACCCCCATGGCAAACGATACCCTGCTGGAGATCGCCTTTGAAAAGGTAGGCACGAAAAAGTTGTTCGCCAATTTCGCCAGGCTGGAAAAGGTCAGTTGTTAGTCGTTAGCTGTTAGTTGTTAGAAAGGGCGTTCTGGATTCTGGACGGTAGTGATGCCGCATAGTGGCGTATGGAAAAAAGACAGGGAAGAGCAAAAAATTACGGTTTAGCACGCACCCCTTGGCTCCCCTGAAAGGGGAGCAGTCACGGCTTTGCCGTGACTGAGGGGTTTTACTCGGGAAGCCGATAAAACGTAGGTTTTACACGGATTTCAACTGAGCTGGAACCCCTCCGACGGCCTATGGCCGCCACCTCCCCTTTCAGGGGAGGCAAGGGTTTTCTACTATTCGCTAGTTTGCTAAATTACGATTTATTGTACTAACTTACCCTCTTTGTCATCCTGAGCAAAAGGCGAAGTAAACTCCGCTTTCCCGGCGAAGGATCTCGTCCTTAATTCCAGAAAAGGGCAAAGGACGAGATTCTTCACCGAGAAAGTAAGGGCTCCTTGCTTTCTGTTCAGTAATGACAGGCGGAGAGCGAGTGAGCAACCGCCAATTCCTTATCAAACCAGTCTCTTATCCATAATTGCTCATTAAGACAGTCGTAATACATGCCTGATCTCTGAAAGGGAAGCGCTATGAAAAAGTATTTTTTATTTGACCTGGACGGCACCATTACGGACACGGGCAAGGGCATTATGAAAAGCGCCCAGTATGCCCTGGACGAGTTTGGGTTTTTCCATGAGCCGAAGGAAAAGCTGCGGCGGTTTGTAGGGCCGCCGCTGGATCAGTCCTTTCGGGAGTTTTACGGCCTTTCTCAGGAGCAGGCCCTTGCGGCGGTGGAGAAATACCGGGAGCGCTATCGGGAGAAGGGCGTATTTGAAAGCCCGCTGTACCCCGGCATGAAGGAGCTTTTGGAAGAGCTTTCCGACAAGGCCGCCCTTTGCCTTGCCACCTCAAAGCCCCTGTATTTTGCCCGGCAGATTTTGGAAATGCGGGGAATTACTTCTTACTTTACCCTGACGGCAGGGGCCAATTTGGACGGCACCATGACAGACAAAGCTCAGGTGATCGGTGAGGCGCTGCGGCAGTTGGGGAATCCGCCCCGGGAAGAGGCCGTAATGATCGGCGACCGCCGCCAGGATATTGTGGGCGCGAAGGCCCAGGGCCTGGAAACTATCGGGGTACGGTATGGATATTCCGAAGCGGGCGAACTGGAAAGCGCGGGTGCTTCCCGCATTGTTCCCACGGTGGAAGCTCTGCGGGAACTGTGCCTGATGCTGTGCGGATAAAAGAAACGGATTTGATGGAAAAAAGACAAGCTGAAGCGCTTCAGCTTGTCTTTTTTTCTTTGGGGACGATTTGAAAAGCGCCGTTTTGGCAGGCGGTCATAATAAAGACCTCGGAAAGGGAGAGGCCTGCCGCCGCCACCTTTTCCCGCACCCAGCCGATGTCCCTGCCGCAAAGCTTCAGGGAGCTTTCAGAAATTTCCCCGTCGCTTACCACCACCAGCTCCAGATACTCCTTTTTCACCTTGATACCGGCCTGCCAGGGGGTGAGGGGGTCGTCCTTTGCGTGGCGGGACACGCTCATCATGCCGTTGGTCTCGATAACGGCGTAGGCCACCTCCTCCAGAGAAAACACGCCGTTTTGCCGGAGCTGCTCAAAAAGGTCCTCCGTGCTCATGCGGAGCTTTCGCATCTGCTCCTGCAGGATCCTTCCGTTTTCAATGACGAGAATGGGCTTGCCGCAGATCAGCTTTCGGAATTTTCCGATCTTCAGCATCAAAAGGGACACCACGATCTCACAGAAGATCAGGGCCAGCATGGGCACGATCCCGTTCCACAGGGGTTCGTCGTGCTCCTGAATGGGCATTACGGCAAGCTCTGAGATCAGCAGCGTTACCACCAGCTCCGAGGTTTGCAGCTGGCTGATCTGCCTTTTTCCCATAATGCGCACGCCCAGAAGAATGATCCCGTACATGATCAGGGTGCGAAACAGTGAAACGACCATAGCGATCTCCTTTCCCACAGCATTCCATTGGCTTTAGTATAATACGTTCCCGCCTTTTTATCCCGGCGGATATTTTGAAGCTCATGGGAAAAAATAGTTCGGAAGTAAAAAAGCTTGCGCGGCGCAGCGTTGGTTACAACGCTTGTGCCGCGGCCGCTCGTGTCCCTACTTGGTGCAGGAGAACAATTTCTGACCCGACCGGGGGTAACTGGTAATTATAGTTTGCAAGCGGGAAAGGAAAGGGCCGTACTCTATGGAAAAGGAAGCGGAATTGACAAAGGTTTCTTCTTATGTTGGGGTCAATCAAAAGTTTTTCCAGGAAAAATTCAAAAACGCCATGGATTTTATGGCAAGAGAAATGGAGCTTTCCGGTGTGAAGGCTGTGCTGTTCGCTCTGGACGGCCTGGTGAGCAAGCAGGTGATCACCCTGAGTATTCTGAACCCCCTGATGGAAAGCGAGCTGCCGAAGCACGCGGAGGACCGCTTAGGTCTCATTGAAAAGACGGTGCTGGGCACCATGGAGCAGAAACGGGAGTCTGATCTGGAGACTCTTTTGGTGCTTTTGATGAGCGGCTTTGCCGTGCTGTGTGTGGACGGCTGCCAGGAGGCCATTGTATTCGGTGTGCAGGGCTTTGACAGCCGGGGGCCGGAGGAGCCCCAAAACGAGGTGATGCAGCGGGGCGCCAAGGACGGCTTTACGGAAAGCTACCAGAACAATATCGCCATGATCCGCCGCAGAATGAAAACGCCCGCCTTGAAATTTGAAAAGGCGGAGGTAGGCGCCCAAAGCCATACCCCGGTGGCCCTCTGTTATCTGGAAGGGATCGCGTCGGAAAAAATTCTGGCGCAGGTACGGAAAAAGCTGCAAAGCTGCGACCTGCAAACCGCACTGGGAGCCGGGTATCTCACCAGCTTTCTGGAGCGGGGCGGATTGTTCAGCGGCGTGGGGCTTACGGAACGGCCCGATGTGGTCTGCGGAAAAATCGAGGAAGGGCGGGTGGCCATTTTGGTGGAGGGCACCCCCAGCGTGCTGCTGATCCCATTCCTGTTTATAGAGAACTTTCAAACCCTGGACGATTATTTGACCAGGCCCTTTTACGCGGCCTTTGTCCGGTGGCTGAAATATATCGCCTTTTTTGTCAGCGCCTTGCTTTCCGGGCTGTATGTGGCCATCGCCGCCCATCACCCGGAGCTTTTGCCCGAAAGCCTGATGCTGAAGATCGCCCAGGCCGAAGCGGAAACACCCTTTCCGGTGCTGGCGGAAACACTGCTGCTCTATTTTCTTTATGAAATGCTGCGGGAAGCGGGCCTGCGGGCCCCCCGTTCCTTAAGCGCCACAGTAAGCATCGTGGGCGGCCTGGTGATCGGAGACACGGCGGTTTCCGCTGGGCTTGTCAGCGCCCCCTCCCTGATGGTGGTGGCCCTTACCGCCATTGCGGGCTATGCCATTCCCAGGCTCTATGAACCCCTGTCCCTGCTGCGGCTGGGGTTTCTGCTGGCGGGGGGCTTTTTCGGCGTGTGGGGCGTGATGATCGGTTTTGTCCTGCTGCTGATGGACCTGTGCGGTTCCGCGAGCTTCGGGGTGCCGCTGCTTACCCCCATCTCTCCCTTCAGAAGTCTGCTGGTGCACCGGGACGTGGCGGGGAGAAAGAGCTGGAGAAAGCTGGCCCGATGGGACGCAAAGGTGCAGGATATGCCCGGCAGCCGGGAAAAAGGCCAATAAATTCTGGGGAAACCACGCAAAGTGTTTTGCCGGGCGGAAAAAGAAAGCAGGAGAGCTATGGAAACAGTAAAGCACAGGATCAGCGCAGGTCAGTTCTTTCTCATGATGTTTGTATCCCGGGTGGTGGTCACCATTGCCCTGAGCGCCCGGTATCTGGGCGGGGAAAATATGCTGGAGGCCATTTTTTCCTATGGCCTTGCCATGGCGCTGGGGCTTCTGCTGGCCCTGCCCGTGTGGGGGCTTGCCCGGCTGTACCCGGAGCTCAGTATCGGCGACGCGGCCCAGGCCGCCTGGGGAAAATCAGGGAAAGCGGTGCCTTTTTTCTATCTGCTCTATTTTATTTTGGTAAACGGCTCTTCCCTGGGGCTGTTTCAGATCTTTTTGCTGGACACGGTGAACCCGGAGTTTTCCGCCGCCCTCACCATAGCGGCGCTTTTGGGGGTAGCGCTGTACGGGGCTTTCCGGGGGATCGAAACGGTGGCCCGCTGCGCGGTGTGCGTGTTCGCCGTGCTGCTGGTGGGCGCAGGGCTGGTATTTGCCATTGTGGCATTCCGCTTTGACCCGGAAAACCTGGAGCCCCTGTTTTACCACGGTTTTTCCCAAACCCTTCAGGGCACGGAGCTTTTTCTGGCGCGCACTTCTGTCTTTGCGGATATGGCGGTGCTGCTGCCCATGGTAAATGGCAAAAGAAAAGCAGGCTTTTTCGGCTGGGCGGGGGGCACCTTCCTGTTTACCGGCATTCTGCTTCTGTTGTTGGCAGGATGCCTCGGCCCCTATGCCGCCACCCAGAATTTTCCGGTCTATTCTCTTTCCTCCATTACGGAGATCCGCTCCATGCAGCGGCTGGACGCGGTATTCGTGGGGGTGTGGATGACGGGAATGATCGTAAAGCTGGCCTGCGACCTGTATGCCTGCCGGGTGTGCTTTGCTTCTCTGGCAGGGAAGAAATGCCCGAAAACAGCCCTGCTTCTTTCCGGAGCCGCGATCCTGATTCTGGCCTATGCCGCTGCGGGAAGTATCGCCGCGCAGAGAGTGCTGCTGAATACCCGGCTTCTGCTTTTCTGCACCGTGGGGGTGGGCAGCGTACTGCCCTTTCTGGTGTGGGGGATCGGCTGGCTGAAACGGAGGAAAGAAAGATGAAGGCGAGAGAAAACAGAGGAAAAAAACTTCTGCTCCGGGTGTTGAGCTTGCTGCTGTGTACGGCGCTGATCACGGGCCTGTGGGGCTGCGGGGGAAGAGAGCTTTATGAACGGCTTTTGATCCATGGCATCGGCGTGGACACGGAAGGAGAGGACTTTATCGTTACGGTGCGTTCCTCCACCTCCTCCGAGGACGAAGGAGAGGAATATTTCAAGTGCCGGGGCAGCTCTGTGCTGGAAGCCCTGAACAGCCTGTCCCTTTCCACGGGCCGCAAGCCCTTTTACGCCCACAATTACCTGGTGGTGTTCGGCAAAAGCTGTGGGGAGCAGGGGCTGGATCACTGCCTGGATTTTTTTGTGCGGTATTATAACACCCGCCCGGCAGTACAGATCTATCTGGCGGAGGAAAAGGCAGAGGATATTTTAAGCTTCCAGAAGGACGGTAAATACCTGAAAATGGGAGAGCTCCAGCAGCTGGGAGACAGCAGCCGGGACACCGGGCGCACGGTGGGAGTGGAGCTGCTGGACTTTGTAAACGGTGTAAAGCGGCAGGGCTCTTCCCCGGTGCTTCCGGTACTGCGGGCGGAGGAGGACGGCGTGAAGATCGTTTCCACCGCTTATTTTGACGGCTACAGGCTTCAGGGCTTTCTATCGCTGGACGAAACCAGAGGATACCTTGCCGTGAAGGAGCGGCTGGAAAACGGAGAAGTGGTCCTGCGGGAAGAGGAGCTGGGAACGGTCACCCTGTCTCTCACCGGAGGAGCGGGAGAAATTTCCTGGGAAATAGGGAAAGACGCACCCAAATTCCTCTTGCGGGTGCGGGCCCGGGGTGACGTCAGCGCCATTTCCGGCGGAAGAAACCGGCTGGAGCCGGAGGATTACGGCACGTTGGAGCGCTGCTTCGCGGAAAAACTGCGGGAAGAGATCGAAGAAGCGGTCAAGAAAGCGGTGCTGGAGGATCACTGCGATATTTTCGGCTTCGGCGCACTGCTTTACCGGGAAGCGCCGGAGCGCTGGCGAGATCTTTCCGAACGCTGGAAGGAAGAAATGGCCCGCTGCGAGTACAGGGTAGAGGTCAGCGCCAAGGTGAGCCGATTGGAAGA
This sequence comes from uncultured Oscillospiraceae bacterium, assembly GCA_910589395.1. Taxonomy (GTDB): domain Bacteria; phylum Bacillota; class Clostridia; order Oscillospirales; family Acutalibacteraceae; genus Acutalibacter; species Acutalibacter caecimuris_A. The sequence continues at coordinate 11,758 of CAJUTL010000048.1, forward strand.
CTAGGGCTTTTCAAAAGCGCCGCGGACCTGTATAATAAAAGTAGTTAGTTGTGAGTGGTTAGTTGTTAGAGAAGGGCATTCTGGATGCTGGATTCTAGACGGTGGTAGCGCCTTCGGCGCAATAAAGGAAGGGCAAGAGCCCAGCTTGATGAATTGGAATTTAGTGCCCTTAGCCTCCCTTTGCTTGCAAGGGGAGGTGGCATGCGTAAGCATGACGGAAGGGATCGGGCTTGCGGGGGAAGCCGCATAAAATCGCCAGCTTTCAATCCCCTCAGTCAGCCTTCGGCTGACAGCGTTCTCCGCTTCGCTCCGGTCAGTGCTGGACGTGCCCCACCGGGGCACAGCACCCCTTGCAAGCAAGGGGTGCCTAAGGGCATCAAACTATCATTTACCACTTTTATATTCTGAAAAACTTCTTGGAACGGGGCACCAAACCGGGAGAAGCTCCGTCTAATGGACGATAGGGAAAAGGGAGAAAGGCGCATGGGAAAGGAAGCTCTGGTGCGAAGGGCGCAAAATGGCGAAAAAGACGCCTTTATCCGGCTGATGCGGGAGCATGAGCTGGTGATGTACCGAACGGCGAAGGCGGTGCTGAAAACGGAGGCGGACGTGGAGGACGCGGTGCAGGAGACCATCTGCAAGGCCTTTTCCCGGCTGGCGGATCTCCGGCAGCCCAGGTATTTCAAAACGTGGCTGACCAGGATCCTCTTAAACTGCTGCTATGATCTGCTCCGGCAGAAAAAAGGGGAGGTTCCTCTGGAACTGCTGCCGGAAGCCTTTCCCGCCGGGGGCTGGAGCGGCGGCGAAAGCGACCGTGCCTTAGATGTGCAGGCGGCCCTTGACGCTATGGACCCGGAGGACAGGCTGCTGCTGACGCTCTATTACTTAAACGACCTTCCCATCAGGGAGATCTCCCATATCCTGTCTCTCAATGAAAACATCATCAAAAAACGCCTGGCGCGGGGACGAAAACGCTTTCAGGCAGTCTACCGGGAAAACGAAGCCGAGGAGGAAGCTGTGTATGAAAACTGAAAAAGCTCCACAGAAAAAAGAAAAGCTCCCTCAGAAGGAGCTGCGGCGGGACCCCGCCTTTCGCAGGGAGCTTTCCAGGGCCTGGGGCGTGGAAGAGCCCCCGGAAGCATACCGCAAGGCGCTGGAGGAAACCTATACCCGGCTGCCGGACGGCCCCATTGCCCGAAGCCGCCCGCTGCATACGGTGCTTCGGGGGCTTTGTACGGCCGCGGCGGCCTGCATTGCGCTGGGCATTATTTTGATCGGCTTAAACGCCACAGAGCCGCAGCTGACGGAGGGTCTGCCGGGGCTGGGCACGCTTTTCCAGCAGGTCAATGAAGGCTGGCGGCAGAGAAACGGCGGAGAAATTGACCTTTTTCACGATGTGGAACAAGAAACGGAGCTTTTCCAGCTGCCCGTGGAGGATAACGGCACGGTCCTGAAGGAGATCAAGCTGCTGGACGGTAATATCGTACAGATCACGGCCCAGGTGCCTTACATGGGAAGGAAAAGCTATATCCCCATGTACTATGAGGACCTGACTCCCTTTGGCGCATATGCGGAGCTTCAGGGAAAAACCGCCTCCTCGTTTACAGCGGAGGAGCTTCAGGCGGAGGGTGCTTTGACTCTGAAAATGACAGAATCCTCTCCGCTTCCCGCGGACCGTACCGATATTCAGGGCCAGCCGAACCAAACGTTTCGCTCCTCCTCCGCCACCACCACCATAAAGCTTTCCGACAGCCCCTTTACCGTTACCTGGACCTTTTCCAGTGTGCAGGAGCTGGGGCAAAGCTGCATTCTCACCCTGTATGATTGGGACGGGAAGCTTGCGGAAGGGGAAACTGTGGAAAAGCACGTGACCGCCGAATTCACCTTAAATCTTCAAAACGCCGCTGCCGCGCCTTCGGAAAGCTATTTGAGCCGCGGCTTGCGAAAGATCACACCGGAGGAATGCCTGGAAACGGACAGAGCGCCGGAAAAGCTCTCCCAAGGCTGGTGCGTGGGAAAGATCGAAAGTGTCTCCGTAAAAATGAGCGACAGGGTCTCGGGAAATTCCTTTTATCGGATCGACCTGTTCGGCGAGCCTGGTCAAACTGCCCCTGGAGTTCAGGAACTGGCGCTGGAATATTGGCTGAACGGTTCCTTGCTGGGAACGCGGTCTCTGCAAAAAAGCGATACGTATGAGATAAGCGAGAAAGAGCGCACGCTTCTGAGAAAAGCCATCGGAAACCTTGACTGGTACGTTTCGGGGCTCGGCATTTACGCCGCGGAGGAGATCACAGAGGCTTCCCGTACAGGCCGGGCACGCCGCCATTTGATCGTGATATTCCCGATTTCGGAGGCCGACCTGGAATCCGGCGTGTTTCTGAAAAACGGAGTCCTCCGTTTTTCCCTGCGGGACAGCGCCGCCGACAAGCTGCTAATCGAGGATCTGGCAGAGGATCTGCGGCAGAATTACGAAACGCTGAAGGAGGCTTATTCCGAAAATTAAATGCGCTCTGGTATAAGATGGGGAATGCAAAAAATCTGCTTGTAAACACGGAAAGCGTTTTATTCTCCCGTGTTGCGATTCTGCTGCAAAATAGGATATTTTTATGGGCCTATTCATGATTTTTTCTAACTTCCTAAAAATCGGCCTTGGCATTTAATGAAAAGTGAAGAATCAAACTCCTAGAAGGGGGAAATACTGACTTCACCCTTAAAGGGGCATGGAAGGTTTGACATTGCATTACGAGCAGGGGCCGCTGAAGCGGCCCCTGCTTATGCCTTGTCATTCTTGCGACCCGTAAATGGGTCGATATACTCCTTGAGTGTTATTTGATCTTTGGTATAATCTTCCTCCAACTGACTTTTGATGTATTCCCGAATCGCCTTTTCGTTCTTTCTCACCGTGTCTGCGTAGTACCCTCTACACCAGAAGCTCCGGCTTCCATACTTGTACTTTAGGTTTTTGCGTGCCTGTCAAATATCATTAGCGCACTCGGTGCGTCATGGATGCCAAGCGCACCAATGGGCAGATTTCCTTCAATGAGATCCTCAAGTTCCAAAAGAGCCTGTGAGCACTCAAGACCTGCGCCGCTAAAAGCAATGAAAAAGCCAAAAAGTTTCAATAGCTATTTGCGGCAAGGTGTGGTGATAGGGGACTGCTCGCCCTGCCAAACGGAGAAACAAAAATCAAACCGCAACCCGCTCTGAGGTGACAGTTGTTCCGGATCCGGTAATTGAATTGATCGTGACACCGCCCCCGGAGATCAAAAGTGCAAGTACAGAAATAAAAGAACCTGTTGTCGAGGTGGTGAAACCAACACCTGCCCCGGAGGCAGCACCCACGCCTGTACCAACCCCAGCATCGCTGCCAACACCTGTGCAGACGCCGATACCCGCACCGATTCCCGCTCCTACCACAGTTCCGGTGTCAGCACCCGCCACTCTGCAGCTCGTGCAAGCCGGTGACATGGTGTATGTTCCCGGCTTTGGCAGGCTGGAGAGCCAGGGGGAAGGCACTGCGATCCACGATGATAGGATATACGAAAACGGCAACAAGGTCGGCATTACGGACTGAGGAGGGAGAAACGCATGGCAAAACGCAGACCCTCCGGGGACGGCATAGTGCGAAAGCGGGAGGACGGCCGCCGGGAAGGCCGAGAATTGAAAAAATCAACCCTGTTGATTTGACAGACTTCTTAGCTTCGACTGCGGGATTGCATAATACGGTAGCTTTCCCCGAAGGTTATCCGTCTGCAGGAAAATGGTATATTGTAGTGACCCCAGTTTGGGGCCTTGCTTTCGAAAAAGACTTCGGAATCGGGAATGTACTGTTTTGTACGGCGTCCAGCGAAGAAATTATGCGTATTTGTGAATTTAGCCCCCAATTATCTGAATATGGTTCTTTTGCTCTCGTAAATGTAAATAGCGATACACTATATCATGCATTTGTCCAGGCAAAAAAACAAATTGAGCAAGCGGTAGATTTATTGGTTAACATTTTAAAAGATGACAGCTTATACAGCATTCACTCCATGGGTCAGCACCTGTTGAGCCGCAATAATGCAGTATTCGAACAAAAGGTTTCTATTCCTTCTTGAGATGTATTGTATAAAGGGTGGTTTCACCAGACCACTACATTACATTGACTGCGGTTCATTTGTGGCAAAATGGCACAGGCTGAAGGGGCGGTGATCGACCAGCAGAAGGGAACCGAAGCGGGAGCGTCCGGGGATGACCTGGGCGCTCCGTTCTCTTTGTCGGCCCTCTGCTAAAAGCGCACTTGCTCACCACTAGCCGATGGCTTGTGGTGGTACTGCCTACGGCAGCCGTGCGCCCTCCGGGGGCGGCTCCACTGGTGCAGTTTTTCCCTGCCCAGTATATACCAGCAGACGCCAACGGCGGCTTGTGCATCGGACGCAACTGCGTCGATGGGATGGGGGCTTGGGGGCCATCGGCCACCAACAAGCTGTGCCAGGTATATACCGGTGCATTGCTTGCCACTACTATCAGCGACTATAGGTGGGGTTGAATGTCATTCCCATTGGTGGTATACTTGGCTCGTGACAAATCGACAAATCCGTATTTGCAGAGGTGAAACTATGCGGGAAGATATTTTTGAGAATTTGCAGCATGAAATATATGATAGATGCCAAAAACCAACGAATAAGTTTGGATTGGGCTGCTATTATCACATTATTGCAGTCGTTAAAAATGCAGAAATTCTGGCAGAAAAATATGGGGCAGATAAGGAAATTGTCGTGATTGCGGCTTGGTTGCATGATATTGCTTCGATTACAGATTATAGTCTCTATGAACTTCACCATATCCATGGGGCAGAAATAGCGTATCGTATTCTAAAAGAATATGGTTATGATGACAGAAAGATTTCATTGGTACAAAAATGTATCAGAAATCACAGAGGCAGTGTCAGTTCGGAAAAAATCAGCCTTGAAGAATTATGTATTGCCGACGCCGATGCAATCTCACACTTTGACAGT
>CAJUTL010000049.1 GCA_910589395.1 uncultured Oscillospiraceae bacterium
GGTCTCCACCGGAGACCAGCACCCCTTTCAGGGGAGCCAAGGGTAAGTGCTAAACTATAATTTAGCTTTTTTTACGGTCGGGTCAGGGATCTCATGTCCCAGCATCAAGCAGGGATATGAGTGGCTGCGGCACCTCGCTGCTAAACTAATCTGCCGTGTTACAATTTATTGCCTTACATTGCTCATTGCAAATGGCCTTTTTTCAATGCGCTGCATAGCAGCGCCACCACCGTCTGGCATCTAGTATCCAGCATCCAGAATCTAAACGGGCGCGCCGCGGAAAAACCGCGGCGCGCCCGTTTTATGCTTTTTTCAAATTCACCCTGGCTTACAGAAAAAACTGAAACCCGCAGAAGGCCGCGTAGATCACCAGGAGGGTTATGCCCTGGAAGCGGCTGAGTTTTCCGCGCTTTAGGGCTGGGAGGAAGACCAAGATTAGGGTGAGAACTTACTCTGTTTCGAGTTGTTCCAGCACTTTTTTTATATTTTCCGCAATTCGACGAATCACTGGTACTGAAACTGAATTTCCAATCTGACGATATGCGTCTTGCATAGTAATTGTTTTGGGAAAATAAAACTCATCTGGGAATCCTTGAAATCTAAGAGATTCTTTTAGTGTTAACCGACGTATTCCATAATTATCTTTTAAAATTGCCGCATTTCTAGGAGTACACATCGACGCTGTTAAAGTAGGGCATTTATGATTGGTCAATTGTCTTACCTGTCCATTAAAAACTCGATATAAGTCGCCCTGATTCGTGACAGCTTCTCTAATGTACTGATCAAAACTCGTGTTTTCTAAATAGTAATAAACATTCGGCTTTTTCTCATTTCTATTGATAAAATCTTTCAATGTTGTAGTAAGTGGAATAGGAGGAGGAAAAGAAAATAATTGACTAAATTCTGTACTTAGTGTTGCGATTATATAAACCCTACGTCTTGTTTGTGGAATATTGGCGTACTCATGAGTGGCCATGGTGCGATAATGAATAATATAACCTCGTTCAGCTAAAGAAGTATATATTGTTTGAAAAGTACGCCCTTGATCATGTTCTATCAGATTTTCAACATTTTCTAAAAAAACAATCTTAGGTCTTATAGCGTCTATTATCCGTAGGACTTCAAAAAACATGGTGCCCCTGGGATCAGCAAAACCTCGCTGTGCTCCACCTAAGGAGAATGCTTGGCAAGGGAACCCTGCGAGCAATACATGCGAATCAGGAATTGAGTTTATATTAATCTTGCGAATATCCCCTTCTAATAGATAATTACTATAGTTATGTCGGTAGGTTTCGCAAGCGGCATGATTCTTTTCATTAGCCCATTTTATCTGAAATCCCGCTTGTTGGAACCCTTGGCATATTCCTCCAATTCCCGCAAATAAACTTACCGCATCATAAGATCTCATTTATCTCATTCCAATCGTCATTCTCGCCCCAATCGTCTTCATCAATATTTTTCAATATTCTCCAATAGGTATATTCCACCATTGCGCCACAACGAGTAACATTGGTTTTAATATCGCTTTCCCATATTCGTATAACGTGCCAACCAAAGTTCTCCAGCTCCTTTGTAACCTGAAGATCGCGAGAAATGTTTTTTTGTATTTTATTAGCCCATTTTTCAGAATATCGTTTAAGTTCATCTTCTAATGTTTTATATCCACGAATAGCCCAATTATGGCCATGCCAGAAATCGCCATCGCAAAAAATAGCTAATTTCACTTTGGAAATAACAATATCAGGGCATCCTGGCAAACTACAAACATTTTTGCGATAGCGTAACCCTCTGCGCCACAGCTCTTTACGCAACTTGATCTCAGGCCGAGTATCTTTCGACTTGATCGCAGACATGATTTTATACGTTGTCTCAGGTGAACGTCCCATTTATACACCACATCTTCTTAAAATATTTTATTTTTCACTTGACTTTCAGCGGCAAAACGAATAGAATGCAAATTCGAGGAGATGTTTATTTATGGATTCTATTTCAATAAAAAAGGCAGCTGCTCTTTGGGGGTTATCAGAACGTCGAGTACAAACGCTTTGTTTAGAAGGGCATATAGATGGCGCTTTCAAAGAGGATGGAATTTGGCATATCCCTGATGATGCTGTTCGTCCAATGCGTTTATCCGGGGGAAAAAAGGTCCCGGTAAAACGACAGCCTTTAAATGTACTTTCTCTGTTTTCGGGTTGTGGAGGAATGGATTTAGGTTTTGAAGGAGGTTTTGATGTTTTTAGCGCCTCTGTTAACCCAAAAGTGAACCCACACTGGCATACTCGTAAAAATGGAGCACTTTGGACACACCTTCCAAAAACTCGGTTTCATACCGTTTTTGCCGATGATATTCGTCCTGACGCATTACGGGTATGGACTAATTATTTTGCTAAATATGGCATACCAAAATCTGATTATCATGATCAAAGTATTGTTGATTTGGTGAAATTACAAAAAGCAAATCAGCACACCATTTTTCCTAAAAATATTTCTGTAGTCACTGGAGGATTTCCTTGTCAGGATTTTTCTGTTGCCGGAAAGCGAAGAGGACTCAATTCAGATAAGAGTCATACCGGGAAAGCATTAAAAGACGATGAGCCTTCTATGGAAAGTAGAGGCCAACTCTATATGTGGATGCGAGAAGTTATTGGCATTGTAAAACCTAAATTATTTGTTGCGGAAAATGTAAAAGGTTTAACTAATTTAGGTAATATAAAAACAATTATAGAGCATGATTTTTCCACTATCTGCGATGGTGGTTACATAGTGGTACCTGCCAGGGTATTACTTGCCGCTAATTACGGGGTTCCTCAAAGTCGAGAGCGTGTTATTTTTTATGGTTTTAAAAGATCAGCGCTTCGTACCGAAGCGCTTAACGCACTTTCTCAACAGAAAATTCCAAGCGAGTATGACCCATACCCATATCCTACGCACAGCGACAAAATTTCTATAGATTCGGACTCTCTTTTACCGTTTGTTTCTCTACGAAAAGCGTTTGAAGGTCTTGCTGAACCTAATGTAGCTACCGATCTAGCTCAAACAAAGTATTCACAAGCAAAATTTATGGGTAAACACTGTCAAGGACAAGGGGAAATAAACCTTGAGGGGATCGGTCCAACTATTCGTTCAGAACATCATGGAAATATTGAGTATCGTCGCTTAAGCGCTGAACATGGTGGACGGTACCTTGATGAACTTGCGGCAGGAATGATCGAACGGCGTCTTACTGTTCGAGAATGTGCTAGAATTCAAACTTTTCCCGATGACTATCAATTTATCCTTGCTGCGGAAAACGGGGAACCTAGTGTATCTGCTTCAGACGCTTACAAGCTTATTGGAAACGCTGTTCCTCCTCTTTTAGCCTATCATATTGCCAAACGATTAGAAGATAATTGGGAGCGCTATTTTTATTAAATTTTTTATGCTTACTGGTCCATAACGATCTCTTGAAGCATTGTTCTTATGCCCTCTTCCGTTCCGTGTTTATGATCGGCGATATTAGCCACTTGAAATATCCATAAATTTAACACTTGGTTCATTTCTACTTGTGGCAATTTTTCTATTACGTTCCAGTCATTTAATAGTTCTTCTATACTGGTTTCAGATAGTATTTTCCGCACTATAGAACGATGATTATGAAGCGTTTCATATATCCTGGAAAGTTGAGAATATGTTCTGTTTTTCAATACGACATCGACTTTTCCACTAGCACTGAAGTTATCTCGAAGAGATGTAGAAATCACACTTTGCTTCATGGTCAGCCAAAGGGCAGCTCTATGATACTTTTTCTTTGAACTAGAAAATATTTCAGGGAAATGGACAAAACAATACCCGATCATTTCTTTTTGCTCTTGGGCGGAAAGTTCATTAAACATTCGAATTTCCGCAGGAGAGCTTTCCGCTAGCCACCAAGCTCTCTTTCCCTGGGATTTAAAATAATCTGTAATTAATCCAATTGGATTTTTGCTTTCGGTAATTTCTTGATAGCTTAGATTCGATTGAGTAAAAAACGTTTTATCCGTTTCGATGTCCATGTCAATCATATAGCGAGGGCTATGCGTTACTTCTACATTTGAAACTGCTTCTTCGTACCGTTTCCAACGAAAGGCTTGGTGTCCAATTGCGGTTTTTCCAAAAATAATATATGTATCTAACACATCTTCTTTTGTGCTTCCCAACACGCTATTCCCGTTAATTTTCCAGCTTTTTGAGGTTGTTGAAGAACTTTTAACTTCAATTCCATAACGTTCTTTTCCTGGGAATTCCAAAACTATATCTGGAAAAGCATGGCTTCCCTTAGTGTAATAAATTTTTATTCCTGGATAATTTTTTGCGACAACTGTTTGAACTAATTCTACAACGCATCCTTCAAAATCCTCCCCACTTTTGCAGTTTGCGATTTTTTTAGGATCAGAATCCGACACGTGTTTCAATTCCCGGCATATTAGTTCTACAAATTTAGAAAAATCTTTTGTATTCATCATAAGTCACCCTTGGACAATAAAGATAATTATAAGGTATCACAAAACTCATTGTTTGGCCAGACTTTTTTATCCTCATTACATGGTTTGACAATTGCTTTACGATTCTCTTTTTTAGGGTTTCTCAAAAAATAGAAAGCTATTTTCGTATACGGTATCTCCGTCCTAAAATGGTTTCCTTAAAACGATTTTATCCGAGCCGGAAGGTTCCAATCAGCTCACAAACTGAAACCCGCAGAAGGCCGCGTAGATGATCAGGAGGGTTATGCCCTGGAAGCGGCTGAGTTTTCCGCGCTTTAGGGCTGGAAGGGTCAAAAACGCCATAACGAAGAGCATCAGGGGGATATCCACAATGAGGGAGGCGTTCATACCGGCGATCAGTTTTCCGCTGGGAACGGCAAAGGGAGACAGCACTGTGGAAACGCCGGAAACCAGCACCAGATTGAAGAGGTTTGCTCCCACCACATTGCCTAAGGACAGGGCTCCATGGCCCTTTATGAGAGAGGTGACGGCGGTGACCAGCTCCGGCAGGGAGGTGCCCAGGGCTACAAAGGTCAGCGCAATGACCGATTCCGGCACTCCCAGCGCCTGGGCGATGATGGTACCGTTATCCACCAGGAGGTTGGCCCCCACGGCAATCAGCGCCGCGCCGATCACCAGCAGCAGAATATCCTTGTAAAGGGGCTTCATTTCCTCTTCCGACTCCTTTTCCTCTTCCGCACCGACGGCGGAAACGAGCTTTGGCCCCTTCACCGCCTGGGTAATGGTAATGGCCATGTAGGCGACGAAAATCAAAAGCATCAGCACGCCGGTCATTCTGCTGAAGCTGCCGAAGAGATAAGCCGCGGCCATATATACCGCGGAGGCTCCAAAGAAAAAGGCAATGGGAACGCGAAGGGCTTTTCGGTCGATCTCACCTGGGCGTACCGCCACCACAATGGCGGCGATCAGCGCCGTATTGCAGATGATGGAGCCGATGGCGTTGCCGTAGGCGATCTCTCCGTGGCCGCTTACCGCCGAGGTGGCGGAAACCATCACCTCCGGCAGGGTGGTGCCGATGGAGACCACCGTGGCGCCGATAAGGATCTCCGGCACATGGAACCGGTGGGCAATGCCCGTGGCCCCGTCCACAAACCAATCCCCGCCCTTAATGAGCAGAATGAGACCCAGCAGGAACAACAAAACCGCAACAACCATTTTTTGACCACTTTCCTTTCTTTTAGCGGGGCTGCTGTAAAACGTTCTTTATCAGTCTTAGGCTTCCCCAAAATGCGGAAAACCGAGCATGGCTTTGTGCCATACCCGGTCCTTTTTCTCAAAACAGACCCCGTGTATCGCCCAAAGCTCATACACGAGTCTCGCAAATAAAAGCAAGCCAGGCCCAAAGGCCGAGGTTGTTGACTTGCTGCGCGGCCAAACAGCACAGGGCTGAACTGCCCATTCGCACTGCCTGCCGCGCCTGCTACTCCCCCGCTGGAATTTCCTTGCAAAGCTTACCAAAATTTCACAGGCTTGTCAAGAGGGGCCATAGGGAAAAGCGGGAAATGCGCAAGATGTCGTTTGAAAGCCGTGTACTTGGGAAGCGGCCCGGTGCAGGAGAAAGATTTCTGACCCGGCTGCGGGGGAACTAACATAAATTGTAGTTTGGCGAACTAGTTGTTAGCTGTTAGTTGTTAGTCGTTAGAGAAGGGCAAGTCCTCTTTCCTTGTCATTACTGAGGAAAAAGTGCAGAAAGCTATAGCTTTCTGCACTTTCCCGGCGAAGTATCTCGCCCTTAATTCCAGAAAAGGACAAAGGACGTGATTCTTCACCGCTTTCAGCGGTTCAGAATGACAGGAGGAAAGTGAGTTGCTCGCCGTTAAATTATAGGTAACCTCTAAAAACTCAATGTTCCGATGAAACGATTTAGAAAAATCGGCCTTTTACAGGCTTTACAACTGCATTTTTCTGAGTTTTTAGGGACTCCCTGTAGTTTAACGAACTAGTCGTTAGAGAAGAACAAGTCCTCTCCTTTGTCATCCTGAGGAGCAAAGCGACGAAGGATCTCGCTCTTCATTCCTGGTCAAAGAGCCAAAGGACGAGATCCTTCGCCAAGAAAGCAAGGTTAAAAAGCTATAGCTTTTTGTGCTTGTCTGCTCAGGATGACAGGCGGGAAGTGAGCAGATAACCGCTAAATTCCAATTTATTCGCCTGTTTGCGGTCGGGCCGGAAACTGATTTTCTGTACTAGGCAGCTCCACGAACGCCCGTGGCGGCTCGCCGCTGCCCTTCCCTAACAACTAACAACTAACTACTAACGGCTAACAACTAATTTCCCACAATCTTTTCTCATAGTCCTTCACATAGTATCGAAGGCTTGTCCTGCCCCGGGCAACGATCATGTGTCCCTCCGCTTCCAGCTTTTCCTTCTGGGCCTGCACCCCGCCGGGGTATTTGGGGTTTAACTCCCCGTCTGCCTTCAGTGTTCTCCAATAGGGCGTGGGGTCGTTTTCCCGCTGGAAGCTTGCCCAGGCCGCGATGGAAACAAAGATCCCGGCGGTAATGGGCTCGGTAAAATCCGCGCCGTTTTCCCTGGCGAAATACTCCCGAATACAGCCCACCGTGAGAAGCTTGCCGTAAGGCACCCGCTTCATCACCCGGTCGTAGTCCATGGGAGGGGCAAAGTACATTTTGTCCCCGCCGTATTTTTCGATGCTTTTTTGGTCTGTCAGGATCTGTGTTTTCGGCATATCCTTGCTGTCCCGCAGCATGGCGTTAAAATCCTTTTTCTCCTCGTTTGCCATAAGGCTCCGCCTCCTTTTTCAAAAAGCATACCCCATTTTTCCCCGCCCTGCAATGAGGCGGTTTTTCTTTTTGAAAAAATTTTTCAAACGCTTGCAACACACGAAAGGCTTATTGCAGCTCTTGCTCCAGATTCTGAAAAATTGGATCGTCAAAAAATTCTCCAATAGAAATTTCCAGGCCATCACATAGTTTTTTAACGGTAACAACCGAAACATCCTTGCGGCGTTCGTCCATCATACTATACACCGTAGAGGGTGTTACGCCGGACAACGTAGCTAATTCATTGTATTTTATCTTCCGTTCCGAACACAATTTTTGAAATCTTTTTACTACAGCATTTTTGATTTGCATTGTCATCTCTCCTGAAAACAGGATAAGATATTATGCGCATCATCGTATACGCGCTTGCGTATATATAAAAATTATGCTATCCTCTTAATACGCACTTGCGTACAAAAAGGAGGATCGCGATGAACTCTTTCACTTGTGCATTTACAGGACACAGGCCCCAAAAGCTGCCCTGGGGATATCGTGAAGCAGATCCCAGGTGTATCGCCTTGAAGAAAACGCTTGCCGCGCGGATTGCCGAGCTGGCCCATGCCGGATATACCGATTTCCTCTCCGGCATGGCGGAGGGAACCGACACCTGGGCGGCGTTGGCCGTCCTTGCCCTGAAAAAAGAAACTCCCGCGCTGAAGCTTCGCTGTATCCTGCCCTGTGAGGGACAGGCGGACAAATGGCCGGCTTCGGCGCGGGAATTGTATTTCTCCATTTTGGCGCGGGCAGACGAGGTAGTGTATGTGGCCAGGAAGTACAGCAGCGGCTGCATGCTGAAACGCAACCGCTACCTGGTCGATCACGCCCATTGCCTGCTGGCCGTTTACAACGGCGAGTATCGGGGCGGAACCGCAATGACGGTACGGTATGCTCAAAAAACAGGCAAAAGGGTGATCGTGCTGGATCCTACTGGCTGATCCAATCGATTTTTTGGGCTGTATTACCGAAAGCTCCTTATAGAAATTCTATCCGCTGCAGCCCGGCGTTTACCCGGGCCCTTGCTCCATAGGGAAGGGCCGTTCTCGGCCACGCGTGGCCGAAGTTTATGTTATACAAAATCGGAAGGCCGCGGCTGCCCAGCACGTCCCGGTACACGGTTTTATATTCCTCATAGTACTGCTCGTCCTGGGGCTTTCCCACAAGAAGCCCGGTGATTTCATCGAAGGCCCCGGTGGCTTCGATGGCCTCCAGCTCCCTTCGCAGCAGCTGGGGAGTGGGCTTTTCCTCGCAGGTTTCCAGAAACATGATCTTCCCCCGCCATTCCTCCCGCTCCGGGAACAGGCGGTACCGCTTGCAGATCTCCCGTTCGTCCGTATACCTGCCGGAAACCAGAATATCGTAAAAGCTTTCCAGGCACCCGCCCAGAAGCTCCCCTTCAAACAGCCCGCTTCCCTGAAGCAGCTCATAGCCCCGGTTTTCCCTGTGGGAAACACGCTCTGTGCCCATCGCCGCCTGGGAAAAATCGGTACGGTCCTCGTACCAGAGCTCGCTGGGGGTGATCTTCCAGTGCCTGTAGTCTTCAAAATAACCCTGAAACGCCGCTTTGGTGTAGGGAAGCATTTCCTCCGCAAGCTCCGCCAGATCGCAGAGAAAGCAGGGGCCGTAAAAGGTTTGCAGCCCGAGCCGGTAAAACATCAGATGGTTTACGGTAGTGTCGGAAAACCCCGTAAACAGCTTGGGGGAACGCCGCACCGCCTCTGTAAATTCCTTGTCTTCCATAAGATACGGCAGCAGCCGGTAGGTGTCGTCGCCGCCGATGGCGCAAACGATTCCCCGAATGGAATCGTCCAGAAAGGCCTGCTTCAGATCCTCCGCCCGCTTTTCGGGGTGCTGCTCCAGGTACTCCTCGCCCCGCAGTGCATGGGGCATAAAAACCGGCTCCAGGCCAAATTCCCTCAGCCGCTTTTTGCCCAGCTCCACGCTGTGGCTGCAAAACTCCTCCCCCAGCATTCCGCTGGACAGGCTGACGACCGCTACCTTATCTCCCCGGTGAAGGGGGGCTGGTTGGTTCATATTTCTCGCTCCTTTGTTAGCTTTTTACAGGATATATCTGCGCTATCTTTTCCCTCTAAAAACCAGTTTTTCTTTTGCTGGATCAACTTCATACCAGTGATTTTCGTTTCTTTCGCATTCCAATGCGGGAACCTTTTTCGTAACTACTTTCTTTATTTGACCGTTTTTAAGAATTTCCTTCCACTCTACCGGCTTATTGCAATACCTCATTTTTCCTCCGCACTTGGGACACCTTCCAGCATGAATTTTTTCCAAGGACAATCTTTTCCCATAGCCGTTGATTGCGTAATTGTGGAAAAGCGGATGTCTTGTTTGGTTTTTGGTAATTTTCCTGAGGGAAAGTATCGTGACGAATATAACTAACAAAACAAGAAATGTAATTATTTGATCTTCCAAGCCCATGAGAGCTCTCCAACCTTCACTTAAAAAGTCTATCAAAGATTTCCCTATTTTGTAAAGAGGAAATAAGTTTGCAATTCCTACAAAAAAGCCGATCCAATTTAGCACCGCTGTGGTAATGGGACTTCTCCATATTGGTTCAGCCGTGAACTCTGCCTCTGGGGAAGAAGGCGTCGGGGTATTATTATAGATATCTCCTTGCGCGATTTGTATAGATTTCCCGGTAATAAGGTTATCGTGAAAATCGTTCTTGCTTTTTCCTTTCTTTCCTTTTTTCATTTTGCACCTCCATATTTTTTAGCTGTAGTTCTGTGGTTAGTCAACATTCATAAAGCACTACTTTGGGTTTTCACATTTGCGCTGTCACTTCCTCTTGCTTGCCCTAAGAAGCAATTAAAATTTTGGGGTCTCCTGGTTTTTTGCTTTTCACTTGAGGATAGATGCTTGTCATTTTTTCTAGTGAAAAGTACAGACGTTATAATTTAATAGTTCTAGTATAGCAGGGAAACGATGGCGAGTCAATACTATTCACTTCTATGAATCAAAAAATTATCTTGCCTTTTCGGCACTTTGTATGCTATACTAAAGTCCATGTCTCTGTGTTCTTATACAGAGTGGATTGAAATATAGATGTGATTTAGTACAAAAGAAGCGCCGGGTAAGGATTTTCCTTACCCGGCAATTCTTTTATTTTGTCCGCGACAGCTTCACCACGCACTCAATATGCTGAGTATGGGGGAACATATCCACGGGCTGGAGCTTTTGCACTTTGTAGTGGTTTGCCTGAAGGAAGCGGAGATCCCGGGCGAGGGTTTCGGGGTTGCAGGAAATATACACCGCTTTTTTGGGGGCCAGGGAGCAGAGGGCCCGTAAAAATTCTTCGCTGGCGCCGGCCCGGGGCGGGTCCAGAAATACCGTATCGAAGCGCTGCTTTTCCAGGGCGGCCTCGGCCATGAATTCCCCGGCGTCCCCGCAGGTGAAATAGATGTTTTTTACCTTGTTTTCTCTGGCGTTTAAGATAGCGTCCTTGACCGCGTCCCGGTTCAGCTCTACCCCCAAAACGCTGCCGGCGCCGCTTTTGGCCGCCACGATCCCAATGGTGCCGATACCGCAGTAGGCGTCCAATACCTTTTCCGTTCCGCTGAGCTCCGCGTATTCCATGGCTTTCCCATACAGAAGCTCTGTCTGTACAGGGTTTATCTGATAAAAGGATTTCGGGGAAATGCGGAACTTGCAGCCGCAGAGAATATCGGTGATGCAGCCCGGCCCGTACAGGGTCTTTTCCTGCCGTCCCAGCACCATGGAGGTGCGGGTGTCGTTTACATTTTGAACAATGGTGGTGATCTCCGGGTGAAGTTTTAAAAGCTCCTCCGTAAAGTGCTTTTTCGCTGTGAACACAGGGGTTCCCGTTACCAGCACCACCATGAGCTCTCCGGTTTGAAAACCGCGCTTTACCAGCACATGGCGCAAAAATCCCCGGCCGGTGTCCTCTTCATAGGGGCGAAGCTTGAAGGCCTTCAAAAGCTTCCGAACGGAAACGATGATCTCGTCGGCCTTTTGATCCTCCGTCAGACAGGAATCCACCGGCACCACCCAATGGGTGCCGGACTGGTACACCCCGGAGAGGATCCTGCCGCCCCGCCTGTCCCAGGCAAAGGCCGCCTGCACCTTATTCCGGTAATGATAGGGGTGCTCCATGCCCAGGATCGGCTCTATTTTTCCAAACTGCCCCAGCAGCTTCCGGCAGCGGTCCTGTTTCCACTGAAGCTGCCGCTCATAGCTTAAATTTTGCAGCTGGCACCCGCCGCATTTTCGATAGACCGGACATTGCGGTTCCCTTTGGACTTCCATAAAACGGCCTCCTGAAGCTTTTCTGCTGTTTCTCAGTATAACACAAAAACCTCCCGGGTGGGAGGTTTTTTATGAAGCTGTTTTTCAGAAAAGCTTTATGGCGCTTCTTCCTCCAGCCTTTTTCGCAGTTCCTCCTTCTTTGCTTCGTTTTCCGCTTCCCATTTCTTTGCCTCTTCCAGGGTGATCTCTTCGGCATACGTGTCCAGCAGGGAAAGAAGGCGGTCGTATTCCTTCTGAGAAAAAAATCCGCTTTCCAAATTGGCCTGATAGGCCTCCAGGGCTTCCCGATAGAACCTGCTTTCGTCCACAGGGTGGATTTCATTGAATTCAGTGTACAGCTCCTTCAGCTCTTCCGCGGAAAACACCGCGTTCCGGGCAAGGGTGTCTCCCAGGGAAGCCTTCGGTTCCTGCTCTATTTCCTCCGGCGCCTTGCAGCTTTGAAAAACCAGGCCTTTCGAGGTGGGATCGGAAGCCGCTTGCGGCACAGGCACAAAGAGCCCCTGGCTGGTTCCCGTTGTCAGGCAATACTGATCCTTGGCATACACGCCAAGGCCTTTTGAGGAATGGAATAAGAAAAAAAGATAGCTTTGACCCAGCAAAAGCTCCGGTGTATCGAAGGCCTCCACATACTCACCGTCTTTCATGCCGCCCAGCAGGCGCAGCAGCACCTTTTCTTCCGCCTCCCCGCGAAATGTCTCTTTCGTCTCGAGCTCCACATCGGTATAGGGAATAACTCCTCCGTCCGCGCGTTTTACCAAAACGGGCTCATGAATACAGGAGACCCGGCCATACACCACCAGTGTGGACTCCTCAGACAGCTCGAAAATACTATATTGCTGTACCAGACCGCAGGACTGCTCGGGGCCCGGGGCCGTTTTCCCTTCCTTTGTGGAACGCAGGGAACCGGCTGGAACGGCTGAGGACGCCCGGTCTCCCTTTCCGGCGGCGCTTCCGCAGCCGGAACAAATGCCGATTAAAAAAAGCAGCAGAAGTAAGACTTTGACAGAACTTTTCCATTTTTTCATTTTGCGGTTCCCTCCCAAAGTGGTAGCTCCCATCTATCATACAATTTCAGGGGCATTTTCACTCACCCGTTTGGGAAAATTTTGGGAACAAAAAGAAAAAAATACGCAAAACACCACAAGCTCCGGGAGAACGCCGGGGACAGCAATCCCCACAGACCGCGCCTGTTCTGTTAACTGTCATTCTTCGTCGCTATGTTCCTCAGAATGACAAGAGAAAACTATCTGCTAAATTACAATTTAGCTCACACTCTTGGCTCCCCTGAAAGGGGTGCTGGTCTCCGGTGGAGACCGTTCAGCACCGACCGGAGCGAAGCGGAGAAAGCTGTCACGGCAAAGCCGTGACTGAGGGGTTCTGGGCAGTGAGTTGGTCAAACGCAGGTGTTATATTGATTTTTTTACTGAGCTGGAACCCCTCCACCATGCTTATGCATGATCCTCGCAGACTGCAAAGCAGTCTGTTTCCCTTATTCAGGGGAGGCAAGGGTTTTACTTTCCCTGAGAAAATCACTTCCTCACCCGTGTCTGTCCCGGGTGAAGGTTTTTAACTGCTCCCGGCATAAAAAAGGTGTCGATGGGAACATCATAAAATTGACAAAGCAGGTACAGGGTGAAAACGCTGGGTGCGGTAGTTCCTATTTCGTAATACGAATAGGTGGGGCGGGAAATTTTAAGGAATTCCGCCACTGTTTCTTGTTTCAGTCCCGCATTGACCCGCAGTGCTCGAAGAGCAATGGGGAGCTGCATGCTCAGTTCTCTTTGAATGACCTGGTTCTGATTCAGTCGTTTCATTTTGATAACCCTCCAAAATTAAAAATACGCATCTCATGTTCAAATTTCGCATTAAATACGGTTTAGATGGTCTGAAAAATGGCCCATAATTAGGCCATTAGGTGGTGAGCTTATGGAATATGATTTGTTTGCAATTGGCAAAAGAATTGCCGATTTGAGAAAACAGCACGGACTGACGCAGGACGCATTAGGTGAGCACTTGGGAGTGACCGGCAAACAAATTGCCCGTATAGAATACGGTACCAGCAGCCTTACTCCTAAAAATTATCTCAAAGTAAGCGAGTTATTTTCCGTAAGTCTGGATTACCTTTTTAAGGGAAATCTTGAAAAGCCTCTGAATGATTGTGTAGTTGAATTTGTAAAACATGCTTCTTATGAAAATCAAGAAGCTGTTTGGCGTTTTCTTCAGGCTCTTATGAAGCTTAAGGACACCTAATGAAAATCCTCGAATTAAGTATAAAACTCCCTCTTTTTCTTTGTCAAGGGGGAGTTTTTGTCATGTTCTGCCGAAGTTATAGGGATTTAGGAGCTTTTCGACGAAATTTTCACTAACCAAGCTGAAAAACGCGCCGAAACAGGACGTTTGGTGTTCGTTTTTCTCATAAAATACGGTTTAGGCCGTCAGGAAAATGGCCTATAATTAAAATGGTTAGGTGGTGAGTTTATGGAATACGATCAGCTTGCAATCGGCAAAAGGATAGCGGATTTAAGGAAGCTGCATGGAATAACGCAGGACGACTTGGGTGAGCAGTTAGGAATTAGCGGCAAGCAGGTTGCCCGTGTGGAATACGGCACCAGCAGCCTTACTCCGAAAAACTATCTCAAACTCAGCAAGCTGTTTTCCGTAAGCTTGGATTATCTTTTCACGGGAGAACTGGACAAACCACTTCACGATTGTGTAACTGAATTTATAGAAAACTCTTCTTATAAAAATCAGGAAGCCGTTTGGCATTTCCTTTGGACGCTTATGGAAACAAAGGAATCTGATAAAAACTCTCATAAAAATCAATAACCTCTCCCTGGAAGAAAAGGGGAGAGGTTTTATTCTGTTCTGCCAAAATCAGAATAGTAGTTATTAGAAAAAGAAAAGCTTGTCTTGATTTTCATTCAAAAAACTGTTATAATCGATTTGCACAGAATACTGTGCAGAAGAGTCTGCCCTCATACGGTAGGCGGTTTGGCTACATCCTCCGAAGGGGGGGGGTGAGCACGCCCCAGTGGGGCGTTGGCGCGAACCGACCGAGCCGACAGGCGAGACAGCATATGCCGGTTACATTGACGTTTCATATCCTTTTTTGGACAATAACGATCAGAGTAACAGACAGAAACCGCCACTCTGCCAAGTGACGGTTTCTAAGTACATCTTAAAACTGTTATCTTGAGCCAAACCGTCTATCGGCAGGCTCTTTCTTCATCTTTATTATAGTAACTGTCTAATAATTTGTCAAGTGGCAATTCCACGGCAAAAAACACCTATCTGGGACAGACACGGGCGAACAGCTGGGAATTACCGGCAAGCAGATTGCTTGCGTGGAATACGGCACCAGCAGCCTCACCCCGAAAAACTACCTCAAAATCAGCAAGCCGCTTGGCATTTTCTTTGGACGATTAAGGAAACAAAGGAATCTGATAAAAACTCTCATAAAAATCAGTAACCTCTCCCTGGAAGAAAAGGGGAGAGGTTTTATTCTGTTCTGCCAAAATCAGAATAGTAGTTATTAGAAAAAGAAAAGCTTGTCTTGATTTTCATTCAAAAAACTGTTATAATCGATTTGCACAGAATACTGTGCAGAAGAGTCTGCCCTCATACGGTAGGCGGTTTGGCTACATCCTCCGAAGGGGGGGGGTGAGCACGCCCCAGTGGGGCGTTGGCGCGAACCGACCGAGCCGACAGGCGAGACAGCATATGCCGGTTACATTGACGTTTCATATCCTTTTTTGGACAATAACGATCAGAGTAACAGACAGAAACCGCCACTCGGCCAAGTGACGGTTTCTAAAACAATTTAGAAAAAATCCTTGAGCCAAACCGTCTATCGGCAGGCTCTTTTTTTACCTTTATTATAGTAACTGCCTAATAATTTGTCAAGCAGCAATTCCCCGGCAAAAAACACCTATCTGGGACAGACACGGGTGAGAAAGTGATCCTTTCGAGGAAGGCAGGGGGTTACTGCTATCCGTTAACCCGCTAAATTATAGTTTAGCGAACTAGTCGTTAGAGAAGAACAAGGTCCCTCCTT
>CAJUTL010000050.1 GCA_910589395.1 uncultured Oscillospiraceae bacterium
TGGGCGTGCCCCACCGGGGCACAGCAACCGAGCCGACAGGCGAGAAAGCCAAGAGTGTGTGCTAAACTATAATTTATCGGCGAGCCACTCGCTTTTCTCCTGTCATTCTGAACCGCTGAAAGCGGTGAAGAATCTCGTCCTTTGTCCTTTTCTGGAATGAAGGACGAGCTCCTTCGCTGAGAAAGCAAAGCTTGCTTTGCTTTTTGTTCAGGATGACAAGGAAGGGAACTTGCCCTTCTCTAACGACTAACAACTAACAGCTAACTACTATTTCGCTAAACTATCATTTATCGCTCTATATCCAGCCCTTTCTTTATTGCACCGAAGGTGCCACCGCCGTCTAGCATCTAGTATCCAGCATCTAAAAAAGGGCTGCCGCAAAATGATCCCCTTTGCAGCAGTCCTCTTTTCTTACAAGTAATTAGTCTTTTTCACATCTTTTCCGGAAAAACCAAGCCAAAAAAGAGCACAGCGCGATTCCGGCTCCGTAGGGAATACATAGTAAAAAGGCAACGCTGGCGGGGGCGCTGTACGCCGCGTACTGCCCGCCCCACTGAAGGGCACAATAGCTGTACGCAACCGCAGCGCACATGACATGGGAAAACAGGAGCCCAAGCAGGGCGAAAAGACGGGCCAAACGCTTGTGTTTTTTCATGGCAAATACCTCCTGGATTTAGGGCTTGCTTGAAAAACCGATAATATCGCTTTTTGGCAATGCGAGCTTTTTTGTGTTGGAGATCGGGCGGCAGCCCAGCTTGTTTTGCACAAGGCTTTGCCACTTTTGCTGTTTTCGCACAAGCCCTATTTCTTTTTGAAAATCAAAATCATTCCCAACAGCATCAGCACGGAAAACAAAGCAATGAGAATTCCGGTTCCGTTCAGGGTGAGCATCGAGGATTCCGCAACGCGGTCCACGGCCACCGGGCGTAACACCGCTAAAATGCTGAACAGGATCAGGCAGACGGCGCCTCCCAGGCAGAGGAAAATACCGAGCCTGCTTTCTCTCGCTTTTCGGGCCATCGGGGGTTTTTCCTCCTCCCTTGCGGGCTCGGAGTCGGCTGCGCCCTCGTTTCCGATAAGCTCGTCTATGGTAATGTGAAAGCATTTGCTCAATGCCTTCAGCTTATCCAATTCCGGGGTGGACAGCCCGCCCTCCCATTTGGATATCGCCTGCCTGGAAACGCCGAGTTTTTCCGCCAGCTGTTCCTGGGAAAGTCCGTTTTTTCGCCGCAGGGAAACTATTTTTTCGGACAACATTCTGTATGACCTCCTTGCTAAAAGAATAGCATAATTTCCGGTAGCATTCCATCAGCTTTGGCTGAAAGAAGCGCAACCTCCGGTTGCGTTTTCAGACCGCAAAGAAGTTTTTACGGTTCCATCATAGCGTACTTTTCTGAGGATGGCAAGGCTTGAGCTATGGCTGCCGCGATCAGGAGGCTGCCGCTGCCTGAATCTTTACAAATCGGGAAAAAAGTGGTAGACTATAAAACGATTTCAATTTGTGGAAAAAGGGGAGGATTCGTGCTATGAAGGGCTACCCTACGAATCGCAGGGCGCTTGTGATCCGCGTGGCGGCCGCTGTACTGGCCCTGCTGATGATCGCCAGCGCGTTTTCGGCGTTGATTTTCCGGTAAGCGGAGGTTTTAAGGCAACCTCGCACAAAGACCGGCCAGAGGCCTTTGTACACAATTTTTGTGCGGTGTTGCCTTAAGAGGATCTTAGAGAATCCTGGGGAAGCTATCAAAAGCTCCCCTGAAATGATAAAGAAAGGAAGATACCATATGTTTGGAAAGAAAAATTGGAAAGAGACCGTTATTATGATAAATGGAATGCACTGCGCCATGTGCTCTTCCCGAATGCGGAAGGCCTTCGAGGACGCCAAGGGCGTGCGGGAGGCCGAAGTAGATCTGGAAAACAAGAGCGCGCGGGTCGTGTTTGACGCCGATAAGCTCACAGAAGAGGATTTGAAAACTATCGTCCGGGAAACCGGATATACGCCGGTGTAAGGGTACCCCGTCCGGCTATAGAAAGGAAACGAGCACAGTATGAACAGCAAAGGAAAATATTATCTTACCACCGCCATTGCCTACACCTCCGGCAAGCCGCATATCGGCAATGTTTATGAGATCGTGCTGGCGGACGCCATCGCCCGCTTTAAGCGGCTGCAGGGCTATGACGTGTGGTTTCAGACAGGCACCGATGAGCACGGCCAGAAAAACGAGCTGAAGGCGGAGGCCGAAGGCGTTACTCCCAAGGAATTCGTGGATCGGGTGGCGGGGGTCATCAAGGGCCAGTTTGATTTAATGAACGTATCCTACGATCATTTTATCCGCACCACCGACGACTACCATGAAAAAGAAGTGCAGAAGATCTTCAAAAAACTCTATGATCAGGGCGATATCTATAAAAGCGCTTACGAGGGGCTTTACTGCACAGACTGCGAGTCCTTTTTCACAGAAAGCCAGCTGATAGACGGCAAATGTCCCGATTGCGGCAGAGAGGTGCACCCTGCTAAGGAGGAAGCCTATTTCTTCAAAATGAGCAAATACGCTCCCAGGCTGATCGATTATATCAACGAACACCCGGAATTCATTCAGCCTGTTTCCCGGAAAAATGAGATGATGAATAATTTCCTGCTTCCCGGCCTGCAGGATCTGTGCGTGTCCCGTACCTCCTTCAAGTGGGGAATTCCGGTGGAGTTCGACCCGAAGCATGTGGTGTATGTCTGGCTGGACGCCCTGACGAACTATATTACCGGCATCGGCTACCACTGCGGCAATGAGAGCACGGAACAGTTTCAAAAGGAATGGCCCGCCGACCTTCACTTGATCGGCAAGGATATCGTGCGGTTCCACACCATCTACTGGCCCATTTTCCTGATGGCGCTGGATCTGCCGCTGCCAAAGCAGGTGTTCGGTCACCCCTGGCTTTTGATGAACGGCAACAAGATGAGCAAATCCAAGGGGAACACCATTTATGCCGACGACTTGGTGGACGTGTTCGGTGTGGATTCGGTGCGCTATTTTGTCCTGCACGAAATGCCCTATGAAAATGACGGCAACCTGACCTGGGAGTTGGTGACAGAGCGGAATAACTCCGACCTGGCCAACATCGTGGGGAACCTTTTGAACCGCACCGTTTCCATGAGCAACAAGTATTTTGGCGGTACTGTAAAGGACTCTGGCATTACAGAGCCTGTGGACGAGGACTTGAAGGCCGTGGTTTCCGCCTGCCGGGACAAGGCCGCCGCCAAAATGGATGAGCTGCGGGCCGCGGACGCCATTACGGAGATCATGAATCTCTTTAAGCGGTGCAACAAATATATCGATGAGACCATGCCCTGGGCCCTGGCCAAGGACGAGGCGAAGCTGCCCCGGTTGGAAACGGTGCTTTACAACCTGGTAGATTCCATTTGTGTGGGCGCGTCTCTGCTGCAGCCCTTCCTGCCCGGCGCCTGTGACAGCATTTTCCGCCAGCTGAACACGCAGCCCAGAGGCTGGGAAGAGCTGGATCAAACCGGCCTGTACCCCAGCGGAAACAAGGTGACGGATCAGCCGGAGATCCTGTTTGCCAGGCTCGATGAGGACGAGGTGATCGCCAAGGCGGAGGAAAAGCGCCTGGCAAATTTGCCCGTTCCCGAAATCGAGCTGGAGCCTCAGGCGGAGGAACAGGTGGATTTTGAGACCTTCTGTAAATCCGACTTCCGGGCGGTGAAGGTAAAGGCCTGTGAAGCGGTGAAAAAAAGCGACAAGCTGCTTCGCTTTACACTGGACGACGGCACCGGCACAGACCGGCAGATCCTGTCCGGCATTCACAAATGGTACGAGCCGGAAGCTCTCCTCGGAAAAACGCTGGTGGCCATTGTGAACCTGCCACCTCGGAAGATGATGGGGCTGGAAAGCTGCGGCATGCTGATTTCGGCAGTCCACAAGGAAAAGGGCGAGGAAGTCCTGCGCCTGCTGATGGTGGACGACAGCATTCCCGCCGGAGCGAAGCTGTGCTAAAGTAGGCCGCCCATTGGAAAAGGAAAAAGGATGGAAGCTTTGATTTTTGATTCTCACGCCCACTATGACGACGAGCAGTTTGATCCGGACCGGGAGGCGCTTCTCGGCAAAGCCCTTCCGGAAGCCGGGGTCTGCGGTATTCTGAATATGGGAGCGGATCTGCAGGGCTGCTATGACACGGCGGCGCTGACAGAGCAATATAGCTATGTGTACGGCGCGGTGGGGATCCACCCGGAATGCGCGAAGGAGCTGCCGGAAAATTGGCTGACTGTCCTTCGGGAGCTGCTGAAAAAGGAAAAGATCGTGGCGGTAGGGGAGATCGGACTGGATTATCACTGGCTGGATTCCTGTCCGAAAGAGCGCCAGCAGGAGGTGTTTTCCACTCAGCTGGAGCTTTCCAGGGAGCTTTCTCTGCCGGTGGCCGTCCACGACCGGGAGGCCCACGCCGATACTCTGGAGTTTTTACGGCGGTATCGCCCCCAGGGTGTGGTGCACTGCTTTTCCGGCAGTGTGGAAATGGCTCGCGAGGTGGTAAAACTGGGCATGTATGTTGGGATCGGCGGGGTCGTTACCTTCAAAAATGCCCGCCATGCCGTGGAGGTGGCAAAGGAGCTTCCTCTTGACCGCCTGCTTCTGGAAACGGACGCGCCCTATATGGCCCCGGAGCCCTATCGCGGCAAGCGGAACGACTCTTCCTTGATCCTCCATGTAGCAAAGCGTATCGGTGAGCTGCGGGGAGAAGCGCCGGAGGTCATTTTACAGGCAGCCGGGGAAAATACCCGCCGGCTGTTTCGGCTTCCGGCCTGAGAATGGATAGAAAGGAACAAAAGGACAGGGGATATGGAAGTAAGGCAAAAGGCTGGGAACACCAGCATTACCTATGAGTACGAAACGGGCCTCTATGTCAATATGACAAATCAGTGCCCCAACAGCTGTGATTTCTGTCTGCGGAAAAACAGCTCCGGCAGCCTGTACGCGGAAAACCTGTGGTATCAGGGAAAGGAGCCTTCCAAGGAGGAAATTTGGGCGGAGCTTGCGAAAAGGGACCTGAACCGGTATACGGAGATCGTATTCTGCGGCTACGGGGAGCCCGCCTGCCGCTGGGACGATATGATGTGGCTTTGCGACCAGCTTCGGGCCCACGGCTCTCACTTTATTCGGATCAATACCAACGGCCTGGCAGAGCTGATCACGGGAAGGCGGGCCTCTTTGGAGCTGGACGGAAGGGTGGACGCCGTTTCCATCAGCTTAAACGCCAGCACCGCGGAAAAGTATGATAAGCTCTGTCACAGCAAGTTTGGGCTGGAAGCCTTTTCTGCCATTCTGCGCTTTACCGCCGGGGCGGTGCTCAATGTGCCCCATGTCCGCATGACGGTGGTAAGCACCATGCCGAAGGAGGAGATCGACGCCTGCCGGAAGGTGTGCGAAAGTGTGGGCGCGGATTTCTATATTCGGGAGTATATCAGTCAATAATAGATAGATGTTCCATAGATTCCATCACAGATATTTCAAAAGGGAGGTCATTCAAATTGAAAAGAGGAATTCTTGTACTGCTTGCGGTTCTTTTGCTTGTGGCCTGCGCCGCCTGCGGACAGCCGGCCGGGGGTAGCGGGGAAGAAAACATTGAGGGTTCTCTTTCCGAACTGCTGGCCCAGGTGACAAAGGACGCTACCGATCCGGAGCTTTCCCTAATGGAAACCGAAGTGACGGAGGAGACCTTTTCCTGGTTTCTGTTTATCGAACCGATCGAAGGCGCCGAGGCCATCGTTTCCGAGCCGGGAATCGGCTCTATTCCGCACTGCGTAGCGCTGTTGCGCGTGCCGGATTCCGTAGACGCCGAAGAGGTTCGCGGTGAGATCGAAAAGAATCTGGATCCCAGAAAATGGGTTTGCGTGGAGGCGGAAAAAACCGCCGTGCTCCGCCGGGGAAATTTGATCCTGATGGCCATGTCGGAAGCGAATACGGTGGATAAGGTGGTTTCCAATTTCAACGGGCTTTCCTGAGTGGTTGTTAGCGGTTAGTAGTTAGTTGTTAGAGAAGGGCAAGGGCTTAAGACAAGCGCGTCCCGGTGGGGTGCGCTTAGTTAAGCCCTGTTTGCTTGGAGTAAAGTGAGGGGAACCATTGGGAATGAGCAATTAGAAATGAGCAATGAGCAATTATTAAGATCAAGGACATAGTTCCGGTAAATTGGAATTTAGCAGGCTGGCGACCAGCAGAAAATCCTTGCCTTTCTCGCCTGTCGGCTCGGTTGCTGTGCCCCGGTGGGGCACGCCCAGCAACGACCGAAGCGACAGCTGAGAACGGTTCGCACCAGCGGTCTCGCCTGTCGGCTCGGTCGGGTCAGAGCGGTCTCCACTGGAGACCTTCCCCCCACCGGGACGCGCTCACCCTGAAAGGGGAGGTGGCACGGCGAAGCCGTGACAGAGGGGTTATAGGGTGCTAGCGGACCGCATAAAGCCTGTGCTTTCCGCTCTTCTGTCGGAACCCCTCAGTCAGCCGATAGGCTGACAGCTCCCCTTTCAGGGGAGCCAAGGGTGTGTGCTAAACTATAATTTACCAAGCGTTGGTTACAACGCTTGTTCCCTTTGCCCTTCATTGCTAATTTCTCATTCCTCACTGCACTCTAAATAGCGCTCCTCTTCCTCTTTGATTTTTTTCAAAAAAGGAGTATTCTAACTGTTGCGGCGCGGGGTGCTTACTCTTGCCGCGGTCAGTCACAAAATCCTGACCTTAAAAAATACTAGGGCTGGTTTTTGAAAGACGGGAAAAAGCCTTTTTCTCATTCTTGGGCGGGGAAAAGGGCCTTGCTTTGCTTTTGCAATTAACAGCTAACTACTAATTTTCGCCCTCAGAAAGGAAATCACATATGGAAAATGAAGCAGTCATAGTGGAGACAGAGCGGCTCATTTTGAGAAGGTACAGAAAAAGCGACTTGCCAGATCTGTTTGAATATTTGTCCGACGCAAAGGTGGTGGAGTACGAGCCGTACAAGCCCCTGTCGCCGGAGGAAACGGAAAGCAATTTGGAGTGGCGCATCGGGACAGAGGAAATGATCGCGGTGGAACTGAAGACTTCCCATAAGATGATCGGGAACGTTTATCTGGGAAAGCGGGACTTTGAAGCTCTGGAGCTGGGCTATGTGTTTCATCGGGATTATTGGGGAAAGGGCTATGCGCGGGAAAGCTGTGAAGCTCTGATTCAGCGGGCCTTTACCAATGGAATTCACAGGATCTACGCAGAGTGTGATCCCCAAAACAGAAGCTCCTGGAAGCTGCTGGAGGCTCTTGGATTTCGCCGGGAGGCGCACTTTCTGCAAAACGTTTTCTTTTGGAAGGATCAGAACGAAAAGCCCATTTGGAAGGATACTTATGTCTATGCGAAGCTGTCGCCCGCGGACTGACCACAGCGGCAATCAGTAAAAACATAGCGGTGGGAGGAAAGCATATGGCGGCGGTCACAACTCTAGGGCTGGGAAAAACCATGGAAAAGAAGCTTCATTCAGTGGGTGTTCATTCGGCGGAAGAGCTGCGGGAGATCGGCAGCAAACAGGCGGTTTTTCGGCTGAAAAAGCAATGCCCGAATACCTGTGTGGTGATCCTCTATCATCTGGAGGCCGCTCTTCAGGGTGTGGAAATAAAAGGCCTTGCGGCTGCCTGTAAGGCGGAGCTGAAGGCCTGGTTTCAGCAGCTGTAGGGAAAGAGCTTCCTTGCGGCGGGAAGAAGAGTAAAATGCGGGAAGAATGCTATCAGCTGTTCCGGCGGAATTTTCCTATGTCACCCGGGCGGAGCAGACGGTGAGACAGCTTTTATCCCAGGAGGAAAACCGGATTCTGGCACGAAGAACTGAAGCGGGAGAGCTGATCGGCGCTTCCGTGAGTTGTAAAAACACGGTGTACCTCCTTTGCGTGGACAGCAGGTATCGCCGCCATGGGCTGGGAAGCGCGCTTTTGCGGGAAACAGAGGCGCTTTTGCGCCGGGCGGGGTATGGCAGTATTCAGATCGGGGCCGGGGAGGATTATCTCACGCCCGGAGTTCCGGTGGGAGTTCAGCCCTTTCGGGAAGAGCTGGGGCCGGAGGCGCTGCCCCGGGAATTGGCAGGGCAGAACGCGGCGGCCTTTTTTGAAAAGCGGGGCTACCGTCACAGCTGGGGAGAAGCAAACTGCTTTGATATGGAAGCGGAGCTCTCGCTGCCGGAGCGCTTCAGCTGTGCCGCCGGAGATACCATAGACGGGATCACCTACCGCTGGGCCGGGGCGGAGGATCTGCCGGAGGTGCTGCGGCGCGTCACGGCAGCGAGGCGGATTTTGTGGGTTTTTACCGCTCGGGCGCTCTTTATCAGAAGAAAGGAAACCGGCGGTGGCCGCAGCGGGAAGTACGGTTTGCGGCGCGATTCTTGTAGGCGTGGAAACCGAGGCGCCCCGCACGGGCGCCTTGGCTGTACGGTGGTTTCCCCCGCCTACCGGGGAAGACGGATCGGAACGAATCCGACCCTGGCGGGTACAAAATATTTGCAGGAGACCGGGTTGAAGCGAGGCTTTATCGGCTATACTTATTCCGGGCTGCAAAAGCTGTATGGCCGGGTGGGCTATCGGATCTCCGCCTATTACTATATGGCCTTGAAATCCCTGGGCGGAATCTGATTGACAATTTCCCAAAAGGGGAGTAAAGTAATCAGTGGATTTGGAAAATTCAGGAGCCCCGCGGTATGCCGGTAAGCCGAAAAGCACCGGGGTTTACGGCCGCCGAAGGGCTTTATGAGAATTTTACAGAGAAAGGAAGCGTACAATGATGGCTAAAAAAGCAGAAAAGGTAGACGCGAAGGAGCTTGCAAAGCAGCTTCTCAATGACCGCACTCACGGCGTGAAGAGGGCCGGGGCGCAGGAAATGAAAAAGGCGGATAAATTCGCCGAAGGGTATAAAGACTTTTTGGATCAGGCCAAAACGGAGCGGGAATCTGTGGATTACACCGTAAAGGCCGCGGAAGCCGCCGGGTTCGTTCCCTTCGATCCCGCTCACAAGTACAAGGCGGGCGACAAGGTGTATTACAATAACCGGGACAAGGCTATCTGCCTGGCCGTGATCGGCAAAAAGGGAGCGAAGGAGGGCGTGCGCATTGCTGCAGCTCATATCGATAACCCCCGTATCGACTTAAAGCCCATTCCGCTGTACGAGGCAAATGAGCTGGCGCTGCTGAAGACCCACTATTACGGCGGGATCAAGCATTACCAGTGGACGGCGATCCCCCTGTCCATGCACGGAAAGATCGTGCGGAAGGACGGCACAGAGATCACCGTGAATATCGGCGACCGGCCGGAAGACCCCCAGTTTACCATCACCGATATCCTGCCCCACCTGGGAAGGGATCAGATGGGCAAGAAGCTGGCGGAGGCCTTTACCGGAGAAGACCTGAACATTCTCATCGGCAGCCTGCCTCTGGAGGACGCCGAGGGTGAGCAGCTTTACAAGCTGAACGTGATGAAGCTGCTCCATGAGCAGTACGGTATTGTGGAAAGCGACCTGATCTCCGCAGAGATCTCCTTTGTTCCCGCCTTCCGTGCGGCGGATATCGGCTTTGACCGCAGTATGGTCGGCGCTTACGGCCACGATGACCGGGTGTGCGCCTATCCCGCCCTGGAAGCGATTTTGAACTGCAAAACGCCGGAGCATACGGTGGTGACCTGCCTGGCGGATAAGGAAGAGATCGGCAGCGTGGGCAATACCGGCCTTTGCTCCGAATATCTGAACTATTTTGTGTCCGATCTGGCGGCGGCCGAGGGCCTGGAGCCCCGCCATGTGTGGTCCGCCAGCAGCTGCCTTTCCGCCGACGTGACCGCCGCCTATGACCCCACCTATGCCTATGCCTATGAAGCGGGAAATTCCTGCTATCTGAATCGCGGCGTAGGGGTGGCCAAGTATACCGGTGCCCGCGGTAAGAGCGGCAGCAACGATGCCTCCGCCGAGTTTCTGGGCTGGGTGCGCCGTGTTCTGGACGATGCCGGGGTGGTATGGCAGATCGGTGAGCTGGGCAAGGTAGACCAGGGCGGCGGCGGAACCGTGGCGCTGGATATCGCCCGCCTGAACGCCGATGTCATCGATATCGGCGTACCGGTGCTCTCCATGCACGCCCCCTTCGAGGTGGTCTCCAAGCTGGACGTGTATATGGCCTACAAGGCCTTTAAGGCCTATTTTGAGGCGAAGTAAGTAAATCACAAAATAAAAAACAGGGACGGCGTTTCAAAAGGGAAGCGCTGTCCCTGTTGTATTTTACGCAAGCAGAAGAAAAATCCCCAGCAGCACCGGCTGGTGCAATAGATAGATCAAAAGGCTGTGCCGCCCCAAAAAGGAGAGAGGGAAAAAGCCCGGGCGCAGCAGCTCCAGCGCTTTTTCCCGGCGGGAAAGGCATTTCCACAGGAAGAAGCCGGAGGCGTACAAAAAGAACCAGGGCAGCAAGGGAAAATAATCTGTGGAATAGAAGGAAGGGGAGGAAAAACCCAGAACCGCCGTCCAATCGGTTTGATACAGGCTTTCCGGCAGCGGACAGAGCCGCAGGCCCTCAAAGCCCAGATAGCCCTGAGGAACACCCCGCAGCAGAAAAAAGAGCGCAAGGGAAAGAAACAGCCCCACGGTGGGCGGCAAACGCAGCTTCAGGCGGTGACTCAGCTCTGAAAACAGCTTCAGCAGCAGGGCGGAAAGCCCCAGCAGGGTCAGCACACCGTACTGGATCAGCTCGGAGGGCATGATGAAATAAGTGACCAGCGTGATCCCGCCTCCGCAGACCGTCAAAACCAAGCCGTGGCGAAGGGGCCGCCGGGACAGGCTCCAGCAGAAGCCGGAAAGCAGGATAAAGCTCCAGCAAATGCTTTGCTGCCATAAGTGCCCCGGCGTATCGTGAAGCCAGGGAAGGGAGAGCCCGGCCAGATGGAGCAGGTCATAGGCGGCGTGGTAGCCGATCATGCTGAGAAGGCACAGCCCCCGCAGGGAATCCAGCAGCCCATAGCGGCCCTGTGCTTTTTCGCCGCTCAATAGCCCAGCACGCCCCGAAGGGATTCATCGTCCGCGATCCAGTCCGCCACGGAGATGACGCGGTAGTTTTCCTTATCGTCCCGCACGATCACTCTTTCGATGCCGGCGTTTATCACCAGGCGCTTGCACATGGAGCAGCAAACGGCGTTTTCAATATACTCTCCGCTGTCCACGTTTCTGCCTACCAGGTACAGGGTAGCGCCGATCATGTCCCGGCGGGAGGCGGAGATAATGGCGTTGGCCTCCGCATGAACGCTGCGGCACAGCTCATACCGCTCCCCTCTGGGGATCCCCATTTTCGTCCGCAGGCAGTAGCCCAGGTCAGAGCAGTTCTGCCGCCCTCTGGGCGCGCCCACATAGCCGGTGGAGATCACCTCGTCGTCCTTCACGATCACAGCGCCGTAATGCCTTCTCAAGCAGGTGCAGCGCTGGGAAACCGTTTCTGCCAGGTCCAGATAGTAATTGGTTTTGTCTCTGCGTACAAGCTCTTCCATAGCCATTCCTCCGTGCGGCCGTGCCGCCGTTTTCTATACAGTATACAACAATTTTTCCCCGAGCGCAAATTTTTAAGAGGCCGTTATGTGGCGTTGCCTTTACTTTATTTGGCAGGGCAGTTATAATAGGAGAAAGACGTGCGTGAAAAGGAGGGGAGAAAATGATTCTGGCGGAATTTATCTGGTATTTGAGTTTCCTGCTGATTTCCTGCCTTTTCTTTTTTTCCTTCCAGCTTTGCGGGGTGCTGACAGCCTGGCGTCTGCTGCCGGGGGAAAGCGGCGGCGCGCGGCTGCTGCTGGGCAGCATGCTGGGCAGCGTACTGCTGCAATGGTGCCCGGTTCCTTTCTCCTTCTTTCTGGGATTTACGGCGGCGTCCAGCTTTTGCGGGCTGGGGGCGGCGGTGCTGCTCTGTGTTCTTTGCCTTGCGGTCGTAAAAAAGGGAGAGCGTGTGCCGCTGGGTTTTTCCGCTTTTGCCCGCAGGAAATTTCTGTGGGTGATCCTGCTGGTTCTGCTGCTGTTTTGGGCGTTGGTATGGCGCTCCTTCCGCTGGGAAAACGGCCGGATATGCTCCAGCCAGGCCACCTATGGCGATATGAGCATGCACCTGAGCTTTCTCACCAGCATTGCCCGGCAGGGGACTTTCCCGCCTGAATACTCGCTGCTGCCGGGCTTCCGGCTTTCCTATCCCTTTTTGAGCGACAGTATTTCCTCTTCTCTCTATCTGTTTTATCATATGGCGAAGGGGTTGACCGGCTTTTGGGTCGAGGCCCTGAAATGGTCATATTTCCTGCCGATGGCTTTTGCCGGGGCCCAGGTGCTTTTCGGCGGCTATCTCTTTGTTTCCCGGCTGCTGTCCGACCAAAGGAAGGCGGCCTTTGCCTGGACGCTGTTCTTTTTCAACGGCGGCTTCGGGTTCCTCTATTTTCTGGGGAGCGGGAAAGACTTTTGCCGGATCTTTACGGGTTTTTACCAGACTCCCACCAATTACGTGGAGGGAAATATCCGCTGGGTCAATGTGATCGTGGATATGCTGCTGCCCCAGCGGGCGACTCTGTTTGGCTGGGCGGTACTGTTTCCCACCCTGTATCTGCTGTACCGCGCGGTCTATGAGGGAGAAAAACGCTATTTCCTGTATGCCGGGGTGCTGGCGGGGCTGCTGCCCATGATCCACACCCATTCCTTTGTGGCGATGGCTCTGATCTGCGGGGTGTGGCTGCTGGGCTTTTTACTGCGGGAGCTTTCCTGGGAGAATTGGGGCGCCCGGGCGGGAAAGCTTCTCATTTTGCTGGGTCTGCCGGTCATGTGGGGCTTGCAGGAGCTATTGCGCCGTACCGGAAAGCTGGATTCCCCCGGCTTGCTTTGGACGCTTTGCGCTGCCGCTTGCTTGCTTCTGCTGCTTTTGGGCTGGCTTTTGTGGAAGCGGCTCCGGCAGGGCGCGGGACGCGAACTGCTTTCTACCTGGGGCGTTCTCCTTTTCTCGGCCTGTGTGCTGGCCTTGCCCCAGCTCTGTTTCTGGACCTTTCGCCAGGCGGGAAGCGACGGCTTTATCCGCGGGCATTTTGGGTGGAGTATCGGGGAGGACAATTATCTGTGGTTTTACTTGAAAAATATCGGCCTTGGCGGGCTTTTGGCGCTGGGCGGCCTGCTTACGGCCAAAAGCCGGGAATTTTCCAAATACGCTCCGGCTCTTGTGATCTGGTTTTTTGCGGAATTCGCGGTGTTCCAGCCCAATCCTTATGATAATAACAAGCTGCTTTACACGGCCTACCTTTTGCTGTGCTGCGGAGCCTCGGAATTTTTCTTCCGGCTGCTGCGGAAAATCAGGCTTACGGGCGTTCGAAGGGCCGCTGCCGGAGCCGCCGTGGCGCTGTGCTCCTTTTCCGCCGTACTGACCGTGGGAAGGGAATGGAACGCCCGGTATGAGATCTATGGGGACGGCGCTATCGCTCTGTGTGAATTTGTGGAGGAGCATACCGCGCCGGATTCCCTGATTTTAACAGACACCCGGCACAACAACGAGATCTGTTCCCTGGCTGGGCGCAATATTTTGTGCGGTTCCTCTTCCTATCTGTATTTTCACGGCCTGCCCTACGGAAAATGGGAGCATGCGGTAGAGCTGATGTATGAACGGCCGGAGGAGAACGAGGCGTTGTTTCGGGAATACGGCGTACAGTATATTCTGGTCAGCGATTTTGAGCGCTCCACCTATGAGGTGAACGAGGAATGGATCGCCGGAAGGTTTTCTAAAATTTATGACGATGGGGTGCGTGTGCTGTATGACGCGCGGCAGTGATCGGCTGTTTTCCGCCTGAAAGTTACGGGAGTTCAAGAAAGGAGCACCAATGAGCAAGCTTTCGGAGTTATCTTATATCAAAGAGGTTTTGGCCCGGCACGGCTTTCACTTTTCCAAGGCCATGGGGCAGAATTTCCTGATCAATCCCGGCATCTGCCCCAGAATGGCGGCGGAATGCGGGGCGGATCAGGCGGCCGGGGTGATCGAGATCGGCCCCGGTATGGGGGTGCTGACCTGGGAGCTTTCTCAGGCGGCGAAAAAGGTGGTCGCGGTAGAGCTGGACCGCCGCCTGTTTCCGGTACTGGAGGAAACCCTGGCGGACTGCGGTAATGTAGAGCTGGTAGAGGGGGATATCCTGGAGCTGGATCTCCATAAGCTGATCCGGGAAAAATTCGGGGGTGAAAAGGTGTGCGTTTGCGCGAACCTCCCGTACTATATCACCTCCCCGGTGCTCATGCGGCTGCTGGAAAGCGATCTCCCTTTACAGAGCGTTACCGTTATGGTGCAGAAGGAGGCGGCAAAACGCATCTGCGCAAGGCCCGGCACCCGGGAGTGCGGGGCGGTCAGCGCCTCGGTGTGGTATCACAGCAATCCGGAAATTTTGTTTCCCGTAAGCCGGGGAAGCTTCTATCCGCCGCCCAATGTGGATTCCGCCGTGATTCGGCTGTCCTTGCGGCAGGAGCCGCCGGTAAAGGTACAGGATAAGAATCAGTTTTTCAAAATAGTGCGGGCCGCCTTTTCCCAGCGGAGAAAAACCGCCGCCAATTCTATTGCCTCGGCGGGTCGCTTCACCAAAATACAGGTGGAGCAGGCCCTGGAAGCCGCCGGTGCAGCCAAAAACGCCCGAGCGGAGCAGCTTACTCTGGAACAGCTCGCCACCCTCTCCGATGCGCTCTTGAAGAAGGAAATGAGGAATGAGGAATGAGGAAGGGCGCAGTGCGATAAATTGGAATTTAGTAGGCTTACGAATAGCACTAACCCCTTGCCTCCCCTGAATAGGGGAAGAAGGTTGCTTTGCAACCTTCTGGGACCACCGTTAGGTGGTGGAGAGGTTTCAGTTCGCTATGGACCAGTATAAAACCTGCATTTTTTACCTTTCTGTCGGAACCCCTCAGTCACGGCTTC
>CAJUTL010000051.1 GCA_910589395.1 uncultured Oscillospiraceae bacterium
TTTAGCGGTTATCCGCTCACCTCCCACCTGTCATTCTGAACGAAGTGAAGAATCTTGTCCTTCGCCCTTTTGCCCTGGAATTAAGGACGAGACCCTTCATCGAGAAAGCTATAGCTTTCCGCGCTTTTTGCTCAGTAATGACAAAAAGGGGGGCTTGCCCTTTTCTAAACAACTAACATCTTACGACTAATGACTGGTCAGCCGCTCTACAAAAATACTTATAACAAGCTTGTCCCAGGTGTTTTTTCTGTGAAATGAAAAATAAACATAAAAAGGCACCCCGAGCGCAGACGCCTGAGGCGTCTTGAAAAATTTTTGCGCTCTTGATTTTTACTAGAATTTCTATTAGAATGAGAGAAATAGAAAAATAGAATAAAAAGCCGGTTTGATATTCTGGATTTTTATAAATATTGCCTT
Organism: uncultured Oscillospiraceae bacterium; assembly: GCA_910589395.1. Lineage (GTDB taxonomy): Bacteria > Bacillota > Clostridia > Oscillospirales > Acutalibacteraceae > Acutalibacter > Acutalibacter caecimuris_A. The sequence goes on from CAJUTL010000051.1 coordinate 418, forward strand.
TTGAGTCCCGTAAACAACAAGAAATCAGACTTCGGGTATCAAAATGCACAATTTTTTGAAAAATTTTTTGATTCTGCTGTCAGAGCAGACAATTTACATTTCGAGAAAAGAATGTTAAAATATTATCAAAGTCAAAAAGGAGAATTTCACAGTCATTTCCGCTCCGAAAGGAAATGGCAAAATTGGTCTCCAGACAGCTGCTTTTATGATACGCTGCAATACCGTAACAGCTTTTTGAAGACTCGCTTTTGAAGTGTGATCCTTTTTGAAAAAGGGGGAGGAGGGGAAAACGGTATTTTCGTAATGGCTTTGCAGCTTTTCGGGAAGAAAGCGCTTCTTCCTGCCAAAAAGCTGGCCCTTGTGAAATTGCCAAAGGTCTCAAGCTATGGAGATTCAATCTGTTTCCAGACAGACTTTACAACGCCTTCCGAGATATTTGAGTTATCTGAAAAGCTTGCCGGACAGCGGCTCAAAATGTATTTCCGCCACGATCATCGCGGAAGCATTGCATTTGAATCATGTGGTGGTCCGAAAGGATCTGGCGGCTGTCAGCGGTTCCGGCAGACCGAAAATCGGGTATGTTCGGCTGGAATTGATCCGGGAGCTGGAGGCTTTTCTGGGGTACGATAATCTGGAGGACGCTGTATTGGTAGGAGCCGGAAGAATGGGAAAGGCGCTGCTTTCCTATGACGGCTTTCAGCAGTACGGGCTGAATATCGCGGCAGCTTTTGACAGCGATCCCGCGCTTGCGTATACCGAAGCGGAGGGAAAAAAGATCCTGCCCATGGAAAAACTGGGGGATCTATGCAGGCGGTTGGGGATCCACATGGGGATCATCACCGTGCCTGGCTCCAATGCGCAAGCCGTGTGCAGCCTGCTGGTCGACAGCGGTGTGCTGGCTATTTGGAATTTTTCCAATGTCCATTTGGACGTTCCTGAGGGAGTCCTGGTTCAAAATGAGAATTTGGCAGTTTCCCTTGCCCTTCTTTCCAATCACCTCAAGGAGCGGTTTCCTACAAAATAAATCAAGAAAAGGATGGATCATCTCATGGAAAGCAAGATGACTTACGAGATCGTGGAGAACGCGGAAACCTTTGAAAGAATGCTTGCCCGCGTTCGGGAAGCGCAGAAGATCTACGCTGCCTATACCCAGGAGCAGGTGGACGAGATCTTCCGGGCTGCGGCTATGGCCGCCAACCTGCAGCGCATTCCGCTGGCGAAGATGGCTGTGGAAGAAACCGGTATGGGTGTGGTGGAGGATAAGGTCATCAAAAACCACTATGCCGCCGAGTACATCTACAACACCTATAAAAACACAAAGACCTGCGGCGTGGTGGAGGAGGATCCGGCCTTTGGTATTCGGAAGGTAGCGGAGCCCATCGGTGTGATCGCAGCGGTCATTCCCACCACGAACCCCACCTCTACCGCGATCTTTAAAACCCTGCTCGCTTTGAAAACCAGAAACGGCATTATCATCAGCCCTCATCCCCGTGCCAAGAAATGCACCATTGAGGCTGCCAAGGTGGTACTGGAAGCTGCGGTAAAGGCCGGCGCGCCGGAAGGACTTTTCGGCTGGATCGATATTCCCTCTCTGGAGCTGACCAATCAGGTCATGGCGGAGGCGGATATTATTCTGGCTACCGGCGGCCCCGGCATGGTAAAGGCCGCTTATTCCTCCGGAACCCCTGCTTTGGGCGTGGGCGCGGGCAATACTCCCGCCATTATTGACGATACTGCCGATGTGATCCTGGCGGTGAACTCCATTATTCATTCCAAAACCTTCGATAACGGCATGATCTGTGCCTCCGAGCAGTCTGTGATCGTGCTGGATAAGGTTTATAAGGCCGTCAAGGAGGAATTCCAGAAGCGCGGCTGCTATTTCCTGAACAAGGCGGAAACGGAGAAGGTTCGGAAAACGATCCTGATAAACGGCGCCCTGAATGCGAAGATCGTAGGTCAGAAGGCCCATACGATCGCTGCTTTGGCAGGCGTGAATGTGCCGGAGGATACCAAGATCATCATCGGCGAGGTGGAGCGTGTGGATATCTCCGAGGAATTCGCCCATGAAAAACTCTCTCCTGTGCTTGCCATGTATAAGGCAAAAACCTTTGACGAGGCCATTGAAAAGGCGGAGCATTTGATCGCTGACGGTGGCTATGGCCATACGGCTTCCCTTTATATCGACCCCACCGAGGAAGAAAAGCGTGCAAAGCATCAGGAGGCTATGAAAACCTGCCGCATTTTGATCAATACCCCCTCCTCTCAGGGTGGCATCGGCGACCTTTATAACTTCAAGCTGGTTCCCTCTCTGACGCTGGGCTGCGGCTCCTGGGGCGGCAACTCTGTTTCGGAGAATGTGGGTGTGAAGCATCTGCTGAATATCAAAACCGTTGCCGAGAGGAGAGAGAATATGCTGTGGTTCCGGGTGCCTGAGAAGGTTTATTTCAAGAAGGGCTGTATGCCCGTGGCTCTGGATGAGCTGAGAACAGAATATCACAAGAAGAAAGCCTTTATCGTGACCGATACCTTCCTGTATCAAAACGGCTACACCAAGCCCATTACCGATAAGCTGGACGAAATGGGGATTCGCTATTCCTGCTTCTGGAATGTTCAGCCCGATCCTACCCTGGGCAACGCCCTGGAGGGCGTGGAGCAGATTCGCGCCTTTGAACCCGATGTGATCATTGCCCTGGGCGGCGGCTCCGCCATGGACGCGGCGAAGATCATGTGGGTGCTGTATGAGCACCCGGACGCCGACTTCCAGTCCATGGCCATGGACTTTATGGATATCCGCAAAAGAATCTACAAGTTCCCCAAAATGGGAGAAAAAGCCATGTTTGTGGCGATCCCCACCTCTGCCGGTACCGGCTCTGAGGTGACGCCTTTCGCCATTATCACCGATGAAAAAACGGGCACCAAGTGGCCTCTGGCCGATTATGAGCTGCTGCCCAACATGGCCATTGTGGACGTGGACAACATGATGAACGCCCCCAAGGGCCTGACCAGTGCTTCCGGTATCGATGTCATGACCCACGCCATTGAGGCCTATGTATCTATTATGGCCACACAGTTTACAGACGGCCTTGCCCTGAAGGCCATGAAAGCTGTATTTGATTATCTGCCCTCCGCCTATGAAAACGGCGCGAAGGATCCCGTTGCCCGGGAAAAAATGGCGGAAGCCTCCTGTATGGCGGGTATGGCCTTTGCCAACGCCTTCCTGGGGGTAAACCATTCCATGGCCCACAAGCTGGGCGCATATCACCACCTGCCCCACGGTGTGGCAAACGCCTTGATCCTCACAGAGGTCATGCGCTATAACGCGGCCGATGTTCCCGTAAAGATGGGCACCTTCTCCCAGTACCAGTATCCTCACGCCAAGGAGCGCTATGTGGAGGCCGCCCGGTTCTGCGGAATTCAAGGGAAAAACGATGATGAAGTCTTTGAAAACTTCCTGAAAGCTCTGGAAGAGCTGAAGAAAAAGATCGGGATTAAAAAGACCATCAAAGATTACGGCGTGGACGAGAAGTACTTCCTGGAAACCTTGGACGAAATGGTAGAGAACGCCTTTAACGATCAGTGCACCGGCGCCAATCCCAGATATCCGCTGATGAGCGAGATCAAGGAAATCTACCTGAAGTGCTACTATGGGAAATAATTGGAGGAGTTTATTATGAAGCTGGAAAAAATTATCGCGGTCAGAAATTCCAAAACCATCTATCGGGACGGAAAGTACGCCATCAAGGTATTCGATGAAGAGTATTCCAAAGCAGATATTCTGAACGAAGCACTGAACATTGCCAGGGTAGAGGAGACCGGCATGCCGATCCCCGGCGTGGAAGAGGTGGCGAAGATCGATGGAAAATGGGCGATCGTTACCGAGTTTGTAGAGGGAAAAACCATCGCGCAGCTGATGGAGGAAAATCCTGAGAAGAAAGAGGAATATCTGGAGCGTTTTGTGGATATTCAGCTGGAAATGCACCAAAAGACCGCGCCCCGCCTCAATAAGCTGAAGGATAAGATGAAGCGGAAAATTTCCGAAACCAAGCTGGACGCCACCACCCGCTATGAGCTGGACGCTCGTCTGGGCAGCATGCCGAAGCACAATAAGCTTTGCCATGGAGATTTCAATCCCACCAACGTGGTGATCCGGGCGGACGGCAGCTATGCCATACTGGACTGGGCCCACGCCACCCAGGGCAACGCCAGTGCCGATGCCGCCCGCACCTATCTGCTGTTCTGCCTGAACGGCGATACGGAAACAGCGGATCGGTATATGGACCTGTTCTGCAAAAAGAGCGATACCGCTAAGCAATATGTGCAGAAGTGGCTTCCCATTGTGGCGGCTTCCCAGTCTGTAAAGGGCAAACCGGAGGAGCAGGAATTTTTGATGCGCTGGGTCAACGTGGTAGAGTACGAATAAAGACAGCTTCCATTTGTTTGCCCAGCTAAAGAAAGGATCGTGGTGCTTACAATGAAGGTTACCATTTGTATTGGCAGCTCCTGCCACCTGAAGGGTTCCCGGCAGATCGTGGAGCGGCTTCAGGCGCTGGTGAAGGAAAATCATCTGGAAGACAAAGTGGAGCTGAGCGGTACGTTCTGTATGGGAAATTGCGTGAATGGCGTCAGTGTAACCGTGGACGGGCGGCTTTGCTCGCTGTCACCGGAGAATACGGAGGAGTTCTTTCAAAAAGAGATCCTTGCCGCCATATAAAGCCGCACGGCGGGCAGGCTCCATCGGGAAATTTCCTGTGATGGGGCCTGCCTCGCATACGGCAGTCTCCGGTTACTCTATCGGACACAAGAGAGGGGAAGGTCCATGGCCGACTATCTGAAGCTGAAAAAGTCAAACTGCGTAAATTGCTATAAGTGCATTCGCCATTGTCCGGTAAAGTCTATCAGGTTTTCTTCCGGGCAGGCCCATATCGTCAGTGATGAGTGCATTCTCTGTGGCAGCTGTTTTGTGGTTTGTCCTCAGAACGCCAAGGAGATCCGCAGCGATATCGGGCGGGCAAAGGAGTTGATCCAAAACGGTAAAACTGTGGTAAGCCTGGCGCCGTCCTTTGTGGCAAATTATGAAGGCGCCACCATTGCCTCCATGGAAGCGGCGTTAAAGAAGCTGGGCTTTTCCGCGGTGGAGGAAACCGCTGTAGGCGCGTCCATTGTTAAAACCGAATATGAGAAGCTCATTCAGGAAGGAAAAATGGACGTGATCATTTCCTCCTGCTGTCATTCCCTGAATCTGCTGGTTCAGAAGTACTATCCCGAGGCGCTTCCGTACCTTGCTCCTGTGCTGTCTCCCATGCAGGCCCATTGCCGAAAGCTGAAAAAGGAAGACCCTCAGGTACATACGGTATTCATCGGCCCCTGTGTTTCCAAAAAGGCAGAGGCGGAGGAATATCCCGGCGATGTGGATTGTGTGCTCACCTTTGAGGAACTGTCCCAATGGCTGAATCAGGAGGGAATCGCGATCGAAAGCGGCGAAGATCATCAGGAGGAAAGCCGTTCCCGGTTGTTCCCAACCTCCGGCGGCATTTTGCGCAGCATGGAGCAGGATTCTCCAGACTACGCCTATTTGGTGGTGGACGGCGTGGAAAACTGCATGCACGCTCTGGAGGATATCAAGCAGGGCAAGCTGAAAAAATGCTTTGTGGAAATGTCGATCTGCGCGGGAAGCTGTGTAGGCGGCCCGGCCATGGAGAAGAGCCGCCGTATGCCTGTTACCGATTATATCGCGGTGAACCGGTATGCCGGAAAAAAAGATTTTCCGGTGGAGCAGCCTCCGGAGGAGGAGCTTTTCAAGAACCACAAATTCTTAGGGCTTCACCGGCAGATGCCGGGGCAGCGGGATATTGAAGAGATCCTGCGGAAAATGGGCAAGGAGAGCCCGGAAAAGGAATTGAACTGCGGGGCCTGCGGCTATAATACCTGCCGGGAAAAGGCCATGGCGGTCTATTTCGGAAAGGCCAGCATTGAAATGTGCCTGCCCTTCCTGAAGGATAAAGCGGAGTCCTTCTCCGACAACATCATCAACAATTCTCCCAACGGCATTATCGCGCTGAACGAGGCGCTGGAGGTACAGCAGATCAATTCCGCCGCCTGCCGGATCATGAATATCCGCCACCCCTCCGATGTGATGGGCGACCAGGTGATCCGCATTCTGGATCCCAAGGTGTTTCTGGACGTGATGCAGACGGGGCAAAGTGTGCGGGACGAAAAGGTGTACCTGGCGGAATACCGGAAATACGTGGAAGAAACCGTGATCTATGATAAAAATTATCATGTGGTCATGTGCATCATGCGGGACGTGACCGAGGAAGAAAACGAGCGAAAGAAGAAAGAAGAGCTGCACCGGTCCACCGTAGCGGTGACAGATCAGGTCATTGAAAAGCAAATGCGCGTCGTGCAGGAGATCGCCTCTCTTTTGGGCGAGACCACCGCGGAAACGAAGATCGCGCTGACAAATTTGAAGGATTCGCTGCATGATGAATGATCTTTGTACTGATATCGGCTATATGAGCCTGAATAAATGGGGCGAACAGCTCTGCGGCGACCGGGTGGAGGTCGTGGAGCAGGGTGAAAACTCCAGCGTGATCGTTCTGGCGGACGGTATGGGAAGCGGCGTGAAGGCCAATATCCTGTCTACGCTGACCTCCAAGATCATCTCTACCATGATGGCCGCCAATATGCGTTTGGAGGACTGTGTGGCCACCATAGCGGCCACTCTGCCGGTGTGCGCGGTGCGTGAGGTGGCCTATTCCACCTTTACCATTATTCACATCATTGAGAATGAGGAAGCGGAGATCATTCAGTACGATAACCCGCTGCTTATTCTGATTCGGGACGGGAAATTTGTGGAGATCCCAAAAACGGGAAACGAGATCGGAGGTAAAATGATCTACCGTTCCCGGATCCGCCTCCAGGAAAACGATTTTCTCTTCACCATGAGCGACGGCACGATCCACGCCGGGGTGGGGGAGAACCTGAATTTCGGCTGGCAGCGGGAAGACATCATTCAGTATCTGGAAATGATGTACGACAGCTCCTATACCGCCAAAACCTACGGTGCTCTGCTGCTGGAAGAGTGTAACCAGCTCTACGGCGGAAAACCGGGAGATGACACCACCGTGTGCGTGGTGAAGATCCGCAACCGTTCTCAGGTGAATTTGATGATTGGCCCGCCTTCGGACAGACGGGACGTAAACAAAATGCAGTCGCTGTTTTTCTCTAAGGAAGGAAAGCACATCGTCTGTGGAGGAACCACCTCCACCATCACTGCGGAATTTTTGGGAAAACCCATGATCGCCGATCTGGATTATCTGGATCCGGAGATCCCGCCCACAGCAAAGATAGAAGGGGTAGACTTGGTGACAGAGGGCGTGATCACCATCAGCAAGGTGTTGGATTACGCCAAGGACTACCTTCTGGAGAACGATTCCTACCGGGATTGGGGCTATAAGCGCGATGGCGCTTCCCTCATTGCCAGAATGCTGTTTGAGGAAGCCACCGATATCAATTTCTTTGTGGGCCGGGCGGTGAACCCCGCCCATCAAAACCCAAACCTTCCCATCAGCTTCAATATCAAAATGCGTTTGGTAGAGGAGCTCAGTGACTGCCTGAAAAAGATGGGAAAGCGGATCAAGGTCAGCTATTTTTAGGAGACACCGCTTCAAGCGGCCGCCGTGGATCGTGCGGTGCTGCCTCATATATTGGAAAAGGAGGGGGAACCCGTGCCAACAAAGCCCCTGCAGGAAAGAAAATTTGATACCAAGGTACAGTACCTGAAATACAAGGTGCTGCGCGCCGTTGCCTATTACGCCTTTGAAGATAAGCTGATGGACGCTTACGCTGAGATCCCAAAGCTCATCGTACAGAAAAAGCCCACCATGCGCTGCTGCATCTATAAGGAGCGCGCCATTGTGGGGGAGCGTATCCGCATGGCGCTGGGGGGAGATAAGGAGAACCCCAATGTCATTGAGGTGATCGATATTGCCTGTGATGAATGCCCGGCCAGCGGCTACGTGGTCAGTGAGGCCTGCCGGGGCTGCCTTGCTCACCGCTGTGAGGACGTTTGCCCCAAGGGAGCCATTTCCTTTGATGAAAATCAGAAAGCGCATATTGATAAATCGAAATGTGTGAACTGCGGGAAATGTGCCAAGGTCTGTCCCTACAGCGCCATTATCGATCATAAGCGCCCCTGTGAACGGGCCTGCAAGATCGGCGCGATCAGCATGAGCGAAAGCGGAGAGGCCCATATCGACAACGATATCTGCATTTCCTGCGGCGCCTGCGTGTATCAGTGTCCCTTCGGCGCTATCGTGGATAAGTCCTTTATTTTAGACGTGGTAGATCTGATCAAAAAAAGCGAGCAGAACAAAAAGTATAAGCTCTATGCGGTGATCGCGCCCTCTGTTTCCAGCCAGTTTTCCTATGCCAGGCTGGGCCAGGTGATCACCGGCATCGAAAAGCTGGGCTTTTTCCATGTGGTGGAGGCGGCCTTGGGCGCGGATATGGTGGCCTATGCCGAATCGAAGGAGCTCTCGGAAAAGGGCTTTTTGACAAGCTCCTGCTGCCCGGCGTTTGTAAGCTATGTGGAGAAAAAATTTCCTCAGCTGAAGGAGCATGTTTCCCACAACCTGTCTCCGGCGGCCACCATTGCCAAGTATATCAAGGAAACCACGCCCGGGGCAAAGGTGGTGTTTATCGGCCCCTGCACCGCCAAAAAAATGGAGTTCCAGAAGGAAGAGGTACGTCCCTATATCGATAGCGCCATCACTTTTGAGGAACTGCAGGCGCTGTTTGACAGCCGGGAGATCGATCTTCCCTCACTGGAGGAGGGCGTGCTGGACAACGCCTCCTATTACGGCAGAATCTTTGCTCGCAGCGGTGGTCTCAGTGACGCTGTAGCCCAGGGTCTGAAGGAGCAGGGGCTGGAATTTGATCTGAAGGCTGTTCCCTGCGATGGGATAGAAGCCTGCCGCACCGCTCTGCTGAAGGCCTCTAAAAACCTTCTGCCCGGCAATTTCATTGAAGGTATGGCCTGTGTCGGCGGCTGTATCGGCGGCGCCGGCTGCCTGACCCATGGGGAAAAGAACAAGGCCGATGTGGATCAGTATGGCAAAGAAGCCTATGAAAAGACCATCAGCGAGGCCATTGGCATTCTTCAGAAATAAGGGTGCTTGGCTGTCGGAGACAGGCTTTTTCCATTCCGCCGCTCTGCCTCTTAAAAAATCTTGACAAATCCTCCTTTGCATGGTATGAATGATAGCAAATACCGGCAGAGGAGGATCTTTTTTGTGAAAGCTTCATTTTTCCTGGGAAATAAAACCTTCGAGGTACGGGAGCAGGGGCTGCCCCGTGCGGGAAAAGGGGAGGTCGTTGTTCAAAACGCCTTCTGCGGCGTGTGCGGTACCGATGTACATATCTATCACGGCGAACCCGGCTCCGCCGATGTGACCCCGCCGGTGGTGCTGGGCCATGAGTATTCCGGAGTTGTCACGGAGGTGGGAGAGGATGTTGCCTCTCTGCGCCCTGGCGACCATGTGACTATCGATCCCAACATCTATTGCGGGAAATGCGAATACTGCCGGGCGGGGAAGAAACAGCTCTGTGAAAGCATGGAGGCCATCGGCGTGACCAGAAACGGAGGCTTCGCCCAGTACAGCTTGGTGCCGGAGTCCCAGGCTTTTCTGCTGTCTCCGGAGCTGCCGCTGGAATTCGGCGCCATGGCGGAGCCTGTGGCCTGCTGCCTTCACGGTATTGACCGGGCGGAAATCAAGGAGGGCAATACCGTCTGCATTGTGGGCGGTGGAGCCATCGGTCTGATCATGGTGCAGCTGGCAAAGCTGGCGGGTGCGGCGAAGATTATTCTCAGCGAGCCCAACGGAAAGCGCCGGGAGGCAGGACTGAAGCTGGGCGCCGATGAGGCCGTTGATCCTACCATGGAGGGGGCCATGGAGTCCCTGCTGGAAACCGCCGATGTGGTGATTGAGTGCGTGGGCAATCTTCCGGCGGTGCAAAGCGCCTTCCGCTTTGCCAAAAAGGGGGCCAACATTGTGCTGTTCAGCGTGCCGAAGGTAGAGGCCCGGTTTGAACTGCCGCTGTTTGACGTGTATAAGAAGGAGCTGACCATCAAGGGCTCCTTTGTCAACCCCGATACCCACAGCCGCGCTGTGGCCCTGCTCAACGCCGGAAAGCTGGACTTCTCCCAGATTATCACCCACCGCTTCCCGTTAGAGAAAATAGATGAAGCCATCGCCATGCAGATGAGCGACCAATCTATCAAGGTAGTGGTCTGCCTCCAGGACTGACTTTATGAATTTTTCCTTTACTGATAAATTTGATATCATAATTGGGAAGGAATTGTCCCTGCGAATCATCGAAAAGCAGCAGGGAAAAGGAGCAATGCTGCCCTTCTATTATTGGGATATTCTTGTGGGTACAAGGACGGTGGGAAAAATCAGTCTCCGCGTAGGAAGAAATTTTCATTCCTACTACAACGGAAATATAGGATATGAAATTGATGAACTATATCGCGGGCATCGTTATTCCCAGAAAGCCTGTGAACTGCTTTTGCCCGTGGCGGAATTCCATGGAATGAAGGAGCTGCTTCTTACCTGTAGGGAAACCAATATTGCCTCTTATAAAGTAATCGAGAGCCTGGGAGCGGAATTGTTGGAGATCACTGAGGCTCCAAGGGAGTATTTTGCGTGGAAAGAAGGCATGGAGCGGCAAAGGATCTATTCCTGGAGCGTAGCGGCAGCAGCCGAACGATTGGCGAAGAAAAATCAATGACTCCCAAAAAAGCAGGAAGAACAAAGCGGCTACGCTTTGTTCTTCCTGCTTTTTTGGGAGGGAATAAGTTTTCAGGCAAAATAACTTCTCACAGCTTCTTTTCTGCTCTTTGGCTTTTCGGACTTTTCGCAAGAAAAACCGTTGAAAGCCCGCAGGCGATCCCCAATACTGCGCCTGCCAGTACATCTGTAGGCCAGTGTACAAACAGAAAGACGCGGGAAAAGGCAATAAGGCAGGCCAGAACAAGAGCCGGGATCCCCCATTTTTTGGAGTGGCAGAAAAATACCGTGGCCGCGGCAAAGGAGGCGCAGGTGTGTCCGGAGGGAAAGGAAAAACCGGAGGGCGGAGAGATCAGCAGGGAAATGTAGTTTGGGAAGGCCTGAAAGGGCCGTTCCCGGCAAACGATATTTTTCAGCAAAATCTCTCCCAGTAAAAAGCCCGCCGCTATGGCGCAAAGCGCGAAAGCTCCCTGCCGCCTTGTCTTTTTCAGAATCAGGAAAAGCAGCGAGGCAATGATCCAAACAAGCCCGGCTTCTCCCAAATAAGTGAGAAAAGGAAATATTCTGTCTGTAACAGCGTTGTGAAAATGGTTTTGCACAAAAGCCATCACGATGCTGTCGAATCCATTGATCCCGTTCAAATGCTTCTCTCCCTTTCAAAAAGCGGAATTTTCTATAGATCCAGTATAGCATAGTTCCCGGAGATTTTCACCCTTTTCCGCAAAACATAAAACTCTTTTTTCCGCGTATATATGCCAGAGACCTTGAAAACCGGGGAGGATGGAAAATGGAGCTTCATAGTGTAAGCTGGCGGGAAGCTGCTGAGCGGCTGGAAACAGACAGCGAGCGGGGCTTGAGCCGGGGAGAGGCCCAAAGAAGACTGCAAAAATTCGGAAAAAATGAGATCCGGCAAACCAGGCGGAAAAGCCTGATCGTTCGTTTTTTCAGCCAGTTTCAGGATTTTATGGTATTGATCCTGCTGGCCTCAGCAGCGGTTTCCTTTTTTGTTTCCCGTATGCGGGGAGACAATGAATTCATTGACTCTGTTATCATTCTCGCCATCGTGGTGTGCAACGCCATCATCGGCATGGTGCAGGAGCTTCGGGCGGATAAGGCCATAGAAGCTCTGAAAAAGCTTTCCTCGCCTCATGCCAGGGTGCTGCGGGAAGGAAGAAAGCATACGGTGGAAAGCTGGGAACTGGTGCCGGGGGATGTGGTGATCCTGAAGGCGGGAGACCTGGTCCCGGCGGATATTCGGCTGATCAAAAGTGTGGAGCTTCAGGCGGAGGAATCCGCCCTGACAGGAGAATCGGTTCCCTCCGAAAAGGACGCCAATGCCTTTTGCCCGGAAAACGCCACCCTGGCGGAGCGAAAGAACATGCTCTTTGCCTCTACCGGTATCGCCTCCGGCGCCGGTGTGGGGATCGTAACGGCTACCGGCATGGATACCAGCATGGGCCAGATCGCCAAAATGCTGGAAAATGAAAAAGCCCCCGCCACGCCGCTGCAGCAGAAGCTGAAGCAGACGGGGAAGGTGCTGGGCATCGGTGTGGTGGTGATCTGCGCCGTGATCTTTACCCTGGGGCTGATCCAGAAAATAGAGCCCCTGGAAATGTTTATGATCGCCATCAGCTTAGGCGTGGCGGCGATCCCGGAGGGCCTTACGGCGGTAGTGACCATCGTGCTCGCTATGGGGATCAAACGCATGGCGCAAAAACGGGCCATTGTGCGCCATATGCCCGCTGTGGAGACCCTTGGCAGCACGCAGGTGATCTGTTCGGACAAAACAGGCACCCTCACCCAGAACAAAATGACAGTAACGGCGTTTTCCGGCGCATACGGAGAAGAGCGGCTGGATACGCCTACCGCTCAGTTTGCCCTGGAGCTTGCCACCCTTTGCAACAACTCCGAGGAGCAGGAGGGAAAGCTTTTCGGAGACCCCACGGAAACGGCGTTTCTGCGGGCCTGCCACACGGCAAAGTCCGCCCTGGAGCAAAGCTTCCCCAGGGCGGGGGAGATCCCCTTTACCTCAGCGCGGAAAATGATGACCACCGCCCACCGTACCGCCCAGGGCTACCGCGTCATTTCCAAGGGCGCGCCCGATGTGCTGATCGCCCGGTGCGGCCAAATGCAAAAGGGCAGCACGATCGTTCCCTTAAGCGGTTCCCTGAAAGCAAAGCTGATGGCGGATAACAGCGCTCTGGCGGAGCGGGCCCTGCGGGTGCTGGCAGTGGCCTATAAAGATGTTTCCTCCCTGCCGGGCGATGATAACGAAACGGAAAGCGGCCTGATTTTCTGCGGCCTTATCGGCATGGAAGATCCGCCCCGCAGCGGGGTAAAGGCGGCGGTTTCCGAGTGTAAGCGGGCGGGAATTCTGCCGGTCATGATTACGGGCGACCACGCCGCCACGGCCCTTGCCATCGGAAAACGGATCGGCATTGCGGACGATTCCGGCGGCGTGATCACCGGTGCGGAGCTGGATCGCCTCAGCGAAGGAGAGCTGAGCCGGCAGATTTTTGACTACCGGATCTTTGCCAGGGTCTCTCCGGAGCACAAGGTGAAGATCGTGAAGGCCTTTCAGCGCCGGGGCATGGTGGTGGCCATGACCGGAGACGGCGTCAACGACGCGCCTGCCCTGAAGAGTGCCGATATCGGCTGTGCCATGGGGAAAAACGGCACCGAGGTGGCGAAATCCGCTGCCGATATGGTGCTGACGGACGATAATTTTTCCACCATCGTTTCGGCGGTGCGGGAGGGCAGGGGAATCTATAAAAATATCCGCAAAACCATTCACTTCCTGCTTTCCTGCAATATCGGGGAGATCCTGGTGGTATTTGTGGCCTTCCTGCTGCGGGCCCCGGCGCCGCTATTGGCCATTCAGCTGCTCTGGGTCAATTTGGTCACAGATTCCCTGCCCGCTCTGGCCTTGGGGGCTGACCCCATTGAGCGGGACGTTATGGAGGAGCCTCCTCACCGGAAAAATGAGGGGATCTTCTCCGGCGGCATGGGCTTTTCCGTGGCGGCGGAGGGCTGCCTGGTGGGCGCTCTGGCGCTGCTTGCCTACACCATCGGACGGGTCTGGTTCGATACCGACCCCATGGAACCCTGGATCGGCCGCACCATGGGCTTCGCGGTGCTGAGCCTTTCCCAGCTGGTGCACAGCTTCAATATGCGCTCGGAGCATTCCGTGCTGAAGCTGGGTCTTTTTTCCAATAAAAAGCTGCTGGCCGCCTGCGCCCTGTGCTGCGCCATGATGGTCAGCGTGATCTTGGTGCCTGCGTTGTCCGCCATGTTCAAAACCGCCGCCCTGAACGGCCTTCAGTGGCTCATTGTGGCCGGGCTTTCTCTGTTCCCTCTTGTGGCGGTAGAAGGCGAAAAGCTTTTGCTGGAGCATATTCCTGCCAGAAAACAAAGCAAACGGAAATAAAGACCGCGCTGTAAATTAGATGATCAGTTGTGGAAAAGGGCAAAAAGAATGAGCAATTGGGAAGGGCACAAGCGTTGCAAGCAACACAAGCATTGTAACCAACGCTCGATAAATTGGATTTTATCTGCCCTTTGCCTCCCCTTATTTATAGAGGGGAAATAGACTGCTTCGCAGTCTGCGGGGACCGCCGAGCGGTGAGCGCGTCCCGGTGGGGGGAAGGTCTCCAGTGGAGAACTCAGCTGTCGCT
>CAJUTL010000052.1 GCA_910589395.1 uncultured Oscillospiraceae bacterium
TGCAGGGCTATAACGTGCTGTACCCCATCGGCTGGGACGCCTTCGGCCTGCCCGCTGAAAACTATGCCATCAAGAACCATGTGCACCCGGCGGAGATTACCGCGAAGAATATTGCTCATTTCAAGGAGCAGATCCAGTCTCTCGGCATTTCCTTCGACTGGAGCCGGGAGGTCGCCACCACCGACCCGGAGTATTACAAATGGACCCAGTGGATCTTTTTGCAGCTCTATAAAGCGGGGCTTGCCTACAAAAAGGAAATGAACGTCAACTGGTGTACCAGCTGTAAGTGCGTGCTGGCTAACGAGGAAGTGGTAAACGGCGTGTGCGAGCGCTGCGGCAGCGAGGTGGTTCACAAGGTGAAAAGCCAGTGGATGCTGAAGATCACCGAATACGCCCAGCGGCTCATCGACGATCTGGAGCTGGTGGATTACCCCGAGCGGGTCAAAACCCAGCAGAAAAACTGGATCGGCCGCTCCACCGGCGCGGAGGTGGATTTTACCACCAGCGCCGGAGACACGCTGACCATCTATACCACCCGTCCCGATACCCTGTACGGCGCCACCTATATGGTCATTTCTCCGGAGCACCCCTATATTGAAAAATGGGCGGACAAGCTTCAGAACATAGACGCCGTGCGGGAATACCAGCAGGCGGCGGCAAAAAAATCCGATTTTGAGCGCACGGAAATGGCAAAGGAAAAAACCGGTGTAAAGCTCCAGGGCGTTACCGCTACAAACCCGGTAAACGGCCGGGAGATCCCCATTTTCATTTCCGACTATGTGCTGGTTTCCTACGGCACCGGGGCCATTATGGCGGTGCCCGCCCACGATACCAGAGACTGGGATTTTGCCAAGAAATTTGATCTGCCCATCATCGAGGTGGTGCAGGGCGGCAATGTGCAGGAGGCCGCCTTTACCGACTGCGAAACCGGAATCATGGTGAATTCCGGGATCCTGGACGGCCTGACCGTGGAGGAGGCCAAGAAAAAGATCACGGAATTCCTGGAGGAAAAAGGCATTGGCCATGCCAAGGTCAATTACAAGCTTCGTGACTGGGTGTTCTCCCGCCAGCGGTATTGGGGCGAGCCTATTCCCATGGTCTACTGTGAGAAATGCGGCTGGCAGCCCTTGCCGGAAAGCGAGCTGCCCCTGACCCTGCCCCAGGTGGATTCCTACGAGCCCACAGATAACGGAGAATCTCCCCTTTCCAAAATGACGGACTGGGTGAACACCACCTGCCCCCACTGCGGCGGCCCCGCTCAGCGGGAAACGGACACCATGCCCCAGTGGGCCGGTTCCTCCTGGTATTTCCTGCGGTATATGGATCCCCATAACAGGGAAGCCTTTGCTTCCAAAGAGGCGCTGGAATACTGGTCCCCGGTGGATTGGTACAACGGCGGTATGGAGCACACCACCCTGCACCTGCTGTACAGCCGTTTCTGGCACAAATTCCTGTATGACCAGGGCTATGTGCCCACCCCGGAGCCCTATGCCAAGCGCACCAGCCACGGTATGATCCTGGGTGAGAACGGCGAGAAGATGAGCAAGTCCCGGGGCAATGTGGTCAACCCGGACGACATCGTGAACGAATACGGCGCCGACACCATGCGTCTTTACGAAATGTTTGTAGGCGATTTTGAAAAGGCCGCCCCCTGGAGCAGCGCCGGAGTCAAGGGCTGTCGCCGGTTTGTGGAGCGGTACTGGAATTTGCAGAGCTGCCTGTCTCAGGAAAAGGGCCTTCGCCCGGAGCTGGAGGCCATCTTCCACAAAACCATCAAGAAGGTGGGGGAGGATACCGAGACCCTGAAGTTCAACACCGCCATCGCGGCGCTTATGACCCTGCTGAACGCCATCTCGGAAAAGGGCGATATCACCAGGGAAGAGCTGAAGCTCTTTACTCTGCTGTTAAATCCCTTTGCGCCCCATGTCACAGAGGAAATGTGGCAGCTCTGCGGCCTGGGAGAGGACGGGGCTGCCTTGGTGGCCCAGCAGCCCTGGCCGAAGTATGACGAAGCCAAATGTAAGGAAGATACGGTGGAGATCGTGGTACAGGTCTGCGGTAAGGTTCGTTCCCGCTTGACGGTTTCCGCCGACAGCGGCAAGGAAGAACTTCTTGCCGCGGCAAAGGCCGATGGAAAAATTGCCGCCGAGATCGCTGGAAAGACGATCGTGAAGGAAATCTGCGTTCCCGGCAAACTGGTCAATTTGGTGGTAAAGTAATTACGCAAAGAGAAAAACAAAGGATCCGTCCTTCGGGAGATAGCTCTCCGAAGGGCGGATCTTTTGTTTCTATGAGAAGCTGTCAGGGGGTTCAGCAAACCTGATTTTTCACGGTACCGGAAAGCCAACTCTTCAGGTTGTCAAAGACGATGGCCGCCCGGCGCTCCAAGGCTTCCCGGGTGGCAAAGGCCACATGGGGCGTCAGAATAGTATTGGGCGCGGCGGTCAGGGGGTGGTCCTTCGGAATCGGCGGTTCCATTTCAAATACATCGATCCCTGCGGCGGCGATCCTGCCCTCTTGCAACAGCTCCGCCAGGGCGGCATTGTCCACAATGGGCCCCCGGGCGGTGTTTATCAGCATGGCGGTGGGTTTCATGCGCTCCAGCTGCTCCCGGCTGATAAGGTTCAAGGTGCGGCTGTTCTGCGGCACATGAATGCTCACAATATCACTTTGCCCCATCAGATCTTCCAGGGGGAGAAATGTTACCCCCAATTTTTCCAGCTCTGACTTTACCGTGCGGCTGTGGGCCAGCACCTTCATACCGAAGGCCAACGCGATGCGGATCACCGCCGTGCCAATTTTTCCGGCGCCCACCACCCCCAGGGTCTTGCCGAAAAGCTCTGTGCCGATCAGGCCTTCCTTGGTGCCTTCCCGGCGGGCAGCACAGTCGCAGGGAAAAAGCCGCCGGGACAGGGCGAGCATCAGGCCGAAGGCAAGCTCGGCCACGGCAATATCGGAATAGCCGGAGGCATTGGAAACGGCGATCCCTTTTTCCTTACAGGCGTCCAGCTCCACATGGTCCACCCCGGTAAAGGCGATATCCAGATACCGAAGCCTCTTTCCAGCATGGATCGCCTCAGCGGGAAAGTGCATGTTTGCCAGCAGAACGGCGTCCGCGTCCTCTACCCGGCGGCAAAGCTCCGCGGTGCTTTCCGGCCTTGCGGAATAAGAAATGAACTCATGGCCCAGCGCACGGATGTCTCCTGCATACTGCTCCAGCAGCTTCGGACTGATGCCCAGAGGTTCCGCCAATACGATTTTCATGGAATGCTCTCCTTCTTTTTGGAAATGTGCAGTCTGTCTGCCACCTATTGTACACCTGACGATAAAAAAGCGCAAATAAAAAAGATAAATTTTGGTTGAATTTTACAGCTCGCCAGTGTATGATGGTAGGAAAGACTTGGGATCGAAAGAAGGCGTGCGGTGTTTTACGGACCGGGCGCACAGAAGGAAGGGAAGCCTGTGAAGCGTTATCTTGCTGTGGATATCGGCGCGTCCTCCGGGCGGCACATTTTGGGCTGGTGGGAAGACGGTGTGCTGAAAACAGAGGAGGTCTACCGTTTTAAAAACGGCGTCGACGAGAAAAACGGCCATTTGGTCTGGAATGTGGAGCGGCTGGAGCGGGAGGTCCGCGCGGGAATTGACGCCGCCCTTGAGAAATGCCCGGAAATCGAGAGCCTTTCCATCGATACCTGGGGAGTGGACTATGTGCTTTTCCGGGGAGACGAGCCGGTGTTTCCCTGCTATGCCTACCGGGACAGCCGCACCGAGGCTGTGATTGAAAAGGTGCACGAAAAAGTACCCTTTGAAGAGCTGTACGCCCGTACCGGCATTCAGTTCCAGCCCTTTAATACCGTCTATCAGCTTTATGCCGACAAGGAGGCGGGACGCTTGGAGGGGGCGGACGGATACCTGATGCTTCCCGAATATCTCATGTGGAGGCTGTGCGGAAAAAAAGCCCACGAGTACACCAACGCCACCACCACCGGCCTTGTCAACGCCGTTTCCGGCGCCTTTGACAAAGTGATCCTGGAAAAGCTGGGCCTGCCTTCGGCGCTTTTCGGAGAGCTTTCCCAGCCGGGGACTGTTTTGGGAGAATACCAGGGGATCGAGGTGATTTTGTGCCCTACTCATGATACCGCTAGCGCGGTAGAGGGAATTCCCATGGAGGAAGAGGGGCTTTTTCTTTCCTCCGGCACCTGGAGCCTTCTGGGGGCGAAGCTTCCCCGGCCCGTTACCACGCCGGAAAGCCTTGCCGCCAATTTCTCTAATGAGGGCGGCGTGGGCTACGTGCGGTATCTGAAAAACATCATGGGCATGTGGATGGCAAATACTCTTCGGGAGGAGCTGTGTCCGGGAAAGCCCTTTCCTGAGCTTCAGCGGGAGGCGGAGGAAAGCGGCTATGAAGGCCTTGTGGACGTGACAAGTCAGAGCTTCCTTGCCCCGAAAAGCATGGAAAGAGCGGTAAAAGCCGCCTTGCTGGAAAACGGCTTTCCGGCGCCCGAAACGGTGGGGGATTATTTCCGTTGCGCCTACCGCTCTCTGGCGATAGGCTATGGAAAGGCCGTGAGAGAGCTGGAAGAGCTTACCGGCAGGCGCTATGAAACGCTGTATATCGTAGGCGGCGGGGCGAAAAATCAGTTTCTGAACGCCCTTACCGAGCAGGAAACCGGAAAGAGGGTGGCGGCCCTTCCCATTGAGGCCACCGCTCTTGGAAATTTGCAATGCCAAATCAAGGCGGCCGACGCCGCCCGAAAATAAAGGAGAGGTTATCATGTCAAACCGTATTGTGTTAAACACCATTTCCCACCATGGAGCCGGGGCCATCGAAAATATCGTTCCCGAGCTGACCGCTCGGAATTATCAAAAGGCTTTTGTCTGTACCGATCCGGATCTTTTGAAATTCAAGGTCGCCCAGAAGGTCACGGAGCTTTTCGACAAGGCCGGCTTTGCCTATGAGGTCTACAGTGATGTAAAGGCCAACCCCACCATTGAAAATGTGCAAAACGGTGTAAAGGCCTATCATCAAAGCGGAGCAGACTGCATTGTGGCCATCGGCGGCGGGTCCGCTATGGATACCGCCAAAGCTATTGGCATCATTGTCAATAACCCGGAATTTGCCGATGTGCGCAGCCTTGAGGGGGTGGCTCCTACGAAGAACCACGCTGTGTTTACCATCGCTGTTCCCACCACAGCCGGTACTGCCGCTGAGGTCACCATCAATTACGTGATCACCGATGTGGAGAAGAAGCGGAAATTTGTCTGTGTAGACGTAAACGATATCCCTGAGGTCGCTGTGGTAGATCCCGATATGATGGCCTCCATGCCCAAGGGCCTTACCGCTGCCACCGGTATGGACGCCCTGACCCACGCCATTGAGGGCTATATCACCAAGGGTGCCTGTGCCATTTCCGATATGTTCCACCTGGAGGCGATCCGGTTGATTTCCCAAAGCCTGCGCGCCGCGGTAAACAACGAGCCCGCCGGGCGCGAGGGTATGGCGCTGGGTCAGTATATTGCGGGCATGGGCTTTTCCAATGTGGGCCTGGGCATCGTGCACAGCATGGCCCACGGCTTGTCCGCCCTGTATGATACTCCCCACGGCGTGGCCTGCGCGATCATTCTGCCCACCGGTCTGGAATACAACAAGAGCGTGGCCGGGTCCCGCTATCGCGCGATAGGCAGGGCCATGGGCGTTGATGGGATCGACGCCATGACGGAAGCGGAGGCCGCCGACGCCGCCATCGCCGCGGTAAAGCAGCTTTCCGCCGATGTGGGAATCCCCGCCGGCCTGCAAGGCATTTTGAAGGAGGAAGACGTTCAGTTCCTGTCCGAAAGCGCCTTTGCGGACGCCTGCTGCCCCGGCAACCCCAGAGATACCAGTGTGGAAGAGATCGCCGCCCTGTACCGCGGTCTGATGTAAAGGAGAAAAAGCATGAGCTTTGAGGAAGCAAAGAAAAAATATAAGGCGCTGGGCGTTGACGCGGAGGCCGCCATCAGGAAGCTGCAAACAGTGCCGGTGTCCCTCCACTGCTGGCAGGGGGACGATGTGCGGGGCTTCGATACCGACCCCACTAAGCCCCTGACCGGCGGCATTCAAACCACTGGCAATTATCCAGGCCGCGCCAGAAACCCGGAGGAGCTGATGGCCGATCTCGACAAGGTGATCTCTCTGGTCCCCGGCAAGGTAAAGCTGAATCTCCACGCCAGCTATGCTATTTTCGAAGAGGGGGAATGGGTGGATCGGGATCAGCTGGAGCCCAGGCATTTTCAAAAATGGGTGGACTTCTGCAAGGAGAGAAAGCTGGGCTGTGATTTTAACCCTACCTTTTTCAGTCACCCAAAGTGCGATCCTTTGACCCTGTCCTCTCCCAACGAGGAGACCAGGAAATTCTGGGTGGAGCACGGCAAGGCCTGCGTCCGCATTTCCCAGTACCTGGCGGAGGAGCTGGGGGAGCCCTGCGTGATGAATATCTGGACGGGCGACGGCTATAAGGATATCCCGGCGGATCGCATCGGACCCCGCCTGCGCTATAAGCAGTCCTTTGATGAGATCCTGTCCGAGCCCTTCGATAAGACTATGGTCTATCCCTGCGCGGAATCCAAGGTGTTCGGCATCGGCGTGGAAAGCTATACCGTTGGCAGCTCCGAGTGGTGCCTGAAGTATGCGTCCGGCCGGGATGACTGCATCTGCCTTTTGGATAACGGCCACTATCACCCCACAGAGCTGGTCAGCGATAAAATTTCCGCCATTCTCGCCTATGACGAGAAGCTGGCGCTGCATGTGACCCGTGGGGTACGTTGGGACAGCGACCATGTGGTATTGTTCGACGATGAAACAAAGGAGATTGCCAGGGAGGTCGTCCGCTGCGGCATTGACCGGGTGTTCCTGGCCCTGGATTATTTTGACGCCTCCGTAAACCGCGTTTCCGCCTGGGCCACGGGCTTCCGCAGCTTCCAAAAGGCGCTGCTGTTTGCCCTGCTGCAGCCGGTGGAGGAACTGGAGGCCCTCCAGGACAGCGGAAACTTCAGCAAGCTGATGGTAATGCAGGAGGAGCTGAAAACCATGCCCTTCGGCGAGATCTGGGACGAATACTGCCGTGTGTGCGGAAAGCCGCTGGACGGCCAGTGGTATTCCCAGGCGGAGGAATATGAAAAAGAGGTGCTGCGGCATCGCGTTTGACGCGGTGTTTCACAAAGCGAAGAAAGGAATGGTATCGTGAAAAATATTCTGGAAGCGCCCTTTATTACAGAAATGCGGAATACCACCGCCAATATGTACCGCCTGGGCTGGGACGAGAGAAACGGCGGCAATATCAGCTGCCTGCTGGACGAAAAGGAGGCGGGGGAGTATCTGGAGCTGAACTGTGTGCTCCGGGAGATCCCCATCGGATTTGAGGCAAAGCCCTTAGTCGGCAAGCTCTTCCTTGTCACCGGTACGGGAAAATATTTTAAGAATATAAACGATGATCCGGAAAATAACCTGGGCATTATCCGGATCGGGGAAGACGGCAAAACCGCCCAGCTGCTCTGGGGTTATGGAGACGGCGGCAGGTTTACCAGCGAGCTGCCCGCCCACCTGATGAGCCACATGGCGCGCCTGAGCATCGATCCGGAAAACCGGGTGGTCATGCACTGCCACCCCACCTATACGCTGGCCATGAATTTTATTCACGAGCTGGACGAAAAGAAATTCACCCATACCCTGTGGGAAATGTGCACCGAATGCATCGTTGTTTTCCCGGATGGCGTCGGCGTGCTGCCCTGGATGCTTTGCGGCACCAACGCCATTGGGGAAGCCACCGCCGAAAAAATGAAGGAATTTCGCCTGGTGGTCTGGGGCATGCACGGCATTTACGGCGCGGGTAAAACCATGGACGAGACCTTCGGCCTGATCGAAACTGTGGAAAAGGCCGCCCAGATCTATATGCAGATCGCCCACCTTCCCCGAAAAAACACTATCAGGGACACGGAGCTGCAGGAGCTTGCGGAAGCCTTTGGCGTCTCCTACCGCAGAGATTTCCTGGAGCTTTAACTCAAAAGCAGCAGTCCAACGCAATGGCACTTCGGTTTTTTGCTTTTGCATACGTAAAAACGACAAGCCTCTAGTGAAGCTTGTCGTTTTTGTAGTTCCGATGCAAAAAGGATAGCGATGAAGGACCGTAGTTAAAAATGCAGAAAAATCCTGTGAAGTGGATACGAAAAAGATATACCGGCGCGGAAAAAAGTTCGCGCGCCCAGCAAGCCTGAGTGCGCGAATTAAGTGCAGCGTCACGCTGCTGGCGGAAGCGGTGGGATTCGAACCCACGGTACCGTGAGGTACAACTGATTTCGAGTCAGTCCCGTTATGACCACTTCGATACGCTTCCGGATTATTTTGGAAAGCTTTTTTGCTTTCCTCTTTAACAGAGCTTTTGCCTCTTTTTTCGGAAGAGACAACGATGTTATTCTAGCCCGGAAGGGTGAAAAAGTCAAGTATTTTCCGCAAAAGGTTGACACATATGGGGGATTGAGGGTACAATATGACAGGTAAACGAAAAATTCGACAGGATTGTTTCGCCTTTTGGCGGAGCAATTCATTTTCACGGAAAGGGAGTTGATTTCCGATGAAGCGAAAAATCATTGCTGCAGTATTGTGCGTGCTGCTTATATGCGCCTTTGCCGGTTGTTCTCAGGTGAAGGATATGGTACAGGGGGGAACCGCCGTCGGTGAATACCCTGTGGAGGTAGGCGGCGTGACGATCTCCGGAAAGCCCCAGAAAGCGGTAGTGCTGTCTCCCAGCCTGGCTGATGTGCTGTTGGCTTTGGGGTATGAGACCCAGTTGGCGGCGGGCAGTGAGGAATGCACCCAGGAAAGTTTGCGCTCTTTGACAAAAATAGACGGCAGAGATCCTCAGGCGGTGATCGGCCTGTCCCCCGACCTGGTGCTGGCAGATTCCTTCAGCGACGATATGGCGAACGCGCTGCGTGACGCCAATATTCCCATGCTGGCCCTGACTCCCGCTACGGATCGGGAGGATTTTGAGCGGCTGTATGCTGAAGTCGCTTTGGCCTTTGCCGGCGGCGGTGCGGGAGAAGAGGCCGGAGTGCAGGGCGCTCAGGGCATTTTCACCACTCTGGACGATATCAACCGCATTGTTCCCAAGGAAAAAGTGGCTACCGCCTGCTATTTATACGACTTAAACGGCTCGGCCGTGACCGGGGACATGTTTGGCAGTGTCATTATGAGCTATGCCGGTGTGACCAACGTGTTCAAAAGCCTCAGCGGCGGTTCCTACGATTTCGAGAGCCTGCGAATTTCAAATCCCGATACGATTTTCTGTGTGCCGGGCCTTGCGGAGCAGATCCGGCAGGATCAGCGCTTTGAAAATTTTCAGGCGGTACAAAATAACAAGATCTTTGAGCTGGAGCCCAGCCTGATGGAGTGGCAGGGACGCACGATCGTGACCAGCGCTTATGAGATCAGTGCCGCCTGCTTCCCGGAGCTTTTGGAAAATAATTCCATGACAGTGACAGACCCTACCTCCGGGATCGAATCGGCGGTAAGCTCTGTGATGGCCAGCTCCGGGCTGGAGACAGATACCACCAATTATGAGACCCTTCAGCAGGGCGACCAAAACGAAGAGGTACTGAAATTACAGACCCGGCTGGATACGCTGGGGTATTTGGATACAGAATACGACGGACATTATGGGGAGTATACCGCCCAGTGTGTCAGTGAATTCCAGCAGGCAAACGGCCTGGAGGAAACGGGAATTGCCGATGCCGAAACCCAGCGCAAGCTTTATGCCAAGGATGCGAAGTCCAAGAATGCGGAATGACGTGATGGGCTTTTGTCTTCCCTAAAAAGCCGGATTTCAGCAGTATAGCCACAAAAGCAAAGAGCGGCCGCTGAGAGATTTCTCAGGGCCGTTTCCTTTTGTGAAATGCCGCTTTACTTTGCTTTTTGGGTAGTGTATAATGGCCTCACAGAGACTTTTGCTCTGTGGGGAAAAGGAGAAGGGTATGTCAGTTTTTACAAAGGATAAAACGTTTTATCGAAGCCTTATCACCTTGGCGATTCCGATCTCTTTGCAAAATTTGATCACCTTCGCGGTGAATTTCGCGGATAATCTGATGATCGGCTCTCTGGGGGATAACGCCATTTCCGGCGTATATGTGGGGAACCAGATGCAAACGGTGCTGCAAATGTTTGTAGCGGGCATTGAAGGCGCGATCCTGATTTTGGCGGCTCAGTATTGGGGAAAAAAAGATACGGGAAGCATTCGTAAGGTAGTATCCGTTGGAATGAAATTTGCCTTGGGCGTTGGGATCGTTACAACGCTTGCGGCGGCACTGTTTCCTGATTTTTTGATCCGGATCTTCACTTCCGAGCCCGGGGTGATCAAAGAGGGCGCGGCCTATTTGCAGATCGTGGGTTTTTCCTATTTGTTCTTTTGTGTGGCCCAGGTGATGATCGCCTCCATGCGCAGTGTAGAAACGGCGAAGATCGGCCTGTACATATCCCTGATGACCTTGGTAGTCAATATTTCCCTGAACTATCTGTTGATTTTTGGTAAGCTGGGCTTTCCGGCCATGGGAGTTCGGGGCGCTGCCATTGCCACGCTGATTTCCCGTATTTTGGAGATGCTGGTGAGCCTGATCTATGTATTCGCGGTAGATAAAAAGCTGCGCTTCGGTTTTCGCGATCTGCTTCATACAGACCGGCAGCTCTTAAAGGATTTTGTGCGCTATGGGCTGCCCATTATCGGCGGCCAGGTGGTGTGGTCCGTCAATATGCTGGCGAACACAAAGATCCTGGGCTCTTACAGCGCCGGAGTCATTGCCGCTACCAGTATTTCCGGTATGCTTCACAATTTGATCTATGTATGGGTCACCGGGCTTGCTTCCGCCGTAGGGATCATTACCGGCAAGACTGTGGGGGCCGGGAAGTATGACCTGATGAAAGAATATTCTAAAACAGTGCAAATGCTGTTTCTCATTGTGGGCCTGATCTCCGGCGGGGTAGTGTTCCTGTTCCGGGACGGCTTTATTGGGCTTTACAATGCCAGCCCGGAGGCACAGGCTTTCTCCCGGCAGTTTATCAACGTGATGTCTGTTACCGTGATCGGCTCCTGCTACCAGATGCCGTGCCTTTTCGGCTTGGTGAAATCCGGGGGCGATATTTCCTTTGTCTTTAAGATGGACACTGTGTTTGTGTTTTTGGTGGTGCTGCCCTCGGCGCTGCTCTGCCAATATTTGGGCGCGGCTCCCTGGGTGGTATTCGCCGCTTTGAAGTGCGACCAGATCTTGAAATGCTTTGTGGCCCTGGTAAAAATCAACCGCTATAACTGGATGAAAAATCTGACCAGAGACAGCGGAGAAGCCGGAAAGCCCTTGGAAGAAGGAGAGGGTCTGCCTGGATAAGCGTAAATTTCCCCTTGGCGGGATATTTCTGGGACTGGCGGCCTTTATTTGGGGCACCGCCTTTGTGGCCCAAAGCGTGGGAATGGAGCGTCTGGGGCCCTGTGCCTTTAACGCGGCCCGAAGTCTGATCGGTGGCATTGCTCTGCTGCCCGCCGCCCTGATTTCTCTTCGCCTGGAAAGAAAAGGGGAGAAAGAGGGATCTTCGGGAATAAAATACTCTCTTGGAAAGCGGTATGCGCCGCTGTGGAAAAACGGCCTCCTTTGCGGGAGTTTACTGGGAATAGCCAGTCTTTTCCAGCAGACAGGGCTGCAGACAGTCAGCTCTGGAAAAGCAGGTTTTCTGACAGCCCTTTATATCGTGCTGGTGCCGGTGCTGGGATGCCTGTCCGGCAAACGGCCTGATGGAAAGCTTTGGGTGGCAGTGCTTCTGGCGTTTTCCGGGATCTGGTTTTTAAGTGTTGGGGAAGAAAGCTTTTCCATTGCGCCCGGAGATCTGTTGGTCATGGTCAGTTCTCTGTTTTTCTCCTTTCATATTCTGGCGGTGGAACGTGCCACGCGGCACTGTAACGGAGTTGCGCTTTCCTGCATTCAATTTTTTGTGGCTGGTCTGCTTTCTTTTGTGCCGACCTTGCTTTTGGAAGAGCCCCGGTGGAGCGATCTGCTCAGCGCCTGGGGGCCGCTGCTGTATACCGGCGTGCTTTCCAGCGGTGTGGCTTATACCTTTCAGATCCTGGGGCAAAAGACCACGAAGGCCACGGTGGCTTCCCTGATCCTCAGCCTGGAATCTGTTTTTGCGGTGCTGGCAGGCTGGGTGGTGTTAGGGGACGTTTTGCTGCCAAGAGAGTTCTTGGGCTGTGTGCTGGTGTTCGGCGCTGTGATCCTGGCCCAGCTGCCGGGGAAAAAGCGGGTAGTAGGATCGAAGGCGAAGTCTTGCCTTAAAATAACAAAGCGAAAGGAATCGGGAAAATTATGAGAATCCTGGAAACAGAAAGCTATGAAAAAATGAGCGCCCTTGCCGCCGGTATCATCGGAGCGCAGATCCTCTTGAAGCCGGACTGCGTGCTGGGCCTTGCCACAGGTTCCTCTCCCATCGGAACCTATCAGGAGTTAGTGAAGAACTGTGAAAAGGGAATTTTGGATTTTTCCAAGGTGCGCACGGTAAATCTGGACGAATACTGCGGTTTGACCCCGGAGAATCCTCAAAGCTACCGCTATTTTATGAATACCCATTTGTTCGATCATGTGAATATCCATAAGGAGCATACTTATCTGCCCGATGGCTCCGCCCCGGATATAGAGAAGGAAGCGGAGCGCTATGAAAAATTGGTAGACAGCCTGGGCGGCGCTGATTTGCAGCTTTTGGGGATCGGCCACAATGGGCATATTGGCTTTAATGAGCCCACCGACAGCTTCCCCCGGTATGTGCACCAGGTGGATCTCACGGAAAGTACCATTCAGGCCAACTCCCGTTTGTTTGACCGTGTTGAAGATGTTCCCACCAAGGCCATTACCATGGGCATCGGCACCATTATGAAGGCCTCCCGCATTCTCCTGATCGCCGGAGCAGACAAGAAGGAGATCATTCAGAAGGCCATGTATGGTGAGATCACACCGCACGTTCCTGCCTCCGTGCTTCAGCTGCACAGAGATGTGACGGTCATTACTTGTAAAAACTGAGCTAACACGTGTGTTGACGTAGAGCGGCAAAAGATTTCACAAAGCAAACGCTTGACAGGCTCTGCTGCTATTTGCTAAAATATTGGTGCTTTGAAATCACGGTCAAAGGCCGCCAAGCGGCTGAAAGCTCCCCAGAAGGGGAAGCAGAGATCCGGTTCAGGCACTGGCACAGTCAAGAAAAGAAAAGCCACGAAGGCAAGCGGCGTCCCAGGGAAGGGGCCTTGTTTTCGCGGCTTTTTTGACTGCATATTTTTGGAAGAAAGGAAAGTGAATGTAGCTATGTCAAAAACAAGAAAGTATGTGTGGGAAATGGTGATCGCCGCCCTTTGTGTGGCGCTGGGGATCGTGCTGCCTGTGGCGGTGCACGGGATCCCCAATGCCGGAAGCGCCATTTTGCCGATGCATCTGCCGGTTTTGCTCTGCGGCCTGCTCTGCGGCCCAGCCTATGGACTTGCCTGCGGAATCCTGACGCCGCTGCTGTCCAGCCTGATCACCTCAATGCCCCCGGCGGCGGTTTTGCCCAGCATGATCTGCGAGCTGGCCGTATACGGCTTTGCGGCCGGACTGCTGATTCTGGTGATACGCACCGGTTCTCAAATTGCCAACGTGTATCTCTCTCTCATAGGCGCCATGCTCATCGGCAGAGTGGTCTATGGCGCGGTGAACGCCCTGATCTTCCGGGCTGGAGAGTATTCCCTGGAAATGTGGTTCACCGCCTCCTTCGTCACCGCGCTGCCGGGTATCATTATCCAGCTGGTTTTGCTGCCGGTAGTTGTATTGGCGTTGCGCAAAGCAAAGCTTGCGTTTCAGCCGTAAGGCCGGGAAGAAGGCTTTGAAGGTGGAATGAGCAATGAGAAATTTTAAGGGCTTAGTTCGGTAAATTGGAATTTAGCGGACTAATAATTAGCACTAACTTCTTGCCTTTCTCGCCTGTCGGCTCGGTTGC
>CAJUTL010000053.1 GCA_910589395.1 uncultured Oscillospiraceae bacterium
TCCACCACGCTGGGAAGGGTGGGCCTGGAGCAAAGCGTGTTCCAGGGCCTGATGAAAAACAACGGCTTTTCCATGGAAAACGCCCTGGCCCGCCCCTCGGCACAGCAGGCTTACAATATTCTAAAGGCCGAAGGCTTCAGCCCGGAAACTTCGCGGTATCTGCTGGAAAGTAACGGGTATTCCCTGAAGGGAATTTCCGAAAAGGCCAGATACTCCCTGGAACTTGAGCCCGGGCCAAATGGAAATCTTCTCGAGAATGGCTGGGAGGAGACTTTCCACCTTCCGGATTTGCTTGACGATGGTGGGGAGGACTTGCTGCAAAGTCAAGGGTTTGATATTCCGAAAATAGAAAACGAGAAATTTGATTTATGGGATCAAGCTGCAAATGGAATAGGAGAGGAATTTGACGCGCCTTTTGACACTATGAGTTCTGTGGCAAAGGATTTCTATGCGAAAGCCTCTTCACAAGAAGTAAGTATTACAAAAGCTCTGCAAGATGTAGCAAAATTCTCCGGTGGAGAACTATCAGGACTCGAATATAGAATTAAAACACCTGAATCATTTGCGAGAAAAGTCAACAGTGAGGCTTACGAATACACAATGCTGCACCCGGACGTTGGGTACGAAGAGGCATACCAATATGCGACTTCTAGAATGTATGACACGGTAAGATATACAATGTTAGCGGAACCTGATAACTTTACTGATGTTTACTACCAAACCATTTACAATCTTGAGCAGTCAGGCTATACTGTTAGCAGAGTAAAGAATAGCCTCTCAAATGTTTACTCTTCGTATCGTGGGGTAAATACCGTAATAACAACGCCGGATGGTTTTCATTTTGAGTTGCAGTTCCATACTCCGGAGAGTTTAGAAGTAAAGAATAAAACTCATGTTCTTTACGAAGAGTTAAGGAAGGTCGGTACAAGCGAAACGAGAAAAGCTGAGCTTAAACGTCAAATGCAAGCTCTCACTCAATGTTTAGAAACGCCGAAAGGTGTGGACAAAATTTTACCGTTTGATACTTTGAAAGGCAGGTGATTACTAGTGAAATATTTCGCAATACTTTATCCCGGAGAAACGCTGGAGGAATGCTGGCGTGTATGTCGCGAATGTGAAACAGGCTTTGAAAAATACAATTTTTTGACAGGCGTTTGGGAATATAATGTAGAATTGTTTCAAATCTACACAGGAGATATCGAGGTAGAAGAAATCACGGAGGCGCAGTTACATGAAATTATTGCTCGAATCCAAAGAGGTCTGGAAAGCGCATCAGCTGGCAGCCGCCGCCCATAAGGGGCAGACAGACAAAGGCGGTTCCCCTTATATCAACCACCCTGTTGCGGTGGCGGAAGCGCTGGAAACGGAGGAAGAACAGGTTGTCGCGCTGCTTCACGATGTGGTGGAGGACACGCTGATCACTCTGGAAGAGCTTCTGAAGCAGGGCTTTTCCCAGCGTGTGGTTCAGGCGGTGGACTGCCTTACTCACAGAGAAGGAGAGCCAAGGGAAGCATATCTTGCACGGATCAAAAGTGATTCCCTTGCCACAGCGGTAAAGCTTTCCGACCTACGCCACAATTCTGATTTAGGGAGAATTCCCATTCCTACAGAGAAGGATTTTGCCAGAGTCGAAAAGTACAAACGGGAAATGGAGTACTTAAAAAATCCGTGTAGCTGTATTCCCGGAAATGGGTTTACAAAATAATATTACGGAAGCCAGCAGTATACCAGAAATGGTGTGCTGCTGGCTTTTTTGTTATCTGGGGAAAATGCGGATACCCAGCGGCAGGGGAAAGAAGGCATGGCCTGGGGAATATTGCTGGAAAAATTATCCCAGCTGTCAAGAACGGCGCAAAACGGCGGCTTTTCTTGGCAGCAGGGAGGCGCTTCCCCGAATCTATCGAATCCCGCCCTGCCCGGCGGGCTCTCAGTAGAGGAGGCCTATACTGCCTTACAGTCCGCAGGTTTAAGTCCGCAAATGATTCAGGAGGTGCTGGAAAGCAATGGATATTTCGCGGAAAACCTGCTGGAGTCTCCCCCGGCGGCGGGAACCGGCGCCGGCCTGAGCTCGCAAGTGTTTTCAGGCTTACCGGGAAACAGCGGGTATCTCCCCGAAAACCTGTTGGAGCTTCCGGGAGCCTCCGCTTACGAGCCTCTTTCCACCACGCTGGGAAGGGTGGGCCTGGAGCAAAGCGTGTTCCAGGGCCTGATGAGAAACAACGGCTTTTCCATGGAAAACGCTCTGGCTCGCCCCTCGGCACAGCAGGCCTACCATATTCTGAAGACCGAAGGCTTCAGCCCGGAAACTTCGCAGTATCTGCTGGAAAGTAACGGGTATTCCCTGAAGGGGATTTCCGAAAAGACCGGATACACGCCAGAGCTTGACTCCGGGCCAAATGGAAATCTTCTCGAGAATGGCTGGGAGGAGACTTTCCAACTTCCGGATTTGCTTGACGATGGTGAGGAGGATTTACTGCAAAAAGACGAGTCCTCTTCAGGAGAAATGCTTGAGTTGCCAAAAACCGAGGAGGAATTCAGCAATAACGGAAAAGAGGTTGAAAAATATACTGGATATCATTATAATGAAAATGGTACCATAGTAGTCACAGACGATTGAAAGCCTTTGGGAAAGATGACCACTCCTTCACGGTATAAGCCCTATGCTGTTTTGGAAACTCAAACAAACTTTAGAAACGGCACTTTCCAGATAGATCGTACAATTTATGATGGAGAGGGGAAATTTGATACTCAGATACATCCTGGGCCTCATAATCGTTTTGATCAGCATCAGTTTGGAAAAAACGGAGAGCATGCACATACCTTTTCCTGGAATTCTAAAGGCGAAATAGAGTCCCGGATGATAAGAGAACTTACAGATCAAGAACGTATTGAGCACGCGGATCTATTAGGAGGGAGATAAAATATGGAGAAACGTCAAATAGAACTCTTTTTAATGATAAACGAACCGGCCTTTACGATAGGAGATATTCAATACTCTGTTTGTTGTCCTGAGGACCAGTTGTTTTGTACCTGGGATTCCGAAGAGAATACCTTTGACTTTTCAAGTCTCGATGATTTGCTGGACCACTGGATCGTGGATGGAAAGCCCTTCCGGGAAGTGATTGATAGTGTTATGGCAAATAAATTTGATGTGGTGCGGCTGAGAGACGGACGGATCGGGAAGATATCGGACGTATTAAACGAAGAAACCTTCATTCTTGATGTTGTAGATGAAACAGGCCGTACACTGGAGAGGCCCACTGTGCTTTTTTCCGATATCGAAAAAGTCTTGTATTCTAATGTGAGGTACTGATTACTGCTTTTTCTAAGGAAAGGAGGAAAAGGATGAACAAATATTTTCATGAAGACATGACGGTAAACGAAGCACGAACTCTTCTTTATACCCTGGCAGATCAAAAAACGAAGGAAGAGATGGAGGAGATTTGGGAAGAGTATTCGAAAGTCATTGATATTATTTTGGATAGGAGTCATAAGGAAAACAAAGGTTGGTTTGCTGAAGATTAAAGCTGTGGTTTTGTCCCCTGCTGAAAAATTTCGAAGCCAAATATAATTTCTTTTACAAGCCAGAAGTATACCCGAAAGGGCGTACTTCTGGCTTTTTTGTTATCTGAAGAAAGATAAGAGCAGTGCTGGCAGTTGCCAGTCTGAGCTCGCACGTGTTTTCAGACTTACCGGGAAACAGCGGGTATTTCCCCGAAAACCTGTTGGAGCTTCCGGGAGTTTCCGCTTACGAGCCTCTTTCCGCCACGTTACCCCCTGTCCCTGGAATGGGTCAGAATGATTTTTTGCAGTTCTTTTGCTTCCTCCATGGTGCTGACGCCGGTGACCATTTGCAGGCCCCGGCTGCTCAGGTTGTCCAGCAGCTTTTCCACTTCCTTCGCCTGGGGGAACAGCACCAGGTTTTTCCCGGCCTTCTGGATCTTTTGCAGCTGGGGGATAAATTCGGAGGTCGGGGGCTGGCCCACAACGGGGGTCCACTGAATGGCCCGAAGCTTTTTCAGGGAAAGCAGAGAATCCAGATGGCGGATCTGCTCCCGCCCATCAAAATGATAGACCGGGTAATCCAGAAATTCGGTAAGCTCCTGAAGCTCCGGCATGATGAAGCGGTTGAACATCTCGTTTGAGATCATCACGCTCAGGTCGCACTGCATCTGGGCGCACCGGCTGGGGGCCCACAGGTGCATCCAGGAAAGAATGGAGCCCTCGTTATTTTCATAGGTCAGGGAGAAAAGCTCCTCCTGGGTCTCCTTGTAAATGGGCATCAGCTTTTGAATTCCCCGGGAAATAAATTCCGGGTCGGTGACCATATCCATCAGCAGATTATCACTGCCCCGCAGGGCCGCCAGAGCATCGGCGATGCCGCAGTTATCGGTCACGGAAACGGCATAGTCCCCATGAGATTTTTCCAGAAGCCTTGTAATGGCGTCTTTCTGCCGCCGAAAGGCTTCCGGGCGGCAAAAGCTGACGCGCTCCGCGTCCGGCTCGTCCAGGCAGGGCTCAAACCAGGTGGTGCGCGGTGCGTAGACCGGCTCGCTTCCGGCGTACTCCGCAACGCCGGAGGTGCCGAAATAGGGAAACAGGCAGGGAATGGCCTCCCACAGGTATTCCTGGCCCTGAAAGCGGCGGCGGTGCATGGCGTCGTCCTGCTCTGTGTCAAAATAAAAATGTACCTCTCCAAAGTCGGTATAGCCCGGCTTTGGCACAATGATGCCCGCACAGCAGCGCTCCATGGGCTCCCGCTGCCAATAGGCGGCCATTCGGGTTTTGATCTCGTTCCAGTGGTCTGTGTACAGCATGGTTAAGTCCTCCCATCGATCAAAATTTTAGTGAAAAAGAATTGACTTTTTTTCAGCTTGCGGCTATTCTTTTTAGAAAAGGCGGTTCCCCTTTGGGGAGAAAAGGCTTCCGGATAAGAGAGAAAGGAAGCGGCATGAAATACATTACGGAAGCGCTGGAGATCCAGGAGGATTTTCCACTTGTTGTTTCGATCGGCAGCGGGTTTTCCCGGGAAGAAGAGCAAAGCGGCAGGGCGGTCATGCACAACCATCACAGCCTGGAGATCAATTACTGTCTGGAGGGAGAAGGCCGCTATCTCATTGGGGACGATCAATATCCCATTTTTCCGGGAGATGTTTTTATCATCAACAACCTGGAATATCACCGGGCGGTAAACGAGGACGGCAGGCTGAAGCTGCTGGTGATCGTGTTCGACGCGGATCTGGTGCTTTTAAACAGCGAGGATTACAGCTATATCAGGGCCTTCTATGAGTGGAAGCCCGGGTTTCGCCATCGGCTTTCCGGGAAAAGCCTTGTGACGGAAGAGATCAAAGCTCTGCTGGAAGAGATGCGCCGGGAGTGGGTGGGGCAGGCTGTGGGCTATCGCATGGTGCTGAAATCTGATCTTATGAAGCTTTTGGCCCTGGTGTACCGGCGCTTTGCGCAAACGGAGGGCTATGGGGAGCAGATTTTGCTTTTCTAGACGGGCAGAACCCGTCTGGCCCCGGCGCTGAGCCTGATGGAAGCACGTTTTCAGGAGGAACTTACCCTTGCCGAGCTGGCAGCTTCGGTGCACATGAACCCCAATTATTTTTCCGGTCTGTTTTCCTCCCTGATGGGCTGCACGGCGTCGGAATATCTGATCCGGCGCAGGCTGAAGCACGCGGCCATGCTGCTGGTGACCACCGCCCAGAGCATTCTTTCGGTGGCACTGGAATCCGGCTTTCACAATGTGCCGTATTTTAACCGCACCTTTCGCAGGCATTTCGGCATTCCGCCAGGCGAATACAGGAGAAACGGCGCCACGATGAAGCAAAGCGATTTTTGAAGGGAACCCTTTCTGGCTGTAGTATAACAAAGCAGGGGAAGCTTTTCTTCCCCTGCTTTCCTTTGTTCTTGCACTATTTTCAGAAAATGGACTTCGGAAAAAAGGATTCAGTCCTCCAAGATAAATTCCTGTCCCGGCTCCCGCGCGTCCATCACATGGCGGGCATATTCCTCATAGCCGGGCGTGGATTTGAACAGGGGCACAACGGAGGTGTCGCCCCACATGTGCATGGGGAACACATACTCCGCGCCAGCGGCCTCAAAAAAGTATTTCATACCCAGGTCGAAGTCAGCCTCCTGCCGGGGATCCAGGGGAACGAAGGCCACATCGATCTTTTTGCCGGAAAGCAGCTCCAGCTCCTGACGGTACTGCCGTGTCATTTGGTCGTTCTGAAAGCGGGGCGCGCCGTCCCACACCCAACAGTTCAGATCTCCCGCGTGGTAGAGAAGCTTTCCTTCGCACTGCACCAGAAAGGCAACGCCCGCGTCAGTAGAACGAAGGGTAGCGGCCTTCAAGCTGCCGAGCTCATAGGTTCTGTGAGGAGACACGAACAGCGTATGGCTTCGTTTTTCCTCCGGCACCCGGCTTTCCCAGATATCATCGGAAAGGAGATAGAAGGTTTCTTTTCCCTGCCGGGGGAAAGAAAAAACGGCGGGAGAAAAATGGTCGCCATGGCTGTGGCTGGCGAATACATACAGGGGCTTATCGGTTTCGGGAACGCTTCCCTCATAATAATCAAACAGAAGGCAGCAGGAGGAAAGCTCCACAAAATAGCAGCTGTGCTGAATGAAAGTGACCTTCATAAAAAACATCCTTTCTTATGAGAAATTAGCAATGAGGAATGAGCAATGGAGGGCTGGAGGAAAAACGGTAAATCATAATTTAACACACAGTTTCCCGCTGTCATTCTGAGGAACGAAGAGACGAAGAATCTCGCCCTTAATTCCGGGAGAAAAGGACAAAGGACGAGATCCTTCGCGGCAGCAAAGCTTGCTTTGCTTTTGCTCAGGATGACAGACGGAAAGAAAGCGCCTCGCCGCTAAATTCCAATTTATTAAACTCTGTCCTTCCCCTTCATTCCTCATTGCTTATTGTATCCGCAGCTGGCGGCTCAAAACTTGACCGCAGCCCGGGAAGCGCCGGAGGGAGTTCTGGTCACCTGAATGCTGCAGGGGATCCGATTTTTCAGCTCTGATACATGGGAAATGATGCCGATGAGCCGTCCGCCGCCCTGGAGCATTTCCAGGGCCTTCATGGCGGTGTCCAGCGTTTCCCCGTCCAGGGAGCCGAAGCCCTCGTCGATGAACAGTGAATCCAGCCGTACCGCGCCGGAATGGTTCTGCACCACCTCGGACAGCCCGAAGGCCAGAGACAGAGAGGCCAAAAACTGTTCTCCTCCGGACAGGGTCTCGATGGAGCGGGGGAGCATGGAGGAGCCGTCCAGCACCTCCAGATCCAGCCCGCTCAGGGAATTTCCCCCTTTTGGCCCCTCCATCAGCCGCAGGGCGTACCGTCCCCGGCTCAGGGTGGAGAAAAAGCGGTTGGCGCTGACCAGCACTTCCTCCAGCATGATGCTGAGCACATATTGCAAAATCGGCAGCTTCTGGGGATTGTTTCCGGAAAGGGCTTTGGAAAGCCGGGCGGTGCGGCTGTATTTCTTTTCCAGCCCCAGAGAGCCTTTTTCCAGCTCCCGTATGGTTTGCAGTGTGGCGCGGAGGGAGGCGGCCAGCTGAACGGCGCTTCCCAGCTCCTCAGAACACCGCAGGCGTTCCTCCCGCAGGGCCGCTTCCCGCTGCCGCAGAGCTTCTGCCTCGGGCTCGGTTTCCCAGGGCTTTTGAAAGGCCTCCGCCTCTCGCCGCGCTTTTTCCAGGGCGGCTTGGGCCAGGGCCAGGGTGGTTTCCGCCTTTTGCCGTTCTCCTTCCAGCGCTTCGGCCTGCCGGAGCAAAGCGGCGGCGTCCTGTTCCAGCTTTTTATAGCGGGCTTCCTTTTGCGCAAGCTCCTGCTCCAGCCCGGCGGCGGTCAGCCCGGCAAGGGCCTGTTCCGCTTCCGCTGTTTGGTGTGTAAGCTCTTTTTCCCTGGCTTCCAGGGCGGAGGCTTCTTCCCGCTGTTTTGCTTTTCGCGCTGTGAGCAGCTCCTTTTCTCCGATCAGCTTTTCCAGGCGGGCCTGAGCTTTTTCCAAAAGGCCGGCGTTTTTCTGCGCTTCCTCCAGCTTTCCGGTGAGCCCGGCAACCTCCTGTTCTGCCTGCTCCGGGGAAAGGGGCAGGGCGGCGCAAAGGCGCTCCTGCTCCTGAAGGCTTTGAAGGGCCCTTTCCCGCTGGGCTTCCAGGGAGCGCTGCAGGGCAATAGCCTGCAATGCTTTTTGCCGTGCTTCCCTTTCTCCGGCCCGAAGGGCCTCCAGCTCTTCCTGCCGAAGAAGGGACCGGCTGCCCTGGGCCGGGGCGGGGTGCTCCCGGCTGCCGCAGACAGGACAGGGCTCTCCCTCCCGAAGGCCCTGGGACAGGCCCAGCGCGGCGTTGCGGCGGGCCAGCGCTTCCTGGTGCTCCAGTTGCCCGGTCAGCGTTTCACTGAGAACTCTTTGCTTTTCGGCCTCCTGCTTCTGCGCCGCCAGCTCTGCTTCCGTTTTTTGCAGGGACTCTTTGCGCCCCAAAAGCTCCCGGTAGGCTTCCTGTGTTTTTTCCAGAACGCTTCGCCGCTCCAGCAGCTGGGGAAGAAGCCCCGCGGCGGCCTGGCACTGCTGTACAAACAGCTTTCCCGTTTCCAGGCGTGCGGCAAGCTCTTTCTCTTGAGCGCCGCACCGCTCCAAATCACTTTGCAGCTCTCGCAGGGCCTTTTGGGCAGCCGCCCGCTGCCGCTTCAGGTCTTCGGCACGGCGCAGCTCTTCCCGGCGTTCGGTGAGGCGGGCGGTTTCCCGGGCCTGAAGCACCGCTTCTTCCCGAAGCTTTTCGGCCTGCTGACGTTGCTGCTTTGCGATATCCTTTTCCTGTTCTAAAAGCGTTTTGCGCTCCCTGGAGGCTTCATAGCTTTTTTCGGCCTCCCGCAGCGTGGCGGTCAGCTGGCCCCAGGCTTCCGCCGCCCGAAGCAGGCGCTCCGCCTCCTGCCACTGCTTCGTTAGGGTTTCGCTGGTTTTCCGCAGAGCGGCTTCCCGCTCCCCGGCGGCGGTGATGCTTTGCTCCAACGCTTCTGTGGTTTCCAGGGCTTCCTTTTGCAGCAGGGAGCTTTTTTTCGCCTCCAGTTCCCGCAGCTGTTCCTCCAAGGCCTTGGTGCGCCGCAGCAGGGAATCTGTCAGTGCTTTCCAGCGCCCGGCGGAAAACAGGGTGCGCAGCATTTCCCCCTTTTCCTTGGAATTGGCCCGCAGCAGCCGCAAAAATTCCCCCTGGGGCAGTACGATCACCTGGGAAAACTGCTCCGCGGTCAGGTGGAGCAGCTCCTCGGCCACATTGCGCACCGCCGTTTCGCTTTTGCTTTCCAGCAGCCGGAATTCCCCATTTTCCAGCAGAAAGCATTCGTGAGAATCCCGAAATTCCGGCTCCTTGGTGTTTCGGTTGATGTGAAGATACCGGGTGCGCCGGAAGCGATAGATATTCTCTCCCAGGGAAAAATCGTATTCCGCAAGGGTGGGGGTATCGTCCTCCGCCGCCATACAGCGCATGGAATCAAAGGTGCGCCTGCCGCCGGTGGCCCTGCCGTACAGGGCAAAGCTCATCGCGTCCAGCA
The DNA here is from genome assembly GCA_910589395.1 of uncultured Oscillospiraceae bacterium. Taxonomy (GTDB): domain Bacteria; phylum Bacillota; class Clostridia; order Oscillospirales; family Acutalibacteraceae; genus Acutalibacter; species Acutalibacter caecimuris_A. The sequence goes on from CAJUTL010000053.1 coordinate 9,560, forward strand.
GGGCGGTTTTCCCGCCACCGGTGGGGCCGGAAATGAGGAACAGCCCGGCTTCCTCAAAGGCGGTAAAATCCAATTCTGTTTTTTCCGGATAGGGCCCGAAGGCCTGAAGCAGCAGGCGAATGGGTTTCATGGCCGCCCTCCTTTCTGTTCCGAACGCTTGTTAGCCAGACGGTGCAAATTTGCACCGTCTGGCTACCGGCCGGATTCCATTTCCTCCAAAAGCTCCTGCAGCAGCTGAAGCTCCTCAGGCTCGGCGGGGGTTCCGCACACGTCCTGCAAAAAAGAGGAAAAGATGGTTCGGTCGTCCTGCCCTTTCAGCCTTGCCGCCCGTTCTCCCGCCGCCCCGGAGATCGCCCAGGGGTTGGAGAGGGAAAGCAGATTGGGATAATAGGGGCGCAGCTTGTCCCTGGCCAGGAAAACAGGGGACTTATCCTCCAGCACCAGCTCCACATAGTCCTCGCAGGGCTGTCTTTTCCCCTGCTCCAAAAGCTCCTGAAACAAACCGGAAATCCGGCGCACATCTCTCAGCGGCGTAATGGGTACTTCTTCCACGGCAAGGGAAGCACCGTCCCATTCCAGGCGGCAAAAGCCCTTTTTCTGGTGCTCTTCATCTACGGAATATTTCAGGGGAGAGCCGGAATATCTTCCCTTTTCTCCTGCCCGCTGAGGGCCGTGGAGGTGGCCCAGGGCCACATAGTCAAAGGGAGAAAACAGCTCCGGCGGGATCTCTCCCGCGCCGCCTACAAACAGGCTGCTTTCCGAATCGGAGGGTATGGCCCCGGCGGCAAAGCAGTGGGAAACGAGAATATGGGCGGCTCCCGGCTCGAACAGCGGAAGCATTTGCTCGATCAAAAGCTTCATGCAGGCGGCTTCTCCCCGCAGAGAATCGTCCCCCAGAAATTCCCTGCCCTGGGCGCTGTTGAAGTAGGGGAGAAGAAACAGCTGCACCTTTTCCCCGTTTTCCTCCAGCAGGACCGGAGAAAAAGCGTCGGAAAGGGTGGTGGAGAAATACACGCCGCTGCCCCGCAGAGCAGTTTTCAATAAGGTGATACGGTCGGCGCCGTCGTGGTTTCCGGAAATCACACAGACCTTGCAGGAAAGCTCCACAAGCCGGGAAAGCACGGAGTCAAACAAACGGATAGCCTCCGGCGGGGCGATCTGCCTGTCGTAAATATCTCCCGCCAGCAAAACACAGGCGGGCTTTTCCCGCTCTACCGCAGGGAGGAATACCTCTTGAAAAAACCAGCTTTGATCTGGGAGCAGGCTTCTGCCGTACAGCATTCTGCCCAGATGCCAGTCTGAGGTATGAAACAGCTTCAAGGCTTTCACCGGCTTTCAAAAATATTAAGAAACTCAATCTTTTCTTTTGAGCTGGAACCGTGTATAATCTTAGATGCTAGATGCTGGAGAAGGGCGTAAGGGCAAGCTCCATGTACCCAGTATACTATAAAAATTCGGAAACGTACAGGCGATTTTTGGGAAAAGGAAGGTTCTTTTCATGAAAAAATATACACGGCTGGCAGCGGCGCTGCTTTCGATATTGCTTTTTGCTTCCCTGTGGGCGGCTCCGGCTTCCGCCGAGGGCTTCCCCTTCAACTGGGATATTGGAGACGACAACACGGAGCCCCACTGCAAATCCCTGTTCCTGCTGAATCTGGATACGGACACGGTGGCCTATGCCATGAACGCCGATGAAAGGCTGCCCATGGCCTCCATGACGAAGATCATGAGCTATATCGTGGCCTATGAGAATATTCCCAATATCGAAAACGCCCAGATCACCATGCCGGAAAGCGTGGACGAGGAGTTGATGAACACGGGAAGCTCTGTGGCGGACATGTATCCGGGAGAATCCTTTAACGGCAAAGATATGCTGTATCTGATGATGGTCCCCAGCGGAAACAACGCCGCCCTGACCCTGGCAAAATATGTGGATTCCCTGTACCCCGAGGAGCAGGCCGCTTTGGAAAGCGAGGCCGCCGCCGCGCCCACGCCTTCCCCTTCTCCCGCGCCGGAGGGGGAGGACGATGACGACAGCGGGGAAGACGACGGGGAGGAAGGGGAAAACTCCTTCGACCCCACGGACTACACTGGAAAAAGCTATTTTGTTCATTTGATGAACGAAAAGGCCAAGGAGCTGGGCTGTGAAAACACCCATTTCACCAACGCCCACGGCCTTCATAACCCCAACCATTATACCACCGCCAGGGAAATGGCGATCATCACGAAATACGCCATGACCCTGCCGAATTTCACCGAGATCACAGGCACCTCCGCCTATAATTACAGACCCATCGGTTCCGAAGAGGTGCGCACGGCCAACACCACCAACAAAATGCTGACCAATTACGCAGACGAGGCCGGCATGTCCTATTATTACCGGTACGCCACAGGCATCAAAACCGGCTCGCTGGACGAAGCGGGCTACTGCATTGCCGCCTCCGCCACGGCCGATGGCTATACCTATATCGCCATTGCCATGGGGAGCCCCATGTATTACGAGGACGGCGCGTTCTGCGATCTGCACGGGGAAATGCTGGACTGTGCCACTCTGTTCCGCTGGTCGTTGACCAGCCTGGAAAAAAAGACAGTGGCGGTGCAGGGAGACGTGATGAGCTCGGTCAATTTGAAATATGCCTGGAAAAAGGACGAGCTGCTGCTGGCGGCGGGGGAAAACGCCTCGGTCATGCTGCCCAAGGAAGTGAATTCCACCAGCATTTTGATCACGCCGGATATTCCCGAAAACGTGGAGGCCCCCGTTCGCAAGGGAGAACAGATCGGCACCGCCTCCTTAAGCTATGCTGGGGAGGTGATCGCCACGGTGCCCCTGGTGGCGGCGGAATCGGTGGACAGAAGCGAAGCGCTCCATGTGTGGGAGCAGGGCCAGGCCGTGCTCAGCGCCCCCTGGTTCCTGGTGATCATGGCGGTGATCGTAGCGCTGATCATTGTGTATATTATCCTGATTTTGCTCTACCGCCGGAAGCAGAAACAGCTGCGCAGGGTCAAGAGGTTCCGGGACATGTAAAACGCAAAATCCGGAACGGATTTTGCGTTGGAAGAAGGGCGGTACTTTTCCTTCGGAAAAGTACCGCCCTTCTTCATTGCGCAAGATGCTTGTGCCTTTTTAGTGGTTCTCTTAACTGATTAAGCAGTGTTTGGCTTTTATTGCGCAGAAACTATGCGCTGTGAAATCGAAGCGACCTATCTTTGTTTGGGTTGGCGCTTCGATTTTTTGTCTACATATTAAAAAATTGGTGAAAACAAGTGATAGTTTTATTGACATTTTTTGGAAAGTTTGATATTATAACATAAAGGATAATACAAAAAAGGAATAGTAAAATGAAAAAAACTGGTTTCCTGTTAGCAATAGTTTTATTGATTACAGCTTTTTCACCAAAAGCTTCGGCGTACAATTTGTATGATGAAGATCGTCCATACACGACAATATCCCTGAATACTTCGGAAACGCTCAAATACTTAGTTCACGAGGATTTTGGAAGCACTACCTTTTCACATATGAACGAGGCTCTTTATCAATGGAATAAAGAGAGTGGACACTCATTAATGCAAAGAAATCCTACAGTGCGCCATTCTCTGTCTGATTTTGGGGCAAATGCGGCAAGAGATGGATTGAACTTGGTTTATAGGAAAAGCATTCCCACAGATAACAGAATTGCAGTAAATTTAGTTAGATGGAGCAATTCCAGCTATTTAGTCCTGGAAAGTGATATTAATTTTAATGTTAGTAAGAAATTTTCAAACGGGGCAGAAGCAGGACGTTGGGACGCATATTCGATTTTTTTGCATGAATCTGGGCATACAGTGGGATTAGGTGATATTCAGAATCCCAGAGCGTACGAGAAAGATTCCGTTATGGTGGGTAATTGGGAGAATCGGCAGAATTCTATTTCCTGGCGGAGACTTCGGCAAGATGATATCAATGGATTAAAAGTTCTTTATCCATAAGTAAAGTACAGTTTACAAGGAACTACACGCAGACCGCGAAACGGGCTGCTGACAAC
>CAJUTL010000054.1 GCA_910589395.1 uncultured Oscillospiraceae bacterium
CCGTTGCTGGGCGTGCCCCACCGGGGCACAGCAACCGAGCCGACAGGCGAGAAAGGCAAGGGGTTAGTGCTATTCATCAGCTCGCTAAATTCCAATTTATCTGCTTGGCTGCGGTCAGGTTGAAAACCGGTTTCCCGTACCAGTCAGCTTCACGAGTGGCTGCGGCGCCTCGCTGCAAATTCTAATTTAACGCACTGCCCTCCCACCTGTCATTCTGAGGAACAAAGTGACGAAGAATCTCGCCCTTACCTTTCTAACGACTAACTACTAACAACTCAAAGAGAGAGATTTTTCACCGCCTCCGGCGATTCAGAATGACAGGAGGAAAGGAAACAGCTCGCTGCCGGTCGGGTCAAAAACTGCCCTCCTGCACAGAGAAGATTCCCGAATGGCCGCGGCACCTTGCCGCCGGTCGGGTCGGAAACCAGTTCCCTGCACCAAGCAGTTTCACGAGTGCCAGCGGTGCAACTGCCGCCGCGCCCTTCTCTAACAACTCACAGCTAACTATTACTTATGATAGAGCTTGTTGGTCTGGTATTGGGGCTCGCTGGTCAGATTTACACCCAGGCGGCGGAAGATATTTTCATCTACCTGGGAAAGCAGCACGGTGGAGTGGGCCTCGCACCCACGCAGCTTGGGAAGCTGGCGCAGGGCAAGCTCCGCCGTGGGATTGGTGGCGGCGCAGATGGAAAGGGCGATGAGGATCTCATCGGTATGCAGCCGGGGATTCACGCTGCCCAGGTGGGTGGTTTTCAGCTTTTGCAGAGGCTCAATGATAATGGGGGAGATCAGGTGGATATCCTTCTGGATCCCGCCCAGGGCCTTCAGGGCGTTTAGCAGGGCCGCCGAGGAGGCCCCCAGCAGCTCGGAGGTCTTTCCGGTGACGATCCTGCCGTCCGGCAGCTGGATCGCGGCGGCGGGCAGCCCGGTCTGCTCGGCACGCTCCAGGGCAGGGGTGACCACGGCCCTGCTTTCCGCCGAAATGCCGGACTGATTCAATAAAAGCTCCAGCTTATATACGGTCTCATCGCTGTCGCTGCCCCGGCGCTGGCCGCACAGGGCGCTGTAGTACCGGCGAATGATCTCCTGCCGGGCGGCCTCACAGCATACCTCATCGTCTATGATGCAGTTTCCCGCCATGTTCACGCCCATGTCCGTGGGGGATTTATAGGGAGATTCCCCGGCGATCTTTTCCAGCATGGCGTTGAGCACCGGGAACACCTCCACGTCCCGGTTATAGTTTACGGCGGTAACGCCGTGAGCTTCCAGGTGGAAGGGGTCTATCATATTCACATCGTTCAGATCCGCCGTGGCGGCCTCATAGGCCAGATTCACAGGGTGCTTCAGGGGAAGGTTCCAGATGGGGAAGGTCTCAAATTTCGCGTAGCCCGCCGGAACGCCCCGCTTGTATTCATGGTACAGCTGGCTTAAGCAGGTGGCCATTTTTCCGCTGCCGGGGCCGGGGGCCGTTACCACGATCAGGGAACGGCTGGTTTCCACATAGTCGTTTTTGCCGAAGCCCTCATCGCTGACGATCATGGGAATATTGGAGGGGTACCCGGGAATGGAATAGTGGCGGAACACCTTGACGCCCAGGGATTCCAGGCGCTTTTGAAAGGCCTCCGCCGCCGGCTGGGCGGCATATTGGGTGAGCACCACGCTGCCCACGGTGAGCCCGATCTCCCGGAAGGAATCGATCAAGCGGAGCACGTCCACATCATAGGTGATACCCAGGTCACCCCGCACCTTGTTTTTCTCAATATCCGAGGCGCTTATCACGATCACGATCTCTGCCTGATCCTTCAGCTCCAGCAGCATCTTCACCTTGCTGTCCGGCTCAAAGCCCGGCAGCACCCGGGAAGCGTGGTAATCGTCAAACAGCTTCCCGCCGAATTCCAGATAAAGCTTTCCGCCGGACTGCTCGATCCTCTCCTGAATCTGCCGGGACTGCATCTCCCGGTATTTCGCATTGTCAAACCCTGCCCGCATCATCCTCATAAACCCCCAAACCAGATATGAAATACTTCCTGCCAGATTTTGAAAAGAGTTAAGAAAAGACACACCCTTATCCAGTATCCATAAGCTATGATCTCACCCGAAGAAGTCCGGTGCTTTTCCGAAGGAAAAGAGAAACGCTGCGCGTTTCAGAGCTTCTTCAAGATAACGACGGCTTCTTGCCATCGTTATTATAACATAAATTGGGAGAAAAAAGAAGATTTTCGGCGGAAAACTTCTTGCGGTTTTCCGTGGGCCGTGATAAAATGCGAAAAGCGCCGGTTTGCGGCGGGAAAAGGAAGGAATTTGTGTATGAATGAAAAGGAAATTGCGGAGATCCGCCGCCGCTTTCGCTCGGAAAAAAGCAATATCACCCATATCCGGGGCTGCTATGTCAATGAGCGCCGGGAGATCGTATCGGAATTCGACCAGCCTCTTGCCACCCTGCCCCAGGAGGAGACCGAGGAAATGCTGGCGGTGCTTCGCCGGGTGCTTTCCGGTACGCCGGGGCGGAACCTTGCGGAGCTTTCCTTTTCCACCCAGCAGGTGGTGGACAGCGACGAGCACAGGCTTTTGATGGCACTGCGGGAATCCTCCTTGCGGGACGAAGGAGCGGTACATACCTTCTTTCAGCAGATCATTGGCTCCTTTTCCACGGAGGGCACATATTTGATCCTGCTGGCCTGTGAGACCTATGATGTTCCTTACCGCGCCAAGGACGGCTCCCGGCAGGAGGACGCTTCCCAGGAGGTCTATTCCTATATTTTGTGCGCGCTCTGCCCGGTAAAGCCTACAAAGTCCGCCTTGAGCTACGATGTGCCGGAAAACGCCTTCCGCAGCCGCCTGCCGGACTGGCTGGTGGCATCTCCCGAGGCGGGATTCTTGTTTCCCGCCTTTCACGACCGCTCCGCCGATATTTACAGCGCTTTGTACTATTCCAGAGATCCGGCGGAAAATCACTCGGAGCTCATCGACGCGGTATTTCGCCTGGAAGCTCCCATGCCTGCGGCAACGCAGAAGGAGACCTTCCACGCCGTGATGGTAGAGGCCCTTTCGGAAGATTGCAGCTATGATGTGGTGCAGTCGGTGGATACCAGGCTGCGGGAAATGATCCAGGAGCACAAAGACAGCAAGGAAGAGGAGCCGCTGGTGCTTTCCAACCGGGCTGTCCGGGAGGTGCTGGGTTCCTGCGGCGTATCGGAAGAGCATGTGGAGGCCTTCGGCAAAAAGCTCACGGAGGAATTCGGGCCGGAGCTGGCCCTGCGCCCCCAAACCCTGGTGGATCACAGGAAATTGGAGGTATGCACCCCCGATGTAAAGATCCAGGTAAACCCGGAAAGAAGCGACCTGCTGGAAACCAGGATCATCGATGGGGCAAGGTATATCCTGATCCGGGCTGGCGAGGGCGTGGAGGTAAACGGCGTCCCCGTGCGCATTGTATAAAAGGAGGCTGAAGAGCCTGCCGCAGAAAAGCTAAGGGTAAGGCGGACCGCAATGGTTTGCCCTACCCTTTTTTATGACGCTTTCAGAAAAAGCGATTGTGGAAAAGAGCGTGAAACGGGAACCTTATCCTGCTCGATGATAAAAGCGACCCAGAGCCTCGGACAATTTTTCCGGCGCGTCCAGGTTCACTTCATGCCCGGCCCCGGGGATCTCCCGCAGTTCCGCGTTTGCCAGAATGCCCGCCAGCTTTCCGGCGGCTTTTTTGTTCGCGCGATCCTTTTCGCCACAGATCACCAAGGCGGGACAGGTGATTTTGGAGAGGGAATCGCTAAAATCCAAATTCATCATAGTTTTGCAAAGCCGGATAAATGCTTCTTTTTCAAATCCCATCTGCTGAAACGCGGATTTTGGCATAAATCGAAACAGGAAATTTTGAACCCTCAGCATGGTTTTCGGCATTTTGTATTGCGGAGCGATCAGGGCCAGCGAATGGACCTTTTCGGGGCGCTCAATGGCATAATTCAAGGCCAATACTCCACCGAGAGATAAACCGCATAAGTCTATTTGTTCCTCGGTTTGATCGCAAATCGCCGAAACGGCTTCATAAAGGTTTTGATACGTTGCCTCTTTTCCCTGAAGGATATTAGCCAAATCAGGACAGATGCAGTGCTTGGCAGTCTGCAATTTCACAATAGCTTCTCTCCAGCCTTCACTTGTTTGCCCCAGGCCGTGTAAAAAGACCCGCCGCATACTACCCCTCCTCTGATTTCCGATTTGTCCGCAGGGCCATTATAAAACAGCGCCCACTGAAAATCAACAGTTTTCAGTGGACGAGGACTTTCTTGCTCCGGCGCGGGGAAGGACAAGGGAAAAACAAAAATTGCAGAGCGGTAAATGATGGTTTAACGGCGAGGCACAGCAGCCACTCGTGCCCTTACTTGGTGCAGGAAAATGATTTCTGACCCGACCGCAGGAAAAATGATAAATTATAGTTTAGCAAACTAGTCGTTAGCTGTTAGTTGTTAGTCGTTAGAGAGGGGCGAGTTCTCGCTTTTGTCATTCTGAGGAACGCAGAAAGTTATAGCTTTCTTGACGAAGAATCTCGTCCTTCATTTCCTGAATAGAAAGGAAATGGGCGAGATTCTTCACCGGGAAAGCAAGGTTAAAAAGCTATAGCTTTTTGTGCTTGTCTGTTCAGTAATGACAGGAGGAAAATAAGCGGTACGCCGCAAATTCCAATTTAGCAATTAGTAAGCAGTGCGAAGGCCTTCCCTTACTTGTTAGAGGGAAAACAGACTGCTTCACAGTCTGCAGAAACCTCCGGACGGCGAGCACGTCCCGGTGGGGGGGAAGGGGATCTGATACACGCAGAAACTACTATAGAATCGCTGGTTACGTCCCCTCAGTCACGGCACAGCCATGACAGCGGGAGCTGCTCGAAGAGCAGTTTTTCCCTTCATATAAATAAGTGAAGCTTAAGGGCTGAATTATAACTTCCCACTCTCCTTTTTGTTTCCCCAATAAACCTTTGCTGTGGAATGCCGGTGCTCAAATACCGGAAACAGGTCAAAGGCCGTGGTTTTTTATCGGTTTTCAAAGGATCTGCTTTTCAGGCAGCTCTATCTCTCAGCAAGACCACGGTATGAAAGAGCCCGGTCTCTTCCTCGTAATACTGCCGGAGGGTACCGTTGTGCCTTTTCACGGTGTGGGCTATGCTCCGCAGGCCGATGCCGTGGCGCTCCCGGTGGGGCTTTCGGGTGAGAAAACCTCCTTTTCCATCACTTTCCGGGGGAGAAACGCAGGTATTCACCAAAGAGATCAGCAGCGCGCCGCCCGGGCGGGTATCCACCAGCAGCTCCAGATACGGGCTTTCACCGCCCTGTGCCGCTTCCACGGCGTTTTCCAGAAGATTGCCAAACAGGGCGGTCACATCGCTCTGCTCCAAATGGTCTACGGAGTGGCTGCGGACATCTACCAGAAAGCCAACGCCGCTTTCCTGACAGAGCTTCCCATACCGGGAAAGGATCACGTCCAGAATGGGGCTGCCGCAGAAGCGCACTCTGTTTTGCAGGGCGGGAGAACGCTCCAGCTCCGTGATATAGCGGGCCGCCTCCCCCTGCTCTCCCGCCAGATCCCGCAGGGCGGCCAAATGCTTGCGGATATCGTGGATCAATACTCGCTGGCTGTCGTACTGCTCTTCCAGGGCCTTATAGTACTCCACCTCGTTCTGCCGCTTTTGCAGCATCAGCTGGTCGGAAAGATTCTGCCTGTCTATCTGGCGGCTGTAGCGGTATCCCAAAAGCAGCAGCAGGTTGTTCAAAACCAACAGCAAAAGCCCTGCCAGAACAAAGGAGCCCATGCTCAGCCGGATCCCCGTGACCAGGGAGGTATAGACCATGATTAGCAAAACAAAAATGGTGACCAGGGAAAAGCCCGTCAGCACCATGGCAATGGGCGCGGCGCTTTTTTCTTCTTCAGCGCCTCCTCTTTGCAGCCGGGTGCACACCCGGGAATAGCCCAGGTAGAAAAGCCTTCCGCTGCCGGCCAGCACAAAAAAGCCCAGCACCAGCGCAATGGTTTCTTTCATTACCGCATCGCCTCCACATAAAGCATATAGGCGTTCTTAAATTCCTGAACCCTTCTTCTGGCCAGGTAGGCCGGATATTCCCGCCCGCCGGGAGCGGAAAGCGTGATGAGATTTGGGGAAAAGGCAGTAACATATTTCATGTTGATGATAAAGCTGCGGTGGGTGCGGAAAAAACTGCCGATCTCCAAAAGCTGTTCCCAGTGCCGAATGCCCCGGTGGGATTCATAAATTTTATCCGCCGTGTAAAGCAGCACCTTATGCCCCCGCGCCTCCGCCATCAGGATCTCATCGGCATACCGGGTAACAGAGCCCTCGGCAGTCTCGATCAGCACGGGCCGGGTATCTACGCTGAGCTGGTACAGGGCGTCCTTCAAATTGCGAAACAGGCGGCTTTTGTCCACGGGCTTGGAAAGGTAGCGAAACACATGAAACCGCATGGCCTCGTCCAAATAGTCTCCGTATGCGGTGACGATGAAAATTTTCAGGTAAGGGTTCCGCTCCTTCAGCCTGGCCCCGATCTGGATCCCGCTGACGCCGGGCATTTCCACATCCAGAAAGGCAAGCTCCGCCCGTGGAGCTTCCGCTCTGTCCTCCTGTTCCAAAAGCTCTTCCCCGCCGGCATACAGAGAAAGCTCTGGCTCTGCCAGGCCGTTTTCCGCAAAGTATTCCAGCACAAGGGCGGAAAGCTCCTGAAGAACGGATTCCTCGTCGTCGCAAAAGATGATCCGCATGTTCTTTTCCTCCTCTCCGGCAAATTCAAAAGAGCGGCCTTGGTCTTTTCAGGGCGGCTTTCCTTGACAAAAGCGTCCGCGCCGCAAAGAAAGCCAGGCAGCGCGCCCTAGATCATTTCAGGAAGCTGTGCTTTGATCCACTGGCTTGCGGACAAGATCATATCCGCAATAAAATCTTTGTCTATTACAAAATCCCAGGGACTTTCACAAACCAGCGCAAATACCTGTTGGATCAAAGCGCGGGTCGCAGGCTTCAGCTCCAGGCTGCGAAAATCACAAGCTGCCTGAGGCTCTGATTTGAGAAAATCCACAAATAATTTTTGCAGCAGATCCCCGCCGCGCTTGGCGCGGGAGGGATAGCCCCTGGAAACAAGGGCAATATTGTGATCGAACAAGGGGGCCAGCGAGAGGATCTTCCCGCTTTCTGTGTCTCGCAGGAAGCCGTAATTGTTGGTGTGGCGGTCCATATTCAGCACTAAGGCGTCCAGATAGAGCATTCCCACATATTCCGCGGCCGCTTTGGGGGAAATGGCCTTGATTTCCCGATAATTTATCTGAAAGTCTTCCTCGTCCCGCAGAATGGAATAGATCGGTTCAAAGGCTGTCGTCTCATCGGTGAAATTTTTGCTGCGGATATAGGCTGAATTTTTCAGGCTGTCCGTGGGAAGCCTTTGATCATGGTCAGAAGCCTGATCAAAGGCGGAAACCCGCTCATATCGCGCCATATTCAAGCCGAGCATTCTTCCGAAATGATAGATAAACAGCTCTGAAAAAAGCTCTGCCGCACTGCCGGCTTTATACATCCACCAAACACCGTCCAGCAGCTTCCAGCATTTTTCAAAGCTGCCGGTATTGGTAAGCTCAGGCGTTCCGGCAGTTCCATCACTCTTGGAAAAAGAATCGGGATCTCCATACAGCGCAAGCGCCGCAAATTCATTTTTCTCGAAACGCACCTGTTCATAGGTCAGGCTGCCGCCTTCCGGCAAAAACCAGTAGGGATCCGTAATGGTGGCTCCATGTACCCTCAGCACAGCGGCCAGATCATCGTTCGGAGCCAGCCGCAGGGCCTTGCGGAGTAATCTGGAATTTGTTCTGTGGGCATCGATCGCCCTACCGCGCAGCCAGCCTTCTATATCATTATATTTTTGTAAATACAGCGGGCAGTGGCGCGGATCGGTAACGATCACATCATCGTTTCTTATTTCAGCCGCCTTCCTATCCTTTGACAGTACTGTTCCGTTCAGCATGGCTTCCTCTCCTCCGCTTTTTTCAGATGCAGGGCAAAGGGAACCCCCTGCTCCCGGACAACATATTCCAAATAAATGCTGATACCTACAGAAAAGGGCATTCCCAGTTTTTCAAATACTTCTCTGGCTTCCCTGTACAGGCTTTCGTCAATGCGTACACTTGTGGAAATCGTAGCCATGCAAAATCATCCTTTGTGATTCTTTTTGTCCATTGTATTACATTGTTGCACACTCGTCAAGAGACGTTTCCGCGCAAACCATAAAAGCTTTTGCCTCCTGGGAAACCAGCAAAGAAAGTGTTCGAGAGAGACTGACGTGGGATAAATGAAAAAGTTGAATTTTATTTTAAAATATGGTATGGTTTTCTTAAGCAAATATCCGGGAGGAATTATAGTATGCAGGCCAGAAAACTGAAGCCGGAGGAGCGGTATTATTCCGGCCTCCACATGGCGGTGGCCTTTGAGGGCGGCTTTGACCTTTTGAAGGAGCGCGCCGCCGCGCGGGAAGCGAAGGAGGACCCCCGCGCCGACTGCTGGGCCGCTTTTTTGGAAAACCAGCCCATGCCTGTGGCCAGCTTTATCATGAACAAATACCGGTCCCGGTTTGACGGGCATATCGTAAAAATGGGAGGCGTTGGGGGCGTTGCCACCCTGCCCGCTCACCGGCGGGGCGGGGCGATCCGCGCCTGTATGCAGGCCTCCTTCCGGGAGCTTTACGACAGCGGTTTTGTGCTTTCCTCGCTCTATCCCTTCAGCGCCGCCTATTATCGGAAGTTTGGCTTTGAAAACGGGCAGCCCTGCCATTTGTGGACCCTTCCCCTTTCCGACCTGAATGTGCCGGACGTGGGCGGAAAGGTCACAGAGCTTTTTCCCGGGGACGATCTTTCTCCCCTGCTTACGGTGTACAACGCCATGTACGAAAACTGCAATCTTTCCGTGGTGCGGGAAGTTTACGACCCTGATCTGGAAAAAGAGAATCTGCTGGAGCAGAAGCGCTATATTTTCGTTTGGGAGGACGAACAGGGAGTTCCCGGTGCGTTCCTCATCGGCGGACGGGACGGAGAGGTGTTGAACTGCCGCACGGACTTTTCCGCTCGAAACGGCCTGCTGTTCCGGGACGCCAGGGCTTTGCTGGGGCTTTTACACTTTGTGCGCACGGCTTTTATCGCCAATTTTCAGGCGATCCGCTTTTCCACCCCCGCCCATGTGAATATTCTTTCCCTGTTTCCGGAGGCCGCCTCCATGGACTGCAAGCTGTTTCTAAACGGCATGCTCCGAGTGGTGAACGCCCAGGAAGCCTTGAAGCTCTGCCGCTGCCGGGGGGAAGGAAGCCTTACCCTGAAGCTTACCGATCCGCTTTTAGAGGAAAATAATGATACCTTCCAGCTGACCTTTGCCCCCGGCAGGGAAAACCGGGTGGAGCGCGTGGCTTCAGAGCCTGACGCGCTGCTTCCCATCGGCGATTTTTCCGCCCTGCTTTGCGGGGTGCGAAACGCGGAAGAGCTTTCCTGGATGCCGGAAACGGCGGTAAAAAATCTCGACGCGCCCTTTGACAGCGTATTTTATCACAAGCCCTGCCATGTGCTGGACTTGTTCTAAGGAACCACTGAATAAATCGCGCCTTGCGGCTTGGCACGCAACTAGCTTGCAGATTGAATCAGTGCTTCCCTAAAAGGAGGAAACCCTATGAGCATACTGAGAAAAGAATGGACGCGAAAGGCCTGCGGGGAACCGGGGCGCATTTTCTCCCGAAGCTGGGTCCGGGAGGAAGCGCCGCCCAAGGCGGTTCTGGTCATCGCCCACGGCATGGCGGAGCACAGCGCCCGTTACGACCATTTCGCCTCCTTCCTGGCGGAACGGGGCTATGCGGTCTATATGAACGACCACGCGGGCCATGGGCGCTCCGCCCAGATAAACGGCCACTTTGCTGACAGAAACGGCTGGGAAAACGTAGTAAATGACTTAAACGCCCTGATGGACGAGGCCCAGAAGGAGCACCCCGGTCTTCCGCTGTTTCTCATGGGACACAGCATGGGCTCCTTTTTATCCCGCTCCTTCCTGATTCGTTACGGGGAAAGGCTTTCCGGCTGTATTCTCTGCGGCACCATGGGGCAAAACCCCGGCGTAAAGCCCGGAAAGGCCCTGGCGGAGCTGCAATGCAAGCTGCGGGGACCCCGATCCCGGGGCAATTTCATCGATAAGCTGGCCTTCGGCGCTTACAATAAGCGCATCAAAAACCCGGTAAATAAATTTGCCTGGCTTTCCACCGATGAGGAAAACTGCAAGGCCTACGCCGCCGACAAAATGTGCGGCTTCGCCTTTACCGCTGCCGGGTATCGTGATCTCTTCACCGGGCTTTTAGAGGTGAGCTCTCCCCAATGGGCGTCCGCCGTTCCCAAGGAGCTTCCCATCTATCTGGTGGCCGGTACGGACGACCCCGTGGGCAATTACGGCGTTGGCCCCAGGCAGGTGGCGGACGCCCTGCGGGAAGCGGGTGTAAAAAACGTGGAGCTCACCCTGTATCTCGGCATGCGCCACGAACTGCTGAATGAAACGGAAAAACAGAAGGTTTATGACGATATCCTCCACTGGTTGGAAACAAGAAAGGAGCTGGCCCAAAAATGAAGCGCTTATTAGCCTGTCTGCTTGCGGCAGTGCAGATCTTCCTGGGAAATTCCCTTCCCGCGGCCTCCGCGGCGGGCACGACCTTTTCCGATGTAAAGCCCGGCAGGTGGTATTACAACGATATCACCGCCATGGCCGATTCCGGCTGGCTCGCCGGGTACAAGGACGGCACCTTCCGGCCCAATAAGACCATTACCGGGGCGGAATTTGTAAGCATTGTGGCCCGCCGGAAGGGCCTTACCCCTTCTCAGGGTCAGATCAGGCACTGGGCGGCCTCCATGACCCAGGCGGCCCTGGAGCAGGGCTGGTACGACTGGGATGAGCTCCCCCCCACCGGGCAGACCTTTGACCGGCCCATTTCCCGGCAGGTGGCGGTGAAGATCCTGATGAAGGCCTTTCTCCCCGGCGCTCAGGGAGATTACAATACGGAATCCCGGAAAATAAAAGATTTCTCCAAATTGGACGGCAGATATTACGAAACCGTGCTGGCCGCCTACGCGGAGGGCATTGTGGTGGGAGACCCGGACGGCTCCTTCCGCCCCAGAGACGGCCTGTCCCGTGCGGAGGCCTGCGCCCTGGTGTGCCGGGCCACGAAAAAGGCAAACACCCCGGACGCGCCCCCCTATGAGCCCGATACGCCCCCCACACCCGTGGAAACCAGAAAGGGGGGCGTTACCGAAAACGGCAAGCTTCAGGTAAAGGGAACGCAGCTCTGCAACGAGGCGGGCGAGCCTATTGTTTTGCGGGGTATGAGCACCCACGGCATGCAGTGGTACGGGCAGTACGCCTCCTCCGGGGCCATCAAAACCACGGCGGACTATGGGGCAAATCTGTTCCGGGTGGCCATGTACACCGGGGAAAACGGCTATCTTTCCCAGCCGGAGACCATCAAAAAACAGGTGATCGCCGCAGTGGATGCCGCCATTCAAAACGACATGTATGTCATTCTTGACTGGCATATCCTTTCCGATGGAAACCCCAAAAGCCATTTGCGGGAGGCGAAAAGCTTCTTCTCCGAAATGGCGAAGCGATACAAAGACAGCCCGGCGGTGCTCTATGAGATCTGCAACGAGCCCAATGGCAATGTTTCCTGGAAAAACGATGTGAAGCCCTATGCCCAGGAAGTGGTAAAAACCATTCGGGACGCCGGCTCCGACGGAGTGATCCTCATCGGCAGCCCCACCTGGAGCCAGGATATCCACCTGGCCGCCGCCGACCCGGTACAGGGGAAAAACCTGATGTACACCCTGCACTTCTACGCGGGCACTCACGGCAAGGAGCTGCGGGATCGGATCGATTCCGCCAGAAACAAGGGGATCGCCATCTTTGTTTCGGAATGGGGCACCAGCCGCGCCGACGGCAGCGGCGGCGTGTTCCTGAAGGAAGCGGGAGAATGGCTGGATTTCCTGGAAAGCCGAAGCATCAGCTGGGCAAACTGGTCCCTTTGCGACAAAAATGAGACCTCCGCCGCTCTGAAGCCCGGCGCCTCCGCCAACGGCGGCTGGAAGCAGAAGGATCTCTCCGAATCCGGGAAATTTGTATTTTCCAGATTCTAGAGAGTAGATGCTGGACAGTATCGCAAAGAAAGGGCAAAGGAAAACAACACGGCAATGTGGTAAATCCCGGTTTCGCATATTGGCTGGGCCGGTTTATAAAGAACTACACGCAGACCGTTTCACGGTCTGCTGACAACAAACGGCGCTATGTTCCCTTGCGGGAGCATAGCGCCTGTTTGTTACGGGGGATATTCAAAGAGACATGCCCTGAAAATGCCGTTGCCGCCGGGGAGGGCAAAGGCATTTGAAGCGGCAGGAAAGCCGTTTTAGGGCTTTGCCATCTGTTGCATAATGATTACGCACAACAGTCTGATCTGCAATACATTTTCATCGTATACTTAGAGCCTATTCCGAAATCTGACGGCGCTATCTGCGCACGTCTTATTTCGGGATAGGCTCTTAAACATCAATCGTCATTCAATTTCTGAATTTTTTTGCTGTGCAGAGACAAAATACTCAGGACAAAGCCGCAGACTCCCGTACATAAAAACATAACAGCCATGCCGCTTCCTGCGCTATTCCCTACGATTGTTCCCAGTATTCCTGCCAGCCTGTTTCCGGAAGCCATAAAGGGTTCAAAAACATAATCTGCCAGCCAGCCTCCGAGGATAATGCCGGCCGGAATCGTGCTGTACTGAATGGCGTTCCTGACGGCAAACACCCTCCCCTGCAGAGCGGCAGGAATCTTCCGATACAGTATCGTATTCTGATTTGCCATGATAAATGGAATCGGCAGACTGGCAGCGACCGCAGCAGCGGACCACCAGAATACATTTTTCCCAACTGCCATCATCAAGTCCCCAAACAGAAAAGACAGTGCCGCCGAAACATAAATTGCCGCTGTCTTATGGCGGCTCTCTTTTTTCACGGAAACAATCATTCCTCCGGCAATCCCGCCTATTCCCATGCAGGCATTTACCATTCCAAGCGCAACGCTGTCCCCGGAGCTTCTTGCCAGGATCATGGGTGATAAAATATTTTCATAGGTCAGCCTTGAACAGAAATTAATCAGCGCCATTGTCAACATCATGTAAAAAATGCCCATTTCTTTTTTTAGAAAGTCAAACCCCTGCGCTATCCCGGCAAAGGGCGAGCTGTATGCTTTGTCCTGCGCCTGTTCTGGGATCGTAATATAAAACAGCAATACGCAAAAGGCAAAGGCAAAGCTCGCCAGATCTATCAGCAGGATAAGCGGAAGCCCGCCTACCGCAAACAGGAAAGCCGCCAGCATGGGGCTGAATACCACGATAAGATTACTGGAAAAAGAATTCATTCCGCTGACATTTGAAATCTTCTCCTTTGGCACAAGCCTTCCCGTTGCCACTGCGG
>CAJUTL010000055.1 GCA_910589395.1 uncultured Oscillospiraceae bacterium
TCAGTGATTAACTTCCCGCACCAAGCAGCTTCACAAGTGGCCGCGGTGCCTCACCTCTAAATTCCAATTTATCGGGCGTTGGGTACAACCGGGCGCTGCTTGTAGAGCTTGGGCTCTTACCTCTTTATTGCCAATTCTCATTTCACATTGCTTTTCTATAAAAATGTCAAGCTTTCCTGTATTTTCCAAAACGGGAAAGGAATTTTCTTAAAGGGGCGCGGAAAATTTTGAAATATCTCTTTCCGCTTGCCCATAGTTGTGGTATACTAGGCACGGGATAACAAGCCTTGAACACTAAATATTGAATATTCTGTCGAATTTTCACGATCTGGAAAGGCGCTTTTTTATGGCGAATATTTTAGATTATCTGCGGGAGGTCACGGAGAGCTTTTCGGAAAAGCCCTTTTGTGAAGTGGACAGCCTGATCCTTTCTCAGCTTTCCTATCTGAACTTTGCCGGGCTGGTTCCCGGCCCGGAGAAGGGAGGCTTTGTTCCGCTGGGAGACCTGGCAGGAGAAGCCGCCATTACTTCTCTAACAAAGCATGACAGGGTACCGGAGCTGGACGGAGAACTGGTGCGCCGGGCCGTCGGAAATCCCCGGTTCCAAGACCTGAAGGTGGGGGGATATGTAAATATCATCGACCGGGAGGCGGAGGAACAGTTTTCCGCCGTCACTTTTTTGCTGAAGGACTTTGCCTATGCGGCCTACCGGGGCACGGACGCCTCCTATGTAGCCTGGAAAGAGGATTTTAATCTGGCTTTTCTCAGCCCGGTTCCCTCCCAACTGGCAGGGGCGGCCTATTTGAACTGGGCTGCCGAAACCCTTGCTTGTCCCTTGCGGGCGGGGGGCCATTCCAAGGGCGGAAATATTGCCGTTTACGCCTCGCTGTTTTGTGCGCCGGAAACCCGTAAACGCATTACGGATTTTTACAGCCATGACGGCCCCGGTTTTCCTGAGGGGGTTTTGCAAAGCCAGGAATTTGTCGAAATGAAGGATCGGCTGCATAAAACGATCCCCCAGTCCTCTCTAGTGGGGCTTTTATTGCAGCACCAGGAAACCTGCCGGATCGTCCGCAGCAACCAGTTCTGGATCCTGCAGCACGATCCCTTTTCCTGGCAGGTCAAAGATGGCGGTTTTGAAGCGGCGGAAAACCTCTCCTACGGGGCAAGGTTTTTGGATCAAAGCCTGAACGCCTGGATTGCTTCCCTTTCCCCAAAGGAGCTTTCCGATTTTGCCGACGCCCTGTACCGGGTGCTGCGGGCTTTGCCGGGGGAATCCTTTTCCGATGCCCCGGAGCAGTGGTGGAAGGCCGCCTGGGAGACCCTGAACGGCCTGCGCGGGCTGGATAAGGACACCTACGCCTGCATTCTTCGCACCGTAAGCTCTCTGTTTTCCATGGCCCGAAACAACCTGACTTTGCCTGCGTTTTCCCTGCCGGGCTTCAAGCTGCCGGAAATTCCGGCTCCAAAGAAAGCCGCGGCTTTCCCTTCGCCCTTTGCGGAAGCGTTTTTACAAAAGCTGCCTTTCCGTTTAGACACTAGACGCTGGCCGGTAGATACAATGAGCAATGAGGAATGAACAATGAGCAATTCAGTCAGGGAGAAAACAAGAAATTTAACAGAGTAAATAATAGTTTACAGTGCTCTTGGATCCTGCTTGTTTATAATAGGAAGGAGCAGGGCAAACCGAGTTGACAAACGAGACCGTTCCCACGCCGGAATGCGCTTGCCCTGGCAGCGCTTCCACAGACAGCAAATAGTCTGTGACTATAGCTTTTCATTGCTAATTGCTAATGGCTTTTCCCGAAGGCCGTTTCTCAGGTTTGAAAAAGATACATAAGGAGATGTCCTGTTCATGAAATCAGTTTCTGTTCGCCGCAAGCCCCTTCAAAAGCTTTGTTTTTTCTTTTCCTGCCTGCTCTGCGTGCTTTTGCTCGTTTCCTGTTTTTCCCTTCCGGCTTTGGGAGCGGAAGAGGCAGAAAATGTTCCGTTGCCCGAAGCTCCGGAAGCAGCAGAGCAGCAGCCGGGAGAGGCTTCTACAGAATTGCCGGAGGCTCCCGATTTCGGGGACGAGCTTCCCGAAAACAGCTCTCTTCCTTTGGAAACGGAGGAGCCTGGGGAAGCCGAAGCCCCTGAAACCGTTACCCTTACCTTCAAGCTGGGCTCCTTCGGTACAGAAACGGTGCTGGTAGAAAAGGGACAATACCCCCAGCTGCCGGAGGCTCCCCAGCTTCCCGCCGCACGGTTTGCGGGTTGGTTCGATAAAAACGGCCAGTTGGTTTATCCCGACTCCTTTCCGGCGGAGGAGGACGCCGTTTATATTGCCCGCTGGGAGCGGCAGGTATCGGAGCTTTTGAATACCGATACCCATTTTGCCTACATCAGGGGCCACGAAAACGGTATGTTCAAGCCGGACGCGGGCGTTACCCGGGCTGAAGCCGCCCAGATGTTTTACGCCCTGCTGCGGGAGCGGGGCTGGGAGAAAAAATCCTTTTCCGACGTAAACGGCCAATGGTATGCCGAGGCGGTGGGCGTTATGGCAGGTCTGGGGATCTTACAGGGTTATCCGGACGGCACCTTCCGGCCCGGCAAAAAGATCACCCGGGCGGAGTTTGTGACCATTGCCGTAAGCTGTGACGCCCTGGCAGAGGGCGAGCTTTCCTTTTCCGATGTTTCCAAAAGCTCCTGGGCCGCCCCCTATATTGCCACCGCTGCCGCGAAGGGGTGGATCTCCGGTTTTCACGACGGCACCTTCCGGCCGGAAAAGGGCATCACCCGGGCGGAGGCCGTCACGGTGCTGAACAAGATGCTGGGCCGCTGCCCGGACGAGACCGTGAGGGAGAAAACAGACGCGAAAAATTTCTATGACCTTTTCCCGGAGCATTGGGCTTATGAGAACATTCTGGAAGCCGCTACAGATCATTCCCATGTTTCCTACGGCGTTTCCGGAGAAATTTGGACGGACTATACACAGGATACGGAATATCCGGAAAAAAGCCGCTGGGTGAAGGATGGCTCCACCCTGTATTATCTGGACGCCTCCACCCGGAAATTTCTGCGGGGAGAGCAGACCATCGATGGCAAAAAGTATCTCTTCCGCTCCGATACCGGGGCCGCCTATACCGGCTTTCGCAAGAACGGCTCCTGGCGCAGGTACTATAAAAACGGCCTGATGGTGGAGGATATCTCCGGCCTGGGCGTAGTAAAGGGCCCGTATTTTATCAAGGTCTATAAAAATTCCAATTATCTTATCATTTTCGCCAAGGACAGCAGCGGCGCTTATAACACGCCGGTGCGGGCCATGAGGACCTCCTGCGGCTACGGTACCCCTACCGGCACCTTTTACACGCCGGACCGGTACCGCTGGCTGCAAATGGTAGGAGATACCTGGGCCCAGTGGTGTACCCAGATCCAGGGGAATTACCTGTTCCATTCCGTACCAAACTGGACCCAGAGCAATATGGATCTGGAGGTAGACGAGTATAATCACCTGGGCGAGACCCGTTCCTTGGGCTGTATTCGCTTAAACTGCCGGGACGCCAAATGGATCTTCGACAACTGCGCCTTGGGTACCAAGGTACAGATCACCACCTCGGAAGGCTCTGGCCCCCTGAAAAAGCCCGCCGGGCTTCAGATCCCCTCCTGGCACAGCTGGGATCCCACCGACCCCACCGCCGCCTGGCGGTGCAGGCAGAACGGCTGCCACTGAACTGCCGCAGAGATTAGAACAGCGAGGTGCAGAGCTTATGATCCTTTTCCTGATCCTGCTGGCGGGGACTGTTTTATGGAAAAGCAAAGCGGCAAAAAAGGGCGAGTTTTTTCTGGATTATATGGATAAGGAGCGCACCACGGCCATAAACGGCATATTTGCCTTGCTTATCTTTCTCAGCCACGCAAGCGGGTACCTAAAGCTTACCGGGCCTCTTGACGCGCCGTATCTTTCCATTCGGATTTACCTTGACCAGGCTATCGTTGTTCCCTTCTTTTTTTATTCCGGCTACGGTATAATGGAATCTATTAAGCGCCGGGGCATGTCTTATGTGAAGGGGATCCCCTTCCGCCGTTTTTTTCGGGTGTTTTCCCATATGTGTCTGGCGGTTTTACTCTACGCGGCTGTGAACCTGATATTGGGGAAAAAGCTGAAGTCCCTGGACGTTTTGCTGGCGTTTCC
Organism: uncultured Oscillospiraceae bacterium; assembly: GCA_910589395.1. GTDB lineage: Bacteria > Bacillota > Clostridia > Oscillospirales > Acutalibacteraceae > Acutalibacter > Acutalibacter caecimuris_A. The sequence continues at coordinate 4,172 of CAJUTL010000055.1, forward strand.
CGGCTGGACGAGCATCGGCAACAGCGGCTGGTATGTGTTTGCCATTCTTTCCCTTTATCTGATCGTATTTGTCTCCTTCCTGCTTTCCAGGGGAAACGTGTATTTCGGCGCGGCGCTCACCATGGCGCTTTCCATTTTGTTTGTTTTCTGGCAGATGCGCATCGACAGGGACCCCTGGACCTATAATACCGTGATCCTTTTCCCGGCAGGCATGCTTTTTTCCCTGGGAAAGCCCCTTTTTGAAAGAGTCATGGCCAAAAACGATGCTCTTGCTTGTACGGCCTTTGCCGGTTTGCTGGTGGTTTATCTGTTCTTCGACGCCAGACGAAATGCGGGGATCAAATGCTATAGCCTGTGGGCGATTTTTTTCATGCTGCTGATCGTTACCCTCACCTTGAAATTCTCGGTGGGCAACCATATTTTGCGGTGGTTTGGTTCCCATGTGTTCAGTTTCTATATTCTGCAAAGGATCCCCTTTATGATCCTGAGCCATTTTGGCTGCCAGAACCGCCCTCTCCTTTTTACGGCGGTGAGCTTTTTCTTCACCGTGGCCCTTGCCGCCCTGTTCGATTTCGCCACCGGGAAGCTGGATAATTTGCTTTATTCCAGGCAAAGCGCCCGTCCCCAAACAGGCGGCGCGGAATAACACGCTTTGCGGCTTGACAACATACAAGTGAAAGCCGCGACCGCGTTTTTCATTCCACCCCAAAAAAGGGCGCTTCTTTAAGGGAAGCGCCCTTTTTACTGATTCCTCCTGCTTTTTGTTTGTCAAAGCAGTTTCCCGTCAACCGTCAGTTGATGTAGACTGCCTTCCAGGCCCTCCTTCATGCGCTTGTCGAAAATCTCCACTTGGGCTGAAATGTCTTGTTCCAACCGGTTTTTCCATGCAGTTCCCCCCCAGTGCTTTATTTCTCCTGTCGGGCTGTCAATTTGTTTCCAGCTCCGCCAGCCAGGCGGCAACGAAATCCTTGCAGTCGGCCGCTTCTCCGCTGCCGAGGGAAAGCCCCTCGGTAACGACCGCATCCGGCTCCATTTCTCGGATCGTTTCCACCGTGCCGGAAAGCCCGCTTCCGCCGCTGGTCACAAAGGGGCATATGGTTTTTCCGGAAAGATCGGCGGCGTCCAGATAGCTGTAAAGGATCATAGGCATATCGCCCCACCAGATGGGGCAGCCGAAATAGACCGTATTTACGCCGCTGAGATCGGGCAGTTCTCCGGAAATAGTGGGTCGGGCAGATTCCCGCTGCTCCTGACCGGCAATTTCCAGCAGCTCATTATAGTCTGTCGTGTAAGGCGTTTCCGGTTCGAGTTTGAACACTGGTGCTCCGGTTTGACCGGCGATTTCCAGCGCCACCTGCTCCGTGTTGCCCGACCAGGAGAAATATACTACCAGAGACCGATCGTGTTCCGGCTCTCCCGGTTCCATGCTGGGATCGGGCTCTGTTGTGGGCGTGGCTTCCGGAGAAGGAGCGGCTTCCGGTGTAGGAGACGGAGCAGGCTCTGAGGCGCTGCTGATCGCAGTGCTGCTTCGGGACAGAGAAGAAGCTTCTCCGCCGCAGGCGGTGAGGCAAAGCAGAAGGGCAATGGCAAATAGCCCGGTAAAGAATCGTTTCATTTCTTTTCCTCCGTTTTTGTCAAGGGAAATTAGGGCAGGCGCAGCTCATCGATCCAACCCTGAACGGCGGATTGCGGCGCGCTGCCGCTGAAGCGCCGCCCGGTTTCTCAGGCTGCGTCAGGTGCCAGAGCGTGCAGGTTCGCGGCGCTGGAGCCCATGGGGCTGCTGGCGGAGGTGCAGAACGGCACAATGGTTTTTCCCGCAAGCTCATAGCTTTCCAGAAAGGTGCTGATGATTTTCGGGGCCTGCCCATGCCAGATAGGGTAGCCAAGAAATACCACGTCGTATTGCCCCGGATCCACAGCCTGACCGGAAATAGCGGGGCGGGCGGTTGGGTCGTTCTGCTCCCGGCTGGTACGGCTGGAGGCGTTGCTGTAATCCAGATCGGCAGCGGTGTAGGGAATTTGAGGAACGATTTCATAAAGCTCGGCTTCCGGCAGAGCGGTTTGGAGATGCCCGGCAATTCTCTCCGTGCTGCCGGTACAGGAAAAATACGCGATCAGGGTTTTTCCCCGGATGGGGGTGGGATCCGGCTGACCGGCCGTTTTTATAGTGATGGCTCCCTGTAAGCCGCCGATCAGGCTTTGTCCGGAAACCGCTTTGCCCAGCTCGAACAGCGAGCTGTTTTCCTGAAAATCACCATAGAACAAAACCACATCGCCCCAGGGAGCATAGTAAGCCAACGTGCCTGCCCCGCCCTTCGCCAGGGGCATGCCAGTGGTGTCCAGCCTTTGCGCCGGATAAAATATCTTTTCGTTGGTGCTGTAATTTTCCACCGAAATCGTCATGGGAAGCTGCTCGTAAAGGGAATTGGCGGCGGTGCTGTCATTCAACTCATAAATCACTTCGCTGCCGCCGCGCCGCACGGAAATTTTCCGGGCCTGCGGCGTGGGCGCCGGGTCGGGCACGGGTGTGGGATCAGTTCCGGGTCCAGGGCCAGGCTCAGGCGTTTCTGTTTCACTTTGTACCCAGCGGGCCAGCATGGAGGCCATTTCTCCGCGGGTGGCAAGCCCCTTTGGATCGAAGCAGTTATTTCCTTTTCCGCTGATGATGTTTTTCTCCCGGGCCCAGTTCACGGCAGATACCGCATAGCTTGAAATCTGCGCCGCGTCCGTAAAGTTTTGCGTCTGCCCCGCGGCAGGCCGCCCTTCGGCGCGCCAGAGAAAAGCGGCCAGCTGTTCCCTGGTTACCGGATCGGCAGGGCCGAAGCGCTCATTCCCATATCCGGCGATCAGCCCGGTGGAAGAGCCCCAGTCCACGGCGTTTTTGTAGTAGGCATTCAGGGGAACATCGGAAAAACCGGCAGCAGCAGCGGTGGCAGGGCTTCCGGCCCGGCGGTACAGCACCGCCGCCAGCATGGCGCGGCTGGCAGTGCCGTTGGGAGCAAACCGCCCGCTCTCCACACCGCTCATTAAGCCGTTTTCCCGGCAGAAGGTCACCGCATCGGCATACCAGCTGTTTGCGGGCACATCGGAAAATTCGGCGTTCGCCGCCCGGCAGGGCAGGCCCAATGTAAGCAGTATTACCGCTGTCAGAATGCGGGAAAAGATCTTTTTGAATGAAAAAGAGGCAAGCCGTTTCATAAATTTCCTCCTCTGTATTTGACTGCCCCCATTATAATTGCGGCTTTTTGGAATGTCCAATACTTCTTATTTGTCTATTTCTATGCCTAAAAAGCATAGAAAATTTTACAGGCCTCCCCGGCTTTGCCCTTATCGAGGGAAGCTGCCATTGTGTTTTGCGATGTTATTCTTTTAGGCTTCCTTCAAAAATGGAAGCTTCGGAAAAGGCGGTAGCCCATAAGGAAATATCGCAAAACTTATGACTTACGCCAGGTAAACGGGAAAATAGAAACTGCTGTGAAAAAGGTTTATCCGATTGCATAGCAGTTTTTTTAGAAATCTACAAATAATGCGTAATATTTTACAATTAAATAATAGAGGCATATAATGGGTATATGTTTCCAGCTGTATAAATTAAAATGTTTCTTGAATCATTAATACACCTTATCAGAATGCAATTCCATGTCCCCTCTGATGTTGCGATAGATAAAGTTGTAAAGGGAGCATACAGTGCGTTAGCTTCTCTAATAGATAGAGCTAGATTATCAAAATTTATAGAAGAAACATTGACTTTTGCTATTATTGTAAAAGTCAGAGGCTGAGCTTTATTTCTTTTTTGTTCTTCGATTTTTTCTTTTAAAACATCCCAGGACATAGAGTCTGACACTTTAGCAAAATAGGCTTTTTTCATTAAAATTCCCCTTTTAATTGACTTCTTTACAAACAAAAGTTATAATTATCATGTCTAATTATATCCAAAAATGAGGTGCTTTATGATGAAAAAGCAAAATTTATATATTGACATATTTGCGGGTTGTGGCGGCTTGTCTACTGGCTTATTAAAAGCTGGGTGGACAGGTCTTTTTGCCGTTGAAAAAAACGCGGATGCCTTTTCAACATTGGAGCACAATCTAATTAATAAAAACAGGCATTTCTTATGGCCAAATTGGCTAGAAATTAAAGAACATGATATCAATGAACTTCTTAAAGAACATGAAAAAGAGTTGCTTGACTTGCAGGGAAAAATAACATTAGTTGCTGGTGGCCCCCCTTGTCAGGGATTTTCAATGGCTGGTAAACGAGATCAAGACGATCAAAGGAATAAGCTTGTAAAGTCTTATATTAAGTTCATTAAACTTGTAATGCCTGAAGCTATAATTTTTGAAAACGTTCATGGCTTTACGGTAAATTTTAAAAATAAAAAAGGTACTAAGAAATATTCTTCATATGTTGAACGAGCATTAAAGAGGTTGGGATATAAAACATTTCATAAAATTGTGGATATGTCCGAATACGGCGTTCCTCAAAAAAGGAAGAGATTTATTCTTGTTGCAATGAAAAAACATTCGCCTAAAGAAGTTTTTGAGATATTAGAAAAAAACAAAGAAAAGTTTTGTTGTGATAATGGGATAAAAAGCAAAACAACAGTATCTGAAGCGATAAGTGATTTAGAAAAACAATGTGGAACGTGTTCTTCGCCAGATACGAAAGGATTTAAGGCTGGAATATATGGTGTAGCTAAGTCTGGATATCAGAAATTAATGCGCCAAGGAATGAACCAACTTAATGGTGCTGTAGATAGTCATCGTTTTGTTAACCATAGAAAAGACACCATAGCTTTGCATGAAAATTTATTAGCATATGCTCCTATAGGAAAAAGAATTACACCAGATGATAACCTTGTTGAAGGCTTAAATCGTCGAGGTGTGACAGTTCTTGATCCGAATTCACAGGCACCAACAATTACGTCTATTCCTGATGAATTAGTACATTATTGTGAACCAAGGATTTTAACAGTTCGTGAGCTTGCGCGCATTCAAAGTTTTCCAGATTGGTATGAATTTAAAGGGAAATATACATCTGGTGGAGCAAGAAGAAAAAAAGAGGTACCAAGGTATACACAGGTGGGTAATGCTGTTCCACCCCTATTTGCAGAACAAATAGGGATAGCACTTTTGGAGGTGCTTAATAATGATTAAAGCAAATAATACATTATCTTTTAGAGTAAGTTCTGGATTGAAAAATTTGATTGGTCGGGATTTGATTAGCGATAAGTATATTGCTGTATTTGAATTGGTAAAAAATTCATACGATGCAGGTGCTAGTAAGGTTAGTATATCCTATTTAATTTCCGATGGCGATGTTGGAAAATTTATAATTTCTGATAATGGAAGTGGAATGACCTACAATGATATAATTCAAAAATGGTTGTTCGTAGCATATTCTGAAAAGAAGCCACAAAATAGATCAAAAGCTGATTTTCGAGAAGAAATTAAACGCGAAGTGGCAGGAGCAAAAGGAGTAGGGCGTTTTTCTTGCGACAGATTAGGTGCATCATTACAGCTAATAACAAAATCAAAATCAGATTTTCAAGCACATGTTGTAGATGTAAATTGGAATCGATTTGAACTAGATGATACAAAAGAATTTATAGAAATCCCAGTAGATTATTCTCAAACCAACCAACTCCCAAGTGGCTTTCTTAATGGAACTTCTCTCATTGTAAGTGATTTAAGAGAAACTTGGGATAGGGATTCGTTATTAAAATTGAAACGCTCTTTAATGAAATTGATTAGTCCAGATGCTGATAAAGGTGAATTACCTTTTGATATTGAAATAGTTGTTCCGTCGGAAAAAGAAACTGATGAAAAGTTGTTAGTGGAATATAAGAAAGAGCAGGAAAATGGTAAGGATTCAAGAAAGAAAATTAATCCAGAACGTGATATTGTAAATGGAAAAATAAGAAATGATATATTTGAAAAGTTAAATATAAAAACAACTAATATAGAAGTTAATATATCAGAAGATGGACATAGTATTATTAGTACTTTATCTGACAGAGGTAAGTATATTTTTACTGTTAAAGAAAAAAATCGAAAATATGGATTATTAAAAAATATACATATATCAGTGTTTTACCTAAATCAAAGTGCAAAAGTAAATTTTACTCGTCAAATGGGTGGTGTTACTCCTAAAAGTTACGGTTCAGTATTTATATATAAAAATGGATTTAGAATTAATCCTTATGGAGAACCAGGGCAGGATTTTTTTGGTATTGATCAAAGGAAAGCGCAGGGATGGAAAAGGTTTCTAGGAACTCGTGAAATTATGGGACGCATTTCAATAAAAGGCGATAATGAGCAATTTGTTGAAACAACAAGCCGTGCACATGGTTTCATTCAAACTCCCGCAGTAGATATGCTTGCCGATTTATTTGTTGAAAAAGTATTAAAAGTATTGGAAAAATATGTTGTTCATCTTATAAATTGGGGGGAGCCTTTAAAATCTAATCATAATCATATGATTTCTCCAGAAGAAATTGGAGATGAAATTATTTCGCAATTTATTACTAATATAAATACAGACGATATATTAAGTGTAGATTATAATCCTGAAATTCTAAATAAAGATATACTTGCAAAAGAATCCGATAGTATCACATCATCATTAAAGAAATTAGAATCTGTCGCTGAAAAAACGCAAGATACAGGATTATTAGAATTAGCTCAAACTGTAAAAAAAAGAACTGAAGCAATTTTATCAGATAATATTAAATTGGAGGAAGATAATATTGCAAAAGAAAAGGAATTAAAACAAGTACGTCAAGAAAGTGAAGTACGGAAAAAGCAAGTATACTTTCTATCAGGTGCAGCTAATCAAAATGTCACAAATCTAATTGGCGGTTTCCATACAGTTTATACATTGACAGATGCAATTAAAGGAAATATTAATTTTTTACGTGAAGAGTTATCAAAAGGAAAAGCCGCTAGTGAAGATACAATTTTAATGGTAATAAGCGAGATATATCAGGCTAATGAAAAAGCTCACAAACTTGCTGATTTAGCTATTCATGGAAATCAAACCTTAAAACAAGAGGGTTCAAACAGTATATATGATTTTATTCGTCAATATATTGATGCAAACTTGGCTATGAAAGGGATTGAATATATATTGACTTGTGATGAAAAGGCCTTTAATTGCAAATTTGATGCATCCTCTATAGGAATTATTTTAGATAATATTTCAAGTAATGCTATAAAAGCAGGAGCAACAAAATTGTATATATCATTAGAAGATATGCCGAAATATGTTGAAATTGCCTTTGCAGATAATGGGATGGGGCTAGATAACGATATTGATATTGATATGCTTTTTGAGTGGGGCGTATCTAATAATATTAGTAAAAAAGGATTTGGCATAGGTCTATATCATATCAAACAATTAGTAGAAGAAATGAAAGGGACAGTAGCAATCGATACCACATATCGAGATGGTTTCAGATTGGTGGTGAAATTAAAAAGATGAATACGGTATTTAAAATTTTATGGTTTGAAGATGAAGTTTCATGGTTCCGTATGGAGCGGATACGGATAGAAGCAATTTTAAAAGATCATTATCTTATTCCGTACATTTCCAGAAAAGATGGTGATGGATTTGATGTTAATGAACTAACTGGAAATGACTATGATTTAATTCTAATGGATTACAAATTGGCAGCCGGGAAAACAGGAGACACTATAGTATCGGCTATTCGCGAGAATGATATTTTGACGGATATTTTATTCTATTCTTCAGAAGAACAGAATATGTTACTAGCACTATCCCAAGGAATGCCTTTGATTGATGGTGTATATTTGACAAAGCGTGATTATACAATCTTTACTGAAAAGGCAGAAAAACTGATTGGAAAAATCGTAAAACGTTCCGAAGATGTTGTCAATTTAAGAGGATTTGTTCTTGATAATACAAGCAATTTTGAGTTACGCATAAAGGAAATATTAAATATTTGCTGGCAAAAATTTAGTGACGAGCATAAAAAATTGTTGACAGAGAAAACCATTGCCTTATTAAATAGTAAAACGTCTAGAACAAAAAAGCAGGTAGAGGAAGCAAAAACTAAAGATAATGTATTCTCATATGCAAATAATGACAAGTATTTACTGAGTGTGGCAGATAGACTAGACATTATACAAGCTGTACTTCCCTTATTGCTTTCAAATTATAATTTACCGGACACTTTTTGTCCTTCTGATTTCAAAGATTATTATATCGATAAAATAAATGTTTACCGAAACAAATTAGGGCATATTAAATTCGGTGAAAAATTAATTCAAATTAAAGGAAAAGATGTTGAGATCAATCAAGACTTACATCGCTTTTTGAGAAAAAATATTGCAGAAGTGGATGCAACAATAAGCAAAATAGAAAACCATATAACACAAAGTATGTAATATTAAACTGCTATGCAAAAGGGTTATCCGATTACATAGCAGTTTTCTTTTAGCTTTCTTTTGGTTTTCAGCGTTCCAACGGAACGAGCAGCCATTGCCACCGGCAATGATCTCAGGGGTTTGGGGATATGTCACCAACAAGCATTTAGCAGGAATTTCGGGAACGGGATTTCTGCTAAATACGCAATCTTACGGAAGATTGCATTGCTTGCCAATTTGTCAGAATACCAGTGATAAGATGTAGTGACATCTCAGATTTTATAGGATGGGATAAATACCGTTGGAATGTATATTGACAAAATTGAGAATTAAGATTACACTAAATACATACCGAACGAATGAATAACGGTTGGAGGTGGTTTTTTATGGCAAGAAATAAATATCCCGAAGTAACTGTTGAGAAGATATTGGAAGTGTCACAGCGGTTATTTATGGAAAAGGGATACGACAATACAACTATTCAAGATATTGTAAATGAACTTGGGGGACTGACTAAGGGCGCAATCTATCATCACTTCAAATCGAAAGAGGAGATTATCGACGCATTAGGGGAAAAACTCTTTTTTGATAATAACCCGTTTGTTACCGTTCAGAAGCAGAAGAACTTGAATGGTTTACAAAAAATGCGAGAAGTTATTAAGCTAAACCATATCGATATTGATAGGACAGAGCTTGGCAAACAAAGTATTCCCCTTTTGAAAAACCC
>CAJUTL010000056.1 GCA_910589395.1 uncultured Oscillospiraceae bacterium
TTAACGACTAACAACGAACAGCTAACGACTAGTTCGCTAAACTATAATTTGTTGCCCTTGCCTTTAATTGCTAACTGCTCATTGCTCATTGATATGCGCCTCTGCTCTTTCAATGCTTTGCATCAGCAAAGCCGCCACCGTCCAGCATCTAGCATCTAGTGTCCAGCATCTAAAAAGCCCCGGAGTACCTCCGGGGCTTTTTTCACCCTCCGCCCCGATACAGAGCGGCGCCCAGCTCAGCTACGGCGTTTTGACTCAGTTCCCGGCCATGCTCCGCGTAAAAGGCGTACAAAACGCAGGCCGGGCCCAGGTACACGCCGAATTCTTCGGCGGCAAGGATCACCTGCCGCCTTTCCCGCAATCCGGCATATACCGCTAAATAGTACCGGCCCCCATATACGCAAAGGGACGCCGGTGCGTCCGGTACAGCGCCATACAGCCGCACGACCGCGCCGCACAGTGCGGAAACCCCCGAAAAACAAAACACAAGGGGCTGTGCGGGATGCTTCAATCTCAAGGGCAGCACCTCTTTTCCCGGTCACTGCCATTTTATGCCCGGCAGGAGAGGTTGGTGAGGATTCCTGGCTTGCACTGTGTAAGTTGTCAGAGGGAAAAGGAGCAATTAAGGGGAAAGACAGAATTCGATAAATTGGAATTTGACGGTTATCCATTCACCTCCCTCCTGTCATCCTGAACGAAGTGAAGGATCTCGTCCTTTAGTTTTGTAAGTAGTTAGTTGTTAGAAAAGGACGAGATTCTTCGCCTGCGGCTCAGAATGACAGCGAGGGAACTGTGTGCTAAACTATAATTTACCCAGCGTTGGTTACAACGCTTGTGTTGGCTACAACGCTTGGCCCTTACCCTTCATTGCTCATTACTAATTGCTCCTTATAAGCGCCTATCCTCTCAGCTTTTCTATGGCCGCCGCCGGATTTTCCGCGCGGAAAACGGCGGTACCGGCTACCAGAATATTGGCTCCGGCCCGGCGGCAGAGGAGGGCGGTCTCTTCGTTGACGCCGCCGTCTACCTCCAGCAGCACAGAGGGAAAAGCCTTTTTCAGCGGGGAAAGCTTTTCCAGACAGGGCTCTATGAGCTTTTGTCCGCCGAAGCCAGGCTCCACCGTCATTACGGTGATCAGATACAGCTCTGCTCCGAAAGCCTCCAAGGCCTGGGGCGGCGTAGCGGGGCTCAGGGCGATGCCGGGCTTTGCGCCGCTTTCCCGAATGGCCGCAAGCACGGCGGCGGGATCGTCCCCGCATTCTATATGAAAGGTAATGCTGTCCGCCCCGGCCCGGCGGAAGGCTTCAATGTAAGGGAGGGGGTGCTCCAGCATTAAATGGACGTCGAAAAACAGAGGAGTCCTGTCCCGCAGGGCGGCCACCACCTGGGGGCCTATGGAAAGATTGGGAACGAACCTGCCGTCCATCACATCGATGTGAAGCATGTCCGCCGCAGACACCCGCTCTACTTCCCGGCCCAGGGCGGAAAAATCCGCTGCCAGCAGAGAAGGGGAAATTTTTAGGGATTGGGGGTTACTCATAAGAGACTCTCCTTTTTAGGCGCAAATCATTGAATTTTCAGGTATCGGACGGCTGTATTGATATCAGGTGAAATGGGGCGAAAAAGCAATCCGCCCGGCTTTTTCAAGCCGGACGGGATCTATAAAAAGCAGGGCCCGCGCGGACCGCCGCTTCTTTATACTATGCCGCCGACAGAAAAGAGTGAGATCTCTTTTTCTATATATATTATATAGTTTCACTTGACAATGGCAAACACCGTCCTGCGATCAAAGGCAAAAGAATGCGGCCCTGCTGAAAAACGCCTTGCCTCCCTTGCCCTTCCTCTAGTATCTAGCATCTAATATTTAAAATCTAGAACCCGCAAGCAAGCTGGGCCAAGATTGTAAAAACGGGAATGGTGAGAATGGAAAGCATCGTGGTAAACGCCACGGTTTTTGAGGCCAGCTGAGAATCCTGATGATATTCCACCGCGAAAAGCACCGTATTGGCCGCCACGGGAGTGCTGGCCTGGATCACACTGCTGACAAAAAGTTCCTGCCCTGGACGGATCAAAAGCAGAAGAGCAAGATAAAGCGCAGGACAAAGAATCAGCCGCAAAAAGGCCATCAGATAAACGCTTCTGTCCGCTAAAAAAGATTTCAGGTTTACCCTTGCCACATGGCTGCCGATGATCAGCATGGCCAAAGGCGTGTTCAGGTCGGAAAGAAACCCAATGGGTTCTCGGATCACCGCAGGAAGCTCCAGCCTCAGAAAGTAAACGGGCAGGCCAACGGCAAGGCCGATGATCCCGGGGTTCAAAAGAGCCGTTTTCAGGTTCAGCCCGCCTCCGCTCATCATGGCATAGCCATAGGTCCAGCAGATCAGATTAAAAACCACCACAAAGAAGGAGCCATACACCACGCCGGTGTCTCCCACAATGCCTTGGATCAGCGGCAGGCCCATAAACCCGGCATTGCTGAAGATCACGGAAAAGCGCAGTACCTTTCTTCGCTCCATCGGTTCCTTTTTGAAAAAAAGCAGGCTGACAAGGATACCGATCCCCATGGAAAGCGCGGAAACCACCGCCGCCAGCAGCAGAGAGTTCAACTCTAAATCTTTTCCCGCGCTAATCAGGGAATTGATGATCAGGCAGGGTGTGACGATCTTGATGAGCAGAGAAGTGATCTCCGCCGCGCCCTTCTCCGTAAGCATTCCTTTTTTCGTAATGATATAGCCCACTATAATCAGCAGGAGCATTACCGCTACCTTGCCGACTACCGTGCTGATCGCTTCCATTCGACTCCTCTTTTCCTTTCAGGCAACACCGCACAAAGGCCTTTGTACACGATTTGCTTGCACAACTTCTTGCGCACAATCTTTGTGCAATGTCGCCTTAAGCTTCCTTGCTGTTTTTACTTTTTATCCCCGGAAGGGCCTTTCTCTTCCTCGCTTTGGATATTTCGCCGGCGTTCCCGCAAAAAGAAAACAGTCAATACCACAAGCGCCACAGCGGCAATGCACCGCAAAGCGACCCCCCAGCCACCGGCAAAAAGATCCTGCTCCGGTAAAAGAGCGTTCGCCAGCCACCAGCCGCCTAAAAGAAGGAAGAAGCCGCCCGCAATGTAAAAGACTTTATTTTCTTTAGAGATGGAAAAAATCAAGACCAGGCCCACAATAAACCACATGGTCGCGTAAAAATAATCCATTTGGCGTTCCTCCGAAATGAAAAATCAGAAAACAAAAAGAGGGATCCCACGGAATCCAAAGACCTTTGACAGTATTATAGCCGCAATCTTTTGGAATTACAAGGGAAGGTACGTGGAAAAAACGGTAAAGGAGATGGAGACAGGAAGGAAGGAGGAGTAACCATTAAATTATAGTTTACGGCGAGGCGCCGCAGCCGCTCGTGTCCCTGCTCGGTGCGGGAGTTTGGCTTCCGATCCGACCAGAAGTAAAGCGCTAAATTATAGTTAAGCGAACTAATTGTCAGCCGTTAGTCGTTAGAAAAGGTCAAGTTCTCCTTTTTGTCATTCTGAGGAACACAGTGACGAAGAATCTCGACCTTACTCCCTGAAAAACGGCAAAGGGCGAGATTCTTCACCATGAAAGCAATGACAGGAGGAAAGTGAGCGGTTTGCCGCTGAATTATAGCTTCATGCACACAGTTTGTTGCAGGGGAGAGGCTTAGTCTCCTCTTCGCTTCGGTCGGTTCAGAACGATTACCACTGGCAATCTTCACCCTCTCCCGCAGGTTAAGTGCTAATTTCAGGACGGGAGCGGCAAGCCGCTCCCCTACAGTCGAATAGGATAAAACTGCCAAATTCCAATTTAGCGCTTTGCTTGCGATCGGGTCAGAAACCGATTTCCCGCACCAAGCAGCTTCACGAGTGGCCGCGGCGCCTCGCCGCTAAATTCCAATTTAGCAGATAGCTCCCTTTGTCATTGCTGAGCAAAAAGCGAAGTGAACTTCGCTTTTGCTCAGCAATGACAAAACTTCTGGTCGGGCCAGAAACCGATTTCCTGTACTAAGCAGCTTCACAAGTGCCCGCGGCGGCTCGCCGCTGCGCCTTCGTTCCCTCACATAAAATAAAAAAGCGGGGCCCAGCGGCTCCGCTTTTTTTACAGGTTCGTTATGACAAAATGTAAATCACCATATCCCGCCGCCCGATAATGCTGCACTCTTCAATGGTGTTATAGCACAGGTCGGCAATGATATCGCCTGCCATGGCCGCGCCGCCGGTATCGCCGGCAATGCCGTACCCGTATACGATGCTGCCGTCCGGAGAGACGATATACATTCTCGTACCGTAGGGAATGATCTCAGGGTTGACCGCTATAATGCCGTACTCGGCTTTCCAGCCCAGGGAGGTAGTGCCGCCCGGCACAGAATAGGCGGTGCATTCGCCCACCAGCTTCTGAGAGTAAGACACCGTATTACCGCTGGAATCTACGAAGGTCCCCGCAGAAACACCGCTGCCGTTTCCCCCGCTGAGATCCGGCCCGGAAGAACTTTCACGGCTCTTTGTGCCCTTTACAACGACTTCCGGTACAGGCTCCTTGATGGTTTCTTCAGAAACGACTTCCTTGCCGTCCAGCTCACCGGCAATATAGATGAGCTTATAGGTAACTTCCTTTTCTCCCTTTTCTCCAGGAGTGCGGATCTCGGTTTCGTCCTCGTACATGGAATCGGAGGTCACATACTGGGTGGGATAATCCACCTCTTCCAGCTCCTTGACCTCTTCTGTGGTCACGCGGGTGACAACAATGTGCATGCCATCGGTCAGGTGCGCCTTGCGGTCTACATTCAGCTTATCGTCCTGAGAGATGGTAACGCCGCATTTCTGCAAGGCCGACCGGACTGTGGCCGCGGAAACCTCATACTCACTGGTGCGCCCGTCCGCGGAGATCTTGATCTTCACCGTGCGGCTGACGCGGAGATTCATTTTATCAAACAGGGGATCTGTAAGCTCATAGTTGGCGGAATCCTTGTTCTTCAGGGTAACGCCCGCCTTCTTCAAAGCGTCCGCCACCGTGCCGCCCAGCAGGGAATAGGTTTTGCTTTCGCCATCGGCGATCACCGTGACCTGGCAGAGCCTGCGGATCTCCACGGAAAGGCCGGCGGTCACGATCGTTTCCCGGGAAGGGGTGACTTCATCAGTATCCTTAATGAGGATATTGTTATCCGCCAGAGTTTTTTCTACGGTATCGCCCTGATACGCGATCAAGTTCGTTTTCTTGCTTCCTTCGTTTACTGTCATGGAAACGCCCCGGCGAATGTTCACCGTGGTGGTGTTCCCCACCTGCTCAAACACATCCAGAGGACCCAGGGGCTCCAGCCCCAGCTTCTGGGCCTGAGCGAGAAGCTTTGGCATGCTTGTACTGTTCATGCTGAACGTATAAGATTTGTCCCCGTCGATCACATTGGCGGAGACCGTATTTGCCATAACAGTCGCAAACGAGGATACACTGAACACGATCGCCAGAACCAGCGCTATGACTCCCCGGAGGATCAAAAGCCGGGGCGCTTTTCTACTGTGTCTGCCGTGCATATAAAATGCTCCTTTCGCCGCTTGAAAAAAGCGGTTTACAAGGGCTAGTATAGTAAAAAACTACCGATGTGTCAAAATTTTCAGCCGGTTGGTTTTGTGCACTTTTTACAAATCTGCATGACTCATTCCTTGACATAATCCTTTTTTTCGTGGTTTTTTGTCTCCTTTTGCCCTTGCATTTCCTAATTATGGAAACCAGCCCATGTGCAAACTGCAAAAAAATCAAAGGTTACAAAAAAGTTTCAAAGCGGAAAAATGGAAAAATATTGCATTTTTATCCGCTAAATCTGTATTCCCCACTGATTTGTCCTGGATTTTCTCCTGAATCTATGTATAAACCTATCGTGTATATACACAAAACTCAATTTCAGGGCAATCTCTAAAAAAGAGATTGCCCTGTTACTTTTTCGGCTTCCGAAGCATCACGCAGGAAAAAACGGTAAATTGTGGGCGGCTCCAAGGCTTCTCACAAAAAATCCCTTATCGCCGGATTTCCGCATAAGGGCCGTCTTCCTGTTCCAGCTCCGCTACCCACTGCTCATACTCTTCTTCCGTGATCATTCCGGTTTCCAGGTTGCTTCGGTAAGCTTCCTTCTGCCTTTTTTTGTAGTAGTCGATCTCCTCCGGATATTCCTGGTTAAATGCCGCGATCTCCTTTGAAAACGCTTTCTCCGACAGAATTTCTTCAGCGGCTTCCACTTTGATTTTTCCGTTTTCTTCCCTTTTCAACGCCTTTTCGCTTATAAAATAAGCTTCCGCTGTTTCCAAGGCTGAAAATCGTGAGGCCTTATCTGTTTTTTGCGCCTTCACGGCGCTTAAATCCGTCTTTTCTTCAGGCGTTTCCTGAAAAACTCCCTGTTCAAAGCCGGTTACATAATAATATTCGCCCTCGGTTTCGTACCCGCCGTTTTTGGGAGCCCGGTATAAAAAGACGATATATTCTTTCCCAATCTCTAAGGAAGGGCTGCCGGAGGCATTTACGGTAATATCCTGGTACGTGCCGCCCTCCACACGGATCGTGAGCTCCTGGGGCTCCTTCTCCTGACCGCAGCGGTAGACCTGCTTCACCGCAAAGGTGTAGTCCACAAAAACGCTGGGGTCCCGCCCGTCCTGAGGCTGTACCAGAAAGGGAGAAGAGCACTCCACCGCCGTTCCCCGGGCCACCAGGTCCGACTCCAGGGCCATTTGCTCTACAGAAAGAGCGGCCACCGTTCTGCTTTGCTCTACCACTGTCTTTTCCCGGCGGAGAAGGGGCGGAAGATACAAAATAGCAAACGCAAGAACCGCTACAAGCAAGATCGCGAAAAGCTTTGAAAAAATTCCTTCGTATTTTTTTCCTTCCATTTCTTTCACCTCAAAATTTCAATTACTCTGCATAATACTGATAAAGACAAACAGCCCCTCGAATATCATCTGGCTGTAAAGTGCGTCTTAAAATTTGAGTTTCTGCCTCTTTATACATTACAACACTAGGATCATCAACGTCTTTTAATCCTACTGTATGTCCTGATTCATGTAAAAAGATTGTCCACACATCATAATATCCCGCTATCCCGGAATTGGCAAATTTGTGTGACATGTTTATTCCTATATCACTTTCACTTACAGTTTCTGATTTCTTAAAATCAGAAAACCATTTGGTATAGGTAGAGGTTTCTGCAACTGCGTACCTTTTACTTTCAGGAAATTTTTCCCTGTATATTAAGCTTTTTCCATCTTTGCTGGGATACCCGGTTTTAGAATGTCGTTCTGTAGGGCTTCGACTCACAATGCTTTTTCCAACTGCTTTATTCCACTGATAAAGAGCTTCGTTCATGTGCGAAATAGTTGTTGCCCCAAAACCACTATGTGGAATAAACGTTATCATTTCATTAATACAGTGTTTCGGATCATAGTAAATATATGCACGGGCGCTTATTGCTGTACTTGACAGAACCATAATGAATGTCAAGAATAAAACTATTGCTTTTTTCTTCATCTGCATTATTCTCCTAACCTTTTAATATCAAATCCTATTGAAAATGATACTTTGCTCTCTATGGCCTGTCAACAAAATTTCTTCGACACAATTCGACTTACCGAGTTAAAACCTCAAAGAATTGCAAAAAAGCAGCACCCGCAAAAGCAGGTGCTGCCGTGAGACAACGGTACTTATCTCTTGGAGAACTGAGGCGCGCGACGAGCGGCCTTCAGACCGTACTTCTTTCTTTCCTTCATTCTGGGGTCACGGGTGAGGAAGCCGGCCTTCTTCAGCTGCGCGCGAAGGTTCTCGCTGTCATACTGAAGCAGAGCGCGGGCCACGCCGTGGCGGATGGCGCCGGCCTGGCCGGTAACGCCGCCGCCGGACACCCGGCAGACGATATCAAACTTGCCATCGGTATCGGTAAGGGCCAGAGGCTGACGTACAATGTACTTCAGCGTATCCAGGCCGAAATAATCGTCGATATCCCGATCATTGATGGTGACCTTGCCGGTCCCCTGATACAGGCGGACTCTGGCGACGGAGCTTTTCCGCCGTCCCGTGCCGTAAAAATAGGGTGCAGTCTCGTACATTCTTTACGTCCTCCTCTTTATAGATTCCACTGGGCGGGCTTCTGCGCGGCATGCTTGTGCTCGGCGCCGGCATAGACCCGCAGACGGCCCAGCTCGTCCCGGCCAATAGAATTCGCCGGGATCATGCCCTTTACCGCCAGCTGCATGGCGAGCTCGGGCTTGGTGCGCATCAGCGTGTCATACCGCACAGCCTTCAGATGGCCGATATACCCGGTATGGTGATAGTAATACTTCTTCTCCAGCTTGCCGCCGGTGAGGACGGCGTCCTTGCAGTTCACAATGATCACATGATCGCCGCAGTCCACATGGGGGGCAAAGGTGGGCTTGTGCTTGCCTCTGAGCAGCACGGCGGCCTGAGCGGCCACACGGCCAAGGGGCTTTCCGGCGGCGTCGATCACATACCAGCTGCGCTCGACCTGTCCGGCCTTAGGCATCGTAGTTGACATAGCTTTTTACCTCCAGCAAATTTTCCATCTCATTCCGAAAAGAGGGAGCGCGGCCCAGCCGCAAGCACTGCCCGGCAACCTCCCCCGGAGGGATTTCTAAATATCAAACGCTCTTTTTGAGAGCTTTCCTATCATATCACAGGCTTTTCCGGGTGTCAACATCTTTTCCCCTGATTTTTAATTTGCTTTTCTCTATCTCCTGATTTCTCTTGCTTTCATAGGGTTTTCTTTTGTTTTCTAACTTTTTATTTTCGTTATGTTTTCCACGGAAAGATCCGGAGCTGGAAATCGAACCGGTATTGTGCTATACTAGTCATACCATAAATAATGGTTTCTACAGAGAGGTAACCCATGCAAAAGCTTATCGGCAAGATTCGCGCGCAAACGAAATCGGGGTCCGATTTCGTCGGCGAGTTTGCATCGCAAACTCAGTCAGGGAGCTTTTGCTTCTCCATCGCCGCGCGGGGAAGCTTTTTTACATAAATGATCCTATAAGAAAAGAGGCATCCTATGCAAAAGCTTATCGGCAAGGTTCGCGCGGCGGTGGAGAGGTATCAGCTGATCGAAGAGGGAGACCAGGTGGCGGTGGGGGTTTCCGGGGGGAAGGATTCCCTGTTTCTGCTGTGCGCATTGGCGGAGCTTTCCCGGTATTATCCCAAAAAATTTACCGTGGCCGCCATTACCGCCGATCCCTGCTTCGGCGGGCGGGAAACAGACTTTTCCGGGGTGGAGGCCCTTTGCCGGGAGCTGGGCGTTCCCTATACGATAAAAAGGACCAACTTGGGACAGGTTATTTTTGAGGATAGAAAAGAAGAAAATCCCTGCAGCCTGTGTGCCAAAATGCGCCGGGGGATCCTGCACAATCTCTGTGTGGAGCAGGGTTATAACAAGATTGGCCTGGGCCATCACTATGACGACACGGTGCAGACCTTTTTGATGAATCTCCTTTACGGCGGGAAGCTGGGCTGTTTTTCCCCCAAAAGCTATCTTTCCCGGAAAAGCATTACCCAGATCCGCCCTTTGATCTTCTGTGAGGAACGGGAAATTCGCAATGCCGCCGTCAGAATGAGCCTTCCCGTTGTAAAAAGCGGCTGCCCGGCAGACGGTCTGACCGCCCGAAAGGACACGGAGCTGCTCATCGCCCGCCTGGAGCAGGATTTTCCCGATTTGAAAGCAAAGCTTTTGGGAGCCCTGCAGCGCGCGGGGCTCGACGGGTGGTGATTTAGTTGTTAGATGTTAGTAGTTAGTTGTTAGAGAAGGGCGTTTTAGGTATTAGACGGACTTTCAATAATGAGCAATGAGGAATGAGCAATTTTAAGGGCGATGCAAAACGATAAATCAGAGTTTAGCACACACCCTTGGCTTTCTCGCCTGTCGGCTCGGTTGCTGTGCCCCGGTGGGGCACGCCCAGCAACGACCGAAGCGACAGCTGAGTTCTCCACTGGAGACCTCCCCCCACCGGGACGCGCTCACCCCTGAAAGGGGTGCTGGTCTCCGGTGGAGACCGTCCAGCACCGGCCGAAGCGACAGCGTAGAAAGCTGTCACGGCGAAGCCGTGACTGAGGGGTTCCGACAGAAAGGTAAAAAATGCAGGTTTTATACTGATCCATAGCGAGCTGGAACCTCTCCACCGCCTATCGGCGGTCCCAGAAGGTTGCAAAGCAACCTTCTTCCCCTATTCAGGGGAGGCAAGGGGATAATGCTATTCGTTAGTCAGCTAAATTCCAATTTATCAAACTGCGTCCCGCCCTTTCATTGCTCACTGCTCATTGCTCTTTTGCCCCGTCCCCTCTGCCATCTAGTGCCCGGCATTTAACCACCCCCCTACTTATTGAGTTTTGTGGAGAAAATCTGAAAAACTTCGAAAAAGGGCTTGCATTTTTCGGGGGACTGTGGTATTCTTAGTAAGCTGTCTGGTAAGGGCAGCAAAAGTTGGTGTTGATTACGGCGAGGGTCCACCCGTTCCCATCCCGAACACGGAAGTTAAGCTCGTTCGTGCCGAAGATACTTGGCTGGTGACGGCCCGGGAAAATAGGTGTTCGCCAACACAGAAAAAAACCACCCGTTGGGTGGTTTTTTGTTTTGTCAAAAGGTTTTTGAGATGCCTGCGGGGTAGTTCTCCGGTTCAGGCGGGTCACTTTGCCGGTTCCGATTCCTGCCAGGTGATCCTCCCCTTACCATCGCCGTCCAAAAGATCTCCCTGCCGGGAATAGGACATTCCCATTTGGTTTTCTCCGCGGTATTCATGGAGGATATACCGGGCGTCCGGGGCGTTCGGATACAGACCCTCTTCATCGGGCGTGCCGCTGTAAAGCTCCTCGCCGTCCAGATCCCAGATCCTCAGCCTGCCGTCCGGATACAGAATATCGATACGGTGAAATTCCGGCCAGAGATGATAGAGGGCGCTGTTTCCTTTCCTTCTGATTTGATCTATTTCATACACATAGTCCGGTACTTTTTGCGATTTCTGCTTTTCCGCCGTCCAAACCAGCTTTCCTCCCAGCCAAAGGCTTTGGGGGTCCGCGTTTTCCGGCAGCTCCACAATGCTGAAATCCTCAATGGAATCCCCCCGCTCACTGAGCACAGGGCGGTCCGTTTCGTATTCCAGAAGATATTCTCCCGGTTTCTCCCCCTGGGCCGCGCTGAAAAGGCCGTTATCCTGCTCCCACACAAAATCCCGCCATTTCTGAAAGCTGAACCAGGGAATGGTGTGGGCCAGGAAAAGCTTTTCTTTTCCCTCCGATTCATAGCGGAACACCAGCCGCAGCTCCACCTCTTCCGGGGAAACCGGGATCAGCGGAATGCGGGTCAGCGCGAAAAAGCCGGAGAGCAGCACGACACAGGTAAGCGCCACTGCCGTAAAAATAGTGAGAAACCTCCTGTTTTTCAGTTTTTTCTGAAATGCCGCGAATTTTTTCATGGGCTGCGCTTCCGGAGCCTCTTCCTCCGGCAGAGCGGCGCAAAGCGTTTCGTATTCCGCCGCGCAGGCCCCGCACTCCTCCAGATGCTCCCGCACCGCCTGGGCGGTGCCTTCGCTCACCACGCTGTCCCGATACAGGGGGAGCAGGTCTCTTATAATCTCACAGCTCAAGCTCACTGCCTTTTCTTCCTTCATAAGCCGCCTTCCTTTCTCAGGGTTTCCTGAATCATTTTTCTTGCCCGGTAATACGTTACCCTGGCCCAGCTTTCCGTTTTGGAAAAAAGCCTTGCGATCTCTCCGAAGGAAAGCTGGCCGAAGGTCCGCAGGGAAAAGACCTCCTTATAGGGCTCCTTCAGCTCATGGAGGATCCGGTGGAGCTGAAAGGAGGTTTCCCGGTCAGCCACCCGCTGCTCCATGGCGGCGGAGGGATCGGGCAGAGCCTGCTCCCAGCCCTCCGAAGAAACTTCTCTCCCCAGCTTCCCGCACCGGTTCCGCCAAAGATTTTTCCCAATGGCGCAAAGCCAGGTATACAGGCTGCTACCGCCCGAAAAGCTTTTTGCTTTCAGGGCCTTCAGAAAGGTCTCCTGGGTGATATCCTGGGCTTCGCTTTCCGTTCGGCAAAGGGACAGCACATAGCGGTAAACCGCTTCATATTCGGCGCAAAGCGCCTGTTCGGAAAACTCTTCTACTTTTTTCCTTTTTTCCACAGCCGCCCGCACCTCCTGCCCTTTCAACCGTTAGACAAGCTTTTCCCCGAAACGTTACAAATTTCCAGAAAAAAACTTACCACAGGCTCCAAAAAACCGCAACCGCTAAAAACAGGAAATTTTTTTAAAAAAAAGCTTGCATTTTTCAAAAGGCTGTGATATACTCAATAAGCTGTCCGATGAGGGCAGGAAAAGTTGGTGTTGATTACGGCGAGGGTCCACCCGTTCCCATCCCGAACACGGAAGTTAAGCTCGTTCGTGCCGAAGATACTTGGCTGGTGACGGCCCGGGAAAATAGGTGTTCGCCAACACATCAAAAAAGCAGTTGTCCCAAAAGGGACAGCTGCTTTTTTGATTTTAAATCCTGAAGAAAAATTCGTCAGAATTTTTCC
>CAJUTL010000057.1:0-101 GCA_910589395.1 uncultured Oscillospiraceae bacterium
TGTTAAGAAAAAATTCATAATTTTTATGTCGGATAGATATAAGAATGAGGGGGATTCCGTAGTAGTCGGCACTGTGCGTAATGTGCATAACTTGCTATCTT
>CAJUTL010000057.1:253-11851 GCA_910589395.1 uncultured Oscillospiraceae bacterium
GCGGTCTATCTCTTGTTTTCGGTTGCTTGCTTCTTTACCGTACATGAGCATTCCCTGAAGGATTACAGCATGTTTTTCGATACCGCACTTCCCCATCGTCCCTGTAGATTTCCCGATAGCCCAGCTTTTTGTAAAAACTGTTGGTGCGCCGGTTCCATACCGGTGTTTCCAGGCTCCAGCTGGCGACCTCCGGATAGCTTCGCTCCAGTTCTTCCATCAATTTTTTCCCATAATCTTTTCGAAAAAATGCCGGGTCGATAAAGATCCTGCCGACATACATAGAGGACTTATCGCTTTGATCCCCAAAACAATGGCGCCGCCCAAAAGCCTGTCCCCTTCTACCGCCGCAAGTAAATGGCCCTCTTCCAGCATTCGCTTGTGCCAGGCGCAGGAATCATACCCGGAAGGTCCGCCCGGCCCTGCCGCGCCTACGCTCACATCACTGTCAAAGGCAGCTTTTGAGATTTCTGTTAAAAGAGGAATTTGTCTTTCTTCCGCCGGAATCAATTTCATTGTGAAATCTCCTTTGCCTTCTTTCTGACGGGGATCAGCAGATCAAGCTGGTCTATTTTCAGTCCTTCGTAAGGCGTTTCCTGGATATGGTCGTGAAAATTGAGATGCTCTTCCAGGGAGCCGAACATCACCTCCGGGTCTCCGTTCCCCGAATACTCATACTCGCCGTTTGTGCGCACCCACTCGTCCAGCCAGGCCCATTCGTGGAAATTTCCCATCTGGATCATGTGGGCCGCATAGGTGCCTCCGGCAAAGTGCTTTTTCTGTAAGGGCGGCTCTACCTCCAGCTCCTCTGGGATCGTCACCCAAAATTCGTACCCGTAAAGACCGCTCTCATCCGTGGGGTTCGGATGGTTAAACCCATACATTCTGAGGCCGGGCAGCTTTTCCCACACCCGGTTTTCCCGAATAAAATCAGCAATCATAGCGCCTGCCTTATCCTCCGGCTCCTTTCCGATCACATGAGCGGAAGCTACCGTCGCGGCAGGCAGGTGCACGATGCGCACATCCTTCATGGTGTTTCTGGTTTGTTCAGCCATAGTAAGCTCCTCCTGCATGATTTGTTTTCTTTCGCTTTGCAGCTGCGTTGTGGAAAGGGAATTTGCCAGTTCCAGCAGTCTTCCATCGGACAGCAAAACTTCTCCGGCCGGAAGCTGCGCCCGGGATTTCAGCACGATGAGAAATTGAGACAGAACCTCCCGCACGGCGGTGAGAGCCTTCGCCTCCTCGTCCAGGGAGGCCAGATTTCGCTCCAATACGGCAATGGCGGCGGAAGCCCCCGGATCCTCCAGGATCTGCCCGATCTCCTTTAAGGAGATTCGCAGCTTTCGCAGCACAAGAATCTGCCGAAGACGGGCTATTTCTCCTTCGCTGTACACACGATAGGCATAGCCCTCCTTCCTCACGCTGGAAAGCAGCCCGGTCTTTTCATAATGGCGAAGCATGCGGGCGGATACGCCGTATTCTTTCGATACCTCGGTCACTGTCAGTAATTCTTCCTTCATAGCGCTCCCCTTTCCCAGCCGAACAGCGAATTTTTTGCTGCCCGGCTCTGACTGTTTTTAGTATAAAGTGCGACATCGTGTTCGAGTCAAGAGAAAAAAAGAAAAATTTTTTGAAAAAACCCGGAGGCAAAAAACCTCCGGGCAAAGTATTACAGGGAGAAAAGGCCTTCCCGCAGCATTTCCTGGGCAGCCAGCAAAATGCCAAGCTGACCGCTGTGATAATTTAAGCCGCCCTGCATCCACACCGCATAGGGTTCCCGCAGGGGAGCGTCGGCGGAAAGTTCAATGGAAGAACCAAGGGTAAAGGCACCGGCGGCCATGATCACATCGCTGTCATAGCCCGGCATGGGGCTGGGCTCCGGCACCACGAAGGAATCTACCGGCGCGCCCTTCTGCACCCCCCGGCAAAAGGCAACCAGGGCTTCTCTGGCGCCAAGCTTTACCACCTGTACAATATCTCCCCGCTTTTCTTCCGGCCCGGGAGACACGCCATATCCCAGCTCGGAGAAAAGCCCGGCGGCGTATACGGCCGTTTTTACGGCTTCGCCTGCCACATGGGGAGCGTGAAAAGCGCCCAGAAAAAGCTCCCGGCTTTGCCCCAGCGTACAGCCCAACTCCCGGCCTGTGCCAGGTGTGGTCAGGCGGTAGGCGCAAAGCTCTACCAACTCTTTTTTGCCGGCAAGATAGCCTCCGGTAGGGGCGATCCCGCCGCCGGGATTCTTAATGAGCGAGCCCGCCATAAGATCCGCGCCATAAGAAGCGGGCTCTTCCCGCTGGGTAAATTCGCCGTAGCAATTATCCACCATAATGATGCAGCCCGGCGCTTTCCGTCTGACAAGCTCCGCCATTTTTCCGATCTCCTCCACCGTGAGAGAGGGCCGCAGGCTGTAGCCCCTGGAACGCTGGATATAGACCATTTTATAGGAGGAAGAGACCGCGCTTTCTATGGCGGCATAGTCCGGCGTGCCGTCCGGCAAAAGTTCTACCTGTTCATAGGAAATTCCAAACTCCTTGAGAGAGCCCGGCTCTTCCCTGCCGTTCATGCCGATCACGCCCTGAATGGTATCATAGGGAGTTCCGGTCAAACAGAGCATTTTATCGCCGGGACGAAGGAGGCCGAAGAGCGCCACCGTCAGGGTATGGGTGCCGCTGACAAAATTCCAGCGCACCAAGGCGTCTTCCGCTCCCAGCGCATCGGCATATACCTGATCCAGCACCTCGCGGCCGCGATCTCCGTACCCATAGCCGGTACTGCCGGCAAAATGGCTTTCGCTGACGCCAGCCCGCTGAAAAGCGGCCAGCATCTTCTGCTGGTTATACCGCTGTATTTTCTCAATTTCCTTCAGGCGGGAAGCAATCTTTTCTTCCACCCGGCCTGACAGCTCCTGAAGTTTTTGATCGATATCAAAATAAGGATAGATCAATTTTGTTCTCTCCCTCTCTACCGCTGGGTCACTTTTGGGAGTAGACCCAGGTGTCTGTTTTCACATACCCAAGTTTTTTATAAAATTCCTGGTTCTTTTCCTTTTCCCGAAACACATACAGTGTTTTTCCGGGAAAGCAGCCCTCCACTCTGCGAACCAGGCCGGAGCCGATCCCTTGACGGCGGAACCCGGGAGCCACAGCCAGCGCAGATAAAACAGCAGCTTCCTTACTGATGGAGGATACCAGTGCGCAGCCGGAGAGCTCGCTGCCAGAATATTCCGTCAGAACCAAAGCCGCCTTATGCCGCAGCTTGTGAGAAAGATCCAAATAAAAGGGCTCAAATTCCTCCAGCATACCGGTTTCCTCCAACAGCCCAAAAATCTCCCGGATATTCACGACATAGGGATCGAAAAAGGCCTCTTCCCCAGGTTTAGTCTGTTTTTTCAGAACATCACCGGAATCGGAAACGGGCAGAGAGAGTGCCTCCGCATTGCGCACGGCGCATAAGATTGCCTGTGGACCCACTGCCCGCAGGAATTCTTTCGTTTCCTCCACATGCAGCACAGTGCCGGAGATCACCATCAGGCCGTCAGATTGGCAGAACACCGTGTCTGACTCTGTATCTACCCAAAAGCAGGAAAAGCCCTTATCAAAGCCATAGGCTAAAGCGATCCCGGCGATCTTACAGCCGAAGGGGGTTTTCTCACAGAGGCGCAGCAGCTGCTTTTGTTCTTTTTCCTGTTCCACCAATGAAAGCATGATTTTTCCTTTCCCAAATCAGACAGCGTGCGCCGCACACCAATCCGTCACATAAAGAAACCGCCCCAAAACGGGGCAGTTCTTTTCAAAAGCAAATCAAAATTTAGTAAGCCGAACAGCTTCCAAAACGCAGGTGCTTAGCCTACGAAATACATCACAATATTTACCACTAAAACAAACACAAAGAACCCAATGGCGATCACCTTTGTCCAGCGGGACAAAAACGCGTCGACAGAACGGGCTTTATTCTTGGAAAGGAAGGTATCGGCGCCGCCGGTAACTACACCCACATTCTTCTGGCTGCCCTCCTGAAGCAGGACAACAATGATAATGGCCAGGGAAAACACCAGCAATACGATGCCAAAAACGATTTCAAGTGCGGTCATTTATAATTCCTCCTGAAATAAACTTCAAAACAGTGCTTATAACTATACCATATTTTCTCAGGCTTTGCAAGAGCAGAACCGACCTTTTCTAAAAAAATTTCTGTTTTCCGCGTATATGCAAAATTCTTCCGGCAACAATACTAGCAAGCAACCAAGCTGCGTTTGCATGTCCGAACCCAACGGAACTATCGTCCATCAGGACCGGGGCCTATGGCCTTGTGTAATATTTCCAAGGGGCCGGGCCTCGGTTGCTCGCCCTTTGGCGCTGACCGGACATAAACCGAGCTTCAGCCAAAGGGCCAGTTTTTTGCCTTTTTTCAGAACCGGTCGTATCGCCTTTTTTCCACGCCGCGCTTTATTTCCACAGCGGAGAAGGATATACGCCCTGCTCCGTCAGAGCACGGATCCCAGCCACTACCTGCTCCTTATCCTCTTTATAGGTCACGCCATACCATTTATCGGCAGAGGAAAGTACGCTCACTTCCGCGGAGCAGGAGCCCAGCAGATTTCCAACGGTAAACGGCAGAAGGAATTCCGATTTCAGAGGATTCTTCGGCACGTCTTCCCGGAAAAACCGGAGAAAATCCTGTTCCAGCCTGGCAGTAAATCCGGCGGGGAACCCAAACAGATTCATGGAAACAATGGTATTCTCCGGCAGCGTCACCCAGGTATTGCCCTCGTCCTCCGTATAGGCGATATCCTTTTCTCGCTTTGCGATGCGAAGGCGCTCTACAATGCCGGTAAGCTTTCCGTTCTCCACCTCGCACACGCCCCGGGAAACAGTGCCGTGCTCCGTCACGGTATTCTTGAGATAATAGCCCACCATGGCGCAATCCAGCGGTTCTCCAGCTTTTGCGTTTTTCAGGTAATGATAGATCTTTTCAAAGGCCTCCCGGCCATAGAAATCGTCGGAATTGATCACCGCGTAAGGAGAATCCTTCAGGGTACGGGCCGCCACCAGCGTGGCATGAGAGGTTCCCCAGGGTTTCACACGGCCATCGGGAATGGAAAAGCCCGCGGGGATATCCTCCAGCATTTGAAACACATAGCTTATTTCCATGAATTTCCCCACATTGGGAAATACGGTTTCCTCAAAAGCGGGAAGCAACTCTTCCTTGATAACGAACAATGCTCTTTGAAAACCGGCCTTTCGCGCGTCATACAGAGAATAATCGATAATTTTTTCCCCAAAAGCGCCAATGGGGTCGATCTGCTTTAAGCCGCCGTAACGGCTTCCCATTCCTGCTGCCAAAATTACCAATACCGGTTCGCCCATACTACTATCACATTCCTTTCGCTGATAAGGGTTATTTGAGCATAAAGCTTCTGCTAAAAATTCACATCGCCATTAGGCGCGCCTTCCTCCCAGCCATCGTCCCCGCCTGTATCCTCGGGAACAGAGACCTCCGGTGTACTGTTCCATTCCTCTCCCCCGGAGCTGCTGACAATATCTGAGCTTCCCTCTCCGCCAGAGCTTTCCAGGCCGCCGGAAGAATCGATCCAGCTGCTGGTATCATTTCCGGAAGAAGCACTGCTGCTCTCCGGGTTGCTGCTGACATCGTCTCCGCTTGGAAAGCTGGAAATCAAGCCATCGTTGGAATTCGGGTCAGAATCACCGGATTCAGCCGGATAGTCCAGGTTGCTGACCCCCAGAACATGCTCGTCTAATACGACATCACTTGGAGAAGCGTCCTCTTCATAAATAAAACGGTTGATATGGCGGGCCGCTTCCTCCAGGCTATACATATATACCCAGCCGCCTCTTGAATTATAGCCGCCCCGGGCATTTTCGTCTTCGCCGGGTATTGTGATGCTCTCCATGGTGAAATCAGTGAACATGATGGGGATCATACCCATGATATCCGTAAAATCCAGGCTGGTTTTGCACATGGGCATCAGCTTTCGGATCATTTCAGGGTACTCGAGCTTGCTTTTGCCCCGCACGCTTTGGATCAGCGCCTTCAGCACATTCTGCTGACGGACACTGCGGACATCATCGCTGTCAAGATACCGAATACGACCATAGGCCACCGCCTGGTTACCGTTTAAATGATAGGTGCCGCTTTCAAATTCACTGGCATCGGCATAGGCAAAATCTCTGGTGCCATAAATATTTTTCAGATAATCCGTATTTACGATCTTCGGAAAATTATCTTCATTGTAGTCTTCGTCCCACTGGCTGTTTTCCTTTTCCTCGGCAACCTCCCGGCTGAGCGCATAGAGATTTTCGTTGATTGCCTGCGCCTCCGCGCCGGAAATCTCAATATCCACACCACCTACGGCATCTACGATTTTCGCCATCTGCGCAAAATCCACCGTGACGAAATCTTCAATATTCAGGTCAAAATTGCGGTTCAGCGTTTGAACGGCAAGCTCTGAGCCGCCGTAATAGTACGCATGGGTGATCTTATCGTCCATATAATAGCTGCCGCCATTGTCATCTTTTAACTGCATGGACACGTTGGAATCCCGCAACACGGAGATCATTTTGATTTTTCCATGCTTGTTATCCACAGAAACAATCATGATGGCGTCGGAACGCACCTGGGTTTCATTGGGCCTGGCGTCCACGCCGAACAGAGCGATATTCTTAATGCTGGTATCCATCTGCACTTCAGAACGAATTCCCAGCTCTCCTTTATTTTTGCTGATCGTCTCTACCGTCAGGTCCTTCAGAAGATATCCAAACACATAATAAATCACACCGCCCGCCAAAACAAGCAACACGGCAAGCGTGATCAGGATTGCTTTTTTCGCTTTGCTTCCCTTTTTCTTCTGCCGTTCCAGCTCCTTGAGATCCTCTTTTTTCCGGTGGGAAGAGGAATAGCTGGAAACATCCTCAAACTGCTGAAGTCCGCCTTGGCGGGGTTCCTCGTAATAGTAATTATCCTGCAAAGGCTCCCTGCGGCGGCGCGCGCCGTTTTGAGCGCCGCCTTTAGAACCGCTTTTTTTAGAAGACGCCATATGCGCCGGGCCGGGCCGTCCATTCCTGTTACTCATGAAAGAGACCTCCTGTCAGTCTGTCATTCCCCCGCGGAGCTTTCCGCGGTATTCCCATACGTTTCCCAATACGGTGAACTTTCTTCAAAAATAAAGCTGCTGATACGCTGTGCGGCCGGAGCTACATCATAAATCAAATAGTAGATCTCGTCCTCAGCCCTGCCATCAAAAAGATCTGTTTCATACCGGATATCCGGTACTCTGATGGACTCTATCGAAAAATTACCAGTGAGGATCGGGGTAAGCGCTACGATATCTCCCAAGCCCAGCGAGGTCTCACAATGAGGCATCATTTCCCGGATCAGGCCCGGATAATCTGTAATTCCCATATTCAAAAGACGGCCGATCAAAAGCTGAAACACCTTTTGCTGCCGCTCTACACGGGCATAATCATTGCCGATCTCACGGATACGGCCATAGGCCACCGCCTGATTGCCATTGAGATGGAACGCGCCGCCTGTGTAGCTGCCGCCATCGATATTCAGCTCACCATTGGTATCCAAAAAATAATCTTCCCGAAGGATCACGGGATATTGCCGGTTTTCATAGGTGCCTTCTTCCCGGTCCTCTTCTATTTGATCCAGTACCTCCTGGCTCAGGGACCACAGGTTGCGGTTGATTTCCCGAACCTCCTCAGCGGTGATCTCAATATCGATGCCGCCGAAAGCGTCTACGATTTCGGCCATATGGGCAAAATTGATCGTGACATAGTTTTCAATTCCCAACCCGAAATTCTGGTTTAAGGTGCGTATGGCCAACTCCGGCCCGCCGTAAGAATAAGCCGCGTTGATTTTCGTATCCCAATTCATATATTCCCCTTTCAGGGTCTCCCCTTCAATGGGAACCTTGGTGTCTCGAAGAATCGACGTCATCTTCAGCTTCCTGTGTTTATTATCCACCGTAAAAATCATAATAACATCGGACTGCCCGGAAAAATCATCATTGCGGGAATCCACACCGAACAGAGCAATATTGGTAATGCTCTCGTCCATAATGGCAGTGGGAGAAATCCCAAGCTTTTCCGGATCTTTTGTGATGGTTGTGGTAGTAAGCCCCTCTAAAAGCACCGTGGCTGTGTAAATCATCACACTGCCGAGTAAAAGCAGCAGTGCGCAGCCCGCTGCTATTACGATTTTTAAGACAATGGGCCTCCGATGCTTTTTTCCCTGTCTGCCTGGCTCTTTCGCAGAGGAATAGCTGGAAAGATCTTCAAACTCGTGCTCGCCTTTCCGAGTTCTTTGAGCCATGGCGCCACCCCTATTCCTTTCTGTAAAACATGGTTCTCCCTATTGAAAACCGCATCATACCGGATCCAGCCGAAGCCAAGTTCAAAATAAGTATCTTCCAAATCACAAAGTTAGCTGCCTTCCCTAGCTATCATTATACCCTTTTTTACGATTTTCGTCAATCTGCAAGATCCTTTGCCTTCTTTTTGCGAAAAATGAACAGCTTGCTCAACGCATAGTTAACCACAATAATAATGACGTTTGCCAGGAGCTTCATCCACTTGTCCTCTATGTGAAGGAGATCTACTCCCACATACATGCAGCCTAAATCTAAAAAGAACGAGGCGGCACGGCAGCCGAAAAATTTTGCCATTTCCAGGGCGATTCCACGAACACCGGAGACTTTGCTTTCAAACACCCAAATACGGTTCGTGAGATAGGCGAACAGAATCGCCGCAAGCTGCGCAAACGCAGTAGACCAAAGGTACGGCACACCGCAGAGATCCACCAAAAGCGTATACAGCCCCCAATTGACCAAGGTGGTCAAGCCCCCGAAAAAAACATAGAGAACGAGCTCTTTATATTTCAAAAACAAAGCTTTCAACTTCTGAACCAGCCTTTCCAAAACAAGATCACAAAACCACTTTTCCCTTTGTCCACGGAAAAAGCATGCCGCTTTTCAAGAAATCATGAGCTTTAGTATACCGCAAAAGCATTAAAAATTCAAGACAAAGAAAAAGCCCCGCTAAAGCGGGGGATCTGAAAACTGTCCAAACGCTATTGGGTAAAAAAGCTTACAGCAGCGGCTGACCGCCGGTGGAAGCCTTTTCTGATTCCATCATTTGCCGAAGCCTTTGATAAGGAGATTTTCTGCGGAAAAATTCATAAACGGAACATGCCTTATCTGCCAGAGAGACCAGTACGGATTCCCGATAGCGAGGCGGACGGCGGGTCAAGGGGAACATATGCTTTACAATGATATCCTCTTCTATCCGGGTAAGCGCAAGCTTCTGCCCCGCGTTTTCCAGGGCAATGGCAGGGTGCCGGGACCAATGGCCTTTATGGGCCGGATCGCCGTCTTGCGCGTCATAGAAAAAATAATCGTGAAGAAGCGCGCCTCTCACCAGCTCTTCAAAATGAAAGGTGAGCCTGGTAAACAGAGCAAAGCGATAGCTGTAATAGGCCACCGCTATACAATGAAGCAGCCGGGAGGTAGAACCGTGCTGGGGATATTGGGCGATCCGCCCTAAGTCGGAAACCGCCAGAAGCTTTCGATAATAGTTCTGAAAAAGATAATGATCCAAAACAAGCTTTTCAGAATTTCTTTTCATAAAATATACAGATTCCTTTCTGTAAGAGCCAGCGCTTATATTCGCTGAAGCCGCCAAAGTTCAACACTGGCTCCGCCGCTGTTTTCACTCATACCTCCGATTCGGAAAAAGGCACGCCATGTGCGGCTTTGCTTTCAGTATATCAATTTCTATGCAGAACCGCAAGAAAATTCCCACGGTAATTTGTGGAAAAGCCGGCTTTGCAAAAAAGAGCTTTCAGGAAAATTCCTGAAAGCTCTTTTACTTACTGCTTATGATTGCTTACACATCTTTTGGTTGCTTACATATCTATAAGTATATTCTGTTTTTTTGTGAAAAAGAACTTATTTCTGAATACTTAGTACATTGGTTTTCTTTCCATTTCCGGCACATCGATGTTATTTCTTTCTGCCCGCCTGTATTTGCCGAACCGGCCTTGCTTTTCCAAAGCATGAAAATGCGGTGACTAAAGGGATAACCCGTGCCTGTAATGAGGACCAAAGTTCTGCGTTGGTTTCAGAAATTCGAGCCTTCTTTCCTTATCGATTTATCCGTAAGCCTTGAGCCCACGGACATTTTTCTGCTGTGACTCTGAACTCTCCATTGGACTCAGCCGCCTTTCCCACAATCATTTCACCGTTTGCACTTTACTACCATCCGGATACGTTTCCATACTT
This sequence comes from uncultured Oscillospiraceae bacterium, assembly GCA_910589395.1. Classification (GTDB taxonomy): domain Bacteria; phylum Bacillota; class Clostridia; order Oscillospirales; family Acutalibacteraceae; genus Acutalibacter; species Acutalibacter caecimuris_A. The sequence goes on from CAJUTL010000057.1 coordinate 10,554, forward strand.
TCTTGTTTCTTGTTTTCCGTACCACATGATCTGTTCTGCTCCCCACCGTTTTCATCCGAGGCGTTCCCGACATTACTGTTTTTCACTCGGGATTTTGCACTTTTCGGCTACTTCCGGTTTTGCAAAGGTGATTGTGTTCTTTACTCCTGTAAACCTTTTCTTTTGTTTACAACTATATTATAGCGAGCGAGTTTCATCTTGTCAATAGATTTTTTCAAAAAAATAAAAAATTTTTATAGATAGTTACAGCGCCCTTTTCCAGCTTTTATTCCGTTTCAGGATCAAGAGCTACCTTGTGTATCACTGTGTTTTTCGGGCAGACTAGAAAAGCCATGTTCCACAAGAGCAATTTCTTTTCCTTGACTTTCCCACCCTTTTTCAGTACAATATTTTTATCGGGAAGGCGCGGTAAGGCCTTCGGAAAGGAGTGCGCATCAAGTATGGATCATGAATATGAAGCCGATCTTTTGACCTTGATCGATGACGAAGGCCAGGAGCATGAATTTGAGATCATTGACGAATTGGAAACCGACGACGGCCATTTTATGGCTTTGGTTCCCACCCAGCAGGAGCCTGAGGATATTTCCTCCGACGCTGGCACCTATTATATCTTCGAGGTCGTAGAAGAGGACGGCGAGGAGCAGCTTCAGGAAGTAGAGGACGATGAGCTGCTTGACAAGCTGGCGGAAATTTTTGAAACTCGTTTTAACGAAGCTTTCTACGAAGATTCCGAAGAATAACAGAGCGGCACGCTTGCCTGCCTGATTCGCGGACTGTGCACAAATAACCCTACACTCAAATCTCAGGGAGCCTCGCTCCGTGTGCGGATTGCAGACCTCCCGGCCCGGCTTTGACCGGTGCTGGAAGAAGGGAGCGTGAACCACATGGGAGGGCACCCACCTGCTTTTTTGTAGCAGGTTATTGAGACGCACATTACGGTCAGGCGGGTATCCTGAAAAATGAAGAAGGGCGCTTTGCGGGAAGAAAAACTGCAAAGCGCTCTTTTTTAGATGCTAGACACGGGATTCTAGATGCTAGCTGATGGCGGCGCCTTCTGCGCAATAGTAACAATGAGAATGAAGAATGAGCAATTAACAAGAAAAAGCAAGATTGAGGCAATAAATTATAGTTTATCGCACACCCTTGGCTTTCTCACCTGTCGGCTCGGTCGGTTCAGTGATATGGACAAGACCACAAAACCATGCGGAGCTGCTGACAATATTTCAGGCCAGATACTTGACATGACGGCGATTGTAGCGTAGACTGTTAAGTAGATTAACAGGAGGCGGATATGGAAA
>CAJUTL010000058.1 GCA_910589395.1 uncultured Oscillospiraceae bacterium
TGGCTTTCCGTACCAAGCCGCTTCACGAGTGGCCGCGGCGCCTCGCCGCTAAATTTCAATTTATCGAGCTATGTTTATGCCCTTTCATTCCTAATTGTTCATTTATTTGTACGCCCCCCAAAAAGAAAGGAGCGGCGGGAATGGTTACGATCAAAAACATAGAAGAAATTCAGGAGAACACCTCCTGCTCCTTGGCGCTGGGGGCCTTTGACGGGCTGCACCGAGGGCATATGGCGGTGATCGAAAAGGCCCTTTTGCCTCCTTTCGCGGAGCACGCGGGGGTGCTTACCTTTGCGGGAAGCCCTTCCGGCGGCCCGGCTGTGATCACAACGGAGGATAAAGAAAGTCTTTTGGCGGAGCAGGGAATAGAGCGCCTTTACTCTCTTTGCTTTTCCCAGGTGCGGGATATTCCGGCGGAGGAATTTTTCTGGGAAACCCTCATCGGGCGGTGCAGGGCGGCCCGACTGTGCTGCGGCGAGGATTTCCGTTTTGGCAAGGGCGCGGCGGGCAATGTTTCCCTTCTCACAAGGCTTTGCCGGGAGGCGGAAATAGAGCTCTGCGTGCTGGCTGATGTGCTGGACCACGGGGAAAGGATCAGCTCCACCCGGATCCGGGCGGCGGTCAAGGCCGGGGAGATCCCTTTGGCAAACCGGCTGCTGGGCAGGCCCTTCGGCTTTTCGGCAGAGGTGATCCACGGAAACCACATTGGCACGGGGCTTGGCTTCCCCACCGTAAATCAGGCGATTCCAGAGGGGTTCTCCATTCCCCCCTTTGGCGTGTACGCTTCCCGGATCCAGGTGGAAAATACCTGGTATACCGGCGTGACAAATATTGGGGTAAAGCCCACCGTGGGCTCCGACCGGGTGCTTTCCGAAACCTGGATCCCGGAGTTTTCCGGAGATCTGTACGGAAAAAGGCTGCGGCTTGCCCTGCTTCAATTTATCCGCCCGGAGCGAAAATTTGATTCCCTGGAGGAGCTGAAGGCCGAGATCCGAAAAAACGCGGCCCAGGCCGGGGAAATTACAGGAGCGGGAAAGAAATGAGCAATTAGAAATTAGCAATGAGCAATGAAAGGGCAAAGGCGTTGTACCAACACCGGCGTTGTACCAACACAGGCGTTGTACCAACGCCGGTAAATTGAAATTTACGGGCGCACCGCTTACTCCCCACCTGTCATTCTGAACGAAGTGAAGAATCTCGTCCTTCGAGCCTTTTTGAAGGGTTTTAAGGACGAGATTCTTCGTCGCTATGCTCCTCAGAATGACAAAGGAGGAGGCGTTCTTCTCTAACGAGTAATTCGCTAAACTATCATTTATTAGCGTTGGTTACAACGCTTGTGACTGTGCTCTTCCTTGCTCGTTCCTCATTGCACCTGCCCTTTTCTAAATTGCGCTGCGTAGCAGCGCCGCCACCGTCTGGTATCCAGCATCCAGCATCTAAAAAAACGAGCGCATTGCGGTTTTTTCCGCAATGCGCTCGCTCTGTTTATTGCTTTTATCCCGGTATAAAACGACCTGCTTATTCCACGATCACGGCGTATTCGTCCAGCTCCGCGATGTAGCGGTCGCATTCCTCCTGGGTGATCATGCCGCTTTGCACGTTGGCCCGGTAGGCTTCCTCCGCTATGGCCCGGTGGTTTACGTTTTCCGGGGGATATTCCGTTTCGGCGGCCTTCAGCTCCTCCCGCAGGGCGGAAAGGCCGAAGATAAGCTCACCCTTTTCTGCGGGCTCCTGCTGGGCCTTGGCGAGGCTGCTCCCTGCCGGAAGCTCAGGCTGGATATTCAAGGCATACTGGCTGATAAAAAGCCTGTCTGCGGAAGCGGAACGGGCGGCTTCTCCGGCCTTTTCCGCCTGAGCGGGCTCATACACCCCCTCGGTTTCCCCGGTGATATAATAGTAATCTCCCCTGGTGGTAAAGCCGGCGCCGCGATCGGGCTTCCAGAGGAAAAGCAGGTATTCCTGGCCTTCCCGCAGGGAGGCATAATCTTCGTAAATAACGGAAGGATCTGCCCGGTCTCCCTCCATGCGCACGGTAATTTCCTCCGCAGGGGCTTTTCCCCGCAGGGTTTCCGCAACGGAGATGGTATAATCCGTATGAACCAAGGTACCCGCGTTATCGCCCACTCCGTAAATCAGGAAAGGCTCGGAAACAGCGGAAACGGTTCCCCGTACCACCAAAGTGGATTCCTGAATGAGATCCTCCAGAGAATAAAGAACGGGATAGCCAAAGATTACAGTAACAGTTTCCGGCAAAGAGCTTTCCTGTTCAGGGCTGACAGTGAAGGGCAAAACCGCTTCGGAAGCGGAAGCGCCCTCCTCCGGCTGGGCAGCCAGAGCGGGAGAGCGGAAGAACAGCACGGAGCCTGCCACGAAAACTGCCATGGCCAGGGAACAGCTGAGAATGGTAAACACAGTTTTCCTTTTTTTCATGGAAATCCCTCCTGAGAGTTATTGGGAAAGCTTGCAAAATAATTTGCGTAAAATTTGCAAATCTCTATTGTCATAATAGCAGGAATTATAATGCGTGTCAATAAAGATTTCAAAAAAAGATACAAAAATTTCCGGAAGAATATTAAAATTCAGAATATAAATCTTAAAGCCAAAATAAAAAACCCGGAAAAACGCTTTACAAAGCCGGGAAGCTGTGGTAAAATGAACAAGCTGCCCTATCCTCGGACTGTGGAGACACCGACCTCGGCCTGTGGATAAACGATCCTTCGGATCGTCTTACGATTCAAAACAATCATTGCACGATTCTTCGAATCGCTTATGATTTTTTGAATCGTCCGCGTTTCCTTCTTTGAAATTTCTTATGGTTCTTTATTTTAAGAAGGCTTGTGATTCGGATCGTTTGGGGTGAATAACAGAGCGGCAGAGAGCCGCGGAAAGGTGAACAGTATGACAAAAGCAGAAAAGACCGAGATCATTCAGAAGTATGCCCGCCACGAGGGCGACACCGGTTCTCCCGAGGTGCAGATCGCCGTTTTGAGCAAGCGGATCAGCGACCTCACCGAGCATCTGCGTGAGAACAAGAAGGATCATCATTCCCGCCGTGGTCTGTTGAAGATGGTAGGCCAGAGAAGGAGCCTTCTGAATTATCTCATCAAGATCGATATTGAGCGCTATCGCGCCATTGTCGCGGAGCTGGGTCTGCGCAAGTAATACGGGAAAGCAAAGGCTGTGGTTGCAGGCCGTCTGGCCAGCGGCACAGCCTTTTGTTCTTTTATACCGGGTTTTCAGAAAGAGAAGCCCCCGCGGTTTGGGTCAGCTTGGGAGGTTTTACTCAGATAAGGAAAGGAAAGTGTGAAAAGTATGTTTGAGAATTTCAAGGTGTATGAAACGGAATTTGCCGGGCGCCCTCTTGTGGTGGAAACCGGGAAAATGGGTCAGCTGGCAAACGGCGAGTGCCTGGTACGATACGGAGAAACGGTAGTGCATGTGGCGGCCACCGCCTCCGCAAAGCCCCGGGACGGGATCGATTTCTTCCCGCTCTCCGTGGATTTTGAGGAAAAGCTTTATTCCGTGGGAAAGATCCCCGGCTCCTTTTTGAAGCGGGAGGGCAGGCCCAGCGAAAAGGCCACGCTGGTTTGCCGTATGATCGATCGGCCCATTCGCCCCCTGTTCCCCAAGGATATGCGCAATGATGTTTCCATCGTCTGCACGGTAATGTCTGTCGAACAGGACTGCTCCCCGGAAATTGCCGCCATGGTGGGCACCTCTATTGCCCTGAGCATTTCGGATATTCCCTGGAACGGCCCCATCTCCGGTGTTTCCGTGGGTCTGGTGGACGGCGAGTTTGTGATCAATCCCGATGTGAAGCAGCGCGAGGCTTCTCAGATGGCCGTGACCGTCGCCTCTACCTCTGAGCGGATCGCCATGATCGAGGCCGGCGCCAACGAGGTTTCCGACGAGGATATGTACAACGGCATTATGGCGGGCCATGAGGCCAACCAGAAAATTATTGAATTCATCAAGGGCATTCAGGCGGAAATCGGCAAGGAGAAGTTTTCCTATCCCTCCAATCAGCCGGAGGAGGAAATGCTGGAAGCTATCAAGGCCTTTGCCGAAGACGATATCCGCGCCGCTATGGATACCGATGATAAGAATGTGCGGGACGAGCGGTTAAAGCCCGTTTATGAAAAGGTCCATGAGAAATTCGACGAGCTCTATCCCGAGCAGGAAGCGAAGATCGAGGAGTGCCTGTATCTGACGCAGAAATATGTGGTGCGCCGCTGGCTGTTGGACGAGCAGAAGCGTGTGGACGGCCGCGGCATGGACGAAATGCGCCCCCTGGCGGCGGAGGTGGCCCTGCTGCCCCGCGTGCACGGCTCTGGCATGTTTACCAGGGGCCAAACCCAGGTGCTCACCGTGGCTACCCTTGGCTCTCTTCGGGATAACCAGCTGCTGGACGGCATCGACGAGGAGGAATCCAAGCGGTACATTCACCACTATAACTTCCCCTCCTATTCTGTAGGCGAAACCCGGCCCAGCCGCGGCCCCGGCCGCCGGGAGATCGGCCATGGCGCTTTGGCGGAGCGTGCCCTGGTGCCTGTAGTGCCCGGAATTGACGAATTCCCCTATACGATCCGCCTGGTGTCCGAGGTGCTTTCCTCCAACGGCTCCACCTCCCAGGCCTCTATCTGCGGCTCCACCCTGGCGCTGATGGACGCCGGCGTACCCATCAAAGCCCCGGTGGCCGGTATTTCCTGCGGCCTGATTACCGAAGGGGACCGCTGGATGACCATGGTGGATATCCAGGGCGTGGAGGATTTCTTCGGCGATATGGACTTTAAGGTGGGCGGCACCAAGAAGGGAATCACCGCCATTCAGATGGATCTGAAAATCAAGGGCCTGCTGCCCGAGATGGTGAAGGAAGCACTGGAGAAGACCCACAAGGCCAGAAATTATATTATCGACGAGATTCTTCTGAAGGCCATTCCCCAGGTGCGGCCTGAGCTTTCCAAGTACGCGCCCAAAATGCTTTCCACCCAGATCCCGGTGGACAAGATCCGGGAGGTCATCGGCACAGGCGGCAAGGTCATTCAGAAGATCTGCGCCGAGTGCGAGATCACCATGGACGTGGAAGAGGACGGCCATGTGTATATTTCCGGCCTGGATCTGGAAAAGTGCCGGAGAGCTTTGGATATTGTGGATACCATTGTCAACGACCCGGAGCCCGGCTCCTACTATAACGGCAAGGTCACCCGCATTATGGATTTCGGCGCTTTTGTGGAGATCGCCCCCGGCAAAGAAGGCCTGGTGCATGTTTCCCGCCTGGATATCAAGCGCACGGAAAACGTGACCGATGTGGTAAATGTGGGCGATGTGGTAAAGGTCAAGGTGCTGGAGATCGATGATAAGGGCAGGCTGAACCTCAGCCGCCGGGACGCCCTCATCGACCTGGACGGCGCCGTGCCGGAGAACGACATCTCTGAGGATCGCGGCCCCCGCCGGGACCGGGGAGACCGTGACCGCCGCCCCCGGAGAGACCACGACAGAAGATAAGCTTTGCTGAAAGAAAAAAGCGCCGCCGCAAATGCTGAATTTTGCGGCGGCGCTTTTTAGATGCTGGATACTAGATGCTGGACAGCAGATGCAATGAGCAATTAGGAATGAGCAATTTTAAGGGCAAGTGCGTTGAAGGGAACACTCGGCTATAAACAACACAGGTGTTGTAACCAAAGACCAATAAATTGGAATTTGCAGCTGCGCTGCGGGCACTCGTGAAGCCGCTTGATACGGAAAATCGGTTTCTGACCCGACCGACGGTGATCCGCCTATTTTCCTCATGTCATTCTGAGGAGCATAGAAAGCTATAGCTTTCTTGACAAAGAATCTCGTTCTTTGCCTTTTTATTCAGGGAATTAAGGGCGAGATTCTTCGTCACTTCGTTCCTCAGAATGACAGCGAGGGAGCTCGCCCCTCTTTAACAACGAACAGATAACAACTAGCTCGCTAAACTATAATTTACCAGCTTACTTACACTCAGTTCAAAAACACTTATAGCAGTGTACTTCTTCCGTCCAGCCTGCGGCGCCTGTGTCCTTGCCCTTCTCATTGCTCATTCCTCAGTGCTAATTTCTCATTCCTTTTTGCTGCAACTGCTTATAAAAGCTGCCCGCGCAGCCGGGGAGCCGCGCGGGTGGAAGTAAGGTGAAAAAGGAAAATGTCCGCTTTCTTCAGCTGGTCGAGGTCACCTCAGCCGCACAGGGCGCAGGATCTGGTAGCCGATCCCCTCGGGGTAGTGCCGCTGATAGCATTGGCAGACCTCTTCGTTCCACTGGAATTTTCCGGCGTGCTCCGCGGTGCTGATGCCGCCGGGATCACTGCCGGGTTTGTTCAGGTCGTAATTCCATGCCAGTTCTTCTACCCGCCGCATGACTTCCCCATTGTTTTCCATGTAGTCGAAGGGAGGGTGATAAAACACCAGGTAATAGCTGGCCGGAAAGCTTCTGAGCTCAAAGCCCTCAGGCACGGGGCCGCTGTAGTCCTCCGGTACCCCAAAGCCGTAAAAATACTCCCGCTTGCCGTTTGTGCGCACCCAGCCCGCTGTGTGGGGTGTGACCACCGGGTGCGCACTGTCACGCATGCTTTCTATAGCGCCGCACACCCGGTCGCAGTCGTGATAGCTCCAGAAATCTCCGTACCCTTCGGCGCGGGGCTCCCAAATACCGATGTATTTGTGGGCGGGGATATACTCTGTTTTTACCCGGGCTTCGCGCAGTTCCTTTGTGCTCATACCGTCAGCTCCTTTTTGCGATGGATACATCGCGGAATATTGCCAGGGGTGAAACATGTCCTTACTCATGGTAAGCGGGATCGGCACAGGCCGCTTCCGTTAGCCAGACGGCGCAAATTCAAACCCGCTGAAAACGGGCGATATATTGCCGCTTTTCAGTTTATCGTCCTAGGCAAAGGCGCAAATGTTCCGCAAGCGGAACATTTGCCTGCCGTCGTCCGGAGCTTGCGAAGCAAGCTTTTTGCGCTGAAAATCGACAACATCTCACCAGTTTTCAGTTCGAAGAAGTTTTGCCGGAGTGGATTTTTGTCCGACCTAGGCAAAAGCGTTGTATTTCTAACAACGGGCGGGCGAAAGCCCAAACTTCTCCCGAAAGGCCCTGGTCAGGGCTTCCTGGCCGGAAAATCCCCAATCCAGGGCGATATCCAGAACACGGCGCTGACTGTCCCGAAGCTCAATGGCCGCCTGGGTCAGCCACTTGCGGGCCACATAGCTTCTCAGAGTACACCCGTATATCTGGTGAAACATGGAGGAGCAGTACCACGGGGAATACCCTACCTGCCTTGACAGCTCCAGCAGGGTTGGCTCCCCGCGCAGGTTGTCTTCGACCCAGCGAAGCATTTTTTGAACGGCCTCATGGTATCTGTACATGCTTTTCCCCCCTTGGCAGCCCCAGTATAGCATACCCTTTTCCGCAAAGTCTTACCTTCAGTTGCAAAAGTTTTACAGAAAAGCAAACAGCCGCCTCCGTATTAAAGATCCCCCGAAGATTCTGCCTTCGGGGGATTTCTGGTATGCTCGCACTTTGTATAGAAAAATAAAATTTATATCTGGAACGGAACCTGCGGTCGGGTCAGAAACTATCCTCCCGCACCAAGAGGCTTCACGAGTGCCTGCGGCGGTTCGCCGCCTAGAATTTTTCCTTCAGGGCGTCGATCAGCTCTTCGTTTCTGGTCATGGAAATGTTGTTCAGCAGGATCACATCGCTGACGTTTTTCTCCGCCGCCAGGTCGGAAATGTCTCCCTCATAGTAGCGGTAGTCCACCACATAAACGGTCTGGTAATGATCCACCAGGAAGGGAATGAACACATTGCCAAAGGATTCCTTGACCACCAGGCAGGCGGAGCCGTCGGAAAGGTCGCTGTTTACGATCTCCTCATAGGGCTGGTCGGCGGCGCAGAAGATCAGGTATTTGTTTTCCGTGCTGTAATCCGTGCCGTCCTGGATCACAGGCCAGTCCTCAATGGTGTTGCCCTCTGAATCGGTATAGGAAAGGGCGGTATTGGCTTTCGAGCGGTAGGCCTCCACCGTGTCGGGGTTGTTTTCCATATCGCTGTTGGGGTCGCTGGAATAGAAGCTTCCCAAGAAGCCGCTGTAGGTCTCCTTTTCGTAGTCCTCCAGCGCCTTGGGGGCGATTCCTTTGGCCTTGCAGAACTCCACATAGGCATAATAGGCGCCCAGCTGAGTCCAGTGGTGATCGGTACGGAAGTAAAGATACTCGTTGTTGTGAAGCTTCAGAGCGTCAAAAATGGAAACGGTCTTTACCTCAGGATTGATGGCGGCCATGGAGGAATACATGTAGTTTATAGCCTTGTTCTGATCCTGGCTGTTGATTTCATTCTGCTGCAGATAGCTTTCCGGCAGCATGATATCCATGCTGGTGGGAACGATCATGTTGAAAAGCGTCACAGAGCCGCCCAGCTGTTTTTCCGCGTCGCACACGGTGGTAATGTAATCGTTGGCCCGTTCCTCTACAAAATTGTAATACTCATAGCCCGTATCCCCGATCTTCAAAAGCGTGCTCAGCTTTTCCGCAGAGCCGGTGGGGATCTTTTCCGGCGGCGGGGTCTGGGCGGCCTGAGAGGGTAAGCTGGAGGAAGGCGCGCTGCTCAGAGCGGAGGAACCGCTCAAAGAAGAAGAGGGTGCGGAGGAATTGGGGGTCTTTTCCCGATCGCCCCGGCCCGCCAGGGTGACGATGAGCACCACCGCCACGATCACAACGATCAAAATCAGGGCAAGGTACAGGAAAGGAGGGGGCCCCACCTTTTTTCTGTTATTCCGCCCGTTTGGCTGTAAGGGCGCTCTGCGCCTGGTGGAAGGCACGGAGGGGATTCTGCGGCGGACATACTCTCTTTCCATGGATAACCATCCTTTCTTATTCCCTATATTGAGTCAAAGCATTGAAGGCATTGTCAGGCGTTCTTATTTTCCGGTAAAGGGGGTATCGGGAATATCGTCTCCCGTTTGTACTTCGCCGTGGATCTCTACAGAGCGGATCCCGTAAAAGGAGTGGACCTTTTTGTTGGCATCCAGAAAAGCGTCACGTCCCGGGAAGGTATCGGAAAACCAATCGTCAATTCCCCGAAAATAGCTGCCGCTTAAAAGACTTTCCATAGAAAACTCCGGAAAGGGGGTCAGCTTCCGCTTTTCCTGAAGGGATTCGGTGGGGCGCAGCGGCAAAAGGAGGGAAAACACCATGCCACAAAGCAGCACGGCAAAAAACAGAACCGCCTTGATCCGGGAGCCCCGGCGGCGTTCCTTTGCGTGACGCATTGTTTTCACTCCTTTTCCCTCATATTCTTTTTCAGAGCGCGATCACGCCCCGGAATTTTCTAAAATTGCAGATACAGGAAGGGATCGTAAGAATCCCCCACCAAAAAGCTGGCGGAAAGCACCAGCGCCGCCACGGGAAGAACCCATTCCAGCACCGTGCTGAAAACCACAGGCACCGGGTGGGAAGAAGAGCAGACGCGGTGATACAGCATACGTATGAGCGGCGTGCAGGCCAGTACAGCCGCAAGCAGGAAGAAGCAGTAATTTAGCACCTGGTTGGAGGCTTCAAAGCTGGTAAGCGGGTTTCCGTTTAAGCCGAATAACCCCTTTACCACCACCCAGGCCTGGGTGAAATCCCGGAAATAGAACAGGATCCAGCCGAAGAAGACCACCAGCAGGGTATACAGATGGCCGAAAAAGGCGGGAAGCCTTTGCAGCCACGGAATCAGGAATTTTTCCAGGGCCAAAAATACGAAATAGTACAAGCCCCACAGAATGAAATTCCAGTCCGCCCCGTGCCACATACCGGTAAGCAGCCACACAAGAAACAGGTTCAGCGCCTGGCGGGGCTTCCCCTTTCGGTTGCCGCCCAAGGGAATATACACATAGTCCCGGAAAAAGCTGGAAAGGGACATGTGCCACCTGCGCCAGAATTCCGTAACGGAACGGGACAAATAGGGGTAGTCGAAGTTTTCTTTATAGCGAAAGCCCACCATCAGGCCCATGCCAATGGCCATATCCGAGTAGGCGGAGAAATCCAGGTAAATTTGCAGCATGTAGGCGAAGCACCCAAGCCACAGGGAAAGCGCCGGGGCGGCTTGAAGCTTTGGAAGATTCAGAGCCTGATGGGCCGGAAGCCCGTCCAAAATCGTCAGGGTGGCAAGCTTTCCGCACACGTTTGCCAGCAGAACCTTTTTCGCGAGCCCCGAGGCAAAGCGGTTGATGCCGTTTCGCAGGTCCTCACTGTCCACATGGCGGGAAAGGATCTGCTCCGATACGTCCTTGTACCGGACAATGGGCCCGGCGATACATTGATGAAACAGGCATACATAGAGAAGCAGCCGCCGGAATTTCGGTTGGGCTGGCACCTCTCCCCGGTAAACGTCCACCAGGTAGGAAAGAAGCTGGAAGGTGTAAAAGGAGATCCCAATGGGCAGGGCGATCTGCGGAATGATTTCCGGAAAGCCAAACCAGCGCTGGGTATTTTCCGTGACGAATACACCGTATTTGAAAAAGGAAAGAAGCCCCAGGTCAAGCGCACAGCCCAGTACCAGAAAAAGCTTGCTTTTCCAGGCGCCTCTGTATTTGCCGATCAGCTGAGAAAGCAGCCAGTCGGCAAAGGCCATAAAGAGCAGGATGACAATGTAAAAAGGCTCTCCCCAGGCATAAAATACCAGAGAAAAAAGAATGAGCACCGTGTTTTTTGTTTCAATGCTTCTGGCCAGCGTATAAACAAGCATTTGCAGGGGGAAAAAGACGCAGAGAAAAACCAGCGACGAGAATACCACGACCTTTTCCTCCCTTTCTCATAAAATGATGCTCTGGCAGAGAAGCTTTCTAATAATAAAGCTGTTTATTGCTGTTCCCCATTTTGCTCCTGCCCTGCGGACGCGGCGCCCGGACCGGGCTGCTGGGGCTGCGGGGGTTGAGCATAAGGGGGCTGCCCGGCCTGAGGCTGGGCGGAAAAAGGCTGGGGGAACGTTACCGCTTTGGGGCGGGATTTGCCGTACACTTTGTAAGCAATATCACAGAGCAGCGGAATATCCGCCTCCTGCTCCTTCATCACCCTGGTGATGGCCAGAATACTGAGAATGATAGCGCCCAGGTAAATGATCACGGAAAGCACCGTGGCGGCCACACTGAGAACGTGGGAAAAGAAGGAGATCGAGACCCAGGAGACCATGCCGATCAGGATATCGCTGAAAAAGCTGACGACCAGGGAAAGAAGCCAGGCCTGCATGGTCTGGCGGCTGGCCCACTCGTCCTTTTCCACAAAGACGGTGACGCCCAAAAGCAAAAGGCAGATCCAAGGCGATTTCAGGATCACCGCGGCAAACGCCAAAAGGGGATAAAAGTACAGAACGATACCGAATTTGCCTTTTTTCATGGAAAAATTCCTCCCAAGTCATATATTTATAAGTTTACAGGATTACAATGGGAAGGTCAAGCGATTTTCCGAAAAATTATTGGGAAGGCAAAAAGCGGCTTTGCCGCTTCCCAGGAAAAATTCTGACGAATTTTTCTTCAGGATTTAAAATCAAAAAAGCAGCTGTCCAAAAAGCGGCTTTGCCGCTTTCCAGGAAAAATTCTGACGAATTTTT
>CAJUTL010000059.1 GCA_910589395.1 uncultured Oscillospiraceae bacterium
TCCTTGTCCCCGCTCATCAGGCCGTTTTCCATGCAGTAGGCCACCGCGGGCTGGGCCCACTTACTGGTCTGCTTTGCCGCCTGCTCCTTTTCGTACTTCTCCTGATATTCCTTCCACTGCTCGTAAGTCACTGCTTCTTCCTCCATTTCCTGTTGTATCATGTTCAAAAACCGCTGCCAGCCCAGGTCTAATGTTCTGTGGGGGCAGTATTTCCCGTCATAGTCCTGGTGCTTCGTTACCTTGTCAAGGCCCCAGCCGTATTGTTTCAGCAGCTGAGCAATCAGCTCCGCCGCGTTTCGCTCCGCCTTTTCAAACCGCTCCCCGCCAGACTTCGACCAGCAGATCTCAATATGGATCCCCTCCATGTTTCCCTCGCCGTGACCGTCCCCGCTGGCCCACGCGTTCCGCTCCAGCGGCAGGCCCTGCACGGCCCCTTTTTCGTCCACGGCATAGTGATAACTCACCTCGTTATCATTGTTCACCATGTAGGTGATCTCACTCAGCGCCGGGGCGTCGTTGGCCGTGTTATGTACCACGATCCGGCTGGGCGTTCGGGTATAGGGGCATTTGAGATCATACCGCCATTTAGGGCAAAGCTCTTTTTGAATAGTTATCATACCTACTCCTCCTCTCTGTTTCCATCATTGCCCTGCTTTTTCAGGGCTTCCAGCATGTTTTCCAAAAATGCCGGATAGGGCACGCCCATCAGTCCGATATTTTCCAGAATGGAAAGCCCTTCGTTCGCCACAAAGAACATACACACTGCCGGCCGTACAAAGCTGTGCCCGGTGTAAGCGTCCAGCAGCGCCGCCAGAAATACCAGCAGCAGGATCGCGCATTTTCGCACCAATCCCTTAAATCCCGCCCGGCTTTCCAATGCCCCTGTCTGCGTTTTCCCGGAATTGTGAAATACCCCGGCAACGACTAAACCGGTGATATAGTCCGCCGCCATGCAGCACAGTAATATCTGCAAGGTGATATCCCACCCTCCCAGCAGATTGGAAAGGGCGCTTCCAATCATTGCCAAAACGCCCAAAACCATATTTTTCATTCGTATTGCCGCTTCCATTTTGCACCTCCAATTTTTTATTCTGCCAGCTCGCCACAATCAAGAGAGACCAGAAGATCCTTTACCTCCGCTTTCAGCCTGTCCGGCACCTGCGCAAAGGTCTTTTTACCTTTTACGATCAAAGTAGCGTATACCACCGCCATTTCCAGCACCTCCTTCCTTAGCAAGAATCCCAAAAGCAGAAATCGCAGGCTATTCATTGCCTATAGTCCCCTGCCTGTTCAGTTCCACTTGTACCGCCTCTTGCAGAGACTTCGGCACATCGCCCAGCGTTTTCTTTCCCTTGCGGATCAGTTCCGCATACACTCTGGCAATCATATTTGATTCCTCCTTTTTTTGACGGAATGTTTTGCGCTTTTGCTCCGCAAAATCCCGGTTTTTCAAACCGGGAAGCAAAACTTCCAGAAGGCTGAAAAATTCTATTTTTCAGCCTTTTTCCATTGCCTCATACATATCGCACAAGGCCATTTGCAGATCCGTGACCTGCTGTTCCAGCGCTGCGGCCCGCTCTTCCGGGGTGGGTTTACTCAGCTCCGCTTCATAGGCGGCTTGTCCCATCTCAAAAATTCTGACAGCTTCGGCATAAGGATTTTTCACATCAGCTACTTCGATCCCATCCAACCATTCGTAATCAGCAGTATTTAGCTTTAAAATCTCACCGTGAAATCGCTCTGCGATATTGTGTGCCCAAGGTTCAGTATTGCAATACTGAACCTTATCCTCTATTGTGCTGACAATATTTCCGTCTTCAGCAACATGAAGGAGTTTTTCCTGATAAGAAACAGAATACCGGTCAATATGTATCGTTCTCCCGTTTAAAGAAAAAGGATATTCCATTTTTGCCTCCTACTCGGTTTTGTTCCCAATGATAGTGTTTGTACTCCCTCCACGATTGTTTATGCTCCCCCCAAAGGCGGCGTTGTAGGCCACCATGTTTTGCTTTCCCGCAGAAGTGATATCAATCGCATAAGTATTCAGGTATTTGGTTTTTGGGTGTACGACATTTCCCAAGATCACGCACCTGGTTCCTGAAATTTCAACTGGGCAGTCGGTTTCTTTACTTGCTTGGATATAATTACCCGTAACGATTTGATCTTCCCCGCCTACACGGAGACTGGAAGACATAAAAACATTCCCGCTGATCACAGAATCAAGCTCACGGGTAGTGGAGCTGCCACTGTAATCGAATATATTGTTGCTAATTGTATTTACATACCCATTATAAAGATCAAACCCAGCATCGCAGCTCACAAACACATTATTGCAAATCACGTTCCAGCCAAATGCCCCCTCTAACGCCTTGTGAAATTCTCGAAATTGGATGTTCTGAAATACGGAATCCAATATGAGATGGCCAGTTATACCAACACCGGCCGGATATTGGGAGCGTTTCGATACTAACATGAGATCACAAATTTTAGAATTGCTCGAACCTGAAGTAACACGTATAAGAGGTCCGTCAAATTTCAGATTCAACTGAGAAGAGCAGCCATTTCCTCGCATTGTCACTTGCTTGGGGGAGGAAAGCTGGATCGTACTTGTAATATTGTAAGCACCTGAAAGGATCAGGATTTCTCCCCCTGTTCCGGGAAGTGTCTGGATCGCGGCATTGATTTCCTCCTGATCGTCTACCCCATCACAGAGATAATCACAGTCTGTTTCTGTCCAGCCAGCCGTGCTGGTGCCAATAACAAAAGTACAGAATTGTTTTGACACATCGGACAGTTGTTCTGCCGGAACTTTTCCCTCTATCAGATCCGCCTTCCCGCTTTGCAGAGCCGCTACCTCTGTCATTACACTGCTTACATCGGTATTTTCAAGCTCACTTATCAGTTGAACCGCCCGATCTCCTTGCGCCTTGGCATATTCTCCTTGGGTCTGAGCGGCAGAGGCCGTCTCCTGAGCCATTTCCGCTGCGGTATTCGCCACTTCCTTTGATTCTTGCGCGGACTGCGCGGCCGCATTAGCCTGCTCTGCCGCAGCATCTGCCGCTTCCCTTGATTCTTGTGCAGATTGCGTAGCCGCATTGGCTCGTTCAGCTTCCCTATTGGCTCGCTCTGCCGCGATATTTGCCGTTCTTTCTGCCGCTTCTGCTTTCCCCTTGGCTTCTACTGCCTCGCCTGCAGCCAACTCCGCATTCTGAGCCGCTGTGTTTGCCAATGCTGCCACGGTCTGCACCGCCTGTGCCTTTTCCTCCGCCAGCTTCGCCGCATCCTCAGCGGCCTTTCCCTGCGTTTCCAAAAGCTCCCGCAGGGCGGTAAATTCCTCTAAGGTGTGCCATTCCTCTGAGGTGTCGTGCTTCCACTGCAATTCCCCGTTTTCATAGCGCATTTCCACATTTGCGCCATGCAGGGAATCCAGCCATTCTTCTTCTGTTCCGGGATAGCCCCGCTTTACAGCCAACCCGTAAGCCGAAAGATAATATCCCTTCCAGCCGGGAGTTCCGTTTACCATACGCCGTTTTCCCCTTCCACATTGGTGTCCGCCGGGCGGTAAGCCCCCGCGAACCACCGCATAAATTCTGAAAATTCCGTGTTGAACATCTGCATGCTGTTCTGGTATTTGTTATATTCACCGTTGGCAAAGTCGATCATGGCGTAAAGATAGGAGAGATACAGCTTATCGTGGGGCTTTTCCACCAACAGCTCCGTGTTTTTATCCGCCGGAAGAGCGTACCGCACGATCTCCACCGGCGCAAATAGAAACACCTGGGTCTGCACCATTCCCTCGCAGTCGTTCAGCCACTGTAATTTCTGCTCCTCGGTGTAAGCGTTGGGCTTTACCCTGTCTGTAAATTCCATCACTTCTTTTATTTTCACAGATTTCCCCCTTTCCCATGATGGGCGGCTGGGCCGCCGGTTTTGCTCCGGCGGCCCAGCCGCTTTTCTCATGAAAAATTGTGATTTGGTTCGGCGTTACGCCATGAATGCCATTATGCCCCCAGCAGCTTATCGCCGCCGGTCACTCCGCCGCAGGCCGCGAACCGCCAGTCGTTAAACCCGGCGGTAAAGCGGGCGTAGCCCTGCCACACGTTGGCGTCGTTGCCCTCGTCGATCCGGCTTCTCACCTCAAGCTTTGTGCGGTCCAGCCAAATGGCCCCGCCGTAGTCCTCGTTATAGCGGCTGTCAAGCAGCACCCAGGGGGAAGCACCCGCGGTGAGGTACTGGTTCAAATAAGGCCATACGATCACGTTCCACCGCCCGTACTGGTAGTTGAAGCCGTTGTTGGCGGTATCGGGATCCTTGTCCGCTCCGATGGCCGCAAACACCGCCTTTTTCAGGGCGTACTGGTTGGGAATCAGAATGGTGTCCGGAGCCACGTCCAGCACCTCGTTGTTGTCTCCCCGGAAATTCTGCATGGCGGTCTCCACCGCGGCCAGCGCGTCGTTGCTGAAGGCGTCGGAAAACAGGTTACCCTGAAGCTTTCCGGAAACCTTTGCCGGGTGGCTCTTATCGAACAGCTTCTTGCCGTCCGCCGCCGTGGTGGAAAAGGATTTCCCCTGGAAATTCACTTCCGTCTTTCCCGCCATGGCGCCGCCCAGCAGCGCCGCGCCGAACTTTTCCCTGGTACGGTGATACGAGGTGATAAACGCCGAGGGCTGCTTCTTCAGGTCGGTGACCTTCGCGTCCTCCACGATCTCCCGAGACAGGGAAAAGCTGTTTTTCCAGGTCATGTTCTCCAGGAACTTGTCGTATCCCTCCTGCATGCCGTCCACGGGATATTCCCCGTTTTCGCCTACAGGCTGGAAGCCCTCCATGGCCGTCATGGTGGTGAGCTTCTCTCCGAAATGCTTGGAAACCTCCATGCTGAACAGCTTTTTCAGCATGCTCTCCTGCTCAAAGGCCTCGCCCCGCTTCTCCAGAAAAAGCCGGATCGGCGCCTGAGATTTTCCGAAAATAGAATCCTGAAGGCCAGCGCCCTCAGTGAATGTAATATTTGCCATTAAAATTCCTCCCAAATTTTATATCGTTGCCTTTCATGGTCGGGCAGCGGAAAAGAACAGCTGTACTCCTTTCTCTGCTTCCTCCGCGTTTTCATTACTGGGCGGTCGAAGCAGCCGCTTCTGTCTTCCCCAGACGGAAGCGAGTTCTTTCGCTGTCGGTATACACGATTTCCGCCGGGCCGCCCGCCGCGGCGCTCAGCCCGCAGCCATCGATTTTCAGCTGTACCTTGTCTCCCACAGCCGCGGTAAAGCCTGCGGGGGTCTCCGTCTCAAAAATGATATCCGCCGCCGCCCGGATCACCGGGATCAGCTCGCCCGCCGTACAGGCTTTGCTTCTTTCCGTCATGCTCAGGTAAAGAGGCGTGTCGGCCCCCGCCGCCACCGCCAGCTTACCGGCTGTCAGCTTCAGTGCCATTCCCGTTTTCGGCGTGATGGCCCCGCTGGGCAGATATTCCAGCCCGGGCACCCTGCCGCTGTCTGTTTGATAGATCAAAATTGCCATGCTTCTTCTCCTTTTCATCGTGATTTTCTGACTTCTTTAACGTTTCACATAGTCGTTATAGTGGGCCTGGATCTCCGCACCGGTCACATTGGGCAGCAGCATGCGGTATTCCTCCGCGATATCCGCCGGTACCCGCATAGCGCCGCTGCCCCGGGATTCGCTCTGCCGCATATGATCCTTTCCGCTGATTTGATTTAAGGCCGCCTGCCGGGTAGCGTCTGCCGCCCGGCGGGAAAGGGCGTCAAAATTGACCAGTTTATAGGCCTCCGGCAGGGACAAGCCCTTTTCCACCAGACGGCAGATCTGCGGATATTCCGGCCGCCGGGACAGATCCTCCAGCCCCTTCACCGTGGGATCCAGCGTTTTTACCGTGTTCAGATCCATCTCCAGCCTGGCCTTGACCCCCTCCGCCACCGCTCTCTGGGTATCACTTTGGGAGAACCTTCCCTTCGGAGACTCCTCCGAAAAGCTCTGATACGGCTGGCCCCTCTGTCCCTGATAACCGGCAGGCACATTTTGACCGCCGGCATCTCCGCCGGGATAAGGGGTCTGCAGCCCGGCGGAAGCGATCCTTTCCTTCAGCTCTTTTTCCATTTTTCGCCGGGCTTCCTGCTGAGCCCTTCGCCGGATCGCCGCATATCGGGCGTTTTCTTCCGGGCTCTGCCCGTCGTTTTCCTTCTTTTTCTCCGTGGCCTGCTCCTTTGCGGGTGCGGCGAGCTCCCGTTCTTTTTCGCCTTCCGCGCCTTCCCGGGGTTCGGGCGCCGCGACCTCCCCGTTTTCGCCTGCCGCTCCGGTGCTTTCCGGTGCTTCTACCCCAAGCGCTTCATAATAATCAAGCTCCATAACTCATTTTCCTCCTGATGCTTGCAATGCGAAGACATTGCAAGTGTTTTTGCTTGCAATACGAAGACATTGCAAGTGTTTTTGCTTGCAATACGAAGACATTGCAAGTGTTTTTGCTTGCAATGCGAAGACATTGCAAGTGTTTTTGCTTGCAATGCGAAGACATTGCAAGCATTTTGATTTTTTCGCTTTTCCAAGATTCATAAGGAATCTGCGCGCAGCTCTTTTGCAGGGCCGCCTGTGCCTCAAAAGCCTGTCCGCTTACTTTCCGCCCTTTGCCTTTTCCACGCTGTCACGCAGATCTTCCCCGCGCTTTACCGTGCCGCGGGACTTTTTGCTCTGCGCAAAGGGCGCCTGTACATACTGGGAACCGGTGTTCTTCACCTTTCCCGCATATCCCTTCTCTGCCATTTCTTTTCCTCCTTTCCTCTGTGATTTTTCTCGCACAATGACTGCAACGCGAAGCCAGCTTTGCCGGAAAAGCAAAGCTTGCAATCATTTTTGATGGAATCTTCCTATGCTTTGGGCGGGCCCCAGCGCCGCCGCAGCAGCGCCCTTTCCTCCGGGCTCGCCCGATCGTAATCCTCCCACATATCCCGCGTCCACTCTGTCCGCTTTTGCTTCGAGCCGCCGCTTTGCTGCTCCCTGCTGTAATAGGCAATGGCCAGCGCCATCACGCAGTCGTCGTGGGCCCCGCTCTGTGCCTCAGGCCTTCCCTTTTCGTTTCTCACAAAGGTGAGCATTTCGCCCAGCGTCTCTTTGTCGTTTACCCATTCCGGGTGTTCCCGCACGATCTCCACCAGCCCCGCCAGGATCACCGGCCTTGTGATCGAGGTGGTCTTAAAGCCGTAGCTCTGCCGAATCCTGTGGGTAAAGCTGTCCTCCGTCTGCCGGACAAACATGTTCTTGTACCGCAGGCGCTCCAGAGCCCTGATGGGGTAGCTGGAAAAATTCGCCTCGATGGAAAGCAGCGCCGTATGGTACCATTTTCCCAAGCAGTACATCTGCCTGGCGTAAAGATCCTCGTCCATTTTTCCCCGCAGGGTGCAGACCTGCTCTCCCGTCACGCAATCGATCACCTGGCCCACAAAGAAATCGGAGCCTTCCCCCGCCGTGTCTCCGCCGACCACGTAGATCCCTCCCTGCTCCGGCTCCCGGTATACGGAAATTGCCCCCGTATCGGAATCCGCAAAACGAATGGAGCTGTCGTCGATCAGCACCTCATCGGCCTCCTGGCTGTACCGGGTCTCAAATAGAAACTCGCCCTGCCGCAGGGGCTCCCCCACATCGGCCAGCCGCTGCGCCACCTTTTGGGCGTGGAACACCGTTTTTCCCAGTACGCCCCACTCTCCCAGGCAGTAGACCGCGTAAAAATAAGGGTCCGTTTCCCGGTACCCTTCCAGCGTCAGCTTGTAATCCTCGTCAATAAATCTGTTGTCCCGATAGGTGGTTTTCAGTACCGCTGCCCGGGGCTCCTCCCGGTCGAAAAATCTCTTTTTCAGCCAGTGCAATGAGGAGATGGGGTTAAAGGTCAGGGTGATCTGCTTTTTTGTGCCGCCGCCCCGCAGCCGCACGTCCAGCTGGTCAAAGGCGGATTCCTCGATCTCCGAGGCCTCTTCCACCCAGATATCCGTCAGCTCACCCTTGGGAAAGGTAGTGGACTTCAGCTTTTCCACGTTATCCAGCCCCTTGAAGATGACGCTGTTTCCGTTTTTGCACTGGATCCGCAGGGCGGAATCCTGGCAATGGAACAGGCCTTCCAGCCCCCAAAGGGAAATGACCTGTCGAAACAGCGCATAGGTGCTGTCCCGGTGGGTCGCCCACACCGCTCTCACCACCAGCAAATTGCACATGGGCTGTTTCAGCAGCCGCCAAAGATACCGCTGTACCGCAAAAACCGATTTTCCGGACCCTGCCCCGCCGTACAATACCAGATACCGGTGGCGGTCGTCCTCCAGCAGCGGCAGAAAGCAGGGGTTAAATACCTCCTTGGAAATACTTACCTCCATGGCGCCTTTCCGGCAGGACCTTCCGAAGCGGCATGTGATCTGGCTGTCAGCCTCCGGGCTCTGTCAGCGTTACCCGGATCTCCTCCTGGACGGGACTTCCCTTCTCCTTTTCTCCATAGCCAAAGCAGCTTTGCAGCACAAGCCTGGCCCCGGCGGAGGTTTCCTTGTCGTATACCGCCTGCAAATTCGCCTCTTCGATCCTGCTTTTGGCCTGCGTCACAAGGGAAAGAAAGCCCTCCTCCTCTTCGCCGCCTCCTTCCAGATAACCGGAAAGGGCCTGCCTGCCGGAAAACCCCAGCGCGAGGGAAAGCCCCACTAAGGAAGGAAAATCATCCTTTTCCCCGCAGCTTCTGAAATAGCCGTCTATCGCTTCCCGCAGCGCCCGTTGAGAGCGCCATCTCCTTTTCTCTGTCGGTCCTGCCATGCCTTCACCCCCTTTTCAAACGCTTTTCTCCGCCGTTTGACA
The DNA here is from genome assembly GCA_910589395.1 of uncultured Oscillospiraceae bacterium. GTDB lineage: Bacteria > Bacillota > Clostridia > Oscillospirales > Acutalibacteraceae > Acutalibacter > Acutalibacter caecimuris_A. The sequence continues at coordinate 8,833 of CAJUTL010000059.1, forward strand.
AAGCAAAGCTTTTTGCTGTCCCGGCAAAAGCGTGTTTTCAGAGACGGCCAGCCGCCCGTTTCCCCGGCGGCCTACTGTCTCTATTCTCAGTATAAAAAAACATTTCGGACAATTGGGACAAAACGGACAACTATCTGCTCCAGAGCTGTCCATGCAAAAAAAGCCCGCTGCAGAAGAAAAAACTGCGGCGGGCCCTGCTAGATTTTAGATTCTAGATACTAGATACTGGACGGTGTCGGCGCAAATAACCGAGCGTTGCCCGGTTATCCGGCAGCAATAGAAAAAAAGGTAGAGCAATAAATTATAGTTTATCACACAGTTCCCAACTGTCATTCTGAGGAACGAAGTGACGAAGAATCTCGTCCTTAATTCCGGAAAAAGGGCAAAGGGCAGATTCTTCACCGAAAAAGCAAGGTTTCCTTGCTTTTTGTTCAGTAATGACAAAAGGAAAGAAAGCGGCTTGCTGCTAAATTCCAGTTTACCGCTCTGGTAATGGTCGGGTCAGAAACCGGTTTCCCGTACTAAACAGCTTCACGGGTGCCCAAATTCCAATTAAACCAGCTTTGCCCTTGGCCCTTCATCGCTCTCATTCCAAACTGCTCATTTTCTATTGCCTTGGTTTCACACCGCGGCTGTATTTTGCAGCAGCCCCAAACTATCCTCGTTCCATGGGGCTTGGCCGTTCCTCATACCCTTTTCCTGACCACCGGCACATACGCGTAACCGGTATCATGCAGGGAGGTGTCAAACACCTCCAGCTCCTGGGCCCCGTTTTCGGCCATTTCAAAGCCGTGGGCCGGCATAAAGTACTCTCTGAAATAGGCAAAAAGCTCCCAGGTTTCACAGCGCTCCTTGGAAAGCAGCTGCGCGGCGGGCCGATCCGTATAGGCTCTTAAAAACAGGGAAGCCGGCATTTGATAAACGTCCACTCCCCCCGGCTGCTGTACCGACGTGACCTCCCGCATGAACCCAAACCCGCGAGTTTTTTTCGCCAGCCAGAAATTGACGCTTAGCTGAATATCCCGCACCGGAAGCACACTGCCCACAAGCCGCCCGTATACGGCCTGCTTCTCTTCCTCCGAAAACGCCTCGATGGCGGAATCAAATTCCTGGATCGATCCAAAATCCTTTGCGTACAGCAGCTTCCCTGCTAAAATCGTCTCCGGCTTTTCCACCAGCTCAAAAACGGCCCCGCCTGCCTGAAAGGTTTCCAGCACCTTCTCCGGCTGCTCCCGCTCCACATCCAGCAGGCAGTCCACCGAAACCCCCAGAACCTTTCCCAGCAGCTTCAAATGGTACACGTCCGGCAGGCACGCCCCGCTTTCCCATTTGGAGATCGCCTGCTCCGAAACCCCCATCTGCAGCGCCGCCTCTCTTTGAGACAGCCCCTTTACCCGCCGAAGCTCCTTGATCCTTACCCCAAAATCAGCCTGACAAAACATTTTTTATTCCTCCGTTCCTGTTTTCCTGCATTGTAGCATACGAAATCTCCCCCTACAACGCTATCCTTTTCCGGGGAAAAATCAAAAATGCACAACCACAGGTTGATAGGTAAAGCATTCCAAATGCAACTGTACGGCCAAAACAATAAAAAAAACCAGCAGGGCGAATGCCTGTGGTTCCAATGTAGAATATGTATTTTTATTGGGTTCTTCGCTATTCTCTATACTTTGTAATCCATACAATATGGTATTTTATGTCGTATGTGAAATGTGACGATTTTTGGTAATTTTCCATCTTTTTCACCTCAAGTTTAGTATCTTCTTTTCCTCTACTAAACTTAAAGCTTCTTCGATTGACCTAAAGGGTTCGCCTTAAGGCGAGGGTTTTTACCCCATGATACAGACAATAAGTACATATACATACTGTAAGTTCCCGCGGGATATTGGAAAATATTCCAGGAAAGGAAAGCAGGAAAAGGTGTGGGCGTATATCAGCGCTTTTCCGCCATCTACCGCGCAGAAGGGCGCGCTGCGCCTGAGTATGTATAAAGAAAGCTCTTTGAAAAAAGCACCGTGGCATTGATAGAAGAAACCGGGGAGAATTGATCTCCCCGGTTTCTTCATTTTTTAATGACCATACCCAGCAATACTCGTCCCGGAATAACAAAGACAATGTTCGGATAGGTCTGATATGGCTGGGCTGGCGGGATTCGAACCCACGGGTGACGGAGTCAAAGTCCGTTGCCTTACCGCTTGGCGACAGCCCAATATAGGAGATACGGAGCCTAATCGCTAAAATTAAACTCCGCATCTTTTAGGTGGGGTGGAAGATGGGACTCGAACCCACGGTCTCCAGAGCCACAATCTGGCGCTTTAACCAACTAAGCTACATCCACCATATTGGCGCGCCAAAAGGGACTCGAACCCCTGGCCTACTGCTTAGAAGGCAGTTGCTCTATCCAGCTGAGCTATTGGCGCGTATGTGAGGGGCTGTTTCCCGGCCCGCAAAACAGGGAAAACCGTAAGCACGGTGATTCCGGCAAATTTTTAGGCGGTCAAAACCGCCTGCGGAAAGCCAAAGGCTTTCCGAATCAATAGGAAAAATTGGAGCGGGTGATGGGAATCGACCAGCGGCTTGCGCCGCTGCTGGCTCGTCCACCCCAAGCTTGTGGCTTGTGGTACCGGACTCACCGCTCTTCTCTAAAAATGTGCCACAGGCACATTTTCTTCACGAGAAGACCCCCTTGGGGTTCGATTCCTGTCAAGCTTATGGAAAAATTGGAGCGGGTGATGGGAATCGA
>CAJUTL010000060.1:0-9140 GCA_910589395.1 uncultured Oscillospiraceae bacterium
CGGTTTCCCTAACCCGAAATTCTATGTGGACGACGGCTATACGGGTACGAATTTATCTATACCGGATTTTCCATGTCTATGTGCCTGTTTTTGATGCGCAGCTTTTTTCTCTCCATCCCAAAGGAACTGGAAGAGGCGGCTTACATAGAAGGGGCAGGCTTTTACCGCACCTTCTTCAAGATCATGCTGCCCATTTCAAAGCCAGCCCTGGCCAGCTCGGCAGTCATAACCTTTATCGGCGCCTGGAATGAGCTTCTTTATGCCCTGCTGCTTACCTCTAAAGAGGTCAACCGCACGCTACCCCTTACCATGAAATATTTCACCTCCATGTTTTCCTTTCACTATACGCCTATGTTTGCCGCGTTGGTTATGTGCATTGTCCCCACCATTTTGGTATACGTGCTTCTGCAAAATCAGATCATGGAAAGTATGGTGGCTGGCGCTGTAAAGGGGTAAACCTTTCTGATATAAATATCCCCCGGCGGAGCCGGGGGTATTTCATAAGCGGGTATCACCCTATGATATTTGCAATTCTACTTTGTGTGTGCTAAACTTTTGTTGGTATCCATCTGAATGTCTTCCTTTTGTTGTTTTTGGTGCAGTTGCCAGACCGCTCCTTTATTCTACAACAAAAGGAGTTCTTCTTTCTTCATGATCGGCAGAAGCCTTCCTTTGAACCACTCGCCTTGCGAGTGGTTTTCATTAGACAAAAAACAGCCGCCCTGTTTGGGCGGCTGTTTTTTACTCTGCCAAGGCTCTGGTAAGCCAGGCCTCGGCGATATCCAGGGCCAGGTACAGCCCGTTCTTTTCACTGGTCTTTACGATCTGTTTTCTGGTGCGGATCTCGGGATCGGTATACATCAGCTGTACCGTTACCTTATCGGCTACCTCAAGATCTCCCACCTTTTTCTTGGTTTTTACATCGATCTTGATGACGTATTTATCCTTCATACTGCCATAATAAATGGTATCGCCCGAGCGTACCAGGGGCTTTCCCTTATAAGTGGGAAAGCTGCTTTTTTCCTGCTTCGCCTTTGGCGCCGCTTTCTGCTCGCTCAAAAAATCACCGCGCTTTCCTTCATCAGATTCCCCGTTACTCACCCAAATAGGAACGGACCATCGCCTTTAAAAGCTCATCCCGGTCGATCCGGCGCACCAGGCTGCGGGCGTTATTGTGGGTGGTGATGTAGGTGGGGTCCTCGCTCAGCAGATATCCCACGATCTGACTGATGGGGTTATACCCCTTTTCCTTCAGCGCATCGTACACTGTAAGCAGGATACGCTTCATGTCTGCTTCCCGCACCTCTTCCATGGAAAAGGTGATGGTATTGTTGCTGGAAAAATCCTCCGGCATGTGGAACACCTACCTTTCGTGTACCTTTTATCATACAGGATATCTACGGGAATTGCAAGTTTTTCCGGCTCCCTTTTTGTGAAAAACTTTTTTCAGCGCTTCTCTAGGAGCGCAAAGCCGCCCCGACTCTGTTCAGCTTTTCCACAATACCGTCCACCACAGGCTGTATTTCTTCCTTGGAAAGGGTCTTTTCCTGAGAGGAGAACGCAAAGCGCAGGGTCAGGCTCTTTTTCCCATTCTGAGAGAAGGAATCGATCAGGTTTACGCCGGTAAGCAGAGAGGGGTCTATTTCAGCCCAGGCCGGGGAAAGATCGGCGTATTTCAGACCGTCCGGCACCAGGAGAGACAAATCGAAATCGATGCCGGGGAACCGGGAGGGCTCCCGATATTCCAGAGCCTCCGCGGGCAGGGCGGCAAAGGCGTCCATAGTAAGCTGGGCACAGACCACCGCCGCTTTCCGGTCAAGGTTGGAAAGCACAGAGGGGTGCACCGTGCAGAGCCAGCCGAGCGTTTCCCCGCGGCAGGAAATTTCCGCCGTATTTCCGGGGTGCTGCCAGGCATGAACAGGCTCCCGACGTTCCAGGGAAAGCTCTGTGCGCTTGATCTCTCTGCCCAAGGTCTTTACGATCTCCAACAGCCGGAAAAACAGCTCCTTTTCGCTCTGCGTTCTGCTGTAAAGCACAATGCCAAGGGCCTTGCGCTCCGCGCATTCGCCGTTTTCCCTCTTTCCTTCACACACTCTGCCGATCTCAAACAGGCCGAAATCCGCCGCAAAGGATCGGTTTTCCTGTACAAAGGAAAGCAGCGTGGGCCCCATGTTGGTCCGCAAGGTCTCATGGTCGGGAGACTGCGGACTCAAAAGCTTTACGTTTTCCTCCACCGCAATGCCCAGCTCCCGGCATTTTTTGGCATCGAACCAAATATAGGAATGCACCTCGTGCAGGCCGTATCGCTCTACCAGAATATCCTTTGCAAAATTGTCGGATTTATTTGCCGCGCTCTTTTTTCTGGGATACAGCGGACTCAGGGTAGTGGCGATCTCAAAATTGTCATAGCCATAGATCCGGGTGATCTCTTCAATGATGTCCGCCTTGATGGTCACGTCCTTGGTAGCCCGCCAGGAGGGTACCGTTACCCGGAACTCCATACCGTCATACTCCGCCCCGAAGCCCAAAGAGCGCAGGGTGGAAAGTACCTGGTCGTCAGAAATTTCAATACCGGTGTAGCGGTCCACATACCGCTTGTCAAAGCGCAAAGAAATTTCAGGGTAGCGCTTCACATAAACATCTGTCAGCCGGGAGATCACCTGAGCCTGAGGATCGATCTCCAGAAGCAGCTTCAAAAACCGGGCAATGGCGGGCACGGTCATTTCGGGATCCAGGGTCTTTTCATACCGCATGGAAGCGTCTGTCCGCAGGCCCAGCCGGGTAGAGGCCCTGCGCACGCTGACCGCGTCAAAGGTGGCGGATTCCAGCAGCAGGCTGTCGGTATCATCCTCAATTTCAGAGGCAAGGCCCCCCATAACCCCAGCCACCGCCACCGGTTGGCCCTTGGAGCAGATCATCAGCGTGTTTTCGTCAATAGAGCGCTCTACGCCGTCCAGGGTTTGGAACACAAAGGGCTCGGAGAAGCGCTTCACCTCAATGCTATCCACCTTGGCGCAATCAAAGGCGTGCATGGGCTGGCCCATTTCCAGCATCAGGTAGTTGGTGAGATCCGCCAGGAGATTGATGGCCCGGCTGCCGCAGTAGAACAGGCGGATCCGCATATTCACCGGGCTTACCTTCTTTGTGATATTGCGCACCTTTAAGCCGGAATAGCGGAAGCAAAGCTCCTTGTCCAGCACCTCGATGGAAATGGGGTCCAGCCCGTCGAACTGAGAAAGCTCTACGGTTTCCAGGGGCTTTAATTCCCGGCCTGTCAGGGCCGCGAATTCCCGGGCGATGCCGTAATGGCCCCACAGATCCGGGCGGTTGGTCAGGGATTTGTTATCCACCTCAAACACCAGATCCCGAATGGCATAAAGTTCGGTCATATCCACACCCACGGGGGTGTCCTCCGGCAGCTCCCACAGGCCGGAGTGATCGGCGGAAACGCCCAGCTCGTGCTCGGAGCAGCACATGCCGTGGGATTCACACCCGGCGATCTTCGCACAGCCGATCTCCACGCCGCCTACCATGCCGCCCTCCTTCACAAAGGGAACGATCATGCCCGCACGCACGTTGGGCGCGCCGCAGACCACGCCGTACACCTTGTCCCCGGCGTCCACTGTGAGCAGATGGAGCTTTTGGGAATTGGGGTGCGCCTCTACCGTCAGGATTTTTCCCGCCACCACGTCCCGCAGGTTTTCTCCCATGTGAAATACTTCCTCCACCTCGGCGGTGGAAAGGGTAAAACGATGGATCAGCGCTTCCAGGTCCAAGCCGGAAAGATCCACAAAATCCCCGATCCAGTTCATTGAAATAAGCATATGAGTTTCTTCCTTTCTCCTGTTTCTTTCGCCCTGTGCCGATAGGCGGGCTTTTCTCCCATCATTCGTGCCGGAACTGGGACAGCGCCTTGAGATTGCCGCTGTTCAGGTCCCGGATATCCTTTACGCCGTATTTCATCATCACAAGCCGGGTCAGGCCCAGGCCAAAGGCAAAGCCGGTGTATTCCTCCGGATCGATGCCGCCCTCCTTCAGCACGTTGGGGTGGATCATGCCGCAGGGGCAAAGCTCCACCCAGCCGGAATGGTGGCAGGTAGAGCAGCCCTCCCCCCCGCAGATCTGGCAGTTGATATCCAGCTCAAAGCCGGGCTCCACGAAGGGAAAGAAGCCGGGGCGCAGGCGCACCTTCACGTCCCGTTCAAACACCTCGGAAAGCATGGTTTTCATAAAATAGATCAGGTTGGAAATGGAAATATTCTTGTCCACCATGATCCCTTCCATCTGGAAGAAGGTGGTCTCATGGCTGGCATCGGTAGCCTCGTTTCTAAAGCACCGCCCCGGGAAAATGGCACGCACCGGCGCGCCGTATTTCCGCAGAATAAAATTCTGGGCGGCGGAGGTTTGGGTCTTCAGCAGCTGGCCGTTGTCGAGATAATAGGTGTCCTGCATATCCCTGGCAGGATGATCCTTGGGGATATTCACCGCCTCAAAGCACTCATAGTCGGTAACGATCTCCTTAAAATCCTCCACCACAAAGCCCATGGAGGCGAAAATTTCCTCCAGCTGCCGCTGAATGATGGTGACGGGGTGATAGGAGCCCCCCTGTGCCGCGGTGGGCAGAGTAACGTCGTATCGCTCTGCCGAAGCGATCAGCCGCTCCTCCTCCATGGCCCGAATTTGCTCTACCCGGCCCGCGATCCTTTCCTCCACCTGCTTTTTCAGAAGATTGATATGCTGACCCATTTCCTTTTTCTGCTCGGCGCTCACGTCCTTTAGGCCCTTCAAAAGCTCCGTGACAGAGCCTTTTTTGCCCAGATAAGCCACCCGCAGCTTTTCCACAGCCTCGCTGTTTCCGGCCTCCTGCAGCTCCTGCTCAAAGCGTTTTTGCAGTGCTTCGATCTTCTCGTTCATTTCAGAACCGTCCTTCCTGTTTCAGATTCGGAGACAAAAAAACTTCGCCCCCTCGTTCCCGGGGCGAAGTGTAAACTACGCGGTACCACCCAAGTTCAGCAGGCGCTAAAAAATGCCTGCCCTTTCTTCCGGCCTGTAACGTGGCCTGCGCCGTCAGAGCCTACCGCCGAAATCCGGGTTCAGCCCTGCCGCTCCGAAAGGAACTTCATTCCGTCCGCCCCACACTCGCGCTTTCAGCCGGCGGCGCGAGCTCTCTGAGTGTGCAAAAAGCAGCTTTCGCCGCACGGAACTACTTTCTTTCTTCTCAGCGTTTTTCTTATTTTAGCACAGAGACCGGGGCTTTTCAAGGGGTTTCCGGAAATTCAAAAACTTTATTGAAACAAAAGAAAGAATATGCTATACTTGATAAAAATTCTATAAAAGAAACTGGCTTTTTGAAAGGAAACATATCTATGAATGACGTATTTATAGAACGCATGGTAAAGAAAAAATTCGAGGGAAAGGACGCGCTGATCCTGGCGGCCGTGGTGGTAGGGATTGTGCTTCTCTCCTTCATTGGCTTTGTGGTGGGCTTTCTCATCATTCAGTTCCCCACGCTGACCCTGCTGATCATGGCGGGGGCTATTTTCGGCGGCTACAAGCTGATCGGTGCCCGGCTTCTGGAATATGAATACAGCCTGACAAATGGCTATATCACCGTGGATAAGATTTTAAACCGCTCTACCCGCAAGCGCATGACCGCCTTTGAGTGTGACAGCTGCGAGGATATCGGTATCTACCTGGAAAACGAAGCGCGGCTGAAAAACCGTTCCTTTGATACCAGGGTGTTCGCCACCCGGTATGAAAACCGCCAGGGCTCCTGGTATATGATCGTCCGCGGGAAAAAGACCGGAAAAACCCTTCTGGTATTCGACCCGGACGAGGAGTTTCAGGAGGCGGTAAAGAAATTTATTCCCAGGCAGCTGAAATTTGAAAAATTTGGGAGGAACTGAGCTTTTCTTCGGAAAAGCTTTTCCGCCATAAGGAGGTAAGCGCCATGACTATTGTTCCCAAAGACTATCAGGCCGCCCTCTCTCTCTATGAGACCCAGAAGGCCATTGGGCTGATCAAAAATGTATTTCAGGTAAAGCTGTGCGCCGCCCTGCACCTGAAGCGGGTCACAGCGCCCCTTTTTGTAGATCCCGCCACCGGTCTGAACGATGACCTGAACGGCGTGGAGCGCCCTGTCAGCTTCGATGTACCGGCGGTAGGCGTGGACGCCCAAGTGGTGCATTCTCTGGCAAAGTGGAAACGGCTTGCCCTGCACGATTACGATTTCTATGTGGGGAACGGCCTGGTCACGGATATGAACGCCATTCGCCGGGACGAGGAGCTGGATAACCTTCACTCCATCTATGTGGATCAATGGGACTGGGAAAAGGTCATTGACGATGGAATGCGCACCGAAAGCTATCTGGAAGATACGGTGCGGCGCATTGTCAGCGCCATCTGCGGCACACTGGACGAATTGCAGTGGCAGTTTCCCCAGCTGGAAACAGAGCTTTGCCGTGACGTGACCTTCCTCACCTCTCAGGAGCTGGAGGACAGCTTCCCGGAGCTTACTCCCAAGGAGCGGGAAACCGCCTTTGTGAAGGAGCACAAAACCGTCTTTATCAAGAAGATCGGTGGAAAGCTGAAAAGCGGCAAGCCCCACGACGGCCGGGCGCCGGACTATGACGACTGGGAATTAAACGGCGACCTGCTGTTCTGGCACGAGCCCCTGGGCTGTGCTTTGGAAATCAGCAGCATGGGAATTCGGGTCAGCCCGGAATCTCTGGACAGGCAGCTGACAGAGGCCGGCTGTGACCACCGGAGAAAGCTGTCCTTCCATCAAATGCTTTTAAAAGGAGAACTGCCCCTGACCATCGGCGGCGGTATCGGCCAAAGCCGCCTGTGCATGCTGCTTTTGGGCAAGGCCCATATCGGCGAGGTGCAGGCCTCCCTGTGGGACCAGGAGACCCGCAGGCTTTGCAGGGGAGGAAATATCACGCTACTTTGAAAAAGCAAGGGAACGGGCGCGTTGCAGTTTTTCTGCAATGCGCCCGTTTTTTAGATACCAGATGCTGGATACTGGATTCTAGATAGTGGTGGCACAAATAACCGAGCTACGCTCGGTTATTTGTGCATTGAAAGGAAGAGTAAGGGACACAAGCGTTGTAACTAACGCCCCGTAAATTATAGTTTTAGCGGCGAGGCGCCGCGGCCACTCGTGCCCCTACTTGGTGCAGGAGTTTGGTTTCCGACCCGACCAGAAGTAAAATGACAAATTATAGTTTAGCACACAGTTCCCCACTGTCATTCTGAGGAACGAAGTGACGAAGAATCTCGTCCTTAATTCCAGGGCAAAAAGGAAAAGAACGAGATTCTTCGCTTCGCTCAGAATGACAAGAGGGCAGTGTGCAAATAACCGCCAAATTCCAATTTAGCAAACTATGCCCTTGCCCTTTCATTGCTCATTGCTAATTCCTCATTTTCCTGCGCCAAGCGGGGACACGAGTGCCCGCTCCGGCTCGGCGCATTGCTCATTCCGTTGTGAGGTGCAGCACGTGGCACACGCCGGGAATGGCCTCTCCCTGCTGCTGGGAGGTGGGGGACATCAGCGCGCCGGTGGCGCAGAACAGGATATTCTTCAGCCTTCCCTGTTCCATGCGCTTCAGCAAATGGCCGCAGAGCACGGAAGCGGAGCAGCCGCAGCCGGAGGCTCCCGCATGCACGTCCTGGGCACTTCTGTCGTACAGCATCAGGCCGCAGTCGTTGTGAACCTTTTGGATCGTCACGCCGTTATCCTCCAGGGCCTGGTACAAAAGCTTCGTGCCCACTAAGCCCAGGTCTCCGGTAAAAATGCCGTCATACTCCTCCGGCTTTGTGCCGGTGTCCTGTAAATACTGGTAAATGCTGTCCGCCGCGGCGGGTGCCATGGCAGCCCCCATATTGGCAGGATCCTTTACGCCCAGGTCAACGATCTTCCCTGCCAGGCCGTGACGGATCTTGATCTTTCCGCCCTTGCCGATCACCAGGCAGCCGGAAGCCGTGGCCGTCCACTGCGCGGTGGGAGTGCGCTGAGAGCCGTATTCCAACGGCGTGCGGAACTGCCGTTCCGCTGAACAGAAATGAGAGCTGGTCACAGCCACCGCCCGTTCCGCCGCCCCGCTTTCCACCATGACAGAGGCCATAAACAGCGTTTGCGCCATAGTGGAGCAGGCTCCATACTGGCCCAAAAAGGGAATTTGAAAATCCAGAAGGCCAAAGGTGGAAGAAATGCACTGGTTCAGAAGATCTCCCGCAAAGATCATATCCATTTGCTGGGCGGTCATACCGGATTTTTCAATAGCCAAAGCCACCGCTTCCTTTTGCAGCTGAGCCTCTGCCTTTTCCCAGCTCTCCATTTGCAGGCTGGTGTCCTGAAAGGTCTGGTCAAAGTCCTGACCCAGAGGACCCTGAGCCTCCTTTTTCCCGCCGATGGCGGCATGGCCCAGCACCGTGGGCGGCGCCGAGAATTCCAAAGTACGCTGTCCGATCCGTTTCATAGTGAAATCATCCTTTCAAAAATTTGAGGAAAGCAAGGGGAAATGTATCTTTTTTAATGAGAAATTAGGAATGAGCAATTTAAGAGCAAAGACTTAGTTCGCTAAATTGGAATTTAGCGCCGAGCCGGCGCATGCACTCGTGAAGTTGCTTGGTACGGGAAACCGGTTTCTGAGCCGACCGTTGGCAGGGTGGTAAATTGGAATTTGACGGTTCTTCGCTCACTTCCCGCCTGTCATCCTGAACGAAGTGAAGGATCTCGTCCTTTGCCCTTTTTCCGGGAATTAAGGACAAGATTCTTCGTCACTGCGTTCCTCAGAATGACAGTGGGGAACTGTGTGCTAAACTATAATTTATCGAACACCCTTCACATTACTCATTGCTAATTTTTCATTGCTCATTATGCATAGCAGCGCAGCAGCGCCAACTGCCGCTGATTTCTGCGTTACTTATTTTTTCCGGTGGATCTTTTATTATCCTCCGGAAATTTTTGCATAAAAAAGCACCCAAAAGGGCGACACTCGTAAAACAGCATAGGAATGTTTTTGGAAAACGGCGTAGCTTCGGCTATGCCGTTTCTCCGTTTTGCAGGTCAGCGAGCAAGGACACGGGGAGTATTCCCACAAGGTCATAGGAAATGTCAATCTGCTGTTCCCTATGCC
>CAJUTL010000060.1:9150-10452 GCA_910589395.1 uncultured Oscillospiraceae bacterium
CAGTTCTTCCTGCTCCTGCTCGTAATCGTCGGAGAGCATTTGAAATCTGCTGTCGGATAATTTCCCGTTGGCGTTATCTTCGTAAATACGCTTGAATAGTCGGTCAAGTTCTTCAATCCGGCGTTCCGCCTGCGTCAGTTGCCGCCGCTTCGCCGCAAGTTCCTTTTTCGCTTCGGCTTTCTGCTTTGCGCCCATAACTTTTCTAAAGCGTTCCTCATGGGTAGACACACAGGCAATCACAAGCCGCATATGAGCCAATACACCCTGTTTCAACACAACGGCGCGGATAAAATGCGTTGGGCAGACTTCTTTCCCTTTCAGCCTTGAAGTGGAGCAAACAAAATGGTCTTGCCGCGCTTCAAAGTTCTTGCTTGTGCAGTAATACAGCTTTTCCCCACAATCGGCACAGCGGACAATTCCAGAGAATAAATTGGTCTTGCCCGTTCTCGTCGGGCGGCGTTTGTACTTCCGTAATTCCTGCACCCGTTCCCATGTGTCAGCGTCGATAATGGCTTCGTGAGTGTCCTCAAACACAATCTGTTTTTCTTCGGGATTGTAACACTTCTTTTTGGATTTGTAGGATTGCTTGTAGGTCTTGAAGTTCACCGTATGCCCCAAGTATTCCTTTTTCTCCAAAATGTCAGCTACCGTTGCGCTCACCCATGAATAGGGATTTTCCGGCACAGGCTGATTGGTCGTTTTCCCTTGCGATTGCCAGTAAGCGGCAGGAGTAAGTACCTTGTCTGTTTTCAGAATACGGGCAATCTGCGACGGTCCGTAACCCTCTAAGCAAAGAGCAAATATCCGCTTGACCACCTCAGCGGCGGGTTCATCTACAATCCAACGCTTTTTGTTGTCGGGGTCTTTCGTGTAGCCATATGGAGCATTGGTACAGAGGTGTTCGCCTGCTTCCCCTTTGGACTTCATCACAGCGCGGATTTTCTTACTTGTGTCTTTTGCATACCACTCGTTGATAATGTTCAAAAATGGGGTAAAGTCGCTGTCCGTTTGGTTTGCGCTGTCAATACCGTTGTTAATGGCAATGAAGCGCACGCCTTTCTCTACAAACAGGACTTCGGTATAAAAGCCTACTTTCAGATAATCGCGCCCAAGCCGCGACATATCCTTGACTATCAGTGCGGACACTTCGCCGTTCTCAATTCGTTCTAACAGTTCGTTCCAACTCGGACGGTTGAAGTTCGTACCCGTATAGCCGTCGTCCACGTAGAATTTCGGGTTAGGGAAACTGTGTTCTTTTGCGTATTTCATCAGATATTCTTTCTGGTTTACAATGCTGTTGCT
>CAJUTL010000061.1 GCA_910589395.1 uncultured Oscillospiraceae bacterium
CCAGTATGCTGGACTGGTATTTCCGGGGCTTTTCGGACGAGCTTTCACCGTGGCTCAAATATGTGAGCCCGCTCCCGAAAAAGCCCAGCTACGATATGGCGCAGTATGGCGTCAATTATAACCCGGAGTGGCCGATACGGGTAAACATAGACCACATTTTGGGCGACGGGGAAAACCTCTCCCGCCTGCCCGCCTCAATCCGCGACGCGCAGAACCTGCCCCTGCTACTGGAAACGGCAGTTGAGCTGGCGCGGCGGAAGGCAGTCATTGAGCCGGGCATTGTGGTGCCGCAGGGCTACCAAGGAAGGGTGCAGTATCTTCTGCCGATCTGTCTGACCGATATGGAGAACCCCGACCTTGCTATGACCCTCACCATCATGGACGGGTATTATTTAGGCAATACCTGCCTGACGTTAGAAATGGCGTACTTAAACGCCCGTCTATTGGCGAGGCCGGTTGCTCCGTGGCTGGCGGAGCTTGTCATGTAGGAAAAGCAATCATAGCAGGTCATATACTCTCCCGCGCCGGACAGCGGCGGCGACAGAAAGGGGCGTATATGAGATGCGCAGGAAAAAGGAGGCGCAGACCAATGGGCTAAGGACAACCCTGCGGCCTGTCTGCTGTCCGGTATGCGGGCGGCGGATCATGGACGCAGTATCAGGTACAAAGACGCAGATGATTACCCCGAGGAGGGGCCGGTATCCCGATTTCATCATAAAGTGCGGGCACTGCGGCTCCGAGGTCGGGGTAATGAAAACTGAATAGAAAACTTTGATCCGCTCCGAGCCTTCGGGCCGGGAGCTGACCGGAGATACCGCCACGGCAATACGGCACGGCCCGCAGGGAATGTATGCGGGCCGGGGAAACGGCTGGCTAAACCGGGACAGGGATCACTCGTTTGTTTGAGCATGATGCAGGGAGGGACGGTTTCATTCCGTAAACAAGGATCGGCCCTCCGATACGCCACTTTTATTTTAGAAAAGTGGATATGACACCAAGCCTGACAGGCGGCACTTTTGTGCTGCTTGTCAGGCTCTTTTTGTTTTGCGGCGGCCGGGGTGGCCGCCTGCCGGGCTCCGAAAGGAGAACGGCAAAAATGAAAATCCGGTATGAGTTTGTAAATGGAGAGGTTTCGGAGATCGAGGTGGACGATTCCTTAGGCGAGCTGCTGGTGGATTTTGACCGGCAGCAGTACAACAACGACCACAGGGAAACCCGCCGCCATGTTTCCCTTGACGGCATGGACTACGAGGGGGAGCTGTTTGTTTCGGCGGAGGATACGGAAGGGGAGATTTTGCGTCGGGAGGATACGGCCCGGCTCTTGGAGGCAATGGAGGCCCTCTCCTCTTCCCAGCGGGAGCTGGTGTTAAAAGTTTATTTTAACGGGCGCTCCTTAGTGAGCATTGCGGCAGAGGAAGGCGTGAGCCATGTGGCGATTGTTCGCCGCCTGAACCGCATTTATGAAAAGCTCAGAAAAAAATTGTAAAACAGACCGTTACATTTTGCCTTTCCCGTGGCCGTATATTGAGGGCCAACGATACGCGCCCTTAGAAAGAGGTGAAAGGCAACATGAAACATAACTTGAAGATCAGTCTTGCGCAGGGGCCGGATACGGGCGGCATTGTCCGCTGTAAGACGGTATCCCTGCGGGAGCGGGTGCTTCGGAGGCTGTTCGGCGATACCCGCCGGATCACCATCATTGTACCCGGCGACAGCGTGAAGGCGCTGTCTTTGCAGGAAGTGCCGGAGGTGGGCGGCCATGACTACGCATGAGGAAAGCAGGCCCGCCCTGCCTATGCCGGTAAAGGCCACGCCCTACCGCCACCAGCAGGAAGCCTTCGATTTTGTCTGCCGCTCCTTTGGCCTGCTGCCGGAACCGGAGGACGGGCCGCCTGTCCTAAAAAGCAGCGGCTGTGCGCTCCTTATGGAAATGGGAACCGGAAAGACTATCACCAGCATAGCGATCACCGGCGCACTGGCAAAGGCCGGGCGGATTGGCCGGGTGCTGATCGTGGCCCCGCTCTCCATCCTCGGCGTATGGGAGGCGGAATTTGCCCGCTTTGCGGACTTCCCCTATTTCCTCGCGGTGCTGGAAGGAACCGGCGCAAAGAAGCTGGATACCTTGCGGCACATGACCGGGGCGGCCCTGCAGGTGGCGGTGGTGAATTATGAGAGCGCATGGCGGATGGAAAAAGACCTGCTGGCATGGCGGCCCGGCCTGATTATTGCCGACGAGGGCCACAAGATCAAGACCCACAATATCGCCGCCAGCAAGGCCATGCACCGGCTGGGGCGGGCGGCCAGCTACCGGCTTTTACTCACCGGCACCGTGATTACCAACAAGGCCATTGATGTGTTCAGCCAGTACAAATTTACCAACCCGGCCATTTTCGGCCAGAGCTTTTACGCCTTCCGAAACCGCTACTTTGACATGGTGGGCTATGGGAACCATACGCCGGTCTTGAAGAAATCTATGGAGGCGGAGCTGGTGGAGAAAATGCACGCCATTGCCTACCGGGCCACAAAGGCGGAATGTCTGGACTTGCCGGAAACCACCGACATTCTGCGGCAGGTGGATTTGGAGCCTGCGGCCCTGCGGATATACCGGGGGCTGGTAAAGGAGAGCTATGCGGAATTATCCGGCGGCGAGGTAACGGCCCCGAACATTTTGACGAGGCTCCTGCGCCTGTCCCAGCTTACGGGCGGCTTTATCGGCAATGACGAAACCGCCGCCGTGGAGCAGGTGAGCGCGGCGAAGCTCTCCGCGTTGGAGGACATTTTAGACGGGGCCGTGGCCGAGGGGAAAAAGCTGGTCATCATTGCCCGCTTTCTCCCGGAAATCCGCGCGATCTGTAAGCTGCTGGAAAAACGGGGCCTGCGCTATTCCTGCATTACCGGGGAGGTGAAGAACCGGGAGGAGCAGGTGGAGCAGTTTCAGAAGGAGCCGGAGGTCGCGGCCTTCGTGGGCCAGATCGCCACGGCGGGGCTTGGCATTACCCTGACGGCGGCCTCCACAATGGTCTTTTACTCGTTGGACTATTCCATGAGTAACTTCGAGCAGACCAAAGCCCGGATACACCGGGTGGGCCAGCGGATGCCCTGCACCTATCTGTATCTGGTGGCGCGGGGAACCGTGGACGAGAAGGTGCTGCTGGCCCTGAAAAACAAGGCAGACCTTGCCAAGACGCTTGTTGACGATTACCGCAGCGGGAAGAACCCCTTCGCCGCTTAGATTGGAGGAATTATGGATACAGACAGAATGTTTACGCTGGCCGACCGGCTCCGGGCGCTCCGGGACGAGAAGGCCGAGGCCGACAAACGGCTGAAAGAAATTAAGGAGGAAATGGACGAGGTGGACTACCAGCTTTCGGAATTGATGGCCGAGAGTGAAACGCAGAACTTTACCCGCGCCGGGATGATGTTCTGCCTTACCACCAAAACCCACGCCTCCGCCACCGCCGGGCGGAAGGAGGAGTTGTTCGCGGCCCTCCGGGGAGAAGGTTTCGGCGACCTTGTGTATGAAACGGTCAATGCAAATTCCCTCTCCGCCTTTGTGAAGGAGCAGATTTCGGAAAATGGCGACGCGCTGCCCGTATGGCTGGACGGACTGGTAAATGTGTTTGAGAAAACCACCGTCGGCGTGCGCAAGGCCGCAAAATAAATTGAAGGAGGAACTATCCCATGAGTAACAAAAACAATGAAATGATCCCTGCAAACACCGGCTTTCTGGCCCTTGCAGATTTTAACATGAACGAGGGCATGGCGGAGGAGCTGGACGGTCTGGAAGGCGGCTTTGACCGGGTGAAAATCCCCGCTGGCGGGGCCACCATGTTCGAGCTGCCCGGCGACGAGGCAGACGAGCCGGAAACCGTGAAGGAGTTTTCCGCCGTAATCCTGTTCCACCATCCCATCCTGCAGTATTACAAGGAGAAATATACCGGCGGGAGCAACCCGCCCGACTGCGGCTCCTTTGACGGCGTAAATGGCGAGGGCGATCCGGGCGGGGCCTGCGCGGGTTGCCCGCTGAACCAATTCGGCTCCGGGGAGAACAATAGCAAAGCCTGCAAGACAAGGCGCAGGGTATTCCTCCTGCGGGAAGGCGAGCTGTTCCCGCTGATCCTCTCCCTGCCTACCGGCTCCATGAAGGAGTTTTCCCGCTATATTAAGCGTCTGCTTTCCAAAGGGAAAAAGAGCAACATGGTCGTGACGCGCTTCTCGCTGAAAAAGGCCACCAACAACAGCGGCATTGCCTACTCGCAGGCACAATTCCGCATTGACCGTCCGCTGACTGCTGAGGAGCAGATTTTGATTAACAAGCTCTCGGAACAGGTGAAGGGATACAGCCGCCGCGTGGGCTTTGACGTGGAGGAGCCTGCGGAGATGGACGCTCCCTTTGTAGACCCGGAAACCGGCGAGGTTGTGGAGCCCCTGCAGTAAGGATACGCCCGGCGCGGGAGGGGCCTTGTGTCCTTCCCGCACCTTCGGGCAGATTGGAGGAAATATGAGTTATTCATGCGTGACGACGCTTAATAAAATCAAGGAATATCTGGCCGGGGCCGCTCTTGTGGCCTTCGACTTTGAAACCTCGCCTCTGGATGAATACCGCTCGGAGGAGCGTGCCGCTCTGGACGCGCATAAATCAAACATTACCGGCGTGAGCTTCTCCGTATCCGAGGGCAGCGGAATCTATGTGCCGCTCCGGCACCGGATCGGGAAAAATACGGCAAGGCCGGAGGCGGTCATGGGCTATCTGCAGAAGGCCCTGTTTGAAAATACAGCCATTGTCAAGGTGGCCCACAACCTTTCTTTCGAGGCCATGTTCCTCTATGCCCTCGGCATGGTGGTGCAGCCGCCCTGCTATGACACCATTGCAGCAGCCCAGCTTACCTTAAAGAGCAATACCCAGTTTCGGAGCCTTTCGGACAGCGGCCTGAAAACCCTTGTGCCGCAGCTCTTTGATACGGAGCTGCCGGATTTCGGGAGCGTGACCGGCGGGCGGTTTTTCGACGAGCTTTCCCCGCAGGATACGGAAACCGTGCGCTATGCCTGCGCCGACAGCGACTATGCCCTGCGGCTCTATCATATTTTCAATGGCTGGTTTGACAAATACCTGCCGAAGCACCGCCGCATTGTGGAGCAGATCGAAAGCCCCACGGCGGTCTACTGCGGCCTTATGCGCTACAATGGCCTGCTCATGGATCGGGCCGCTATGGAGGAAAAGCAGGCCGAGGCCGAAGGGCGGATCGCAAAAATCCGGGAGGAGATCGCCTTCATTACCGGGGACGTGGAGATCGGGGCCAACGCCTCCACTTCCGCGTTCAAAAGTTATCTTTACAATGACCTCGGCCTGCCGGTGGTAAAGACCACGGCCAAGTATCAGGAGGCGGCGGATGATGAAACCATGATCCTGCTGGCGGATTGGTGCCGGGAGCAGAAACCGGAGCTTGTGCCGCTGTTTGAGCTGGTGCAGGAATATCGGCGCTGGGGGAAGATCAAGGGGACGTATTTAGACGGGTATCTTCGGCATATCAACAGCGCCACCGGGCGGATACATCCCGACCTCCTTCCGCTTGGGACGGAAACGGGCCGGTTCGCCGCCCGCAACCCCAACATGCAGAATTGCCCGCGCAAGGACAACGATCCGGTGGGTATCCGCTCCATGATCGTCGCCCCAAAGGGCTGTGTTTTGCTCTCTCTGGATTTTTCGCAGATCGAGCTTCGCGTCGGGGCCTTTTACTGCCGGGATGAAAAAATGCTGCAGACCTACCGGGACGGCGGCGACATCCATGCGCAGACCACCTCCGTCATTTACGGAATCCCTTTCGAGCAGGCGGCGGACAAGAACGCCGAGCATTACAAGGAGCGCCGGACGATTGCGAAAAACTGTAACTTTGGCGTATTCTTCGGCCTGTTCCCGCGCGGCCTGCAAAAGACGCTGAAATTCAAGGCCGGGCTGGATACCCCGCTTAGTGACTGCGAGCGGATCATTGCAAACCTGAAATCCGGCTATCCCCAGCTTTCGCTCTGGCAGGAGGTGGTAAAGCGGCAGGCTGCCGCCCGCCGGTACAGCGAAACGTGGCTGGGCCGCAGGCGGTATCTGCCGAACATCACCTCCGAGGATTGGGGAAAAAAGAGCTTTGCGGAACGGTGCGCCATGAATACGCCCATACAGGGAACCGCCGCCGATATTTTGAAGCTGGCCCTTTCCCGCCTGATCGTGGGGATTCGGGAGCGCCCGTGGCTGCGGCCCCTTTTGCAGATACACGACGAGCTGGTGTTTGAACTTCCTGCTGATAAGGTGGAGGAAGCGGCGGCCTTTGTCCGCTCCTGCATGGAGGCCCAGCCGTTCCCGGAATTTGACGTGCCGGTCATTGCCGAGGGGGCCTTCGGGCCGAGTTTCGGCAGTATGGCGGAAATGGAGTGAGCCTATGAGCCATGTGAACAGATATAACGGGGAGGGATACGCCGACCCGACCACTTATGAAGCGCTTACCCGGATCGAGAGGGAGGCGAAGAAAACCGCATACAGGCCGCTGGTTTTCATTTCCTCGCCCTATGCCGGGGATATAAAGAGGAACGCCGAGCGGGCGCGGGGATACTGCCGCTTTGCGGTATCAAGAAACTGTATCCCCATAGCGCCGCACCTTCTCTATCCTCAATTCATGGACGAGGACGACCCGGCCCAGCGGGAGCTTGGGATTTTCTTCGGCATGGTGCTGATGGGGAAATGTCAGGAGGTTTGGGTATTCGGCAGCAGGATCACCCGCGGTATGGCCGTGGAACTTGCGATGGCGAAGGAGCGCGGCCAGAAAATCCGGTATTTCAATGACCGGTGCGTGGAGGTGGAAAGAGAATGAAAAAAGCGCTGAACGTCCCGCTGGAAGAATTTCTGCGGCCCTTCTTTGGGCCGTCGGATCGTATCTGCCTGCGGGTATTTGATGACAGAAAGACAGGGACATTTAAGGGCGCGAAGCTGGAAACGACGCTCTCCGGCATCCCGGCCCTTATGGATACCTTAAAAAAGCACAATGAGAAAAACAGGGGGATTTATTTTGTGGTGAACTTCGGCGGCCATGAGGACGCGGAGATCACCCGGATCAATGCGCAGTTTATGGAGTGCGACGAACTATCCTTAGACGAGCAGCTTAAACAGATTGAAGCGTTTCCGCTGGAACCTTCGTTCATTGTGAAAACCCGCAAATCCCTGCATACCTACTGGCTCGTGAAGGACGCGAAGGTGGCAGATTTTCGCCGGGTACAAAAACGCCTCGCGGTTCAGTTTCATGGGGATAAGACCTGCGTAAATGAAAGCCGCGTCCTGCGGCTTCCGGGCTTCTATCATTGCAAGGAGGAGCCGGTGGCCGTGGAGTGCGTCCATTTCCGCCCGGAGCTTCGCTATACGCAGGAGGAATTGGAGCGGTATCTCCCGCAGGTAAACGAGGAGGCTGCCGCGCCGGGCGCTGTACCGGCAAAGGGAACGAGGCAGGGGCTTTCGCTGGTGCTTGGGCGGTGTGCCTTCATGCAGCACTGCCGGGACAACGCGGCCACCCTTTCGGAACATGACTGGTATTCCATGATTACGAACCTCGCGGTATTCGAGGGCGGCGAGCGGGCCATCCATGAACTGTCGGCCCCGTATCCACGCTACAAGGCGGCAGAAACCACGGAGAAAATCCGACATTTCTTGGGGAGCGGCACCCGGCCCATTACCTGCCGGGCCATTGCGGAGAAGGGCTTTTCCTGTCCGCGCATGGCGGACGGCTCCTGCGCCTGCAAGGCCCCGGCGGCCCTCTGCTACCAGCCGATGGCGCTTGACGAGCTGCGGGAAATACTGTCCGCTGCCGAGGTGCATAAATCCCCGGTGGAGGACGTGCAGGCGGCAAAGCAGTTTGTGAAGGAATCGCTGTATAATATCGAGCCGCTGGATGCCGGGACATTCATTGAATATGAGCTGCGCCAGCATTTCCACTTAAAGACCGGGGACGCGAAGGCGCTGGCCTCCTATCACCGGGAGCTGTATAAGGCGTATGCGGCGAATAAGGAAAACCGGCAGGCGGCGGAGGACAACGGCTTGCCGGAGTGGTATGAAATGACGGAGCGTGGTGGCCTGCGGTTCCTTTCCGGGATTCTGGCGAATTACCTCGCCGAGAATGTGAAGGCGTTCTATACGGCCAGCAGCTATTTCTTTTATGAAAACGGCGTGTACCGGGAAAGCGAGGACTTGGCGGCTTCGGCAAAAGTGCGGGAGCGCATGATGCCCCGCTCGGTGACAATGCAGGCCATCAATGATACCGTGGGCCAGTGGAAAATGCTGGTGCGAAAGCCCGTGTCGGAGATCAACAGCAATCCCTTTATCCTCAACCTGCAGAACGGCCTGTATCATGTGCTGGACGATACGTTTAAGGCCCATACGCCGGACTATTTTTCTACCGTCCAGATCAAAGCGTCCTATGTGCCGGACGCGGACTGCCCGCAGTTTATCAAATATCTGGAAAGTATGCTGGGCGCGGAGGAAATCGCGCTGGTGCAGGAAATCTTCGGGTATCTGCTGATCCCGGTAAACAAGGCGCAGAAATCCTTCGTCTTTGTCGGTGCGCCCAACGCGGGCAAGTCTACCCTGCTCAATGTCATGCAGGAAATCCTGCTGGGGAGCGAAAATGTGTCGAATATCCCGTGGCAGAACTTGGGCGACCGTTTCAATAAGGCGGAGCTGTTCGGGAAGCTGGCGAATATCTTCGCCGACCTGCCTTCTAAGAGCATTGACGATAACGGCATGTTCAAGGCCCTTACCGGCGAGGACTTTATCACTGCCGAACGGAAGAACAAAGACCCTTTTTCCTTCCGGCCCTATGCCCGGTTTTTATTTTCCTGCAATGAGATTCCCCGGAACTATGGGGACAGGTCGGAGGGCTTTTACCGGAGGCTTATCATTATCCGCTTTGAAAAATCGGTGCCGAAGGCAAAGCGCGACCCGAACCTTGCGGAGAAGCTGGCGGCGGAGCGGGACGGTATCCTTATGTGGGCGCTTGCCGGTCTGAAACGGCTGATCGCCGCGAACTATGATTTCAGCGAAACCGAGCGGACGCGGGGCGAGCTGGAACGCTACCGGATCGAATCAAACAGCGTTTTGTCCTTTGCGGCCATGTACTGCCAGACCGGGGAAACCGGCTTTGTGGTGCGCGACGAGCTGTTCCTGCGTTACAAGGAATATTGCGGCAATGCAGGCATGAAGCCGGTATCGCAGACCAATTTCAACAAAGAGCTGGAAGCCGGATACCCGGAGCTTATGCGGGGCCGCGATAAGCTCTCCAAGCGCCGGATATGGCGCGGGATTTCCTATGTGGAAGGAGGTGTGGAGGCAGAGTGACCGTTTTTGTGACCGGCGGAACCGGAAAAACCGGCTTTTCTTTATTTTTTATGCACAGGAACCAGATAGAGAAAAGAGAGAAAATATTTAGTGTATTTAATAGAGAGTGCAATTTTCCCGGTTTCTCCGGTTCTTCCGGTAAGGCGGCTTTCTGCCCGGCAGATATGGAGAAAGACATTGTGGCCGCAATCCTGCGGTATCTGAAACAGAGGCCCCTGTGCTTCGCATGGAAAACCCACGGCGGGATGTACGGCACAGCGGGTATCCCGGACATTATCGCCTGCGTGGACGGCAGGTTTTATGCTTTCGAGGTGAAGCAGCCCGGCGGGCGGCTCTCCCGGTTGCAGGAAGTAACTTTGAAAAAGATTGAGGCCGCTGGCGGCGTGGCTGTTATGGTGACTTCGGTGGATGAAGTCAAAAAGGCGCTGGCGGGGAAAGGAGAAAAATTATGACGGCGAAGGAATATCTCGGCCAAGCGTACCGGATCGACCAGCGGATCAACAGCAAGCTGGAACAGGTGGCAAGCCTGCGGGCGCTGGCGACCAAAGCGACCTCCACCCTTTCCGATACCCCGCAAAGCGGGAGCCGGAATGTGCAGGCAATGGAGGCCACCATTGTAAAGATTGTGGACTTGGAGAATGAAATCAATGAGGACATAGATACCCTCGTGGACTTGAAGCGGGAAATCGTGGGCGTTATCAAGCACATACAAAACCCGGAATACCAGACGCTTTTGGAGCTTCGGTATCTTTGCTTCTACTCATGGGAGAAAGTGGCCGTGGAGATGGAGTATGACCTGCGGTATATGCACAAGCTCCACCGGAAGGCGCTGGAACAATGCTCGGCATTTATCCCGGCTGGATAGAAAGAGGACACTAAAAGACATAGAAAGACACCCTGAAAATCTGGTAGTATTACA
>CAJUTL010000062.1 GCA_910589395.1 uncultured Oscillospiraceae bacterium
ACGGCGTGACCGGACCCACCGGGCCCACCGGCGCAACAGGCGCTGACGGCGTGACCGGACCCACTGGACCTACCGGCGCAACAGGCGCTGACGGCGTGACCGGACCCACCGGGCCCACCGGCGCAACAGGCGCTGACGGCGTGACCGGACCCACCGGGCCCACCGGCGCAACAGGCGCTGACGGCGTGACCGGACCCACTGGACCCACCGGCATAGCAGGAAGCGCTGCTATTATCCCCTTCGCTTCCGGACTGCCTGTTTCTCTGACTACCGTTGCAGGCGGCCTGGTGGGCACACCGGCCTTTGTAGGCTTCGGCAGCTCCGCACCCGGCCTTACCATCAGCGGAGGCACCATCAACCTGACAAATCCGGCGGGAACACTGACCAACTTTGCGTTCTCCATGCCGAGAGACGGTATAATTACCAGCCTAAGTGCATTTTTCAGCACAACGGCCGCTCTTTCACTGGTAGGCTCTACAATCCAGATTACCGCCCAGCTTTATCGATCTGTCACACCGGACAACGTGTTTACCGCCGTTCCCGGCGCAGCAGTCAGCTTGACTCCTGCCCTGACAGGCGTCATTTCCGCCGGCACACTGTCCTCCGGCGTTACAGATGGACTGAACATTCCCGTAACACCCGAAACCCGACTGATGCTGGTGTTTACCGCTACCGCCTCCGGTCTGACACTGGTAAACACTGTGGCAGGCTATGCCAGCGGCGGCCTGGCAATTTCCTGATTTAGGCTATGGCAAAGGAAAACCGGAAAAAGGCTCCTTCCGGAGCGGAAGTAAAAAAGTGCGGTCATACAAGACCGCACGGTACTTAGAACCTGTATTCACAACCTGCAAACGCCGTCTGAGCGGCCTTTTTCGTGTTGCTCGTCGTTAAATTTGCTTGCCATACGGACAGTATGCCTGCCCAAATTCGCCTAGAACAACACGAAAAATTCTCGCTCATCCGGCATCTTCGGTTATGAATACAGGTTCTTATCCACTGAAAGAAGGGCTCTTATGGTCACTGTCAGCTTATGTATGATCGTAAAAAATGAAGAAAAACATCTGCCCCGCTGTTTGGATTCTGTGCGGGATCTGGTGGACGAGATCGTCATTGCGGATACGGGCAGCACGGACCGCACCGTGGAGATCGCCCGGCGCTATACGGAGCAGGTGTACGGTTTTCCCTGGCGGGACGATTTTGCCGCCGCCCGGAATTTTTCCTTTTCCAAGGCTTCCATGGAGTACTGCCTGTGGCTGGACGCGGACGACGTGATCGAGCCGGAGGACCGGGAAAAGTTCCGCCGCCTGAAGGAAAGCCTTTCCCCCGATACGGACATCGTGATGCTGCGGTATCACACTGCCTTTGATGAAACCGGCAGCCCCAGCTTCACTTACTATCGGGAGAGGCTGATCCGGAGAGAAACGGGCTTTGCCTGGCAGGGCGCGATCCACGAGGCCATTGTTCCGGCGGGAAAGGTGATCTACAATGAAACAGCGGTGTCCCACCGGAAAACCGGCCCCGGCGATCCGGACAGAAACCTGCGCATTTTTGAGCGCCTGCTTCGGGAAAAGGGGGTGCTCGGGCCCAGAGATCAGTTTTATTATGCCAGAGAACTGGCCGCCCACGGCAGAGATCCCGAGGCGGCGGTAGTACTCAAAGAGTTTCTGGATTCCGGAAAAGGCTGGGTGGAAAACGAGATCGAGGCCTGCCGGGATCTTTCCGCCTGCTTCAGCCGGTTAGGGCAGCCGGAAAAATCTTTTTCCGCCCTGCTTCGCAGTCTGCGGTTTGGCCCGCCCCGGGCGGAGGTCTGCTGTGACCTGGGCGCGTTTTTCTGTGAGCGCTCCGATTTTTCCACAGCCGCCTATTGGTACAAACAGGCGCTGAACTGCACCCGTAACGATACTGCCGGAGGTTTTGTCATTCCCGATTGCTATGGGTACCTGCCCTGTTTGCAGCTCTGTCTATGCCTGTATCAGTTGGGCGATTTTGCGGGGGCGGAGGAATACAACCGAAGGGCGGGGAAATATAAACCCACCAGCCCGGCCTATCTCTACAATAAAGCGTTTTTTGAAGGAAGAAGCGCCTCGGAAAACTGATAAAGACAAAGAAATTCCCGGAAAGCTCATTTCCTGGAGAAATGTGAAATCTTGATCGCGACTTGCAAAAAAGCGGGAAAAGTAGTATAGTCGAGCCAGTGCCTTTTGAGGAGGAAAGAAAAATGATACGCCATATCGTGTTGTTCAAATTTAAGGAAACAGCCAACGGAAAAACGAAAGAGGAAAACCTGCGGGAAGCAAAGGAACGCATGCTGGCCATGCGGGGAAAGATCCCTGAGATTTTGGAAATGACGGTTTCCTTCGGAGCTTCCGGCTCCGTTCCTTCCAATTATGATTATATTCTGGATTCCACCTTCCGCTCTCTTGAGGAGCTGGAGGCTTACCAAAAGCACCCGCTTCACGTGGCGTTCGGGGCCTTTGTAAAGGAGCTGCGGGAGCCGGGCGGCCGGGCCTGCGTTGATATCGAGCTATGAACGACAGAATTTCTTCACTGCTGACCTCTGATGGAATGCCCCGTACAAGGGACACACTGGCCGCGATCCTGATCTTATCCTGGCCCGCTATTTTAGAGCAGATCATGATCACGCTGGTGCAATATGTAGATACGGCCATGGTGGGCTCCTTAGGCTCCGCCGCCACCGCCGCCGTGGGTCTTACCGCCAGCACCACCTGGCTGTTTGGCGGTCTGTTCGGCGCGGCGGCAGTGGGCTTTTCCGTGCAGGTGGCTCAGCATTTAGGCGCCGGCCGGGAGGAGGACGCCAAAAGCGTCACCTGGCAGGCGCTGCGGTTTGTGGTCCTTTTCGGCCTGCTCATCGGCGCTATCGGTGTGGCGCTTTCCTTTCCCCTGCCCGCCATGCTCCGGGCCCAGAAGGAAATTCGGGGAGACGCCTCTTTGTATTTCCGCATTATGGCCTGCGCCATGCCCTTTACCTTTGGCTCCAACATGTTCAGCTCCATTCTTCGCTGTGCGGGAGATACCAAAACTCCCATGCTTCTGAACCTTCTCACCAATGTGTTGAATGTGATCCTGAACACGCTGTTCATCTACCCCGCCAGAACAGTTTCCCTGTTGGGCGCTTCCTTTCCCATGTGGGGCGCGGGCTGGGGCGTGGGCGGCGCGGCCTTTGCCTCCGCCTGTTCCAATGTGACGGTGTGCATTCTCTTTACGCTGACGATTTTTTTGAAAAACTCCCCGGTGCGCATCACCATGAAGCGCCGGTATTCCTTTGAAAAGTCCTGCCTTTTGACTGTTTGGCGGCTGGGCCTGCCTGTGGCGCTGGAGCGCACGCTGACAAGCCTTGCCCAAGTGATCATCACTTCCCTGATCGCCGGTATCAACACTGTGGCGGTGGCGGCAAACCATTTGGCTGTCACTGCTGAATCCCTGAGCTATATGCCCGCTTACGGTATCGCCACAGCGGCCACCACCTTGGTGGGACAGTCCGTGGGCGCCGGGCGAAAAGAACTGGCAAAACGGTTTGCCAGGCTCATTTCCTGGCTGGGTGTGGGCCTTATGACCATCGGCGGGCTGGTGCTGTTTGTGTTCGCCCCTCAGCTTATCACCATATTTACCTCTGATCCAGAGGTCATTGCCCTTGGCACCCAGGTGCTTCGTATCGTGGCCTTTGCCGAGCCCCTATTCGGCGCTTCCATTGTGGCCTCCGGTGCACTGCGGGGCGCTGGGGATTCCAAGGTGCCCTTCCTTCTGAGCTTGGGCACCATGTGGGGCGTACGCGTGGCCCTTTCCCTGCTGCTGGTGGGCCCCCTGGGCCTTGCCGGCGTGTGGCTGGCAATGGCCGCCGAGCTTTCTGCCCGGGGTCTTGTTTTCATGGTCCGTCTCTACCGCGGCCGCTGGCTGAATATCGACCTTTTCAGAACCTCTAAAAAACCGGAACCAAAAAACTCATAAAAAGGCTTTACAACCTGTCCGGTTTGTGATAAAATAACGGTGCTGTTTCAAAAGAAGACAGCACCTATAGGCCCTTAACTCAACTGGAATGAGCGCAAGCGCTTTCCGGGGAAGTTAGTTAGCTTTTCGGGTTCGTGCTCGTTTTTCAATTTCATATGGGCCCGTAGCTCAACTGGGAGGAGCCTAGGCGCTTTCCGGGGAAGTTAGTTAGCTTTTCGGGTTCGTGCTCGTTTTTCAATTTCATATGGGCCCGTAGCTCAACTGGGAGAGCGCCAGGTTCGCAATCTGGAGGTCGAGGGTTCGATCCCCTTCGGGTCCACCAAACAATGATCGGCACTGTTTTATGGAACAGTGCCGATCATTAAAAATTTGCTTAGGAGGGATCTGTATGCCAGATTACAAAGCTATGTATTATCACTTGGCAGGGCGCATGGCAACTGCGATCGATGCGCTGGAAGCGACCACCAATGCGTTGTCTGAAATTACCGAAAAGCTGAAGCTGGCGCAGCAGACCACGGAGGAAATGTTTACTTCCGGTTCCGATGAAGATATGGATTCCTCGGATAACGTTTCAGAGTAAAGGCTGTAATCCGCAGGCGGGGCTGGCGCCCGGCAAGGGCGAAAACGCTTGGCAGCGCGGTCTTTAGTCGATCTCCTTCAGGTTCAGCACCCAAAACGCCGTGAAATCGTTGATTTCACGGCGTTTTTATATCAACCAGGAGAAAGTATTCCATTTCAACACCCGCTATGCTATAACGAAAAAAGAAGGTGACACGTAATGCTGGAAAACAAGCTGCAGATCCGTAACAGACGGTGGATTTCCTCGTCTTTACGAAAGATGCCCGTGAGGAAGGAATCGAAGTCCGTGTGCAGGACAACAATGTTTGGCTGACCCAAAAGGCGATCAGAGTAATTTTGATAAGCTGATCGCCGCTGCGCAGGAGGATGCGGAAACTTAACCGCAGATGGTTCATATCTCCGGCAAAGGAGATGCTTAACGGACCACTTGGTAGAGCGCCAGGTTCGCAATCTGAAGGTCAAAGGTTCGAATCCATTCGCTAAAATACCAAAAATATTTTTTACGTGCCTCTTATAACCATGCATTGAACGAACACCATTTTTTCAGAGGCGGCTTCTCCGTGAAATTCCCGCTCTGACGCCAAAAGAAGATGCACTGCCTTG
This sequence comes from uncultured Oscillospiraceae bacterium, assembly GCA_910589395.1. Classification (GTDB taxonomy): domain Bacteria; phylum Bacillota; class Clostridia; order Oscillospirales; family Acutalibacteraceae; genus Acutalibacter; species Acutalibacter caecimuris_A. The sequence goes on from CAJUTL010000062.1 coordinate 5,149, forward strand.
GTTTTCTGAGACGATGCACTTTTTCATTTCGCAGATTCGCAAAGAAAAATAAGGTTCTGGCGATAGCTATACGCACAGCAGTTTGCAGAATCTAATTCCTGCTCATAACGGTCAATCAGGCTTTAACAGCCTAATTCGCAAAATCAAGAAAAATACATTTTTGCGCATTCGATGATATGGCTAACCATTTTACCGCAGACATTTACATGCAAAATGTTCTGTGGTATAATATCCGCAAAGAGCGTGCGGATATTATACAAATTAAATTGTCCCGCTCAGACGAGCGCATGATATTATAGAATTATATTTGTCCCGCATATGATACCAACATTTACAGGACGGGAGAGCGCAATGAGTTTTTTTAAGGGAATTTCTGACCGGGTGAGCAGGCGGCTGTTTTGGTGCCTGCTGGCGGCAGGGGCGCTTGCGCTTGTGGCGGGGATCGTAATTTTTGTGCTGACCGGGGACTCGGGGTACACTGTGACCACCTTTTCCATGGGCTCCTATGTACAGCAGACTGTATATGGCGGGAATCGGGAAGAGGGGGCGCGAGCCGCCGCCAGCGCTGTGGCAGAGCTGGAAAATCTGATCTCCTGGCGGGTGGGGAACAGCGATACGGCCCGGCTGAACGAGGAAGCGGGCAGGGAATTGATCAAAATAGACCCCCGTACAGAGCAGGTGCTTTCCTCTGCCCTTGCCGTGTGTGGGGCAAGCGGCGGGGCCTTTGATATCACCATCGCGCCGGTCAGCCGCCTGTGGGATTTCGATGAAAATCCCCATTTGCCGGACAGCACACTGATCGAAAAATTTCGGGACAAGGTGGACTTTTCCGGAGTGGCTCTGCCGGGAGACGGCATGGCAGCCCTGCGGTATCACGAAATGGCGCTGGATCTGGGCGCGGTGGGAAAGGGTGCGGCCTGTGACGCTGCGGTGGAGGCCTACCGGGAAAGCGGCGTAGACAGGGCCGTTGTGGCGGTAGGGGGCAGTGTGGGCGTATACGGGGAAAAGCCCTTCGGCGCCGATTGGGTCATTGCCGTGCGGGATCCTGCCGGAGGCTCTTTGGGAACGCTGAAGCTTCAGCAGGGCTTTGTTTCCACCTCCGGCAGCTATGAAAAATGCTTTACGGAGCAGGGAAAAACCTATCACCACCTGCTGGACCCGGCCACGGGCTATCCCGCCGAAAGCGGCCTTGTCAGCGTAACGGTGAAAAGCGCTGAGGGCGTTCTGAGCGATGGGCTTTCCACCGCCTGCTTTGTGCTGGGCCTGAAAAAAAGCCTGCCGGTGCTGGCGGAGTTTCAGGCGGAGGCGATTTTTGTGACAGACCGGCAGGTGTATGTGACGAAGGGGCTGTGGGAGGATTTTTCCATGGTCGCCGAAGGGTACGAGCTGGAAAAGCTGGAGTAATTTTTCTTCCGAACAGAAGAGCATAAGGAGGCAAATCATAGTATGCTGTATCAAGTTATGACAGAGGAGGATATCGGAAAAATTATTCCGATGTATCTGGAGCAATACAATGTGTATGACGATGGCTGCTGGACCGAGGAAACCGCATACCGGCGCATTCATCAGATATGGGCCATAGAGGGTTCCTACTGCCTTCTGGCGGAGGAGAACGGGACGGTCGCGGGTTTTCTCATGGGATATTTCAAGCAGTTTGACGATTTGAAGCTGTATCATCTGGAGGAGATCGTCATTGCCCATGGCAGGCAGGGCATGGGCCTGGGAACAGAACTGATGCGGGAGCTGGAGCGCCGGGTCAGAGAGTTGGGCGGGGCGATGATCTCGCTGGACGCGGTAAACGATGAGCAGCACGAGCATTTTTACGGTAAGCTGGGCTATGGCAATGTGAAAAGCTTCGTGCCGAAAACGAAGACGCTGAAGTGATCCCAGGCGCCGTCTAGCTATGGAAATCTTGACGGAGGGCCTCTTTCCGGTGTATCATAAAGCTATAAAACAATGAAACGCCGCCAAACAGGAATTTTAGGCGGCACGCTCCAGGCTGGAAAAATTTCAAAACAAGGAGAGATCAATATGAACAAGGTGATCCAAACAGAGCAAGCGCCTGCGGCCATCGGCCCCTATTCCCAGGCGATTCAGGCGGGGAATTTTCTCTACACCTCCGGGCAACTGCCGGTAGACCCCGCCACAGGAGAGCTTGCGGGAGAGTCCATTACGGCCCAGGCGGAGCAGTCCATCAAAAACGTGGGGGCAGTTTTGGCGGAGGCCGGATATCAGTTTACCGACGCGGTCAAAACCCTTTGCTTTCTCAGCGACATGGCGGATTTTGCCGCTTTCAACGCGGTGTACGAGAAATATTTTACCGGAAAGCCCGCCAGAAGCTGTGTGGCGGTAAAACAGCTGCCCAAAAACGCGCTGTGCGAAATAGAAGTAATCTGTTGTAAATAAAGCGCAGTGATAAGTTGAGCGGAGAATCCCCCAGCCGCCGGAAAGCGGTTGAGGGTTTTGCTTTGGCTTGCGGGAAGAGGAATTCCCCCGTACTTTACCGTTGACACCCGGCGGGAAAGTGCGCTATAATACCCAAGGAATATTCAGAAAAGCCGAAGCGGCAAAAACCTGCCCGCTGCCAAATCGCTTTTTTGAAGCAAAAAATATCCGGGTGTTGCGCAGCTGGTAGCACGCGACATTTGGGAGCGTGGGTAGAGCTATCCACGAGGGGCGCAGGTGAAGCCCGGAAGTCCTTGATACGGCGATGTTTGCGGAGTCTCTTCCCACAGTGAAGCCGAACAGGAAAATCACTTTGACCACAGGAATGACCACAGTCAGCAGAACAGAAAAATTCAATATCCGGGTGTAGCGCAGCTGGTAGCGCGCCTGCTTTGGGAGCAGGATGCCGCAGGTTCAAATCCTGTCACTCGGACCAAAAGCCCTCTGAAATCAACGATTTCAGAGGGCTTTTTCTTTGTTTATTGCGGCGCAGAATTTGCGATCTCGTCTCATAGTATGTTGTATGTTAATGAGCAAACTGTCACCGCACATTCTTCTTTCGTCCAATGCATGGTTTTCTTAAATATTTGACCGTATGTAACACTACCGTCTAAATTATGCAGTTTCAGAATCCATCCTGTCTTTGGGCCAATAGTTCGTTTGCCTGGGTGTAAAATAAGTCTATTATAAACACAATTCGTCAAAGCTTTATGTTTCCGAGATATAATATCGGTTTCTTCGTGTATTTCAAATATGTTATCATAGAAAGCATCGAAAATCATACCCTTGATATACGACATCATAGAAACCAATGAATATAAGAGGTCAACCTCACATTTTCCGCAAAATTCTTTTCTCAAAACACAGAGGATTTTCCTATCTTCTTTGCTGTAAGGCACTATCGGCTTCGCGCCTCTCAACTCATCAAATCTTCGAATTGCTGCAATAAACTCCGGTTTAGTGTGATACTCTGTCAAAAAACGCTGCAAGATATTTGTTCTCAAACACTCAACGGTTAAAGAATTAGATAACCTCATAAGTTCTGGGGTAAAAGAAACATCCTTCGGTAGTTCATATTTAACTTCGTTACCAAAAGCAACCTTGCTTATTTCCTCGACAAATTTCCCAATCGGGATATTCGCCACAGCAAAATCGTGTATCTCGCTAATAGATAGAATATTCTTCACGAGAGCACCTAACACTTCGTTGTCTACATTGCCCTTAAGTATATCCAGTGAGTGTTGTGCGGAGAAAAAATGTCCTTGAATATAATATCGATTAATTAACCGAAAAAACTCAAAAGTGGTTTCTTGAGGATATTGCAAAATGGCTTTATGAAGTTCAAGTGCGCGTTGACCCTCTACAGTATTTTTTAGTTCTTGACCTATTCGCTCACTCTTTTCTAAGATACTCATAATTGATCCCCCAAAGATACCAGTTTATAAAAGGCAATTCTCCCAATACATTCACAAAGCCTATAAATATCATCAGTCGGAAGTTTGGAATCATTTTCTCCATGTACAATTTCATTACGCTGCTTTCTGCACTTTGCAATCAATTCCATCTCAGCGAATGACACAGGAATTCCTAATCTATTAATCAGATTCCGGAGTTTTTCCATAAAGGGCGTTTCTGTATATGTCCGATCAAATTTGTCGCACACCTTTTGTGAATATAAAATTTTGTCCATAGGAGGATTTTTCATTGCACCAATAATTTTTCTAATCTCGCCTTTACATTTTTTTCGTATTGCTTTTTCCATCATGGGAGAGTTTGGTTCTTTTGAAACAATAAACTCCAAAGCAATAATTGAATAGATTACCTTGTCATCAAAATCCTCCGCATCCCATGCCCTCCTAATCCATTTCAGTGAATTAAACAAAGGGGTTAATTCTTTATCATTTGTTCCATTTGCTTTTAGCAAAAGCAACTCTGTTTTGTTCAGTTCATGTTGAATTTTCCTAAACGATTCCGGAACAAGTAATCTTTCCTGCTTAACGATTTCTGTATAATCACAAACAAGCTTTCCGCCAGTAAAAGGTTCTTCTATATATACCCAAGAGAACATTTGTCAAGGAGGCTTTCACCCAAAAGATGAAAGCCCCCGATAAACTGGAAGTTGTCAACCTAAAACTTCCATCACTTTTTTAAATTTATCCTGATAGCGTTTTTTGCTTTCAGCAGATAGTTTTTGAAAACTTCTCGTCAACTTGTCTTTTACGAATGTCTTGCCCTCTTCAATTCCCATACCTTTTTGAACGTATGCTAAATATAAAAGACTCGGCACACTGTCAAAGTGTGAGATTGCATCGGCGTCGGCAATACATAATTCTTCAAGGCTG
>CAJUTL010000063.1 GCA_910589395.1 uncultured Oscillospiraceae bacterium
GGTGCTGAACGGTCTCCACCGGAGACCAGCACCCCTTTCAGGGGAGCCAAGAGTGACTGCTAAACTACAATTTGCCATCTTATCTTCCGGTCGGGTCAGAAACCAAACTTCTGTACCAAGTGGGGACACGAGTGGCCGCAGTGCCTTGCCGCAAACTATAATTTACCGCATACATTTTCACCCATTCGTTGCAGGAACAGAAAAAGTACCGGCCCTAAAAGGGCCGGTACTTTTTCTCGCGGTAAGGAAAACTTCCTAAAAGAGCGCTTAATCCTTCAAAATCACGCCGTTGCCGTCATACATACGGGCGGGTGAGCTGGCGGAAAGGATCAGAATGCCCTCGATAAAGCCCCAGATGGCGATGCCGATGGTGGCAACGCCGCAGGTAAAGATACCGCCTACCAGAGACACGATCAGCTGAATGGTTGCCCGGGAATTAAAGCCCAGGTAGAAATTGTGTACGCCAAAGGTGCCAAGCAGCAGGGCAAGAAGGCCGGCGGCCAGCCTGCTTTTCTGGGCATACCCGGCCGGGGGTACATTGTAATAAGCCTGCTGTACCGGCTGCCCGTATTGAGGCATACCGTACTGAGTGGGCTGATACTGAGGCTGCTGCGCGGTATAGTTGGGCGGTGTCTGCTGCTGATAAGGCGTTTGCTGCCAGGTGGGTTCAGAACGAGGGGGCTCCGGCGCGCGGGGAGGCTCGGGCATATGGAAAGGCTCGGCGGCGGAGCCGGGAATATGAGGCTCTTCCGGTACGTGGATCTCCGGCGGAACCGGATCGGGCTCCAGCGTCAGGTGAGGCGTGGGAGAAGCAGCGGCAGGAGCGGGTTCCTGGGCCGGTTCCCGCACAGGCTCCGCGGGCTTGGCAGCAGAAGCCGCCTCCGGGGCGGAAGAAGCAGGAGCGTCGGGTGTAGAAGGAGCGGCTTCTACCGGAGCGGAAGAGGGAACCTTTTCCTGAGAGGAAGGGGCAACCCCTTCCTCTTGTCCCGTCAAATCCTTGGGTTCAAAATCAGTCATTCGTCATTCTCCTTTTTCGTAAAAATCGGTTGGCCTTTGTGCGGGAGTCAGTCCTTCAGAAATACGCCGTTGGCATCGGTATTGATCCTTCCGTCCAGCAGCTTGATGCCGTCCAGAATTCCCCAGATCATCACCACAATGGCGCCCACGCCGCAGGTGAGCAGGGAGATCAAAAGCTGCATGAGGCCCCGGGAGGTGTTCCCAAGATAAAAGCTGTGGATCCCGTAGGTTCCCATCAAAATGGCCAGAACTCCGGCGGCGATCCTGCTTTTCTGCGGGTAGCCGGGCGGAGGCTCCATACCGGCCTGGGGCTGATACTGGGGCGGGTTGTACATGGGCTGCTGATTGTTGTAATTGCGATAGTCTGCCATAAAGACACCATCTTCCCTTCGAGAATTAAGCGCTTCCCCAATCATATTGCGGGGCAAAGGTTTTCTATTACCGAAAGGCTTGCTTTCCCTTAATAAGCGCCTTTCCGCCTTTGATGAATCCATCATACACTATCGGAAGTCCGAAAGCAATACGGAAATCCGCAAAGTAAGAGAAATGTAATCAAAGGAAAGAAACTGCTCGGCTTTTCTTCAGAAACTGATCTTCCCTTGATAAACGGGCTGTTTTTCATAAATTTCACAAATTGGTGTTGCGGCAGAGGGTTTTATGATATACTAGATGTTAGATTCTGGATGCTGGATACTGGAGAAGGGCGTTTAGGGGCTATAACAATGAGAAATGAGGAATGAAAGGGCAAGGGATAGATAAATTGGAATTTAGCAGACTAGCGACCAGCAGAAAACCCTTGCCTTTCTCGCCTGTCGGCTCGGTTGCTGTACCCCGGTGGGGCACGCCCAGCAACGACCGAAGCGACAGCTGAGAACGGTTCGCACCAGCGGTCTCGCCTGTCGGCTCGGTCGGGTCAGAGCGGTCTCCACTGGAGACCTTCCCCCCACCGGGACGCGCTCACCCCTGAATAGGGGAAGAAGGTTGCTTTGCAACCTTCTGGGACCACCGTCAGGTGGTGGAGAGGTTCAGCTCGCTGCCGATTCGCATAAAACCTAACTTTTCTGCTGCACTGTCGGAACCCCTCAGTCAGTTTGCGGCTGCCAGTTCCCCTTTCAGGAGAGCCAAGGGATGTGTGTTAAACTACAATTTACAACGCCTGTGCCCTTGCCCTTTCATTGCTCATTCCTCATTGCTCATTCCTCATTGCTCATTCCTCATTTCTCATTTCTCATTGTATCCTTGCCCAGCATCTAAAAAAGCCAAAGCAGCAGCTGCTGCTTTGGCTTTTTATCCTCATAAAGTCGTTGTCTCACTAGCCCCGGGAGAATTCCGAAAGCAGCAGACCCTCGTTGTGCTCCAACGCCCAATCGATGCTCCACTGGTTGGAAAACAGCAGTAGGTACCGCCCCTTCATGTCCTGCACTTTTCTGGTGTCGGAGGTCAGGTTCAGCTTTTTCAGGTCGCTTTCCTCAAAGGTGTTATCGATCCAGCGGATATGGGAATAGGGGAGGCTGCTCATGTGAATATCCACGTTGTATTCGTTTTCCATGCGGTACTGGAACACATCGAACTGCAGGGTGCCCACCACCCCCACGATGACCTCCTCCATGCCGGAATTGATCTCCTGGAAGATCTGAATAGCACCCTCCTGGGCGATCTGGGTAGCGCCCTTTACAAACTGCTTGCGCTTCATGGTGTCCTTCTGCCGCACCAGGCTGAAAAGCTCCGGCGCGAAGGTGGGAATCCCCTCGAAGGCAAGCTTTCTTCCGGGGGCGCACAGGGTGTCTCCAATGGAGAACACACCGGGGTCAAACACGCCGATAATGTCCCCCGCATAGGCTTCCTCAATGATCTCCCGGCTTTGCGCCATCATTTGCTGGGGCTGAGAAAGCTTCAGCTTCCTGCCGCCCTGCACATGCTCCACCTCCATGCCTTTCTCGAATTTGCCGCTGCAAATGCGGAGAAAGGCAATGCGGTCCCGGTGGGCCTTGTTCATGTTGGCCTGAATCTTAAAGACAAAAGCGGAAAAATCCTCAGCAAAGGGATCCACCACTCCCTGGGCCGTGCTTCGGGACAGGGGCGGGGGTGTCAATCTCAAAAAGCTTTCCAAAAAGGGCTCTACACCGAAATTCGTCAGGGCAGAGCCGAAAAACACGGGGGAGAGCTTGCCGTGGCGCACCTTTTCCAGATCAAATTCATAGCCCGCGCCGTCCAAGAGCTCCACATCGTCTGTCAAGGTGCTGTAAAGGGGTTCCCCGATTTCCCGCCGCAGATCATCGGAATCCAGGGCGTATTTCATTTCCTTTACCTCTTTGCGCCCGGCGTTTTCCTCTTCAGGCTCAAACATGAGGATCTCCTGGGCCTCCCGGTCGTACACGCCCTTAAAGTCCCGTCCGGAGCCGATGGGCCAGTTCATGGGATAGGTGCCGATGCCCAGCTCCTTCTCGATCTCGTCCAGCAGGTCGTAAGGGCTGCGGGAGTCCCGATCCATTTTGTTGATAAAGGTGAAAATGGGGATATCCCGCATTACACAGACCTTAAAAAGCTTTCTGGTCTGCGCCTCTACGCCCTTGCTGGCGTCAATCACCATCACGGCGGAATCCGCCGCCATCAGGGTGCGGTAGGTGTCCTCGGAAAAATCCTGGTGGCCGGGGGTGTCCAGAATATTGATGCAAAAGCCCTGGTATTCAAACTGCATCACAGAGGAGGTCACGGAAATGCCCCTCTGCTTTTCAATTTCCATCCAGTCCGATACGGCATGGCGGGAATTGCGCTTCCCCTTTACCATGCCCGCCAGAGAAATCGCCCCGCCGTACAGCAGAAATTTCTCCGTCAAGGTGGTTTTGCCCGCGTCCGGGTGAGAGATAATGGCAAAGGTCCTGCGCCGTTCGATCTCGTTTTTATAGTCAGCCAAAAAAGTCAGCTCCTTGTGAATTTTTCATAGCAAAGTACGCCTGCCCGCCCAAAATTCAGGCCGCGGGTATATTTTTGAAAAGACAACTTCGCCATTATAGCATACCCCCGCTTTTTAAGCAAGCAGACAGTCCTTGGAATTTCCGCAAAAACAAATGTCTTGCGAATGTGAATGAATTGGGAAGTTTTATTGACATTTAAAAGGAATTGAGATATTGTATGTATAAATTTCAATATAGAGATTGAAATATTTTGTGAAAGCGCGAGGACCGGAATGAAAAAGTGGAGGAATTTTCTGGCAGTATTTTTAGTAGCAGCGCTTATGATCAGCATGGTTTCACTTCCTGCTGAAGCAATCGGTTTTTCTGATATCCCATCTACCTATGGTAATATCGACGCAGTGAATTATGTTTCGGATAATAACATTATGGTAGGAACGAGTGCTACCCGTTTCGGTCCAACTGATTCTTTGACCCGAGCCATGGTGGTAGCAGTACTGTATCGGAAAGCAGGCTCGCCTTCAGTTTCTCTTACCAATGATTTTATAGATGTGTCTTCCAGCTCTTATTATGCGAAGGCTGTCAGCTGGGCCACCCAAAACGGGATCGTTAGCGGAACCAGCGCTACCACTTTTTCTCCTAACTCAAACGTGATCCGGCAGGATGGCATGTGCTTTTTGTACCGGTATTCCAAAACAACGAAAACTTATTCAAGCAAAATGGCAACCATAACCGGTTATTCTGATTACGGAAGCGTTTCCGGTTACGCGCAAGACGCGATGAGGTGGGCGATAGGAAATAAGGTGCTCAGTACCATAGCCGGGAAGCTGTACCCGAAAAGCCCCATGACCCGAGAGGGGCTGGCGGTATCGATCACGAACTTTGGCTCCAACGTGGAGAGAATTATTGCCAAACGTGATAATTTGGGGTTCACCAATTCTTCTTCCAATTTTACAACGACAAAATATTTTATGACTTCCAGCCATTATTCAAAATTGAGCAACGCCTATAAGTATAATTGCGATAAACCCGAGCTTGCTGCTGGCTTAGCGGATAGAATCAATAATACGGCACAACGATGGGGAGGCTCCTGCTACGGCATGTCAACCGTGGCAATTTTAGATAAGCTCGGTAAAATAGCGTTTAATGAAAACTATTTTACTTCAAATACCATGTATGGAGTTACTGCTTTGGGGGGAACTGCCCGGGAAAGTGCCATCAATTACTATCATGATTGCCAACGCTATCTCAAATATGGAACGTCAGGAACCTCTGTGTCCAGCGTGATGGACATTTGTAGAAACGCAGAAGGCCCAATTCTGTTCAGCTATTGGTGGAACGAGATAACAGGCGGGAAAACTGTTAGGCATGGGCATACAGTGGTTGTGAATTCCTGCACACTATCTAATGGGGTTTATACACTGAAAGTGATAAATCCGAATGCTACGGCAGAGCAGACTATGACCCTGAATTCAGCCCGGGTTCTTACAACTCCCACAGGAAAGATTACATTGGCAGAGTTGGCGGCAAAGAGCATATTTCCTAAAGACGAATATAAGAATGTGGATATTGACGGGGAGACGAATGTTGACTCGGGATATAGCTACGCGGCCTCTCAGGTTAAAGCCAAAGAAGAGTATTCCGCTGAACCTTTCTTTTCGGAGCCCTGTTCTGTGTTAGAGATAAAATTAGCAGGAAACTATACCATATGGAATTCCGAAAATCAGTATTTGTCCTGGAATGAATCCGGCTTGAACGGAACAATGCCGATTCTTGATTCTGTAATGATTGCCAACGGCGAGTCTGCTCCCGCTGAAATGCTGCTGTATGTTCCAGCGTCTGAAAATTTCACTTTTGAAACCAAATCTTCAGAAAAGGTTTGGTTTTCTGTATCGGATTCCTTGCGCTATGCCCGTATCAGCGGCAGCGGACTGGAAAAAGCGGTTCTGAAGGCGGACGGTGTGATCGAATTGGAAGGAGAGCAGCTGGATTTTGGAGCGGCCTATCTGCCAATGGGCTCCTTGGCTCAGGATTCATCGATTCTGTTTACGCTGGAGGGCAGCGGAACAGAAAAAGTCAAAGTGGAATATGGGGAAAACGAAATAAAAGCCGAAGGGCTTACCGGGGAATACACGGTGCGAAGCATAGATACCTGTGAAGGATCTGTGAAGGCGGAACAGGTGGCTGACGCCTCGGAAGTCCGTGGGGAAGAAACGGTTCCCATTTTTGAGCTTTTGCAGTAAATACTTTCCCTTGTTTGAGGAGGTATTTCCCTTTATCCGATAGAAAATCCCGGTTGGAGGAACCTTATGAAAAAGCCATCATACCTTTTTTTGGAATTTTGTTGTGCGTCAGCGTTCTGCTCTGCGGTTTTACGGCGGAGCCCGCCCGCGGGGCATCGAAAAAAATCAATCAATTTACAGATATTGGCTATGATTTGGGCGGGGCGTATACAGAGTATCTGGATTACGCGCTGGAGCATGCCTTTGTGTTCGGCACTTCTGAATTTGTTTTTTCACCGGATCGAAGGATCACCTGGGGGGAAATGATCACAATTCTGGGCCGCGTTCACGAAAGCGTTTCCAGGAAAAAGCTTCCGCAGACAGCCGGGAAACGGTTTTACAGTCGGTATGTTTCCTGGGCGAAAAGCAGCGGGCTTCTGAAAAATATTGAGGCAACCGCCGACCTGGCGGAGCAAAGCGTAACCAGGGAGCAAACGGCCATACTGATTTGTAATTACCTGGACTGTTTTGGGCTTTGGCGGGAATTTCCCGTCCGTTCCGAAACCGTTTACCGTGATCTGGGTGAAGCGTCCCCGATCGCTGCGGCGGCTATTGGGCGGCTGGAAGGCTTTCAGGTTTTTGATGTCCTGAATCCTTATGGCGAGTGGAAGGAAGTGTTCCCTCAAATGCCTGTTACCCGGCAGGAGGCCGTGGGTATGCTGGTGCGCTTTTACCAAAAGCTGATCTGTCCCATAGATCGGGAAACCCGGCGTGTAAAATACTCGTTCTATCTGGACGGTGATTATTACACGACATTTGAGAAATGGCTGCCACTTACTCCTGCTGGAAAAGTTGTTTTCTTTACCAGCTTTCAGGAGTACGGCGAATATTTAAATATGCTGCCGAAGCCTGAGATCAGGGAAGACGGGAAGAAGTATTATCCGTTTTTGAACGGGGAGGGAAAGCGCATTGTGTATGCAGAGCAGGAAGTGGAGGGTGCTCCTCTGGTAATAGACGAACATTTTTTTGAAAGCTGCAATATAGCGGCGGTTTTGTTTAATACGGGAGGTTATTATGGCCAACAGGGAGAACTTGCCTGCGAAATCTCGGAGAATACCGTAAAAATGATTTCTGTTTCGAATTCTGCACAGGAAGAGCATTATAATGATTACGTTTATCCTTGCCACATACGTGATCTCTATCTGGTAGCCGTTCCCAAAACGGTGACCCAGGGAACTTTGGAGCCGTACCACTGGGTGCAAGAGTATATTGTTCCCACTACTGGGTATTTTGAATAAGATTTCTAAACAGTGCGGGGAGGGGAGAAAAACTTTCAAAAATCTTTGCTTTTTCAACGGAGGACCATCGAAAATGAAGGCTCGTTTTGCAATACTGGTTTTGCTGATTACTATATTGCTCACTTTTTCGGGAAGTGCGGCGGGAAGTATCGCTTTTTCCCCGAAAGGGGTTGGGAGTATCGGGACATCCTGTGCTTCTCGTAAGGAAACGTACAGTACTTTCCTGTTGGATATTCCGGAACGGTTCACCATTCAAAATGAGCATGGCGAGACTGCTTCCTGGGATATAGAGCACGGCGAATTGACCGGTACCATGGAAATAGAAAAGCGGCAGTTTCTTGTGGGCGGCGCGCAATACGCGGCGCGGCTTTTGGTTACGGTTCCCTTTAGTGAAATTTTTGAAATAGAAGCTTCAGGATTCGGTGAGCGCTTTCAGTTTTCCCTTATTGATTCTGACAGACATATCCGCATTGCAAGCGGAGGCTTAAAAAATATCAGGCTTGAAGGAACAAGTATCATACTGGAAGGAGAAAATCTTGACTTTGAGGTTACAGTCGGTTCCGGGGAGGAAGCAACCCAGCAAAAGCTGAAAGGGCATGCTGAGCAAAAGGTACTGATTGAAAATCAGAATGGTACTTTAGAGATGAAAGAATTCTAGATGGCTGCCGGATTATCAACTTTCATTTTATTTTACAGTACGCGGAGCCCCTCGTTTGGAGGAACCTTATGAAAAAGCTGTCATACCGTTTTTTCGGAATTTTGTTGTGCGTCAGCGTTCTGCTCTGCGGTTTTGGGACAGAGCGCACCCATGGAAGCGTCTACCGATTTACCGATATTGGATTCTCCCAGAGCGGGTGTTACACAGAATATTTGATATGCGCGGTGAAGCACTCCCTTTTGTTCGGCACTTCTGAATCTACCGTTTCTCCGGATCGAAAGATCACCTGGGGGGAAATAATCACAATTTTGGGTCGCGTTCACGAAAGCGTTTCCGGGAAAAAGCTTCCGCAGACAGCCGGGGAACGGTTTTACAGCAGATCTGTTTCCTGGGCGAAAAGCAGCGGACTTCTGAAAAACATAGAAATAGCCGCATACTTTGCGGAGCAAAGCATGACCAGGGAGTGCTACGGGTGGGTACAGGAGCAATTTCTTGTTGAAGGGTACTATGCTAAAATTGAAGGGTATTTTGAATAAAGTTTCTAAACGGTGCGGGGAGGTCAGGAAAATTTGCAAAAGGCTCCCGGAACAAAGGAGAAGCGCATGAAAGAAAAATCACTGAATTGCAACTCCGGCAGTAAAAAGAGCTTTTCCCTTTGGCGGTATGCCGCGCTCTGTTGCCTTTATACTTTTGTTTCACCGGACGGCGCGCGGCTGCTGCTTTGGAGATTGTCGTGGTTTTCTTTGAGATATCATTTGGCGTATGCTTGTTTTCCCGCTCTGATTGCGTCAGTCACCTCTGTGATTTGGCTTGCGCTTACTCTCCTGCGATTGCGGCGCCGTAAAGCCTTAAAACGGCTGACCTGCGTTTTGGGGGTTCTCTGTAGCGTTTCCGCTTTTGTGGGCACATTTTTCTGGACAAAGCCCCTGTCTCCCTGGAGCGTTCTGATTTGCGCGCTGCTGGCGACCTTGGCAGTACAGCGGTTTTTAGGTGCTAGATGCAATGAGGAATGTGCAATTAGCAATGAAAGGGCAGAGTGGTAAATTATAGTTTATATGACACCCCTTGGCTTTCTCGCCTGTCGGCTCGGTTGCTGTGCCCCGGTGGGGCACGC
>CAJUTL010000064.1 GCA_910589395.1 uncultured Oscillospiraceae bacterium
ACAGTGGGAACTGTTTGCTAAAATGCAATTTAGCGGTAAAACTCACACTTTACTCCTGTCATTCTGAGCGGAGCGAAGAATCTCGCCTTTTTGTCCTTTCCCCAGGAATTCAAGGACGAGATTCTTCGTCACTACGTTCCTCAGAATGACAGAAGAATGGCTCCTCAGAGTAACAGTGGGAACTGTTTGCTAAAATGCAATTTAGCGGTAAAACTCACACTTTACTCTTGTCATTCTGCGCGGAGCGAAGAATCTCGCCTTTTTGCCCTTTCCCCAGGAATTTAAGGACGAGATTCTTCGTCACTACGTTCCTCAGAATGACAGAAGAATAGCTCCTCAGAGTGACAGAAGAAAGGTTCCTCGGAATGACAACAGAAGGCACTGTTCAGAATAAAAAAGGCGGCTTGCCCTTCTCTAACAACTAATAACTAACGACTAACCACTAATACCGCAAGGAACTGCTGCAAAACGTTGTTTTGCAGCAGTTCCTTTGCTTTGTTCATCTTCTCAGCTTCAGTTCTTCTACCAGGTCGTGCAGGTCTGAGGCGCTGTGAATTTCATCACGGTGATATTCCAGCGCTTCCCGAACCTCTTCCGGCAGCTCCCGCAGGTCGGTGTCGAGGAAAGGAATCATGCCTGCCGGCATACTGTTCGGCGTACCAATGGGGAGACTTCCCCAATAATAAGGAAACATAAAAAAATCACCCCCAAGAGCTTATTCTGGCTCCGTGAAGGTGATTTAACCGTTGCTTGCTCCATGCAAGTTCTGTCAGGAACAGCAGGATTTCCCTGCAAAAGCTTATTTCAGATTTTCTTTAGGGCTTGTTTGAAAATGGAGAGAGTGACGGATTTTTGTACAAGGCGAGACGGTTTCCAATACAGAAATCTGTCCGCATCAGGCAAAAGGACGGTGCTTCCGATTTTTCAAACAATCCCAAGTTATACCGCTTCAAAAAATTTATCATGTATGGCTTCCACTGCCCGCTCGCTGTCCGCCTTATTGATCAGCACGGAGATCTTGATCTCACTGGTGGAGATCATTTGAATATTCACATTTCTGCTGAACAGCGCCTCAAACATTTCCGCAGCTACGCCGGGGTGTGTTTCCATGCCCGCGCCCACAATGGAAACCTTGGATACGTTATCATCGGAAACAATACCGGAAGCACCCCAGGTTTCTTCATAGGTTTTCAGCAGTTCAATGGTGTCCTCCATCTTATTCTTCTCCACGGTAAAGCTGATATCCTTCGTGCCGTTGCGCCCGATAGACTGCAAAATGATATCCACGTTGATGCCCTTTGAGGCCAGCTTGGAAAAGATCTTAAAGGCCAGGCCGGGACGATCCGGCACGCCGATAATAGAGATACGGGCAATATTGTCGTCCTTGGCTACACCGCTGATCAGCATTTTCTCCACGTTGCTCTTCTCCTTTACAATGGTGCCTCTTTCCCTGGTCAGGCTGGAAAGAACCTCCAATTCAATGTTGTATTTTTTTGCCATCTCCACCGAACGGTTATGAAGCACCTGAGCTCCCAGGGTAGCAAGCTCCAGCATTTCATCATAGGAAATAGAATCGAGCTTGATGGCTCCGGGAATTTTTCTGGGATCCGCCGTATACACGCCGTCCACATCGGTGTAGATCTGGCACAGGTCAGCGTGCATGGTAGCGGCAATGGCTACCGCGCTGGTATCTGAGCCGCCCCGGCCCAGGGTGGTCATATCACCGTAGCGGTTCACGCCCTGAAAGCCTGTTACCACCACGATCCGCCGCTTATCCAGCTCTTTACGGATACGAGAAGCGTCCACCTTTTTGATGCGGGCGTTTCCATAGTCTGAGGTGGTATCAAAACCCGCCTGCCAACCCAAAAGGGAAACTACCGGATATCCCATTCTTTCAATGGCCATGGCCAGCAGGGACGCAGAGATCTGTTCTCCCGCGGAAAGCAGCATATCCAGTTCCCGCTTAGAAGCCCTTTCATTGATCTCCGCCGCCTTTGCGATCAGGTCATCTGTCGTATCGCCCTGAGCGGAAACAACAACCACTACGTCGTTGTCCTGCCGGTAGGCGGAGGTGACAATATCCGCCACATTGTTGATACGCTCGGCGTCCCGAACCGAAGTGCCGCCGAACTTTTGCACGATCAGTGCCATAATTATGACCACCTTCCTTTCTTTGCCGGGTGGAATGTTTTTCTGTTCCACACAGCAGACCTCCGGTTATTCGCAGCCGGAGCCTAACAGCTGATAAAATCAGGTTTGCCGTTTATACGTCAACGTAAGAATGCCGCCTCTGCCTTCGCTTTTCACAAAGCGAAGCCTGGCTTCCTTCCCCACATCTTCAAACAGACGGATCCCACCGCCTAAAATTATTGGGATCACGGAAATGGAAAACTGATCGACCAGGTCTTCTCGCAAAAGAGACTGCACAATGGAAGCGCCGCCGCAAATCCAAATCGTTTTCCCCTCTTCCCGAAGCAACCGCCGGATCAGTGCGCAGGGATCTTCCCCCGTAAAATGAATTTCTTCTGTAGAGGATTCCTTTTTGTGTGTTATCACATAGCACAGGAGCCCGTCATAAGGCCACTGCTTCGGAGACAGTTCTGTAATGATCTGATCATAGGTTTTCCGGCCCATCACCACAGTGTCCACATCTTTTATAAATTGAGCGTATGCGTCTTCCCCGTCTTCTCCGGCGGCTTCCTGCCCCTCCAGCCAAGCAACGCCGCCATTTGTATCGGCGATATAACCGTCCAGACTCATGGCAATGAATAGCGCAACACTTCTCATTTTTCCAGTTTCCCCTTATTCTATCACAATTTGCGCGCCGTTGGGGTCGGCGCTTAAAATTTCTACCCGCCAGCCGGTAATACCCTTTTCCGCCAGGTGGGTCATACAGTTTTTCCCAAATGCTTCCGCACCCCCGGCATCCACCATGGCAATAATGGTGGGCCCCGCACCACTGACATAGGTGCCCAGCGACCCCAGCTCATAGCTCATGCGAAATACGTTGTCATAGTTTTCAATCAGGCCGGAGCGGTAGGGCTGATGGATTCGGTCCTGAACCGCCACTCTCAGATTATGCAGCTCTCCGGAAAAGAGAGACGCCGTCATCAGGCCGGAACGGGAAAGATTGTAGACCGCATCCTCCCTGGAATATTCCTTAGGCAGGGCGGCGCGGGCCTGCTCAGTCTTCAGCTCAAAGGGCGGGATCATCACGGCAAAGCGGATCTTATCGGAAACCGGCACGCTGACGCTGTAGACCCTCTCCCCCTCCATGGCGGAGGCTACCAGACCCCCGGAAAGCGCCGGGCTGGTATTGTCGGGGTGGCCCTCGATCTTCGCCGCCAGATGGATCAGG
This sequence comes from uncultured Oscillospiraceae bacterium, assembly GCA_910589395.1. Classification (GTDB taxonomy): domain Bacteria; phylum Bacillota; class Clostridia; order Oscillospirales; family Acutalibacteraceae; genus Acutalibacter; species Acutalibacter caecimuris_A. Next base: position 3,359 of record CAJUTL010000064.1, read on the forward strand.
TCGGTTTGAGACAAGGGGTTCCCCATAAAGCGGTTGGCCCCCAAAATGCCCGCCACAATACAGGCGGAGCTGCTGCCCAACCCCCGGGCCAGGGGAATATTGTTTTCCTGTATGATCCTCAGGCCCGGCAGCTTCTTGCCGCAGATCTCATACAGGTGGCTGGCCGCCCAGAAGATCAGGTTGCTGCTGTCGGTAGGCACCTGTACCTCATCGGTACAGGTGATCTCCAGGGAATCCGATTCCTCCATCCACACCCTGTTTTTCATGGTCAGGGCGATCCCCAGAGAATCAAAACCGGAGCCTAAGTTGGCACTGGTAGCGGGCACATCAATTCGAATCATGGCTTGCACCTCCTAGATGCGGGACAATAGAACCGGAAAGGGCCGCGGGGCCTTCGGGCTTCTCAATAATCAGAGATCGCGATATGGTTTTCCACCGTCAGGCCTGCTGCTTCCAGCTGTTGGATCAGTCCCCGAAGCTGCCGGGGCATAATATCCTTTACCGTAAAGCCGATCTCCCCCGGCTCCTCGTCCTTTCGGATCAGGCGTACCGGAGAAACGGCGACAGCCTCCGCCTGATGGAACGCGGCGTCGGAATCCCTTTCTCCCCGCACGCGGAGAAACACTGCTTGCGGAAGCTCCTCAAAGGAAGCCACATAGCCTTCCTTCGCGTCCTCCCAGAACAGATATTTCCGGGCCTTAAAATGCTTGACGCAGTCGATCACGTCCGCCACCACCGCGCTGGCGGTGGGGAGCTTTCCCGCTCCCTTGCCGTAAAATACCACGTCGCCTGTGGCGTCGCCGCGCACCAGAATGCCGTTGAACACATCGTCCACATTGGCAAGCTGGCTCTCCCGGCTGACAAACATGGGAGCCACCGCAATATGTATTTTTCCGTTTTCCAACATTTTCACTTCGCCGATGAGCTTGATCACACCGCCCCAGGCCCTGGCATAGCCCACATCCGACAAGCTGATTTTCGTAATGCCCTCGGTGTGAACGCTTTCCGGGTACACGTGGGTACCGAAGGCCAAAGAGGCCAGAATGCAGATCTTTCGGCAGGCGTCGGCTCCCTCCACATCGGCAGAGGGGTCACGCTCCGCATAGCCCAGCTGCTGAGCCAGCTTCAGCGCTTCTTCAAAATCCATATGATCCCGGATCATTTTCGTCAGAATAAAATTGGTGGTGCCGTTCAAGATACCGGCAATCTCGCTGACCTCGTTGGCGGCCAGGCACTGACTGATGGGACGAATAATAGGAATTCCGCCGCCCACGCTTGCTTCAAAGAGAAAATTCAGATTGTTTTTCTGGGCGATGGAAAGAAGCTCCGCGCCCTTGGCAGCCACCAGCTCTTTATTGGAAGTCACCACGCTTTTTCCGTTTTGCAGGCATGCCTTAACATACTCAAAAGCAGGGTGCAGACCGCCCATGACCTCCACCACGATCTTTACCTCGGGGTCGTTCAGGATCAGGTCAAAATCCTTTGTAAAGCGATCCGCATAAAGCAGATCGGGAAAATCACGCAGATCCAAAATATATTTTACCTGTATTTCTTCCTTGGCCCGGCGGGCGATGCTTTCGCTGTGCTCTGTCAGCACCTCCAGCACACCGGAGCCTACCACGCCGTGACCCATGACCGCAATAAACGCCATAAACGATTTTTCCTTCCTTTCCCGCGAAAAGTCTGTAAAAAAACAGCCTTCGCTCAACGATCCATAATGCTTTCGATTTTGATCACGCCATCTACCTGCTTCAAATTTTCCAGCAGCTCATCGGCGGAAATTTCCATGTGGGCAATGCGGGCTGAAACAGAAACAAACGCCCGACCCATGACCGGAATATTTTGATTTACCGTAAGGATATTAGCCCCCGCCCGGTAAAACACCGTGAGAAGGCTCACCAGCACGCCAGTACGATCTGTCAGCATGGCCTGCACGGTGAGGATCCCGGCGGGGTTCTGCTTGGTGTAGGGAAACACTGAACCCCGGTATTTGTAATAAACGCTGCGGGAGATGCCCGCCATACGTACCGCTTCTGAAGTGCTTGCCGCCTCTCCGCTTTCCAAAAGAGCATTGGCCTGCACTACTTTCTGGTAGATTTCCGGCAGTACGCTGCTGTTCACAACGAGATAAGAATCTTTTTTCATTGTCCACCTGTTAAACACGATTGTCTTGTTACAGTGAACAGTTTATCATACCGGCCCCAAAAAAGTCAAGCCAAAGAGGCATCAAAAAATTGCCGAAAAGAGACAGCTCTTCCCGGCAATTTTTAGGGAAACCTGAAAATTGATCCACAAGAACGGCCGCCAGTAAAACGGAGAAAGCTTCCGGCCCTCAGCCCTTTTCTAACGACTAACAACTACTTAACCAACCGGCCCCCAAATGTCAAAGGGCGGAATATCCGAACCAGATTCCGGGGGCGGAGTAGGCACATCAGGCGGCAAGGTAGGCAAGTCACTGGGTGACGGTACAGGAGAATCAATAGGACCAGGCGGGGGATCCGGCATGGGGCTCTCCGTGGGAGGGGGTGAGAAGGAAGGATCTATGCTGGGCTCCACAGAGGGCGAAGGCGACGGAGAGGGCGACGGAGAGGGCGATGGCGAGGGAGACGGGGACGGAGACGGAGAAGGAGACATGGTATTCTTTCCCGAAATATGGTCAGTTCCCCCGTTACAGGTGCCGGGCACTTTCTCCTGATCGTACCAGCCTGTGGCGGTATCAAAGCAATTCTTCCCCGCCAGCTTTCCGCTGTCGCGGCAGAAACGGCGCTCTACCACGTTATCGCTGATCACCCAGCTTTTGCCGGACCAGTCGTAATTGTCTAAAAGATGCTGGATCACAGCCTTCCAGGTATCCTTCGCGATACCGGAATCCTCCAAAACATCGGGAAGCTCATAGCCGTTCCAGATGCCCGCCACACAGAAAGGGGTGGCGCCGATGAACCAGAGATCATAGCCGTCGTCGGTGGTGCCGGTCTTTCCGATAATTTCCGTATTGATATCGGCCATCCAGCCCACTGCCGTACCGTTGGAATTGTAGATGGGGCCGTGCAGGAGCTTATTCATAATGGTGGCGTTTTCCTCACTGGTCACCCGCTCGCCGGGGTTTACCTCCGGGCGGTTATCCAGGAGCACATTACCCTCATGATCCTTTACGTAATAATAGGTAATAGGCTTGTGATAAATGCCGCCGTTGGCGAAGATCTGATAGGCCGCCACCATATCCCGAACGGTCACGCCGTACTGCTGGCCGCCCAGAGCCATGCCGGAAATATTGTGAGAGTCCTCTTCCGTCAAGGTGGTAAAATGCAGGCTGTTTACCAGCCAATCATAACAAGCCTCCGGGGTAACATCACGGCATATCCAGGCCGCCGGAGCGTTCTGAGAAACCTCAATGGCTCTATCCACATTCATGGTGCCAGTATATTGCCGGTCAAAGTTCTGGGGGCCCTCGTCGGGGTCTCCCTCGCCGAAATAGTTGGGAATAGGTTCGTCCTTGATCACGGTACCGAAATTGATTTTCCCCTCGTTTAAGCCTACGATATACGGACTGATAGGCTTGATGGCGGAGCCGGACTGCCGGCTGGTGCCGCCGGCGCCGGTGACATTATTTCCAAGGCGGGTACCCTTTCGTTCTCCCCGGTCTCCCACCACTGCCATCACCTTTCCGGTATAGGGATCCATCATAAAGAAACCAAGCTTAATGGCCTGATCCTCCGGCAGCATTTCCTGGTTGGTTAAAAAATAGTTTTCAATATCGCTTTGCAGTTTGAGATCCATAGCTGAATGGATCTCAAGACCCGCGTTGTACATCATGCTTTCCGCAACCTCATAGGAGTAGCCCTTTGCCATCAGATCCTGCACGATGTCCTCAAACATTACATCGATATACCAGTTCCACTTTTCCTGATCCTGGGCTTCCTCGTTGGCCGCGCTGGTGTCCTCCTGCTCCGCGCCGATAAAGTCCATGGTTTCCAGTTCCACCATGGCGTCGTTATACTCGCTTAAGGTAATTGGCATGGTCAGGTCGGAAACGAGCTCGCCCTCTTCGGAAAGCTCTTTCATACGATCCAGCACAACTCTGGCTCTTTCCTTGGAATCCTCCGGGAAGATCATGGGATTAAACTGATAGGGGTTCTGCGTAATACCGGCGATAAGAGCGCATTCCGCCAGGCTGCACTGCCCGATGTTCTTATCGAAATAATAGTTTGCCGCCGCTTCCACGCCCTGGCACTGGCCGCCGTAGTTTACCACATTCAGGTAAGCTTCCAGAATTTCCTCCTTGCTGTAGCCCACCCGCTTGGTGCCGTCGCTGGTGGTATAGCCGCCCTCCAGATTCAGGGCGGTAAAAATTTCCTTTACCTTTCGAAGAATGCTGACCTGGTTTTCCTTCGTGATATTTTTGATCAGCTGCTGGGTCAGGGTAGAGCCGCCGCCTCCCCCCGTGTGGGTAAAGAGCTTGTACACCGCCCCCAGGGTGCCTTTCCAGTCCACGCCCTTGTGCTCGCTGAAGCGATGATCCTCAATGGCGATCTGGGCCGTCTTCATATACTGCGGGATCTCGCTCAAGTAGACCCACACCCGGTTCTCGTTGCTGTAAAGAGGCATGTATTCCGTGGACTGCCCGTTTTCGTCATCCAGATAAACAAAGCTGGAATAATTCAGCTTCATGGCGGAAATATTGGGAGGCTCCACATTGCGGAAGCTCAATACAAAAGACAGCACCGATAAAAACACCAGCACGCCGCTGATGGCCCCCACCCAGAACAGGGTTTTTACCGCTTTCCAGACCATACCGCCCACCGTTTTCGCAGTGGCCCCGGCGGACTTGGAAAACTCGCCCTCGGTTCTCTGCGCGGGGATCCGGTTCATGCTGGTGTTATATTTGTTCATATCCTCTCGCATAAAAGAGCTCCTCCTTTTTTCTGCCTGCGGCCTCAAGCTTTTACGCCGCCCGCCCCCTATCCGGTATAACAGCTGAAAAAGCGGTACATACTAAACGGGAGGTGACTTGATGATGACAGGCAGAAGTTCTCAAAGCTACAAAAAATACACACTGATTCTTTTGATCGTTACCATAGCCGCCCTGGTGATCTGCGCAGCCGCCTTTTCCTTAAAGCGCAATTCCACGCTGGCTGTACAGGGAACCCCGGAGCAGACCTATAGCTCCCATTATATCCCAAAGGCCTCGGCAAGTCAAGAAAGCGGCGGCAAAGCCCTTCCCGGCCAGGTGATCCCCACCCTGCCACGGCCCTCCCCTTCCCCAACGCCTTCCGTCCGGCAGGAA
>CAJUTL010000065.1 GCA_910589395.1 uncultured Oscillospiraceae bacterium
AGAAACTAGCTTTCCGTACCAAGCCGCTTCACGAGTGGCCGCGGCGCCTCGCCGCTAAATTTCAATTTACCGAACTAACTTCCCCGCTGACATTGCTCAGCAATGTCAAATTTTCCGGCAGCCCATGCTTTTTATAAAAAATATATGGTTTGTCCTCTGTCAGATCACGCGGCCTTGCGGTACAATAAAAGCATTACAGTATGCCTTACAGCCTTTGAAAGGCAGGGAAGCAGCGTTTCCCACGGGGCTGGACCGTGATCTGCCGCCGGTTGAGGGAAAGAAGTGGCCGAAATACAGTATATTTGCGGCTTTTTCCGCAAATCCTCTATTTAATGGAAGCCTGCTCCTGATATTGCAAAGGGGTGCAGCCGTACCGTTTATAAAAGCAGCTGCTGAAATGGCTGGAGGAGGAGAAGCCCACCTGGGCCGCGATTTCCTTTACCTGCAGCTCACTGAATTTCAAAAGCTCCGCCGCGGAGAGCAGGCGGTATCGCAAAAGGTACTGGTGGGGAGTACAGCCGTTTTCTTTTTTGAAGATCCGGATGAGATGGGCGCTGGAAATAAAAAGGGTTCCGGCGATATCCTCCACCTTTACCGGCTCGTCATAATGCTGTTCGATATAGGAGATCACATGGGTGGAAAGGGAGACCGACTTCGGCTTTGCGCACAGATCCAGCGCGGCGAGGTGCAGAAGCTCGCTGAGCTTTTGAGAAAGGTAGAGAGAGGTATCGTCCGTGCGCTCCGTACAGAGGGAGAGAAGCTTTTCCATACGGGGGGCATAGTCCCGATCCGTACTGAATCTTTTCAGAAAAGAGCCTCGTCGGGTCACGGCGTCCAAAAAACTGTTGGCGGCGCTTCCGCAGGGGTGAAGCCAGTAAAATTCCCAAAGGCCACCCTTGGGGGTTCCGTAACGGTTTGCGACATTTCGGGGAATAAAGGCGATGGTTCCGGCAGGAAGCTCATAGGGCAGTCCCTCGATCTCCATGAAGCCGCAGCCGCCGGTCGTAATTAAAATCAGATGGTCGTCGTTGCCGTCTGGATGAGAGATCTGGTAATGGTCATTGCACTTGTGCCATCCAACAGAATGCAGAGAAAATAACCCTTCGCTTTGTAAGGTGGGAACAAGGCTCGCCAGCCGAACCTGGCCGAAATCACCATTTTCGTGATACATAGAAAAACTCCTCGATATCAAAAAATTGATTATCTATGTCAAAAAGAGAACACTGTTTTGAAAGGAGGTTGACTTGCTTTTTTTTCGTTGCTAATATGAAGATATCATCCAAACCTATTTGGGAGGAATTACAGCATGTCCATGACAACATGGGAACGTTTTAAGAGAACCTTTGAACACCGTGAAGCAGATCGTATTCCGATCACTGATGATCCCTGGTTTACCACTGTTCGGCGCTGGAATCAGGAGGGAATGCCTCAGAACACCGATTGGACTGAGTATTTCGATATCGATAAGGTAGTTCATATCGATATTGATATCTCTCCCAGATTCCCCAAAAAGATCATTGAGGAAACGGATCGTTATATCATTTCCACCACGCCCTGGGGCGTGACCACAAAGGAATTTAAGAATGCGGAATCCACCCCGGAAAACCTGGACTATAAGGTGGTGGACGCGGATGCCTGGGAAGAAGCTAAAGCCCGCATGACCCTGGACGATGACCGCATTCCCTGGGATCTGCTGAAAAATAATTTCGATAAATGGAGAGAAAAGGGGTACTGGATCCGCGGCAATTTCTGGTTTGGCTTTGACGTGACTCATTCCCATATGATGGGAACAGATACTACCCTGATCGCCATGATGGAAGAGCCGGAATTGGTTCAGGATATGTTTGATACCTATCTGGATCGCTGTGAAAAGCTGTTTACCCGCATTTGGGATGCCGGCTATCACTTCGACCAAATGTGGTGGTGGGACGATATGGGCTATAAGGGAACCACGTTCTTCTCGCCCGCCATGTATCGCAATCTGCTGCAGCCCTATCATACCAGAGGCGTGAAATGGGCCCACGACCACGGTATTTTCGCGGAACTTCATTCCTGCGGCGATGTAATGACCCTGGTTCCTGATATTGTGGCAACTGGAGTAGATGCTTTAAATCCTCTGGAGGTCAAGGCCGGTATGGATTCTCTCCAGCTCAAGAAGGAATTCGGCGATAAGCTGGTTCTCCACGGCGGTATCAATGCACAGCAGTGGCCCAACGCGGAGGCAGTGATTGCGGAAATCAATGAAAAGATTCCCATTCTGAAGCAGAACGGCGGTTATATTTTCTCCTCTGACCACTCTATCCCTGACGATGTGAGCTTGGAGAACATGAAGCGCATTATTGAGACGGTGAAAAAGGTCGGCAGTTATTAAGGAATACTATTTCCCGGTACTGCCCCGGTGTTTTCCGGGTTTGTTACAAATATACACTCTTTTACAGAAAATTTCAAGGAGGACTTTTGTCATGATTTTGAAGGAAATTGCAGAGCTGCTGGAAAGTGGCAAGTCTAAGGCTACAAAAGAGCTGGTACAGAAGGCTATTGACGAGGGTGTAGATCCTCAGGACATTTTGAAAGAAGGCCTGCTGGGCGGTATGAGCTCCATTGGCGAAAAATTTAAGAAGAACGAGGTGTTTGTTCCCGAGGTTCTGATGGCGGCCCGCGCCATGAACCAGAGCATCGAGCTGCTGAAGCCCCTGCTGGCTGAGGCCGGTGTGGAGTCTGTTGGTAAGGTGTGTATCGGCACGGTACAGGGCGACCTGCACGATATCGGTAAAAACCTGGTAAAGATGATGCTGGAGGGCAAGGGCTTTGAGGTGATCGACCTGGGTACCGATGTAGCTCCTGAAACCTTTGTCAATGCCGCAATCGAGAATAACTGCGATATCATCTGCTGCTCCGCTCTTCTGACCACCACCATGCACGTGATGGAAGACGTGGTAAAGGCCGCGGAGGCCGCTGGGATCCATGACCGCGTAAAGATCATGATCGGCGGCGCTCCCGTCAACGAGGAGTTCTGCAAGCAGATCGGCGCCGACGGCTACACGGTAGACGCTGCCAGCGCTGCGGATATGGCCCTTACGTTCGTACAGTAAGCACGGGAGGGGCGCGAATGAATATCAGTAAATTTCTCTGGGACGCCGCAAAGGCGGAGCCCCGGCAAGGGCTGCCGATTCTGTCTTTCCCCGCGGCGCAAAAGTTGGGGGTAGACGTGGAGCAGCTGGTAAAAACCTCTGAGCTTCAGGCAAAGGCCATGGAGGTCATTGCGAAGGAAACAGATATTTTGACGGCCATTGGCCTGATGGATCTTTCCGTAGAAGCGGAAGCCTTCGGAGCGGAAGTAAAATTCTCCAAAAACGAGATCCCCGCTATTGTGGGGCAGCTTGTTTCCGATGAAAAGGAAGCCGAGGCTTTGCAGATCCCCTCTCTGGAGGCCGGGCGCATCGGCGTTTGCGTAGAGGGAATTCGTCAGGCGAAGGAGCGCATCACCGATAAGCCCCTGCTTGCGGGCACCATCGGTCCGTTCTCTCTGGCGGGCCGTCTGATGGATGTGACGGAGATCATGTATATCTGCTATGACGAACCGGAAACGGTGCATATCGTTCTGGAGAAGGCCACGGAGTTTCTGATCCAGTACGGTGCCGCTATGAAGGCGGCGGGGGCGGACGGCATTATGATGGCGGAGCCCCTTGCCGGTATTCTGAATCCCGAAATGGCGGAGGAATTCTCCGTGCCCTATGTCAAGCGCATTATTGACGCTTTGCAGGACGAGAATTTCGGTATTGTCTATCACAACTGCGGCAATGCCGTGCCGAGAATGCTGGATAGTATTTTCTCTCAGAACGCCGTGGCGTATCATTTCGGAAACGCGGTCAAGATGGACGAGATCCTGGCAGCGGCGCCGGCAGACGCTCTGTGCATGGGAAATGTGGATCCCGCTTCTCAGTTCGCGCAGGGTACGCCAGAGTCAATACGTGCCGCCACGAAGGAACTGCTGGAGAAGTGTGGGAAATACAAAAATTTCATTCCTTCTTCCGGCTGCGATATTCCCGCTCATTCCAGTTGGGATACTATCAACGCTTTCTTTGAAGCTTTGAAAGACTGATTTCTCGGAAACCGCATTAGATGAAGCACGTCTTTCATTTGATGCGGTTTTCTTTTTGAAAATTGACCGGAGAATGATTTTATGTTGAATTCTCTAAGGAGTGAGATACGATGGATCTGGAAAAACTGGTTGAAATGATTCTTGCCGAGGGTGCTGCCAAGGCGACTGTGATCCCCGGCAGCAAGATTGTGACCTCCCGTGCCTTCCGGGACGTCTGCGCGGAGAATACCTGCGGAAATTACGGGCGCTGCTGGATGTGTCCTCCGGATACCGGAGATATTGACGAGCTGATCGAAACCGTCAAAAAATACCCTCAAGGGCTGCTGTACCAGACAATTTCTGAACTGGAGGACAGCTTTGATATTGAGGGAATGCAGGAAGCAGGAAATCTTCACGCGAAGATCAGCCGCAAGGTGGAAAAGGCCTTAAAGCCCCTGCTGCCTGAAGGATATCTCCACCTGATCAACGGCGGCTGTCATTATTGTAAAGTCTGCGCCAAAAAAGAGGGGAAGCCCTGTGTTTCCCCTGAAAACGCGATGCCGTCTTTGGAGGGCTACGGCGTCGATGTGTACAATACTACGAAGGATACCGATTTGAAATACATCAATGGGCAGGACACCGTGACCTTTTTCAGCATGATCCTGCTTCCGGAGGAGAACGATGTTTGAACTGACGATTTGGAAAAATGGAAACGCCCATAAAATCCCTTTTGAAAGGGCGGCTCTGTTGGACGATATTTTGGAGAAGGCCGGTTTTTCCCTGCCGCACCCCTGCGGCGGTCACGGCAACTGCGGCAAATGCGCCGTAGAGCTTTCCGGCGCTGTTTCTGAGCCCAATGAGCAGGAAAAAAAAGCAGGGAAGCGGTTATCCTGTCAGGCGGTCATTCTGGGAGATGCTTCCGTGTTCCTGCCCAATGGCGGCAGAGCCATGGATATTGAAACGGAAACGGGCGTACAAAGCGTTTCCCTGCGGCCCATGCCGGGAACCTATGGAGCGGCGGTAGATATCGGTACTACTACCATCGCGCTGAAGGTGTTTGATTTGAAAACAGGCCAGTGCATCGGCACAGCGGCGGCGCTAAATCCGCAAACCTCAGAAGCGGCCGATGTTATGGGCCGTATCGAGGCCGCGATGGGGGGGAAACTTTCTCAGCTGCAGGCTCAGGTCACCGAGTGTGTGGAAGCCTTAATGCGGCAGGCCGTTTCAGAAGAAAAACAGCCGGACGTTTTGGCAATTACAGGCAACACAACCATGCTTTACCTGCTCTGCGGGATCGATCCGGAGAGCCTCTCCCACGCACCCTTCCTGGCGGAAACCCTGTTTGATACAGAAGCGGATTTTTCCGGTCGAAAAGCTTATTTACCGCCCTGCATGAATGCTTTTGTGGGGGCGGACATCACCTGCGCCGTGCTGGCTTCCGGTATGTGTCAGAAAGCGGAAACCTCTCTTCTTTGTGATATTGGAACCAACGGCGAAATTGCCCTGTGGAAAGACGGCGTTTTATATGTGACCTCCACCGCCGCCGGCCCTGCCTTTGAAGGGGCCGGGATCTCCTGCGGCTGCGGCAGCGTCAGCGGGGCTATTGACCGGGTTTGGCTGGAGGAGGGGAAGCTGCGGATCCATACGATCCACGAGGCGAAAGCGGTGGGGATCTGTGGTTCCGGGCTGATCGACGCCATTGCCGCGGGCCTGAAAAACGGAGAGATCGATGAGACCGGCGCCTTGGAGGACGATACCCTTTCCCTGACGGAGGGGGTCGCCATAGAGCAAAAGGATATCCGTTCTGTCCAGCTTGCCAAGGCGGCCATTGCCGCGGGCATTGAAACCCTTCTGGAAACGGCGGGGACAACGGTGGAAGAGATTGGAACGCTGTACATCACCGGCGGTTTCGGCAGCCATTTGAATGTGGAAAGCGCCGTGGAGATCGGTCTGCTTCCCAAGGGGATAGAAGATCGAACCAGAGTTTTGGGAAACGCGGCCCTTGCCGGCGTGTCCCGGGTGCTGCTGGATCAAAGGGAAAAGCAGGAGCTCAGCCGGATCGCCGGGCTTTCCAAACATGTAAACCTTGGCGGCAATGCCGTGTTTAACGAAAAATACGTCAACAACATGTTTTTGGGGAATGATTTTTAAGCACTGCCGTTTTGGGGCCATATGGCAGTAAATTTTGCCTCCGCGTATCTGCTTTTAAGAAAGCTCTCGGTAGACATTTTTTGTCAATAGGACTATACTGGAAGCATAGAAAAAATTCAGAAGTCTCGCCGGATAAAAATCAAAAAAAGCTTGACTGTAAACCTGCTTGATACTGTATTTTGGTATCAGGAAAGTCATTTTGGGGGTGCTTTTTATGACGATCAAAGAAATAGAAGAGCTTTCCGGCATGACCAGAGCAAATATCCGTTTTTACGAGGCGGAGGGACTGCTTTCTCCCGCAAGGGAAGAAAACGGTTATCGGGACTATTCGGAAGAAAATCTTGCGATATTGAAGCGGATCAAGCTTCTCCGAAGCCTGCATATCCCCTTGGAAGAAATCAAGGCAATTCAAAGCGGTGCAGTGAATTTGACAACGGTCTTGAACCGGCAGCTGGCGCAGCTTACCGCGGATCGGGAAAGCTTGGAAAAGGCTTGGGAGATCTGCCGGGAAATGCGGGACGAAGGCGTACTGTATGAAACACTGGACGCCCAGAAATATCTGGATTCCATGGATCAAAACGGCATGCAGGCCGCGCCGGAGCTTCTTTCCGATCAGGCTCCAAGGGCCTGGGTGCCCTGGCGGCGTTTTTTCGCCAGAATGTTCGATCTGGCATTTTATGCCTGCCTTTGGACTATCTTTTTGCTGCTGGTATGTCATATTCAGGCCACAGACCGATCCGGCGCGGAGAATCTTTTGGATTTTGCGGCCGGGCTTCTTCTCATGCTGTTTCTGGAGCCGTTGTTTCTTTCTTTGCTTCGAACAACGCCGGGAAAATGGATCTTCGGCCTTCGGGTGATGGATAACGATGGGCGCAGGCTGACCTACCGCAAGGCGCTGGCCAGAACCTGGGGCGTGCTTGTGAAAACCGGCTTTCAGCTTCCGATTTATTCCTGGATCCGTATGCTGCAATGCTACCGTATCTACGATAAGCTGGGAACGCTCTCCTGGGAATACGATTCCGAGGAAACAGTTCGGGATACGAAAAACTGGCGCTGTTTCGCAATGACGGGCGCTTACCTGCTGCTGTTTTTCGCGCTCTTCCTTTCCGTGCTTCGGGCAGAGCTGCCAAAGCACAGGGGAGAGCTTACCGTTGCGGAATTTTGTGAAAATTACGATCGTTACCTATGGTACTATTACGGCGATACCCGTTACACGCTGGACAGCGCCGGGAACTGGATCGAAGCGCGGGAGCCCGGCGTTTACACAATTACGATAGGGGAAAGCCAGGAAATGCCGCAATTTTCTTTTGTGGAAAAAGAGGGGCGGATCACGGAGGTCGCCCTGAAGAGCCGCACTGTAATACCGATCAAGGACGAGAAAAGCCTTTTGTTCTATGCCAATCAAGAGGAGATCATGCTTTCCGCCATGTCCTTTACGCTGGCCCAAGACGGGGTGGATTGGACAAAAAAAGAGCTGAAAGACCTTGCGGAACAGCTGGAAGCCCCCTTTGCTGACTTTTCCCTGGAGCTTTACGGCGTACAGCTTTCCTGCCATTACGCGTTTTCCGGCTGTGCTCAGGAATATGATACCGTCTTTTCCCCAAAGCAGGGAGCGGAAATAGCGGAATGCGAGTTTTTGTTTACTATGAAAAAGACTGATTGAAGCCGTGGTTATTTCTTGAAGAATCTGTGTTTCTTTTGTTTGGAGTGCGGGGATATCGGAAAAGGGTACTAGCCTATTTACAACCGGGTGGCTTGACGTTTATAATAGTTGTAAATTTTGGCAGGGAGTGATCGCCATGACCGAAAAACTGATTGAAACGTCAAAACGCTTTTGGAAAGCGATGGAGCAGTCCGATGTTGCTGTGATGGAGGAGATCGCCCACAAGGATTGCTGTTTTGTGCACATCGGCGTAACATGTGGGCTGGAAGAGGAAATGAGATGCTTTACCGATCAGATTTTCCAGCCTACTGAGATCGCACTGCACAGCCAGGCTCCCAAGCTATGGGGAGACGCCGGTATCGTGATCACCGATTGCGATTACGGTCTGCTGTTAGGCGGTAAACCGACTACCCATCATTTTGCCGTTACGGAGGTCTACACGAAGGACGGCAACGATTGGAAGCTGGTGCAGTTTTCCTTTACCGCGTTGGTGTATTGAGTACTGTAAAAATAAAGTATTAGATAAAAATTGTAACATATATAGACAGGGAAAAAATTGGTATTGTGAGGTTGAAAATATCAAAATTACTATCAATTCA
>CAJUTL010000066.1 GCA_910589395.1 uncultured Oscillospiraceae bacterium
CCCAGCCCGCGGTGGCCTACTGCATGGAAAACGGCCTGATGAGCGGGGACAAGGAAGGCACCTTCCGGCCCCGGGCGGAGATCACCCGCCAGGAGGTGGCCCAGGTGGCTATGAATCTGCACGAGAAGCTGAAAGAAAAAACTGCATAAAAATCCAACTCCCGGCTATAGAAAAGCCGGGAGCTTTTTGAAAGGAGGCTTTTGAAAATGCCGGGAAATATTTTGGCAGTAGACACGGGGTTCCCCGAGCTGAATCAGGGAAGCCCGGAGGAAAAAATATCCGCCCTGGCCGGGTATGTGTACCAGCTGCTGGAGCAGCTGCGGTACACGCTGAACAACCTGGGGCAGGACAATTTCAACGACACGGAGTTAAAAGGGCTGGAGAAGCTTTTTACCGGGCCCCTGACGGTGCGGGTGGAGGAAACGGAAAAGGGCATGGCGAAGCTGGAGATCACCGCCGAAGGCATTACGGCAACGGTGCAGAACCTGCGGGGAGATCTCTCCAGTATCCGGCAAACGGTGGAGGGGCTTCAAATCTGTACAAAAACCGAGGACGATGTGGGAATATCGGCGCTTTCCGGAATGTCCCTTTATTTTTTAGATGAGACGGGCGATAACATCATCGGCCGTGTCAATATGGATAACAACGGCAGCGGCGTGGACGAATCCACCGTGCGAATGTTTGTGGGCACCGGAACGGACTATGCCGGCCGCCCTTATTCCCTGAAGCTGGAATCAGCGGGGAATACCAGCTATGAGGGGAAAGAGAATGTGTACATCAAAGCAACAGCCGGAAACATCAGCATCAACGGGAAAAAGACTGTCAAAATCAGTGCGGGCGCTGGAAGCAGCAGGCTTGAGATCGGAAACGGGGTCATTTCCTTTAACGGTCAGCAGCTTGCCACCTTACCCGCGCTTTCCGATTTGATTGACGCCAGACTGAAGGCCCACAGGTTGATTTCTTAGCAGAACAGAACATACGGAGAAAGGAGGGGTCGCATGGAAAGCGGAAAACTGTCTGTGCGGCAATCGGTAAAATGAGCGGACTTCCTGAAATGCGCTACAAGGACGGAATCAAAAAAACCACCCAGGTGAAGGTGAAGGGCTATGACCACAACCCCGGGGCCGGGGACGGCGCCCTGTGGGATATGAAAAACATGACGGGGGACAAGTTTCCCCTGCTCAGCACTCGAAGAAAGCGGCTGCTGCTGCGCTGCCTGGAGGAGCCCCATGGGCTCTATGCCCACGACGGTCTTTTCTGGGTGGACGGCACCGGCTTTTTCGCGGACGGAGAACAAAAAGGCACGGTGGAGGCCGGAAAAAAGGAATTTGTCTCTCTGGGGAAATATCTGCTGATCTTCCCCGACAAGGCCTATTACCGCACGGATACCGGAGAATTTGGAGCTCTGGAGGCGGAATGGACGGGAACGGTGACCATCACAAGCGGCACCTATGGCGGAAAACCCGCGGCGGCCAATACCATTAAAACAACGGGAAAGCCCTTTCCCTTTGCGGTCAACGAAGCGGTGAAGATTACGGGCTGTACCCTTTCGGAAAATGATAAGACCCCCATTATTCGGGAGCTTTCAGAAAGCAAAAAAGAGCTGCGGTTTTATGAAAATACCTTTGCTCAAAAATCCTGGACGGGGCAGGTGACCCTCAAGCGGGAGGTGCCGGACCTGGATTTTCTGTGCGAGAACGAAAACCGGGTGTGGGGCTGCAAGGGAGATACCATCTATGCCTCCTATTTGGGGAATCCCTTTATCTGGAACAATTTTGACGGCCTTGCCACTGACAGCTTTGCCGTTGAGGTAGGCAGCGCGGGAAATTTTACGGCGGCCTGCTCCTTTATGGGATACCCCATGTTTTTCAAGGAGGATCACATTTACAAGGTGTACGGCAGCAAGCCCAGCAATTTTCAGGTGATGGGCAGCGCCAGGCTGGGCGTAAAGGCCGGGGCGGAAAAAAGCCTGGCCGTGGCGGGAGAGAGGCTGTTTTATCTTTCCCGCTCCGGTATCGCGGCCTGCTCCGGCGGCATGCCGGAGGATATTTCCCACGCCTTCGGGGAAGCGGTCTATCAAAACGCGGCAGGGGGCTCCGACGGCGGAAAGTATTATGTTTCCATGAAGGAGCGGGAAACGGGCGCATGGCACCTTTTCGTGTTCGACACCCGTACAGGCCTGTGGCACAGGGAGGATAGCACAGAGGTTCTGGATTTTGCCTGGGACAACGGCGGGCTGGTGTGCCTGGACCGCGGCGGAAGCATGTGGCTTTGCAACCCTGGCGGAACAGAGGAGCAGGGGGAAGAGGAGGCACAGCTGCAAAGCTTCGCGGAATTCGGAGATTTTATCGAGAACAGCTCAGATGAAAAGGGGCTTTCCAAGATCCAGCTTCGGGTGGAGCTGGAGCCGGGGGCCACTCTCGGGATCAAGCTGAAGTTTGACAGCGAGGACGCTTGGCAGACGGTTTCTGTATTGCAGGCGGCCCCGAAAAAGCGAAGCTTTCTCCTTCCGGTGATCCCCCGCCGGTGTGACCACTGGCGGCTGCGCCTGGAGGGCACGGGAGGCTGGACGCTGTATTCCCTGAGCCGGGAATATTACGCGGGGTCGGATTTAGGAGCCGCAATTTAGGCGTTAAAGGGAAGGGCTGTTAGCTGCCCTTCTCACAAGAATCAATCACATGACAACAAGAAAGGAGCTTCATTGTGGCAAATAAAAGCAGATTGCAGCTGTGGCAGGACAGGCTTCTGAAAAACGAAAACGCCTGCCAAAGCGCGCTGGACGCCATGGACGCAAGGCAGGAGATCTATCTGGGGAGCAGCCGGTTGATCTCCCGGGTGAAGGGAGACAGAAAAACAAAGGCCGCCCATGTGAGAAACCTGACGGCGGAGCTGATCGAAGCCCAGGTGAACTCCTCCATTCCCCAGCCGAAGGTAACGGCAAAGCGGAAGGAGGACGAGGGGAAGGCGCGGCTCATTGAGGATATGCTCCGAAATGAGCTGGACAGGCTTCCCTTTGAGCAGTTGAACGATATGATGGAACGCACCGTGCCCATTCAGGGCGGCGCCTGTTTCCTGGTGGAGTGGGACAACCGCAAAAGAACCCACACCACCGTGGGAGAGCTGGCGGTCACGGCGGTGCACCCGAAGCAGCTGATCCCCCAGGAGGGCGTGACCACCGGCATACAGGACATGGATTATGTGATCCTGAAGCTGCCCCAAACGAAGGAAAGCCTTCGCAAGCGGTACGGTGTGACCCTGGAGGAGCTGGAGCAGGAAGAGGAGGACGGCAAGGGAACCGATACGGTAACGCAGTATACCGCCTATTACAAAAATGATTCCGGCGGCATCGGTCTGTATTCCTGGGTGAACGATACCGAGCTGGAGGACCTGCCGGATTACCAGGCAAGGCGGATCAAACGCTGCAAGGACTGCGGCGCCCCAAAGCCGGAGGGCGGCGAAAAGCAGCCCTGCCCCAAATGCGGGTGTAAGGAGTGGGAGGACTCGGAGGAGGAGTTTGAAGAGCTGTGGGACCCCATCGCCCGGTCAGACGGCTCCACGATCCCCGGGGTGTTTGCCCAGGAGCAGGAGGACGGCCTGGGGGGCGTTGTCACAACGGCGGGGCCCACCCGGATCCCCTATTACAAGCCGGATATTTTCCCGGTGATCCTGCAAAAGAATGTTTCCGTGTACGGCCAGCTTTTAGGCGATTCCGATGTGGATAAGATCGCCGACCAGCAGAACACCGCCAACCGCATCGAGACGAAGATCATTGAAAAGCTGGTAAAATCCGGCAGCTATCTGGTATTGCCGGACGACGCCTCTCTCCGTGCCGACGCGGAGGACATGAAGGTGATCCGCCCCGGCACGCCCGCGGCGGCCCAGATGATCAGCGTGAAGGACATGGAGGGGAATATTTCCCAGGATATGGCCTATCTGGCTCAGGTGTACGAGGAGGCCCGGCAGGTCATCGGCATTACAGATTCCTTCCAGGGCAGAAGGGACACCACCGCCACCTCCGGCAGGGCCAAGGAATTTTCCGCCAATCAGGCGGCGGGGCGGCTGGAAAGCAAACGGGTGATGAAAGACGCCGCCTATGCCCAGCTGTTTGAGGCCATGTTCAAATTCAAGCTGGCCTATGCGGACGAAAAGCGCCCGGTGATTTCCCGGGATATGGACGGCAATCCCCTGTACGAGGAATTCAACCGTTACGATTTTCTGGAGCAGGACGCCGCCGGGGAATGGTACTGGAACGATGGCTTTCTGTTTTCCTGCGATACCACCGCCCCTCTGGCGAACAACCGGGAGGCCATGTGGCAGGAAACCAGGCAGAACCTGCAAAGCGGGGCCTTCGGCAACCCCGCGGAGCTGAACACACTGCTTCTGTTTTGGGGGAAGATGGAGCTGCTGCATTATCCCGGCGCGGGGGAAACCAGGCGGTATCTGGAACGCAGACAGGCGGAGGAGGCTCAGCAGGCGCAAGCCCAGCAGGCCCAGCAAGCGCAAATGGCCCAGATGGCGGAAATGGCCCAAACAGCGGAAATGCCGCCGCAGGTACAGGGGCAGCCGGAGCTTCCTCCGGAAGCGGCGGGAAATGGAATGCCGGTCATGTAAGGCGAAGAAAAACAGGCAGGAGAGTCCCCTGACCGAACAATTTACAATCTTAGCAAAGGAGAAAAAATTATGCCTACCTATACTTATGACGATTTTTTGAAAGCAACAGAAAAGCAGGGCTGGGGCCTGGGGAATGGATTTTCCGAGGCGGACTGGAAGCTGGCCCAGGAAAACCCGGACGCGGGCATGAGCATTTTGCAGTCAAAGATAGATTACAACGCGGCGACAACCGAGGAGGAGAGAATCAGGGCCAACCAGAGCGCAGAGCGGACGAGAAGCCTATACGGCGGCTATACGGAGGGCAGGTCGGGAAATCAGTATCACCTGGACGATCCCTCTCCGAGAAGCTTTCAAATGCAGGAGGAAAAGCCCACCTTTTCCTATAACCTGGAAACAGACCCGGTATATCAGGCGTACCAGAAGCAGTATCTGCGGGAGGGCCAGCGTGCCACCCAGGACACGCTGGGAACGGCCGCAGCGTCTACGGGAGGCTTGCCCAGCAGCTATGCCATGACGGCGGCCAGCCAGGCGGGGGATTACTATGCCGCGCAGCTGTCGGACAAGGTGCCGGAGCTGTACCAGCAGGCCTACAGCCGTTACCTGAACGACCTGAACCAGTGGAACACAGACAGAAGCTTCCGGTACGGCCAGCATACGGATGAAATCAGCGCCAAAAGGGCGGACCGCCAGGAGACTACGCAAAATGCCGTGCTGGGAGCGCAGTACGGAGATTACCGTGGCCTCAAGGCCCAGGGGTACAACGTGGATAACATACCCTATGAATACCAGAAGCGATACGCGGAAAACGCGGACAACTGGAACCGTCAGTACCAGCTGGCCGTGCTGATGGCGGAGCGAGGAGACCCCAGCTACCTGGATCGTCTGGTGAAGGGGCTGTTTCCGTAAGGAGGAAATGTAGAAAAAGGGAAAGGGAGGGATCAGATGGCGCGGATCAGCACAGACGGGAAGCATAGAGAGAATACGGCGGATCCGAGGTGGCAAAAAGAGCAGGAAGAAAAAAGGCGGTATCAGGAAACCTATAACGCCGGAGGCGCCGGGCCCACGGCGCGGCAGATAAACGAAGCGTGCGCGCGGAACATTGAAAAATCCCAAAAGCTGGCGTGGTCGGCGAAGAATCTGGAAAAAAGCGGAGAGCAACGAAAATCGACGGAGGATACCCTGATCCAGGCGAGCCGGAGCTGGGTGCAGTACAAGGCGGATATCGAAGCGGATTGGGCAGTGGCGGAGGAAATGGAAAAGGATCTGATAGAGAAGCCGGAGAACCCGGAGCTGGAACGGAATCACGACGAGCTGGTGGGAAACGTGAACAGGCGGGAGGGCACGCTGCAGGTCTATGAAAACAGCTGTCAGAATATGGCGGGGGAGTACACAGGTCTTTCCATGCAGGAGGAGCAGGACAAAGAAACCTGCCGGAGGGATTACGAGGACTGGGAAAGCGACCGGTGGCTTTATACCAAGCTGCTGAGCGACTACCGTGGAAACGATATGGAGGAGCTGTCCGAGGAGGCGCTGGCCGCATGGCAGGAATTTCAGGAGGGCAGCTGGGAGTACGTGGAAACGGAAATCAACCGGCGGCTCAAGGAAATAGGGGAAGAAATAACGGAAACAGAGAGGAAAACGGGAGAGCTGTATCAAAGCGATCCGGAGAACGCTCTGATAGGAAACGTAAGGATCGGGAACGCGATAGAAAAGCGGAAAGCCCTGGAGAATGAGGCGGCGGCCCTGCGGACGGAAAAGTATCTGCTGGAAGGGGAGAAAAAGCGATCCCGGCAAAGGCTGGAGGCCATAAGAGACCCGGACTTCCAGAAGTATGTGGAGCTGGGAAAAGCGGCTGAAAAGGGGATTTACCACGAAACATTGATAAATCAAGCCGCTTTACAAAAAAGCGGTGTAATTCTTCCGATAAATGCATTGGAGCCCTTCGAAGATACAGGAGCAATGGAGCCGATTGATCAGAAAATATATTACTACCTCTGGGGAAAGGAAGGAAACGAGACAGCCGCGAAGAGCTATAAGCACTCCCTGGAGCGTCAGATCAACCAAAAAAGGAGCGATGAGTATCTGGAGCGAATTCAGAAAGGAGCGGAGGAACAGCCCTTCAGATATGGAATCACTTCCACGCTGTTTAGACCGACCGCGGCGGCCTTGACTGTCGGAGACATGCTGAAGGATTGGACAAGCCCGGAAGCGGAAAAGGGCCTGCTGTCAGATCCGAATACACCGGGGAAAAGCATGACCAGGGGGATCTGGGCGGCAAGGCAGCCTGGGCTGGACAGCATCGAAAATCCGGGCGCAAAAAAGGCTGCAAACTATATGTATAACGTGGTGGATATGGCCCCCGGCGCTGTACTGGACGCGCTGGGGACTCCGGGGCTGGGAATGGCCTACAGAAGCATGGTGCGTGGAACCGACGGTTATGTAGAAGCGGCCTCACAGGGAGCCACGACGGAACAGGCGCTGAAAGAAGGGAAAAACAGAGCGGCGCAGGGAATGTTCTTGGAAAACGCGTCTCAAATGGCAGGAAACGGGCAGAACGGCGGCTTCTCCTGGCAGCCGGGAAGTGACTCACAGCAGGGCGCTTCCCTAACTCTGCCGAATTCCGGCCAACTGAGCGGGCTTTCGGTAGAGGAGGCCTATGCCGTCTTGCAGTCCGCAGGCTTAAGTCCGCAAATGATCCAGGAGGCGCTGGAAAGCAATGGGTACTTCGCGGAAAACCTGCTGGAGCTTTCCCCGGCGGCGGGAACCGGCGCCGGTCTGAGCTCGCAAGCGTTCTCAGGCTTACCGGGAAACAGCGGGTATCTCC
>CAJUTL010000067.1 GCA_910589395.1 uncultured Oscillospiraceae bacterium
ACCCACTTGTTTGCGGTCGGGCCGGAAACTGATTTCCCGCACCAAGCAGCTTCACAAGTGCCTGCGGCGGCTCGCCGCTGCCCTTCTCTAACAACCAACCGCTAACGACTAACAACTAAACCTCCCAGCGATATCCAAGCCCCCAAACGGTGACGATGTGGGCGGGGGCGGAGGGCTGGTCCTCTACCTTCATGCGCAGGCGGCGGATATTGACGTCTACGATCTTTTCCTCTCCCACATAGCTCGGCCCCCAGACATGCTTCAGAATATCGCCTCTGGGCAGGGCAATACCGGGGTTGGAAAAGAAATACTCCATGATCTGAAATTCCACTTGGGTCAGCTCGATGGGCTTTTCGCCCTTGTGCAGGGAACGGTTCCGCAGGTTCAGGGTAAATTCTCCGGATTGCAGCTCGTCCCGCAGGCTTGTTTCTCTGTTTTGGGCGGCAAGGGCCACCCGGCGGTATACCGCGTCTACCCTGGCCACCAGCTCGGAGGGGGAGAAGGGCTTTGTCACGTAGTCGTCGGCGCCCATCATCAGGCCGCTTACCTTATCCATCTCCTGGGTACGGGCGCTTAAAAGGATAATGCCGATAGAACTGTTTGATTTGCGCAGCTCCTTGCACACGGCCAGTCCGTCGTAAGCGCCGGGCATCATGATATCCAGCACTGCCATGTCAAAGTCTCCTTCGGCCTCCTGGTACAGCTTCAGCGCCTGCTCGCCGTTTTCAGCCTCCACGGTTTGATAGCCCGCCCGCTCCAGGTTGATGACCACAAATTCCCGAATGTTCTGTTCGTCCTCTACTACCAGGATCTTTTTCATACTTGATGCCCCTTTCTCCGGATTTCTCGCATCATTCGCTGAGCAGTTTAAAGTCTCGCTTGATCTGCTGAATATATCGCAGCATAGTTTCATCTCTTGTGAGGGTTTGGATCCCATAAACGGAGTCGTTTTGTGCCAGCAGCTGCTCATATCCGCTGCTGGTCCCCCGGCTTTCCCAGGAGGATCTGGTAAAAACCCGAATGGAAAACAGCGGCTCTCCCAATAGATATTCCCCTTTTTTTGAGGTTTCTATAATTTCAGAATAGGTCACCACACGCCGCTCCGCATCGTTTGCGGAGGTGATCTTCCCGTTCAGATAATAAGGCAGACGGAACCAGTAGTTCTCCGCGGGGTTCATCATGGCCCGGAGTGTCAGAGTAAGATCGTTCTTTTGAAAATGGCACCAATTTACCTGATAGCACGTAGAGTCGGGAGACAAGGTTTCCGGCAGGCCAGGCAGCAGCGATACCACGGGAAGCTCCAAAAGGCCGTCTCCGTCCAGATCTCTGGAAGGAAAGGAGGCCGTGGAAGGGCGCTGAAAGGGGTTGCCATACTCCTCGGTATTTACCCCCTCCGGAGCATTTTTTAGGGTGTTCCCCTCTGTATAAAAAATTTGGGTCGTCATACTTCCGTCCGCCTTGACCCCGTCCAGCGCCACACCGGAAAGGGAGGGCGTCAGCTTCCCAAATACCGCAGCCGAATAGCTGGAAATGGAATTATCCGCGTCGACACTGTACGCCTCCCGCATAGCGCCCTGGCTCCAGGTAAAAACCCTGGCCTTGGCGGGAGTAGGTTCGTCTCCTTCCACTTCGGCAGGCAGAAACTTGTCCACCGTAAAAACCTCATTCACCCCGTCCCTGTCGAAATCGGTCAGGGTCATTTCCGCATAGGGACCCAATGAATATTCCGTGATCTCTCCGCCCAGGCTGTAGACATAGGCGTTCACCGCCGCGGTGCGGCCCGTGCTTCCTGTAGTGCTGCCCCAGCCAATTAAAATCAAGCTGCGTCCGCTTTGAGAAAGCGTGCCGAAACAGACACGGTCTACCTGAAGAGCCGTGTTTTGAAAAACCGCGGTGGATTCCCAGCCTTCTTCCGTCTTGCTCAGAAACTGAACCTCCACTCCGCCAGCGCCGGTGTTTTCGGTGGAGTAAAAACCGATGGCGTCTTCTTCGCCGTCCCCGGTAAAATCGTGCATGATAATTGCGGAACGATATTCCCCGCTTTGCGGATAAACCAAAGTGATGTCCAGGCGGTTCCCTTGCAGCAGCGCCTGGATCGCCTGTTGATCCTGATTAGCCTTGGGCGGCGCCATCAGATTCTTGGTGTCAAAGGAGGCAAGGGAGCAGCCGGAAAGAAACAGGCAGAGCCATAAGGACGCTCCAAGAATCACTATTCTTTTCTTCACAGGATCACCACCCTTTTTTTGGTTGGAAGGAATTACTGTCATTTTTGAAAGGAATGGTCACTCATGAAGCTGCTCGGTGCAAACGGGCAGCTTCCGGCCCGACCACAAACAGGCTTCAACGGCGAGGCGCCGCAGCCACTCGTGAAGCTGCTTAGTGCAAACGGGCAGCTTTCAGCCCGACAACAGCCAAGCAATAATTTGAAATTTAGCGGCGTACCGCAGGCAGTTCGTTTCTCTGCTTGGTACAAAAGAGTATCTAGCATAACCACGGAGGTCGCTGGAGGAAGGATAGTAAATTAATTGGAATTTGGCAGTGAAGCACCGCTCCTACTCGTGAAGCCGCTTGATGCAAACGAACAATTTCCGGCCCGACAACAACTAAGCAAATAAATTGAAGTTTGGTGCCTTTTTCCTCCCCTTATTTATAAGGGGAGGGGGACCATGCTTTGCATGGTGGAAGGGATCGGGCTCCGCAGAAAGTGAGACAGAGGCGTTGGACTCAATCCCCTCAGTCATGCTACGCATGACTGCTCCCCTTGCCGCAAGGGGAGCCTAAGGGCACTAACGCTATAATTTATCTGCTTGTTGAAAGGTCAGGAAGCCTCCTCCTGTACCAACCACTTCACAAGTACCCGCGGCGGTTCGCCGCCTTGTCGCTCTTATTAAACCAAGCTATTTTTGTCCATTATAGCACACTTGCTTTGAAAAGTCATGAATAAACTTTGCGGATTCCTTTGTGTGGACGAAAAACGAACAGTTCTGCCAAGAAACGGGCTTTTTTCAGAAATGAGACAACAGGTAGAAGAAAAAACTCATTTTGAAATTGCGAGAGGGCATGAAAGCCCATAGAAAGCTTTCATGCCCTTTTCAGCAAAACAAAGAGGACGGATTTCTCCGCCCTCTCTGTTTTATGGGGTATCTTAAAATTAAGTAGAGTTGAAACCTTACTTATTCAAGGATTTAACCATAATGATCGCAGCGTCAGCGCGAATGATGTTGGCCTTCGGATTGAAGTTGCCCTTCTCATCGCCGGTGAAGATGCCAGCAGCCTTGCAGGCAGCCACAGAAGCCTTCGCATAGTTGGAAACCTTGGCGGCATCCTTGAAGCTGTCAGTAGAAGTAGTGGGCAGC
Source organism: uncultured Oscillospiraceae bacterium (assembly GCA_910589395.1). GTDB lineage: Bacteria > Bacillota > Clostridia > Oscillospirales > Acutalibacteraceae > Acutalibacter > Acutalibacter caecimuris_A. The sequence continues at coordinate 3,357 of CAJUTL010000067.1, forward strand.
TTCAGAGCGCGGGCCACGATGCAGGCGGCGTCTTCGCGGGTGATATAAGCGTTGGGGCTGAACTTACCGTTGCCGGTACCGGAGATGATGCCCTTGTCAGCGCAGTACGCAATGTACTTGGTTGCATAATCATTGGCAACATCGGAGAACGGAGACTTGGTGTAGCTGGAAACATCCGCACCCAGCATGTTGGCTACCATAACAGCGAAGTCCTTGCGCAGGATCTTGTTGCCGGGCTTGAAGGTGCCATCGGTATAGCCGTTGACAATACCGGCAGCAGCGGCCTGGTAAACATACTCGCTGTAGTAGCGGCCAGTAGCAGGCACATCGGAGAACTGCTCAGCAGCGGTCACGTTAACGGTATAAACCTTAACAGTAGCGCCGTTCTCAGAGGTAACAGTGATCGTGATGGGCTGAGTGGCATCATAGTGCATGGCACCCTCTTCATCAGGAGTGACAACCGGGTTAACTACAGCAGTAGCCAGGTCGGAAACCTTGTAATCGATCACAACATTGGTCAGATCGGTATTGTAAGGCAGACGCACAGTAGCGGTCTTCTTATTGGTATCGATCACGGCCTTTGTCTTGTTGGCGGTCAGCTCAACAACATCAGCACCGGTCTTAGCATCGGCAACCTTAACGGTTACGGCATAGGGGGTGCTCGCGGTGTTGGCTTCGTTGGTCACAGTGATGGTGCTGAAGGCAGAGTAGCTGCCATTGTAAACCTGGATCTCAGGAGTTTCACCATTCATAACGACCTTCAGCTTACCAGTGGCATCGATCGTCTTGTCCTCAACAGAAGAGAGGGCGGGGATCACGGTGGAACCAGCCTCTACCTTCGCCAGCTCGTCAGCGGTGTAATCCGCGAAGAAAGCGGTACCGTTCTGAGCGTAGGAGTAGGGAACAGTGATCTCAACGGTGGTGCCGGAGATCTTGGAGGTCACCTTGCCGTCGTCAGCAGTCAGGCTGCGGAGCGAATGGCCGGTCTTGGCAGGGGCATACTTCACTTCTACAGTGTAGATGGAGACATGGCCCTTATAAGCAGCCGCCTTGGGCATATCGGCGATCACAACAGCGCCGCCTTCCTTGCTCAGAGCAACCGCGGCAGCCTCATCGGCAACCACAATAGAGGCCAGCTTATCTACCTTAACGGTGTTCTTGGGATCATCGGGATGATCGGCATCGTCTTCCGCATAATAGCCGCTCTCTACAGGAGTGGTGTTCAGGTTGGTCGTAGTAGCAGCATCGTTGAAGTACAGCTTTGCGCCATCGGACAGGGTGAAGCTGGAAATCAAATCGATGGTAGCCTTGTTGGCCTCGAAGGAATAGGGCAGGGTCACAGTAGCCTTGGTACCGGAGAAGGTCACATTCCAGGTATTGTCAGCGGCTACGTTCTCGCCCTTGGCAGCTGTGGACACAGTGTAGTTGGAAACAGTCTTACCGGTCTTGGCAGCGGCCTTGGTGTACTTCAGAGTGTAGGTAACCATATCGCCAGCATCAGAGTGAATCGCCAGTGTGTTGGTGCCAGTGAAGGGATCCTCAGCCCAAACAGGATTTCCATCCACGATCTGAGTAGCAAAGGACTTAGCCCAGCTGTAATTGCCGGAAACCTTTACAACACTATTCTCAGTGGAATAAGGCAGATTTGCGAAGGTAATGGTCTGACCGGAAATTGTGCCGGTGTACTCATCTTCGCCAATGGTCAGCTTAGCAGCGGTAATGGCGGGGTTGCCATAGGGATTCTCCGCAGTGGTAGCGGAAATCTCATAATACTTCTTGGTAACGCCATCAACAGCAGTAACCTCGACCACCTTGGGAGCGGTCAGATCGATGGTCTGGCTGCCATCGTTAGTGAAAGCAAGGCCGCCAACCGTGATGGTAGCACCCTCGGCCACGGTGAACTTTACCTTGGTAGCATCCAGATCAGCCTTGTAGGGCAGAAGTACAGTCAGCTTATCGCCGGTTACAGTGCCTTCCTGATCATAATATACAGCGCCTTTGTTTACAGTAGTAGCGGCCACAAAGCCGGTAATAGAAGCATCGTTGCTCTTCTTTACGCTTACAGTGACCTGATAGGTCTTGGTGGTGGAAGCAGAAGAGGTAAATACCAGAGCGACCTTGGCGCCATCAGTGATGGTGACCTTGCCGTTGGTACCAACCAACTCAGTGCCGCCCCACATAGCGCTTGTGGCGCGCAGAGTAGCGGTGGAAGGAACAGTGTACTTTACGACCTGCTCTTCGTCAAGGTCAGTGCCCTCAGGCAGGGTCACGCTGTACTCGCCATAGGTGGGGGAATCCTCGTCGTCGTCCAGAACAGCGCTAACGCCGCCCACGGACAGAGCAGTCAAACAAGTCATTTCCTTGGTGATAACGGTGTAAGTATCGGTGTTGCCATACTGAGAGGTGATGGGCAGAGAAACATTCTCGCCGATCGTGGAAACAGTAGCGGAAGGAACAACGCCAGTCTTGGGATTGTTCAGCTCAGCGGTGACCGCGCCATTGTCGCCAGCAACGTTATAGCCCCACGGTACTGTAAAGGTGATGGTCTTGGCACCGTTGTCCACAACGCCATCGATTCCTTCATCGCCGCCCAGCTTGGCGGACTTTACGGAAACATCGGTGCTGGGAGCGGGCTTGTTCATGGTTACCGTGTAGGTAGCGCTGGTCTTGCCAGCCTCGTCGCCTCCGACATAAGCGTCATCGGCAGCGAAGAAAACAACCTTCTTCGCGGTAACGGGAACAGTGATCGCGCCGCCGGCGGCAACCGCCTCGTCGCCATCTTCGCCGTTCTCGTCAGTGATGATCGCAACCACGTTGGTGAGGCTGCCAGTCAGCTTGACGTTCAGCGTCTCATTTCCGGCTGCGTCATAGGTCAGGGTATCCGTAAAGGACTTACCCGTGCCCATTTCCAGAGTGCCTACTGTTGCCTCCACAGAAACGACCGTACCGTCGTTTACAAACAGGGAGTTAGCAGAAGCACCGAGCGGAATCATTGCGACGACCAGCATAACTGCCAGAACCATCGCAAGTGATTTCTTCAGGAACTTGCTTTTGTTCATGATTTCAACCCTCTTAAATTTTAGATTCTCACAGGGCATGATTTCCCCATGAGTGGAAGATACCTATATCATAACCTTTGACTCTGAAAAATGCAAGCCTTTTTTTCAACTTTTTTACCGAATTTACATAATCTTTTGAAATCCGGTAAAAATGACGAAAAACCGCATGGTTCCGCCATTTCTAAGAAAGTTCTTCTTTTATTTTTTCGTTTTTCTTAGAGAATCTTCCATGTTTTTACTTACCATAACAGCCCAATTTTAGCAAATTTGACCGCTATTTTTAAAAGGATTCCACTAAAATAGAATATGATTTTTTCAAAAGGACGTAAAATCAGCTCTTTTTTGAGGCTTGAACCCGGGGCTTCAAGCCCCAAAGATCCTGATAAAGACAAAAAACGGTAATTCCTTCTCTTTCACCGCCCACGGACTCTTTCGGCCTTTCCATTATTATAAAGAGACAAAAGCTTTCTGCGCAAAATGGCAGAGACTGAAAAGGGCATAGGAGCAATTAGGAACAAGAAAGGAGTAATGAAGGGCAGGGACACAGGCGCTGCAGGCACTTGTGATGCTGCATGGTGCGGGAGAATAGCTTCTGGCCCGACCATAAGTAAGGTGATAAACTGGAATTTGGCATAGTAGTTATCAGCCGTGAGTAGTTCGTTGTTAGAAAGGACAGGCACCTTCTTTCTGTCATCCTTCGCGGCCTTTGTCCTTTTGCCCTGGAATTAAGGACGAGATTCTTCGTCACTTTGTTCCTCAGAATAGCAGTGGGGAACTGTTCGATAAATTGGAATTTACCATGTTAGTTGTTAGCCGTAAGTAAGTAGTTGGTTGTTAG
>CAJUTL010000068.1 GCA_910589395.1 uncultured Oscillospiraceae bacterium
GTTCTCCACTGGAGACCTTCCCCCCACCGGGACGCGCTCACCCCTGAAAGGGGAGGTGGCGGCCGATAAGGCCGTCGGAGAGGTTTCAGCTCGCTGCTAAATTAATTTGGCGGTTTGCTCTGACGCAAACGTAGGGGAGCGGCTTGCCGCTCCCGCCTTATAATTGGCATAAACCCTCTGGACGGTCCCTACAGTATGTTGCCTTTTCCTACTGCTAAACTACAATTTGCCGCTCTATCCTTGCCCTTTCCTGCTCATTGCTAATTCCTCATTGCTTAATATGCCTTCCCCTGAAACCTCTCCGGGGACTTTCCAAAGTTTACCTCCCTTACGGCCCGCAGGATCTCCTCCCGGCGGGCTTCCGGGTTTGGCAAGTCGCACACCACGTCGTTCAGGTCGTAGGGGCCGTTTCGGAAATGGCCCACCACCACGCCGTGGAATTCTCCATCGATCAGAAGATATTGCAAGGGCTCGTGATCGTAGGGAAGCTGTTCATACAGGGGAAGGAATTTTTCCTTTACTGCGGGCTCGTTGGCCTTATACAGAAAATCGTTTCGGTGGATGGCGTATACAAAGTGAAGGGGAACGGGCTGATGGGCTTCCAGGAGAGCAAGATCCTCCCGCAGAAGGAACATGCCCTCCGCTTCCGCGAAAACCCCTTCCGCCGCAAGCTCCTCCGCCGCCTTGCGAAGCTCCTTTTCCGGCAGTTTGTAAAACGACCTTGCCATAGCGGGAGTAAAGGCCGCCTCCCGATAGGCAAAGCGACGCAGAACCGTCTTGATAGCCTCCGGGCGGGAAAGGGAAAAGCCCTCCGCCTCCGGGAACATTTCGAAAAACCGCATCCAGCCCCGATCCCATTCGCCGTCGTATTGATCTTCATAAATGAGAAAGGCCTCCTGCAGGCGGTGCAGGACGGGGGTGATCTCCTTGACCAAAAGCCCCGTTTCCGCCTTGATCTGCTGAATGGTCAGAGGCCCTTCCCGGTTGATCAGGGCAAGCAAGCTTTCCTGCAATTCGGTGAGGCGGGACAGGGGCTTTTGGTACAGCGCCCAAAACAGCTCCAGGTCCTCCGGAACGATCCAGCCCAGATTGCCGCCGGAAAACCTGCCCTTGATCAGCCGGCGGTCCAGCTGCCTGCGGCGGTTGAACTCCAGGTCGTCAAAATCCGCCCGGAAGCTCAGGATAGGCGGCTGGCCAAAGCCGTTCCAATACACATTCTGCCCGGGCTGGGTGTCCCGGTAAAGCTCTAAATATTCCTCCTCCGTGGCCTTGCGGGAAAAGAACTGCCGCTCCATACGCAGAGAGTTGATTTTTTGGGGGGTTATCATTTGCAGCCGCTCCTTTTTTTACAGTCTGTTACAAATCATAGTATTCCTCAAAACCAGACAGCAGTATGGCGTGTTAGTTGTTAGTCGTTAGTAATCAGTTGTTTAGAAAGGGCAAGGGCGAGATCCTTCGCCTGGAAAGCGGAGTTTACTTCGCTTTTTGCGTAGCAGTGACAAAGTGGGCAGTTAGTACGACAAATTGGAATTTGCAGCTGCGCTGCGGGCACTCGTGAAGCCGCTTGATACGGAAAATCGGTTTCTGACCCGACCGACGGTGATCCGCCTATTTTCCTCATGTCATTCTGAGGAGCATAGAAAGCTATAGCTTTCTTGACAAAGAATCTCGTTCTTTGCCTTTTTATTCAGGGAATTAAGGGCGAGATTCTTCGTCACTTCGTTCCTCAGAATGACAGCGAGGGAGCTCGCCCCTCTTTAACAACGAACAGATAACAACTAGCTCGCTAAACTATAATTTACTGCTTTGCCCTTCATTGCTCATTGACCGGAGCGCAAATTGCGCTTTGCCCTTCTCTAACGACTAACTACTTACAGCTAACAACTATTCCCTGAACAGCTCGGTGGAAAGATAGCGGTCGCCGGTATCGGGCAGCAGGACTGCAATGGTTTTCCCCTTGTTTTCCGGGCGCTTTGCCAGCTGTATGGCGGCCCACAGCGCGGCGCCGGAGGAAATGCCGGTGAGAATGCCCTCCGCTTTGCCCAGCTCCCGCCCGGCCCAGAAGGCGTTTTCTCCGGTCACGGTAAGCACCTCGTCATAGATCCCGGTATCCAGGATCTCAGGCACAAAATTTGCGCCGATGCCCTGTAAGGGGTGAGGGCCGGCAGTTCCTCCGCTGAGTACCGGGGAATCCGCAGGCTCCACCGCCACGATTTTTATGGAGGGTTTTTTCTTCTTCAGATATCTGCCGGTTCCGGTAATGGTGCCGCCGGTGCCTACTCCGGCTACAAACAAGTCGAGCTTGCCGTCTGTGTCGCGCCAAAGCTCCGGCCCGGTGGTGGCTTCATGGGCGGCGGGATTCATGGGGGTTACAAACTGCCCGGGCAGGAAGCTGTGGGGGATCTCCTTACACAGTTCCTCCGCCCTGGCGATGGCGCCGCTCATGCCCTTCCCGCCAGGGGTGAGTTCCAGCTGGGCGCCGTAGGCCTTCATCAGCTGGCGGCGTTCCTCGCTCATGGAATCCGGCATAACGATGATGGTTCGGTACCCTCTGGCCGCCGCCACGGCGGCAAGGCCGATGCCGGTATTCCCGGAGGTGGGCTCAATAATGACGGAATCCGGCTGCAGCAGCCCCTTTTCCTCGGCATCGTCCAGCATGGCCTTTGCCACCCGGTCCTTTACCGAGCCTGCGGGGTTCAGATATTCCAGCTTCAGCAAAAGCCTTGCCTCAAGCCCCAGCAGCCGCTCCAGATGAACAGGCTCCAGCAGAGGAGTGTTTCCAATCAACTGCTCCAGACGGGTGTAAATGTTACTCATGAAAAAGCCTCCGTTTCCAGATATGATTTCAGCTCCTGAATTCCATCAGCCAGCAGTCCCGCTTGCTGCCCTCGTGAAGCTCGTGGGCCGGGAGAAATTTGATTTTTCGAAACCCGCAGGCCTCATAGCAGCGCAGGGCCCGGAAATTGTCGGCGTGGGGGTCTAAGACCACGGCCCGGGCGCCCTCCCGGCCGGTCAGATAGTCCAGCACCAGCTTCAAAAAGCGGCGGCCGATCTTTTTATCCCAATAGGCCGGCTCCCCAATAAACTGGTCGATGCCGAAGGCAAAAAGCTCCGGGTGGGGGTACTGATATTCCTCGCACAGCTCCGGGCTCAGCCGGTAGATTTGAAGATAGCCGATGGGGAGCTCTTCATATTCTATGATGCACCGGCGGCAGCCGGGCTCCTCCTCGTAAAAATCCCGCCGCACCCGCTCCGGGGTAAACCCGGCGTCTCTGCCCTCGTACCATTCCAGAACCGCCGGGTCCGTCATCCACTTCAGAAGGCTTCCCGCGTCCTGGTCTCGCAAAGGGCGCACAGATATAGGGCCGTTCCGCAACAAAATTTTATTCATGGAGATCCCTTTCCTATCACAAAATGAAAGCGCTCTGTGGAACAGGCCACCAGGCAGCCCTTTCCACAGAGCGTTTCTATTTCAAATCTCTGTAAACTGCATCAAGAAACCATGGGGAAGAAGCTTTCCCAGCAGGTGGTAGAACTTATAGAAAAGCCCCTTGGTATATACGGTTTTTCCCCGCTTCGCGGCCCGCAGGGAGCCCACCGCTACAGCCTGGGGAGATACCCTGGGAAGCTTGTCGATCAAACGGGACTTTCCTTCCGTGACGTTTGCCACATTCCAGAAATCCGTATCCATAGGGCCGGGGCATACGGCTGTGACTTTGATGCCCCTGGGGGCAAGCTCGTTGTGCAGCGCTTTGGAAAGGGCCAGCACGTAAGCCTTGGTGGCGCTGTATACAGACATTCTGGGGGTGGGGGCAAAGGCGGCGATGGAGGAAATGTTCAGCACCAGGCTGTCGTCTAGCATATAGGGCAGGCAGACGCGCATCACGCCGGTCAGCGCCCGGCAGTTTAAGTCTACCATGCCGGTCTGCAAGGCGCAGTTGGAGGAAAAGAAATCCACTCCCTTGCCGTAGCCGGCGTTGTTGACCAGCACTTTGATCTCCGGATTGTTTTCCTTGAGAAGCTGCTCAAACAGCCGCAGACTTTCCGATTTGGAAAGATCCAGAGAGATCGCGGCAATGGTTTTATCCGGGTGCTCCTCCGCGATTTCCTTCAGAAGCTCTTTTCGGCGGGCAATGAGCCAGAAAGCGTCCACAGTGGGGTACTGGGCGATAATGGCGTTGATGTATTCCTTGCCCAGTCCGCTGGAAGCGCCGGTGATGACAGCAGTGATCATATCCGCTCGACCGTCCTTTCTCGGCGGTCTTCCGAAAGGGAGCCGCCCTCCTTAAGCTAGGAGTTACTTTTCTAAATTTTACGCCATTTTCGGCGGTGCGTCAATCTTTATTGTCATTTTTTCAAAACAATGCTATACTAGGAGCTAAGCGCTGGATACTGGATACTGATATGAAAATAAGGAAGAGGGCATTTTTGAGCAAGCCCCGATATCCAGCAGGAAAGGACGGATAAATTTGAATTGGAAAAAAATCTTTGCCGCGCTGCTTACGGCTGTGCTCTGCGCGGTGATCTGCCTGCCGGCCTCCGCAGAGGAGTGGAAAAACGAAGAATTTTCCTTTACGGTGCCGGAGGAGATTGTATATACCTTCAGCCCGGCGGTACTTCAGGAGGATCCTTCCTGGGCGCTGGCCGGGATCGCCGACCCTTCTGCCATGCTGAAGGAGTATCGGGAGATGGGTGTTTTGACAGATCTTTACACCGAGGGGTGCAAATGCAATCTCAAGGTGCTGTCGAAAAGCAACAACACCACCGAAACTATTTTTAATCTGCGGGATATGCCGGAGGAGGAGAAAAGCCAGTTTTTGGACAAGCTGGCCCAGGCCGAGACCGAGGGCGTTACCGTGGAAAAAAGCTATGTGGACTTCGGCGGGCAGCCCTTTTATCGGATCCAGATCGACAGCGTTACCTCTATGGGAGAGATCCATGAGCTGCAATACGGCACCATCTTCAACGGCCATACCCTGACCTTTGTTACCTACAGCGAAAAGGCGCTTTCCGAGGAGCAGGCCGCATTGCTGGAAAAGGCCGCTTCCTCCTTTCAAATTCTTCAGCTGCTGGAAAAACCGGAGCCGAAGCCGCTGAACCTTGCCCTGATGCTGGCGCTTCTGGTGGTTTTAGTCGTTGTGGTCGTGGCGCCCTTTATCTATATTCCCGTGCGGAACCGGCAGGAGAAAAAGCGGAAGGCGGAAATGGCGGAGCGGCTCAGCGCTTACCATAAGGCCCATGAGAACGGAAGCGGTTACGGAGAAGTGCGGTTCGTCAATGAGACCGACTGCACCAGAGAGGCGGTACAGACCTTCAGCAGGTACCATGCTTATGGGAAGAACCTTGCTTCTCTGCTGATCGGCGGCCTTTTGTGCGCATCGGTGCTGGCCCTTGCCTTTACCTTTGACGTGACCTGGTGGATGAAGCTGGCCGCTGTAGCGGTGGCGGTCTATTTCCTGTACCGGGCCATCAATATGGGAACCGCTGTGGAGAAGGTACAGCAAAAGGTATTCGGGCGTGGCGTTTCCTCCACGGCCCGGTACACCTTCTTCGATGAGGGCTTCCGGGTGGCCGGGATCCAGTCCGCCAGCGTGTACCCCTATTTCCAAATCACCACTGTGCGAAAGCACGGGCATTATCTGTATCTTTACTACAGCCAGGACAACGCCTACCCTGTGGATCAGTTCGGCTTTACCCAGGGTGAGTTTGAGGAATTTTCCCGGTTCATTTCGGAAAAAACGGCGAAAAGCAAAAAAGCCTGAACAGGGACGCAAAGGAGAACGGTACTATGAAAAACGAGCTACAGCCCATCGGCATTCTCACCGCCATGCAGGTTGAAATTGAGGCGATTTTAGAGGCGGCGGCGGAGCTGACCGTACAGGAGCACGCCTCCATGAAATTTTACACGGGGCTGCTTTCCGGCACCCCCTTTGTGGCGGCCCAGTGCTCCCCGGGGAAGGTGAATTCCGCCCTGTGCGCTCAGGTGATGGCGGATTTTTACCACCCTCGCCTGCTCCTGAATATCGGCGTGGCCGGCGGGATCGGCCCGGGCGTTGCCATCGGCGATGTGGTGATCGCCACCGCCTGCGTGCAGTACGATTATGACGGCACCGCCCTGGGAGATCTGACCCCGGGGGAAATAGAACTGCCGCCGGACGGCAGAAAAGTGCGGGATTTCCTCTGTGACAACGCCGTTTCGGAAAAGCTGGCCCGGGGGGCGGAAAGCCTTTACGGCCATGCCCACCGGGGCGTGATCGCCACCGGAGACAGATTTGTGGCAGATCCCAATTTCGGGAAGTGGCTCTATGAAACCTTCGGCGCCCTGGCCTGTGAGATGGAGGGGGCCTCCACCGCCCACGCCTGTCTGTTAAACGGCATTCCCTGCGCCGTGCTCAGAACCATTTCCGATAACGGCAACGAGGAAGCCACGGTGGATTTTCCCACCTTTGCCAGAGAATCCGCCCACAAGGCCCAGAAGCTTCTTGCGGGAGTGATCCAAACACTATGAAACTGTTTCACGCTTCGCAAACGCCTGGAATCCAGGTGCTGGAGCCTCGTGTTTCCAATCACGGAAGGCCCCTGCTCTATTTTTCAGATCGCCGGGAAAACACCCTGGTCTATTTGTGCAACGCCATAGAGCGCCACTGGCTTGCTTCCGGCTTTCCGCCCTGTGAAACCTACCACAAATGGGGAAGCTATGGCTTTACGGGGGAAGGCTTGCTTTGCCTGGAGGAATACTGGCCCGGCGCCACAGAGGAAACCTACGGCGGCGCCGCCGGATATGTCTATACTGTGGAAACGGAGAAGGCCCGACCCTTGCCGGAGATCCCCCACGCCTTTACCTTGCAGGAGCCGATCCGGGTAACAGTCAGCGAGTTTGTCCCAAACGCGCTGGAAGCCTTGAAGCAGGCGGAACGGGCCGGAAAACTGGCGCTGCGCTCCTATGGGGAAAACAGCCCGGAAAAGCTTCAGTGGATCGAGCAAGCGATCCGCCGGGAGTACGAGGAAAGCGATTCCCAGCCCTACCGGGAGTTTTTACAGGCAAAATTCCCGCAGATCAAAGGGACGGCTGAAAAATGTAGCCGCGGTGTGTGAAATGAAAGGCAGTAGAAAATGAGCAATAAGGAATGAGCAATTAAGGGCATAAGCAGAGCTCGATAAATTGGAATTTAGCAGACTAATAAATAGCATTAACCCCCTTGCCTTTCTCGCCTGTCGGCTCGGTTGCTGTGCCCCGGTGGGGCACGCCC
>CAJUTL010000069.1 GCA_910589395.1 uncultured Oscillospiraceae bacterium
CCACCGGGGCACAGCAACCGAGCCGACAGGCGAGAAAGGCAAGGGGTTAGTGCTAATTATTAGTCCGCTAAATTCCAATTTGTCAGCTTACTTACAGCCGGGTCGAAAACACCTTGCTGTCAGTGCACTAGGAACCCACTGAAAAAGGAGGTAAGAAAGCTATCGCTTTCTTACCTCCTTTTTCAGTCCGGCCGGCAAGCGGCTGCGGTGCTTTACCGCAGCGTTGTGATCACCCGCCATCTGATCCTCTTTCTCCAACCTTTTTCGATTTTTCCTTACTTTTTTCTGGACTTTTCCAATTTCCGGTGGTAAAATGTATCGGATAGCGCAAAATTTGCGCCGGAAAAGAGTTCCCCGGTGCGGTCCAAACCGCCTGTTTCTTCTGAACGACCCGGGCGATCGAGGGAACCGGAAAACGAAAATGGAGGAATGTACATGAAGCTTACGTACAACATCAAGGACAAGCCAAAGTTCGGCCAAATGATCGTATTTGCCGTTCAGCAGCTGCTGGCGATTATGGCCGCTACCATTGCGGTGCCCGCCATTGTGGGCAACGGTATGCAGCAGACAGCCGCCATGTTCGGCGCTGGTGTGGGCACATTGGTCTATGTGCTGTTCACCAAGGCAAACAGCCCCGTGTTTCTGGGCTCCAGCTTCGCCTTTATCGGTTCTATGAGCGCCGCCTTTGCCGGCGCCGTATCCACCTCCGCCGGTTACGCGGGCCTGATCATCGGTGCCGTGTTTGCCGGCCTTGTTTATGTGGCGATCGCCCTTATCGTAAAATTTGCCGGTGTTGGCTGGATCGACAAGCTGATGCCCAAGCAGGTCATCGGCCCCACTGTGGCCATTATCGGTCTGGGCCTTGCGGGCAGCGCTATCTCCAACCTGAATGCCGGTGGCTACACAACGGCGGAGGGCGTTTCCACAGCTTACCCCCTGCTGGCCGTGTTCTGCGGGCTGTTCGGCCTTCTTGTCACCATGCTGTGCTCCGTATACGGCAACAAGAACATTAAGCTGATCCCCTTCATCATCGGCATTGTGGCAGGCTATGCCATGTGCGCTCTGTTTACCGTGATCGGCATTGCCACCGGAAACGATGGACTGAAGCTTATTAATTTCTCCCATTTCCAGGGGATCGGCCTTTTCGCCCTGCCCAAGTTTACTTTCCTGGAAGCCATGAAGGGCGTTTCTGAGATCAACGGCGCTTACATTGGCACTGTGGCTCTGGCCTATATGCCTGTGGCCTTTGTGGTATTTGCCGAGCACATTGCCGACCACAAAAACATTTCCTCTATCATTGAAACCGATCTTCTCAAGGAGCCCGGCCTGCACCGCACCCTGCTGGGCGATGGCATCGGCTCCATGGCGGGCGCCGTGTTCGGTGGCTGCCCCAACACTACCTACGGCGAGTCCGTAGCCTGCGTGGCCATTTCCGGCAACGCTTCTGTGGCGACCATCATCACCACCGCCATTCTGGCGATCTTTATCGCCTTCGTTTCCCCCTTTGTCGCCTTTGTAGAGTCTATCCCCTCCTGCGTCATGGGCGGCGTGTGCATGGCGTTGTATGGCTTTATCGCCGTTTCCGGCCTCAAGATGATACAGAAGGTGGATTTGGAGGACAACCGCAACCTCTTCACCGTGTCCACCATCCTTATCGCCGGGATCGGCGGCCTGGTGCTGGACTTCGGAAAGATCCAGATCACCGCCGTAGCCACCGCGTTGATTCTCGGTATCCTCGTCAACCTGATCCTCCACGCCGGGGATAAGAAAAAGAAAGCATAAGCTGTTTTGAAATTAAGAAGAGCGCGCTGCAGAGGGAAAACTGCAACGCGCTCTTTTTTTGATGCTGGATTCTGGATTCTAGACGCTAGATGATGGCGGCGCTGCTATGCATAAGGAGCAATGAGAAATTAGCAATGAGCAATGAAAGGCAAAGGCGAAACAGTAAATTGTATAGAAGTAAACTATAATTTAGCGAACTAGTCGTTAGCTGTTAGTTGTTAGAGAAGAACAAGCCCCTTCCTTTGTCATTCTGAGGAACGAAGTGACGAAGAATCTCGTCCTTAATTCCAGGGCAAGAGAACAAAGGACGAGATTCTTCCCTTCGCTCAGAATGACAAGGAGAGATCTTTTCCCCTTTCTAACAACTAACTACTTACGACTAACGACTAACACGCCAAATTCCAATTTACCGAACCTTTCCCCTGCCTTTCCTAATTGCTCATTTCCAGTTTCTATTGCTCCTTGTGCCTATCGGCGTTCTTTACCGCAGGGGAATCTTCTCCCCATTCACTCGCACAGCGGTAACTTCCTGCGGATCCACAGGCGCGCCGGTCACCATGAGCTTTACTACCGCAGAGGTATCGTTATCTCCACGGAAAAATTCATAGGGCGTGGTGACCGCATGGTAGGAATGTGCCTTTTCTCCGCAGACAAAATCCAGGCTTTCCATACCGCTCAGCTGATCCCTGGCGCCTCTGAGATACACGCCCAGAGGAGTGATATCGATTGCTTCCAGAGAAAAACTCTCTCCCTCTACAGGGCCAAAGGAGGCGGTGCTTTCCGCAAGGCTTTCCTGCAAGTCAAATTTTACTGGAATCCTGAGAGTTTCCTCTCTGGAACAGAAGATCATGGCAAAAAACTCATAGTCCATTAGCTCTTCCGGGTTGATATCAAAAACGATTTCTTCGTAGCAGTCCTTTGCCGCGCTGTAAGGTGGCCCCATTGAACCATGGCGTTCTCGTTCAGGTCAAACACAGCGACCGCGTCCAACCGCTTATACCCGAGAAGATCATTTTCTTCCACAGCCAGCATCTTTTCAGAACCGGCATTTCCCAACTGCCGTGCCACGGCTTCCCCCTGGCCCGCGTTGGCGCAAACGATTCGGAAGCTGTGCCTTTGAGAACCTGAATCGGTGTTTTTGTATCGATACTGTATATGGAATTTCCCATGAAGAAAACCGGCGGCTGTGATCTCCACAAAGTCCGCGCTTTCCGGGGAAACAGACTAAACGGGCTTCAAAACCACCGGAACGTCTTCTTCTCCGCGGTACTGCTCAAAAAACGGCATACCCGGCATTTCCTGCCCCTGCTCTGCAAGCTGCCCCCTGATTTCTGTATCGGCAGCCTCAGCTTCCTCCACGATGAGAAAACGGGCCGTGTTTCCGGTAGTATCATAAACTCGGGCAACCGGCAGAGTTTCTGTAGTCAAGGTCTTCTCCGGGAAGGAAAGCGGCACATATTCGGAAGAGCCTTCCGCGACAAAGATGCGGCGAACGCAAAGCTCCACCGATGCGTTGGCGGCGCTGTAAGCCTCGCTGCTTCTTTCGTTTGCGGAGCCCGGCAGCCAGTAGCGCCCTGTGGTCAGATCAAACCGGCAAAAAGCTGTTTGGGTTTCTCTGTTATATTCCAGCACCTGAGTGCTCTGGGGCATGCCGCCCTCTATCACGTTTTCCGTTTCCGGGTATTCCCCATTGAGCACCGCACCGGCGATCACGCTCATAGTTTCGCCCAAGCGATTTCTTTCTTCCAGATCCTGCAAGGTGAAATAGGCGATTACATGGTTTCCATCACCCATGGCGCCCAGCACCTCCATGCGGATCCCGTTCCATTCTCCGGAGGCGGCAACGGGAGCCAGACTTTCCGCCACCGGGGAGCTTTTCCCGAACAGCAGCTCCCGAAAGCCCGGAAAGGCGGAGGCCAGCGCCGTAACGGACAGCGCCATCACCAGCACGCACGCCAGTGCCGCTGTAACGATCCGCTTTTTCCTATGCGCCGCGGGAACAGCCGGGCGTTGCCCCGCCGCCACCATACGTTCCGCAGTTCTTGCCCGCAACGCGGCGCTGGGATCCACCTGTGCCATCAGCTCCTTATACTCACGTTCCAACATGGTCGTTCTCTCCTTTCAATCTGTTTCGCAGCAATTCTCTGCCCCGAAAAAGCCGGGATTTCACTGTGCCGGGTCGCAGACTCAGCATGGCGGCGATCTCGTCCACGGTCATATCCTCCCAGTAAAACAGGCGGAGCACCGTGCTGCATTTGCACGGCAGCTTTTTCAGTTCCTCTGCTAAATAGTGGTTTTCCGGCGTATCCGCCTGCAGGCTCTCTTCCAGTGGAACGCTGCGCCGCCAGGAAGAGGCCCACAGCTTTTTGCAGCAATTTATTGTCACCCGCAAAAACCAGGCCTTTTCGTGTTCTCGGCTTTCAAAGACCAGGGCCCTTTTCACATAACGGAGAAACACTTCCTGGTATACATCGTCCGCATCGCCGCGGTTTTTCAGCCGAGCAAAAGCGAGCTTGTAGACCAGTTCCGACCATTTTGCGATCACCTCTTCCGCCTGTTCCTGGGAAAACGACCGAGTGCTCAAGGTTCCCCACCTTCTTTCTGTTTCCCTAAAAACCGGTTTCGCTCTGAATACCCCACAGCAAGCGAAAAGGTTCCGCTATTCTAAAATTTTGTGCAAAATCTTCCCAAAATACAGAAAAGGGAGAAGCAACCTCCGCTTCTCCCCTGCTTTCTTTGTCTTTTTTCATCTCTGCCTGGGCCAGAAATACAGGCTGTATACCAAAAGGCAGAGGGAGATCAAGATCGCGCTGGCCGCTGCGCCCAAAGCCAATGCCGTGCGGTTCAGCGGCCCCGCCACCATGCTGATCAAAATAGCAATAGCGTCCGCCGTAAGCAGCAGCTTACAAAGTCTTTTTTCCACGTCAGACATTTTGATTCCTCCAAGTGAAAGATTAGATTTTAGAGATCGGACGAATGAGCAGTTAGCAAAGAGCAATTAGGAGCGTGCGATAAATGATAGTTTAGCGCACACCCCTTGGCTTTCTCGCCTGTCGGCTCGGTTGCTGTGCCCCGGTGGGGCACG
>CAJUTL010000070.1 GCA_910589395.1 uncultured Oscillospiraceae bacterium
CGGCGGTCCCCGCAGACTGCGAAGCAGTCTGTTTCCCCTATTCAGGGGAGGCAAGAGTTTTCTGCTTTTCGTTAGCCTGCAAATTCCAATTTATCAGCGGTGGTTACACCGCCGATACCCTTGACCTTCCTAATTGCTCATTGCTAATTCCTCACTGCTCATTGCCTTCTCGCTGCTCTAAAGCGCCCTTTACATGAAAAGCATAATTTGCTACAATATGGTACGCAAATTTTATCGGAAGGAAAAGAGGGAAGCCGGGCGGTTCCGGCGGGGTTAAAAAGTTATGTATACTTATCTGTGGTGTTTTTTCATTTTTGCTTTTCTTGGCTGGTGCAGCGAGGTGGTATTTGCCGCTTTCGTGGAAAAGCGATTTGTGAACCGGGGCTTTTTGAACGGCCCCCTTTGCCCCATTTACGGTTTTGGCGTGGTGCTCATCGATTTTTGCCTGCGTCCTGTAAGCTACAATATTCCGGCGCTGCTGATCGGCAGTATGCTGGTGGGTTCCACGCTGGAATGGGTGGCCGGGTTTCTGCTGGAAAAGGTGTTCCACCAGAAATGGTGGGATTATTCCAATGAACCGCACAATTTAAGCGGCTATATCTGCCTGAAATTTTCCCTGCTGTGGGCCTTTGCCGGCACCGCTGTGGTGGGGATCGTGATGCCTGCTTCCCGGTATCTGGTATCTCTGATGCCCCGAACGGTGGGCTGGGTGCTGCTCAGCGTGCTTTTGGGGCTGATCGCCGCGGATTTTGCGGTGACGGTGGTTTCCATTATCGGCCTGAACAGAAAGCTCAAAAACCTGGAATACGTTTCCGGCAAGCTGAAGGCTGGGTCGGATAAGCTGGGAGAGGGGCTGTATGCCGGAGCCGCTGTTCTGGAGGAAAAGAAGCTGCTTCTGGAAAAGGACTGGCAGAAGGAGGCCGCCCGCCTCAAGGAAAAGTACGAGGAAAGCCTGCGGGCCAATCCCCTGCACCGCCGCTTGCTGAAGGCCTTCCCCGATTTGAAATCCTTAAAGCACAATGAACAGCTGGAACTTTTGCGGCAGAATGTAAACGGCATTCGCCGCCGTTCCTCTGAAGCACTTCGGCGGCGGAACGAAGCGGCTATCGCCGCCTATGAGGAAAAGCTGCCGGAGGGAGCGGAAAAGCCCTTTGCCTTTGGCCTGTGCTATTCCAAGCTGTTCTGGATCTTTATGATCGGCAACGTGACGGGCTTTGTGCTGGAAACGCTGTATGCTCTGATCGTTCCGCCCCATCGCCTGGAGCTGCGGGTCAGCGTGGTATTGGGCCCCTTTATTCTGGTATACGGCTTCGGCGCGGTGGCCATCACCCTATTCCTCTACAAAATGTACAACCAGAAGGATTCCCTGATCTTCATTGCCAGCATGGTGATCGGCGGCGGCTTTGAATACCTGTGCAGCTTCCTTCAGCAGGCGGTGTTCGGCACAGTCTCCTGGGAATACAGCGATTCGCCCCTGAATATCAGCGGCAGGACTAACCTGCTTTACTCCTTCTTCTGGGGTGTTTTGGGCCTTCTCTGGGTCAAGGATATGTACCCGGTGCTGTCCCGGGCCATACAGAAAATCCCCAAAAAGATTGGGAAGCCGCTCACCATCGGCGTTACTATTTTTATGGCGGTGGATATCCTGCTTTCCTCCGGAGCGGTGTACCGGCAGTCTGAACGAATCAACCGGATCCCCGCCACCAACCCGGTACAGACCTTCTTCGATACCTGGTTCCCCGATGAATTTCTGGAGATCATCTATCCCCATATGGAATATGTGGGCAAACCGGCGATCGTGAAAAACGAGCCTCCCCTGCCACCCCATCAGGATTAGCTTTTATTGAAAAAAGTTCGGTAAATTGGAATTTGGCGGCGAGAAAAGCCTCCCCTTGCTTGCAGAGGGGAAACAGACTGCTCCGCAGTCTGCGGGGACCATCGATAGGTGGTGGAGGGGATAGTCACACGCAGAAAGTGGGATAGAATCGCTAGTTAGAATCCCCTCAGTCACGGCTTTGCCGTGACAGCTCTCCTTATAAATAAGTGGAGCCTAAGGGCGATAAACCATAATTTAGCGGTGTCCCTGCGGTCGGGTCAGAAATCATTTTCCTGCACCAAGTAGGGGCACGAGTGGCCGCGGCGCCTCGCCGCTAAACTATAATTTATCGGCGAGCCACTCACTTTCTCCCTGTCATTCTTCACCGCTGAAAGCGGTGAAGAATCTCGTCCTTTATCCTTTTCTGGAATGAAGAACGAGCTCCTTCGCTGAGAAAGCAAAGCTTGCTTTGCTTTTTGTTCAGGATGACAAGGAAGGGGACTTGCCCTTCTCTAACGACTAACAACTAACAGCTAACGACTAGTCTGCTAAACTATCATTTACCGGTTTCCCGTAAAATAGAAGCGCCTTGACTTTTTCCTGCCTTCGGCTATACTGAAACTAAGAGAAAGGTGGTGCCGCAATGAGTGACCGGACAAAAAGCATCTGGAAAAGGGTGCTGGTTCAAATTGGGATCATTTTACTTACAGCGGCTATCTCCGCCATCATCTGGTATGCCTTTCACGGCTGGCCCATCGCCGGAAATCTGCGGCAGCAGGCGGAGCAGGGAAACATCAGGGAGGTGCGCATCACCCGGCAGGGGGAAAGCGTTACCCTTACGGACCCGGAGCGGCTTCGGCTTGCCGCGGGAACCGCCCAGCTTCTCTGCGTATCCCTTCCCGGCACCGCCAGCGAGGGAGAACCCCCCGAAATGGAGTACCTGTTCACCTTTTCCGATGGAAAAACCATGCGGATCGGCGTTTCGGACGAAACCATTCTAAAGGACGGCAGGCAGTACGCCCCCGGCGGGGACAAAAACTCCCCAACTTTGTTCGTAAACGTTACAGAGGGCCTTTTCTTTTTGAAATAGCGGGAAAAACTAACCGATAAATTATAGTTTATCCGCCCTTTGCCTCCCCTTATTTATAGAGGGGAAACAGACTGCTTCGCAGTCTGCGGAGACCGCCGATAGGTGGTGGAAGGGATAGTCACACGCAGAAAGTGGGATAAAACCGCCAGTTTTAATCCCCTCAGTCACGGCTACGCCGTGACAGCTCCCCTTACTCGCGTAAGTGGAGCCGAAGGAAGCTAAATTCCAATTTATTGAATGACAAATGGAGCAGGAAAACTTTATCCACTAAAAAAGCAGCGGAGAAAAACGAGTGTTTCGGTTTCTCCGCTGTTTTCTTCTTTTCTATTATGTTTTAATAGCCCAGCTTATGCAGGTTGTCGTAGCTTGTTTTCAGGCAGTCGAAGGGGCTGCCCTCGCAGATGTCCTGTTCTACCAGAAGGTGCTTTACGCCGCCCAGCTCTTCTATGGTGCGGAGAATCTTCCGGAAATCCAGGTTTCCCTCCAGCACAGGGGCCATCACAGGATCCCACCCCCGCACGGCCATATCCTTCAGGTGGACACAGGGCGTACGGTCCTGAAGCCTTGTGAGCCATTCGCACACATCGGCGCCGCCCATCTGCACCCAGTAGGTATCTAGGGTAAAGCCCAGCTCTTCCGGGGCAAAGCTTTCCGCCAGAGTTTCCAAAACCAGCTTGCCGCCGAATTTCTGAAACTCAATATTGTGGTTGTGGTACATTAAAAGCTTCCCTGCCGCCGCAATCTTCTTCGCGGGCTTCCGGTAATCCTCCGCAAAGTGCCAGAGCCATTCCGAGGAGCAGTACTTCTTCGGCATCATCCCAATGCCGATATAATCGCAGCCCATGACCTCGTGCTCCTTGATCACCGCTTCGGTATCGTTTAAGATCCGGTTGGGATCGGTATGGGTCAGCACGATCTCCAGGCCGTGCTTATCGCAAAGCTCCCTGACAGTTTCCGCCGGGATCGGCCCAATGGCTGAGATCTGCACGGTTTTGTAGCCCATCTCCGCTACACGGCCCAGGGAATAGTCCAGGTCGCTTACTGTTTGGGTGTAGTCCCGCAAAGTAAAAAGCTGCGCGCCTAAGGTCATCATACTGATAAACACTCCTCTTTATTTTTTGTGTTGAGCGATAGAAAATAAGCAATTAGGAATTAAGAAGGGCAAAGGAAAAGTTCGGTAAATTGGGATTTAGCGGGCTAATAAATAGCAGTAACCCTTGCCTCCCCTGAATAGGGGAAACAGACTGCTTCGCAGTCTGCGGGGACC
>CAJUTL010000071.1 GCA_910589395.1 uncultured Oscillospiraceae bacterium
GCCCGGTTAAAAGAAAAGTTTAACCCGGTTTTAGGCGGTTTTTTATTCTGAAAAGGCTTTCTTTTTCGGGTGGCTTCCTATAACATCAGTGTCCTGAAAGGAGGGCGTAATATGCAACGCATTATCAAAAAAGTAGCGCCTGCCGCATTACAGCAGGCCCCAAAGGAAAAACGCGTGGCGGCCTATGCCCGCGTATCCAGCGGCAGGGAAGGCCCGCTACACTCGCTGTCGGCGCAGATCAGCTATTACAATTCATTGATACAGAAAACGCCCGGCTGGCAGTATGCTGGTGTCTATGCCGACGAGGCCCTGACCGGTACGAAGGAAAACCGGGCGGAATTTCAAAAGCTCTTAAAAGCCTGCCATGCCGGGGAGATTGATATGGTTATCACGAAATCTGTTTCCCGCTTTGCCAGAAATACCGTAACCACGCTGAAAACGATCCGGGAGCTTCGGCTGGCCGGTGTGGACGTATATTTTGAAGAACAGAATATCCACACATTAGGCGAGGACGGGGAATTTCTGCTTACCCTTCTGGCGGCCTATGCGGAGGAGGAAGCCCGCTCGGTTTCCGAAAACCAGAAATGGCGGATCAAAGCGAACTTTGAGCAGGGAATCCCGTGGAGCGCCACCATGTACGGTTATCGGCTGGTGGACGGAAAGCTGGAAATCGTGCCGGAGGAAGCGGAGGTTTTACGGCTGGCCGCCGACCTGTATCTGGCCGGTTATGGGCGCTATAAGCTGGAAGATGCCTTTGCAAAGGCCGGTGTCCGTGGGAGGCATGGCGGCATCCTTTCCGGGAACTCCATTATTGACCTTCTATGCAATGAAAAAACGGTGGGCGACCTGCTCCTGCAAAAGAGCTTCCGGGTAGACCCGCTCATAAAGAAAGAGAAAATCAATCAGGGAGAAAAGCCTCAATATTTTGTCGAGGAAAGCCACGAGCCAATCCTTGACCGGGAAACACAGCAACGTGTGATTGCGGAACGCGCCCGGCGGAAAGCAATTTACAAGCCCCGCTCGGGTTCCTATGAAAGAAAGGTATTCCCCTTTTCCGGGAAGGTATTCTGTGAAAATTGCGGTAAGAGCTTTACAAGGAAAATTATCTGCCCCGGAACAGCGCGGGAAAATGCAATCTGGATATGCCGGACAACGCACCAGAAAGGCAAAGCCCTCTGCCCGGCGAAGCATTACACGGAGGCGGTCATGGAACAGGTGGCAGCCGAGGTCATGGGCCTGCCGGAATTTGACCCCGCTGCTTTTGAAAAGAAAATACAGGAAATTCGGGTGCAGATGGACGGCTCCCTTATCTATATATTCCGAGACGGCCACCAGATCAGCAGGGGCTGGGAGGATATTCCCCGCTGCATGAAAAAGAAGGAAAGGGGGCCTGTATCATGCCAGCAGTAAAAGCGCCGAGGGTGACGGTAATCCCGGCCAAGAAAGACCAGCTCCCCATCAACGTATTAAGCGGGGAGGCAATCAAACGCCTGCGGGTGGCGGCCTATGCCCGTGTATCCACCAACAATGAAGAACAACTTACCAGCTATGAGGCGCAGGTGGACTATTATACCCGTTATATCCAGTCAAAGGAAGAATGGGAATTTGTGGCGGTCTATACCGACGAGGGCATTTCCGCAACGAATACCAAAAAGCGCGAAGGCTTTAACCGCATGGTGACCGACGCGCTGGCCGGGAAAATTGACCTTATCATTACCAAGTCGATCAGCCGGTTTGCCCGCAATACGGTGGATACCTTAACCACAGTACGGAAGCTCAAAGAAAAAGGGATTGAGGTATTTTTCGAGAAAGAAAATATCCATACCCTCGACGGCAAAGGCGAGCTGCTTATCACTATCATGTCCTCGTTGGCGCAGGAAGAAAGCCGCTCCATTTCCGAGAATGTGACATGGGGCCAGCGCAAGCGCTTTGCCGACGGGAAAGTGAGCCTGCCCTATGGACGGTTCCTCGGATATAAACGGGGCGAAAACGGCCTGCCGGAGATTATTGAAAAGGAAGCGCAGATTGTACAGCTTATTTTCCGGCTGTTCCTTTATGGGAAATCTCCCTCTGCAATCGCTGCCTATCTGACCGGCGAGGGTATCCCGACACCGGGCGGAAAGACTATCTGGCGGAGCAAGACCGTGGAAAGTATTCTCACGAATGAAAAATACAAGGGCGACGCCCGCCTGCAGAAAAAATTCACGGTGGATTTTCTCAGTAAAAAGGTAAAGGTCAATGAGGGCGAGGTGCCGCAGTATTATGTAGAGAACAGCCATCCGGCCATCATTCCGCCGGAAGTATTTGACCTTGTGCAGTATGAATGGAAACAGCGCAAGACCGACGGCCACTGGACGAGCAGCGCCCATCCTTTCAGCGGGAAAATTTTCTGCGGGGAATGTGGCGGCCAGTATGGCAGCAAAATATGGGATTCCAACACCGAGTACCGCCGCCTGATCTGGCAATGTAACAACAAATATAAGGGCGGACATTGCCATACGCCCCATTTAACAGAATCGGAGATCAAAGCGGCTTTCCTCTCCGCCTTCAATGCTATCCTGCATGACCGGGCGGAAATAATGGCAGCATATAGCGAGGTGATCGAGGCCCTTACCGATACCTCCGACCTTGACGCAGAACGCGGGGAATTACAGAACGAGGCCGACGTTGTAACAGAGCTGATAAAAAAGGCAATTTCCGAAAATGCGCATAAGGCACAGGATCAGGAAGAATACCAGCGCAAATATGAAGGCTACTGCGCCCGCTTTGAAAAGGCACGGAACCGGCTGGCAGAAATCGAGGACATCTGCTTGGAGCGCAATGCCAAGAAAGTCAAAATCCAGATGTTCATGGAGCGCATGGGCCAGTATGCCGATTTGGTAACAGAATTTGACGAGGAGCTTTGGTATTCCACGGTGGATATGGTAAAAGTATTTGAGGATAAGCGGATGGCCTTTATTTTCCGCGACGGGACACAGGTAACAATTAAAAAAGAAGCATGGGAGGCGGCATAGTAAACGGCCCGCAGGTTCTATTCGGAGCCTGCGGGCTTTTCGTCGTTCACATGGTATTGATAAGAGCGAGCAGGGCTTTTTTCTGCTCGTCGTTTAAGGTACTCCATTTTGAAAACAGGGTGCGCTGTTCCTCGGTAAATTCCGCCGGGCCATTCCCCTTGGAGAAGAATTGCGCTAAAGTGATACCAAAGGCCCCGCATACCGCCTCTAAGGTCGGCAGCGTCGGCGCATTATTTCTGTTGAACATATTTGTAACGGTGGAATGGGAAAGGCCGGATTCCTTCGCCAAGCGGTAGTCCGTCCAGCCGCGTTCCTCCATGAGTTGTTTTATGCGTTTCTGCGCATCCATGCCATCACCTGCCTATCTGTATCTATTCTAATTCCCAAAAGGGTGCTATAATAGTCACAATCGGTAGACAGACTATTTCCCAAAAAGGAATTGCTCTGTTATAGCGTGGTAGACAGGCGGGAATACTATTCATAAAAAATCGGGAGGCTTGCTGCTATGGAAGAAGAAACTGTATTTGAAAGGCTGGCCCGTGAAAGGAATATCACGGTGGAGGAAATGCGGGC
>CAJUTL010000072.1 GCA_910589395.1 uncultured Oscillospiraceae bacterium
CTGGGCGTGCCCCACCGGGGCACAGCAACCGAGCCGACAGGCGAGAAAGGCAAGGGGTTAGTGCTATTTGTCAGTCTCACAAATTCCAATTTATAGAACAGTTCCCTACTGTCATTCTGAGGAACGAAGTGACGAAGAATCTCGCCCTTGATTCCGGGGAAAGGGCAAAGGACAAGATTCTTCACTTCGTTCAGAATGACAGGTAGAAAGTAAGCGGTGCACCCGTAAATTCCAATTTGTCAAGCGTTGCAAGCAACGCTCGTGCCCTTGCCCTTCATAATTGCTTATTATATCTACCGCCCAGCAATCCAATTTCGCGGCGCTTCCTGTTTTCAGCCCTGAGGATTCTTTTGCTCATAATTTTGTGGCATTTTTTGAAAAAACATGATACACTGATAAAAAGAAGTTTTCCGAAAGCCGGTTATTCCACCGGTGAAATGAGAATTCGGGGGGTGAAGGTTCTGTACGGCGCAATTTTGGGGGATATTGTGGGATCCCGCTTTGAATTCAGCAAGCCTCAGGGCTTTGATTGGCGTACCGAGGAGCTTTTCGGCGGCATGAGCACCTATACTGACGATACGGTGCTTACCCTGGCAACGAAATATGCCGTGCTGCAAAAGGTTCCCTATGCCAAGGCATATGGACTGTTTGGCAGGAAATACAGTAAAGTAGGCTATGGCAATATGTTCTTAAACTGGCTGGCCGCCCATTCGGAGCGGGGATATGGCAGCTTCGGAAACGGCTCCGCCATGCGAGTCAGCTTTATCGGGCAGTATTTTAACACGCTGGAGGAAGCAGAGCGGGAGGCGGAGGAAAGTTCTTTGTGCACCCATAACCATCCTGAGGGGGTAAAGGCGGCGAAGGCCACCGCGGCTGCTGTGTTTCTGGCGCGTACCGGAGCTTCTAAAAAGGAGCTTGCCGCTTACCTCCATAAAACCTACGGGTATCCGGTACACAAGCCCCTGCCGCTGTACCGCCCCTTCGGGAAATTCGATGTGACCGCCATGGGAACAATGCCGCTGGCGATCCGCTGTTTTTTGGAATCGGAAAGCTGGGAAAGCTGTATTCGCAATGTGCTCAGCGTGACCTGTGATACGGACACAGTGGGCTGCATTGCCGGGGGGATCGCGGATGCCTTTTATGGCGGCACCGGGCTTCCGGAGGACGACCTTTTGCGGCGCTTTCTCATCAAGCCCAATGAACAGGGCGTGTTCGATACCTTTTTATACGATTGGGCCAAAAAAGAATGGTAAGGAAAAGCAGCTCTGCTTTTCGGCGCCCGAACATCTATCAAGCATCTAACCATAAAGGAGGCTGGTTTTTATGATCGTACAGACATATCAATCCAACCTGGTACTGAAGATATTGAAATCCGGCGAAATTTACCGCGCCAAGCCGAATCTTTCCCTGAAGGGAGAATATCAGGCGATGATCGACCTGCTGGGGCTGCGGTGCGAGTGCCCCATTTTCGCCGTGGTAAAGGGAAAAAGGCAGAATACCGGCGGCAAGGTGTCCGGCTCTGTTCGGCTGACCCTGGACGTGCCGGAAAAGCTGGTACATTTGACAGAATATGAGGAATGGGCCGATTTTCTCTATGCCTTCAAATATACGAAACCGGGGAATTACCGTTCTCTTCGGCCGGACTGCGAGGAGCTGACCGTACGCAGATACAACGAGATCTTAAATAATCTGAAAACACAGAAGCCCGTTTCCGAGTACAAATGCCCACAGGTCGTGCTGGAAAAGATCCACCCGGCCTGGCTGAAAAGTGTAAAGGTTATGGGAAACGGCGGTTTGCTGTCAGTTTTGTTCGGAAAAAAGTAACACGTTTTCGCGTAAGAAAAAGGGGAATGGCATATGATGATCGGAAAATATATCCTGTCCATTGACCAGGGGACCACCAGTTCCCGGGCGGTGCTGTTCGATTCCTTCGGCGGCGTGGCCGGTATGGGGCAGCGGGAATTTAAGCAGATTTATCCCCAGCCGGGCTATGTGGAGCACAACGCGGTGGAAATTTTGCAGACCACGCTTTTCGCCATGCGGCAGGCGGTAGAGCAGGCCGGGATCAAGGCTTCTGACATTGCCGCCGTCAGCATTACCAACCAGCGGGAAACCACCGTGGCGTGGGATTCCGTTTCCGGCATTCCGGTGTGCAACGCCATTGTGTGGCAGTGCAGGCGCACCGCGCCGGAATGCGAGCGGCTGCGGTCTGCCGGAATGGAGCAGTATATCAAGGATACCACCGGCCTTTTGATCGACCCCTATTTTTCCGGCACCAAAATGAAATGGATCTTAGAGCATGTTCCCGCCGCCAAAGAGCTGGCGGAAAAGGACCGCCTGCGGTTCGGCACCATTGATACTTGGCTGGTGTATTCCCTGACCGACGGCGCCTCCTATGTAACGGACGTCTCCAATGCTTCCCGTACCATGCTGTTTGATATATATAAGCTCCAATGGGACGATACCCTGCTGCGGGAGCTGGGGATTCCCCGCAGCGCCCTGCCCCGGGTAGCGGAATCCGGCGAGATCGTTGGTATGTGCAAGGACGCGGTGCTGGGAGAGGAAATTCCCATCGCGGGTATGGCGGGAGACCAGCAGGCCGCCCTGTTCGGGCAGTGCTGCTTTGAAAAGGGCATGGCGAAAAATACATACGGCACGGGCTGTTTTGTTCTGATGAATACCGGGGAAAAGCCGGTACGTTCGGAAAACGGACTACTTACCACCATTGCCTGGAAATTAAACGGAAAAACCACCTATGCCTTGGAAGGCAGCGCCTTTAACGCGGGCTCCGCCATTCAATGGCTCCGGGACGAGCTGGAGCTGATCAAAACGCCCCAGGAGGCCGACCAGCTGGCGGAAACCGTGGAGGACAGCGGCGGGGTCTCCTTCGTGCCTGCCTTTACCGGCCTGGGCGCGCCCTATTGGGATATGTATGCCAGAGGCGCCCTGCTGGGCGTGACAAGGGGGACCAGGCGGGCCCACCTCTGCCGGGCCGTGCTGGAAAGCATCGCTCTGGAGAGCTATGACCTGGTGAAAACCATGGAGCGGGAATCCGGCGTGTGCATGCCGGAGCTTCGGGTAGACGGCGGCGCTTCCCGCAGCCGGTTCTTAATGCAGTATCAGGCGGATATTCTAAACGCCAGGGTCTGCCGCCCCCAGTGCCTGGAAACCACCGCCCTGGGCTCCGCCATGCTGGCGGGGCTGACGGTGGGCGTGTGGGACAGCCTGGAAGAGCTTTCCTCCATCTGGAAGGAAAACACCCGCTTTACCCCCGATTATCCTTCCCAAAGGCGGGAAGCGGAAATCGCCCGTTGGCATGAGGCTGTCCGCCGCAGCATGGGTTGGGTGGATAGAAGTTAGTTGTTAGTAGTTAGTTGTTAGAAAGGGCGGCGGACAAGGGCGATTAATAATTAGCAATTAGGAAGAGTTTGGCAAATTGGAATTTATCAAACTAACGAATAGCAAAAGCCCTTGCCTTTCTCGCCTGTCGGCTCGGTTGCTGTGTGCCGGTGGCACACGTCCAGCAACGA
>CAJUTL010000073.1 GCA_910589395.1 uncultured Oscillospiraceae bacterium
CCTACATGTACACCTATGACGCGGCGTTTGTGCGGCTCACCGCCACCAATATGTCGTCTCTCGGCGTTGCGGAGCTGGATATTCTCGGGCCCACCAATGACAATGTTGATTTGAAGCCCGAAGGCTATGGCAGGCTGAAGGAAGATTTTGTAACGGACGGTCAGGTTGCTTTGACGAAGGGTTCCATCATTTTCTATGGCGATTATAAGGGCGATCCGTCTTACAGCGTTGTGCTCCTGAAGGATCAGAACGGCCGTATTATCAACGGTGAGCAGCTTATTCTTGCCAGTGTGACAGAGACCGGATACCTTGGCGAAACCAGCGACGGCCGCTGGGTCTACAGCGTGCAGGAAGCGGATCTGACCGGCGTTACCGATGTGATCGCCGAGCTGTACCGCGTGCAGGACGCCCTTACGATGGTGGGCCAGCGACTGACCAGTACCTCTCTGCATATGACCCTGCCCGATACCTGCCCCGATGTGATCCTCGACAGCAACACAGAGCATGTTGCCGCTCGTGTGGCCGATGCGGGTCGTGCGGTGGTACTCGATGATATTGCCGCTGAGATCACCGCCGGTGAAGCGCAGACTACTGCCCTGGCCTATGGCGACACAGGCAGCACTGAAGGGGAGATCATTGGCCGCGTGAAGCTGACCGCGGGCGAAGGCACGGTGGATTTCGAAGCCATGCGCCAGGGAACCTCCATCGCCATGCAGGTGGAGTTTACCGGGATCCCGAAAAATATGCTGATCGAGGGCTTTGCGGGAGATGAGAAGGTGTTCAGAACCTCCCGCTATGATTCCGAAACCGGCGTCCTTCGGCTGTACGGCGTAAAGCGCTCCGGCACTTACAACGGAGGCCTCTTTGCCGGGCGGATCGCCGGGCTGGCGGAAGGCACCACGGTAACGGCTGTGGCTTCCGATCTGTTTGCCACTTCTTCGCCTCTTCAGGTGGATAACGATATCAAATGTGAGATTACCCTTACGGCCGGCAGCAAGCCCGGCACAGGCGAAGAGACCCCCGGAACGGACGAAGAGCTTCCAGGCGAGGAAGGGAAGCTTCCCGCGTTTACCGATGTACCGGCAAACGCCTGGTATCTGGAGGATCTGAAGTGGGCTTATGCCAACGGCGTGATGTACGGCACCTCTGAGACAAGGTTCAGCCCAAATGCGGCCATGACCAGAGGTATGCTGGTGGCCACACTGTACCGTATGGAAAAATCCCCCGAGGTTCCGTCCTACAATCCCTTTGCCGATGTGAACAGCAAAGAGTACTATGCCAACGCGGTAAAGTGGGCGTATGGAAATAAGATCGTGGCAGGCTACTCCTCCACAAAATTTGCTCCCGAGAAGCCGGTCACCAGGGAAGAGACGGTAGCGATCCTGTATCGGTACGCTCAGTACAAGAAACGCGATACCAGCGCCTCCGCCGACCTTTCCGGTTATAAAGACGTAAACCGGGTGCAGGCATACGCTCTGCCCGCTATGAAGTGGGCCTGTGCCGCTGAGATCGTTCACGGCACGACCGCCACAACGCTTTCCCCCCAGGGAAAAGCCACCCGGGCAGAGGTAGTCGCTCTGCTGCACAGGTTCTAAAAAAAGCGCGGGGCCGCAATAGCCCTTGCGAGAAGAGTAAAAAGCCGCTGCAAAGTCAAGTGCTTTGCAGTGGCTTTTTCGCTTTTTAGATACCATAATACAATGAGCAATGAGGAAGGAGCTAGCGGCGAGGCGCCGCGTCCACTCGTGCCCCTGCTCGGTGCAGGAAAATGATTTCTGACCCGACCGCAGGGAAACCGCTAAATTCCAATTTATTGTACTAACTGCCCTCTTTGTCATCCTGAGCGGAGCGAAGGATCTCGTCCTTGTTTTCTGGGAAAAGAGCCAAAGGGCGAGATTCTTCACTTCGTTCAGAATGACAGGAGGGAGGTGAGTGGATAACCTCTAAATTCCAATTTATCTGCTTACTAACAGTCGGGTCAGGGATTAACTTCCCGCACCAAGCTGCTTCACGAGTTGGTGCAGCGGCACACTGCAAATTCCAATTTATCGTTCTGCCTATGGTCGGGTCAGAAACCGGTTTCCCGCACCAAGCTGCTTCACGAGTTGGTGCAGCGGCACGCTGCAAATTCCAATTTATCGTTCTGCCTATGGTCGGGTCAGAAACCGGTTTCCCG